>NZ_JBHSPR010000053.1:0-286844 GCF_042658085.1 Plantactinospora solaniradicis | reverse complement strand
CGGGGACGGTCACCTGCGCGGGCCGGTCGAGCGTCGGTTAACGTGACAGCGCCCACCCATCCCGATCGCCGGAGGTCCCGTGCCGCTGCTCTACACCCTCGGCCAGTACACCGTCGGTACCGCCATGCGGCTCGCCTGGCGCCCCAGGGTCGAGGGCCTGGAGAACATCCCGCCGACCGGCGGCGCGATCTTCGCCGGTAACCACCTCTCGGTCGCCGACGAACTCTTCCTCGGCTCGGTGGTGCCCCGGCACCTCGCCTTCTGGGCGAAGGCCGAGTACTTCACCGGCACCGGCGTACGGGGTTGGCTGACCAGGTCCGTGGTCACCGGGCTGGGCGCGATCCGGGTCGAGCGCGCCGGCGGACGAGCCGCACTGTCCGCGTTCGACGGGGCGATTCCGGTGCTCCGGGGTGGTGACCTCGTCGCCATCTACCCCGAGGGCACCCGGTCGCCGGACGGGCGGCTCTACCGGGGTCGGACCGGCGCGGCCCGGTTGGCACTGGCCGCCGAGGTGCCGGTGATCCCGGTCGGGATGATCGGTACGGAGCGGGTACAGCCGATCGGAGCCCGGCTGCCCCGGCTCGGCACCGGGGAGGTGATCGTGCGGTTCGGTAAGCCGCTCGATTTCGTCGGCCGACCGACCGACCGGACCTCGCTCCGCCGGATCACCGACGAGATCATGACGGAGATCCAGAAGCTGACCGGGCAGGAGTACGTGCCCCGGTACGCGCCGGCCCGGAACGCCGAGGAGAACGGAACGTAGCCACTGCCGGTCGCCCGGCGACCGGTAACGTCGGCGCCGGGCCCGGCGGTGGCTACGCGATGGGCTTGCGCTGGATCATTTCGGTCCGAAGCGTGGTGAGCAGGTCGGAGCTGTCCGCTATGGACAGTCTGGTGAACAGCGCGGTGGCGAGGCTGCCGTGGTCGGCCCAGGTGCAGACGACGACGGTGTCCCCGTCGGCCTGGCCGACGCCGCACCGGCGGAACTCGCCCCGGGCGACTCCGTCCCGCATCGGCTCGACCGTGGTGATCGCGTACTCCTCCTGGAGACGGGCGAACTCCTTCTCGACGTCCGATTCGGGGCTGAGTCGGAACCCGGTGCTGCCATAGATGACGACCCGCTTGCCGGCCCCGTCGCGGTAGACGGCGGCGAACGGCTCACCACCGAGCAGGTTCCGCGCCTGCACCTCCTGTTTCAACTGCTCGGCGGCCCGCTTGCCGTCCCGGTTGTCGAGCAGGTGGAGGTCCCGTACCTCGGCGGGCAGCGGGTCCTCCGGCGACGCCGGGTACTGGTCCCAGATCGGCTTCGCGAAGTACGCCGGCACACCGCAGCAGCAGGCGATGCTCAGCAGGGTCAGCGTGAGCATGACCCGGGGCCAGCGTCGACGTCGTCGTGCCGGAGGCGGAGGGTAGCCGCGCGGTGGCTTCTGCGGCGGACTGTCCGGGCGACCGCGTCGCTGCCGAGGCGGCCGGGGTGGAGCCACCGGTGGTGGTGGCGGCGGGGCTTTCCGCGCCGGTGGAGCCTTCTGCGGTGGCGGTGCGGGTGCCGTCCGCGCCGACGGCGGGGCCGGCGGTCGTGCCGACCGTGCCGGGGGTGACGGCGTCGGCCGCGCCGCGCGCGGCGGTGACGGCGATGACGGTGGCGGTCCCGTCGGCGCGGGGAAGCGCCGGGTCACCGGCAGTTGCCGGGCCGGGGGAGGACTGACCGGTGGGTCGTATCCGACCGACGCCGGGCCCGGTGCCGCCGGATGGCCGCCGGCCGGCGAGTACGGCTGGGGCATCGCCCAGGGGTCGTCGGCGGCACCCGCCCAGGGGTCGACCGGAGTGGGGATCTCAGCCTCGTCTGCCGGGGCGGCCGGCATCCGCAGGGTCGGGTCGGGCCGTGGCGTCGCCGGAGCGGTCGAACCGGGTCGGGCCGCCGCGTCGGCCGGGTGGGGCTCGGCGCCCCCGCCGAACCAGCGGCGCTTGCGTTGCCGGGGCGGCGGTACGGGCGCCGAACCCGTCCAGCGGGGTACGGCCACCCGGGTGGGGATCGGCGTGTCCTCGTCCTCGTCCACCTGCGCCGATGCGCCGGCACCACCGGGCGCCGGTGGCGGGCCGTCCTCGGCCGCCGCGGGCGACCTCTCCTCGACCGGTTCGACGACGGCCTCGACCGGTTCGACGACGGCCTCGGCGGGCTGGTCGACGCGGGTGGCGTCGGGCGGTGGCGGGTTCTCGGCGGGCTGGTCGACGCGGGTCGCGTCCGGTGGCGACGGGTCCTCGGCGGGCTGGTCGACGCGGGTCGCGTCCGGTGGCGGCAGGTCCTCGGCCGGCTGCTCCACTCGCCGGGTGGCGTCCGTCGCTGCGGGTTCGCCCTCCCCGGGCGCCTCGGCCGCTGCCGTGGCCGCTGGCGGTTGCTCTGCGCTGGACGAAGCGTCGGCGGGTGCCGGCTCCTCGGCGCGGGTGGCGTCGGGGTCCGGCTGCTGATCGACCGATGGTGGCGGCTCGGATGGAGCGGCTCGGCCCGCCGGTTCGGTCGCGTCCGGCTGCGGCTGCGGCATTGTTCGGGTCTCCTCTCGCGCCTGTTCGAGGTTAGTACCGCCTGACCAATTTTCCGGGCGACGTGTGGCCGTCCCGGGTGTCGGCGACGGCGCGGTGACCAGGCGTACTGGATAGGTGACCTGGGGTGATGGCTTCCTACCCGATCGGGCTGGTCCGGCAACGCGTACCCTGAATCGTTGGTCGGTTGTTCCAGCCAGATGTTCCCGGGAGGTTCCATGAGCGCCGCGTCGACCGCCGCGAGCAGGTCAGCGGCGGTGACCGTCTGGCCGCAGCTTGAGCCGCTGCTGCCCCAGGTGAGCAAGCCGATCCAGTACGTCGGTGGCGAACTGGGCGCGGTGGTGAAGGACTGGGACTCGGCGGTTGTCCGCTGGGCACTGATGTATCCGGACGCGTACGAGGTGGGCCTGCCCAACCAGGGCGTCCAGATTCTCTACGAGGTGCTCAACGAGCTGCCTGACGTGCTGGCCGAACGGACCTACGCGGTCTGGCCGGACCTGGAGGCGCTGATGCGGGCCGGCGGTGTGCCGCAGTTCACCGTCGAGGCGCACCGGCCGGTCGGGGCGTTCGACCTGTTCGGGATCTCGTTCGCCACCGAACTGGGTTACACCAACCTGCTGACCGCGATCGACCTGGCCGGCATTCCGCTCCTGGCCGCCGACCGTACCGACGAGCATCCGGTGATCGTGGCCGGTGGACATGCCGCGTTCAACCCCGAGCCGATCGCCGACTTCGTCGACGCGGCCGTGCTCGGTGACGGCGAGGAAGCCGTACTCGAGATCACCGAGATCGTCCGGGAGTGGAAGGCCGAGGGCAGCCCCGGTGGCCGGGACGAGCTGCTGCTGCGGCTGGCCCGTACCGAGAGCGTCTACGTGCCGCGCTTCTACGACGTCGACTACCTGCCCGACGGGCGGATCCAGCGGGTCGTGCCGAACCGGGCGGACGTGCCGTTCCGGGTGCACAAGCGGACGACGATGGACCTGGACGCCTGGCCGTACCCGAAGAGGCCGATCGTGCCGCTCGCCGAGACGGTGCACGAGCGGTACGCCGTGGAGATCTTCCGGGGTTGTACCCGGGGCTGCCGGTTCTGCCAGGCCGGCATGATCACCCGGCCGGTCCGGGAACGGTCGATCACCACCGTGGGACAGATGGTCAAGGAAGGGCTGGAGTACTCCGGCTTCCACGAGGTGGGCCTGCTGTCGCTGTCCTCGGCGGACCACTCCGAGATCGGCGACATGTGCTCCGGCCTGGCCCAGCAGTACGAGGGGACCAACGTCTCGCTCTCGCTGCCGTCGACCCGGGTCGACGCGTTCAACATCGAGCTGGCCCAGGAACTGTCCCGCAACGGCCGGCGGACCGGGCTCACCTTCGCCCCCGAGGGTGGCTCGGAGCGGATCCGCAAGGTGATCAACAAGATGGTGACGGAGGAGGACCTGATCCGCACCGTGGTCACCGCCTACACCAACGGGTGGCGGCAGGTGAAGCTCTACTTCATGTGCGGGCTGCCGACCGAGGAGGACGAGGATGTCCTGCAGATCGCCCGGCTCGCGCACGAGGTGATCAAGGCTGGTCGGGCGGCCACCGGTTCCAAGGACATCCGCTGCACCGTCTCGATCGGCGGGTTCGTACCCAAGCCGCACACCCCGTTCCAGTGGGCCAGGATGGAACGGCCCGAGGTGATCGACAACCGGCTTCGGCTGCTCAAGCAGGCGATCAACTCCGACCGTTCGCTCGGTCGGGCGATCGGCTACCGGTACCACGACGGTGAGCCGTCGCTGATCGAGGGACTGCTGAGCCGGGGCGACCGCCGGGTCGGCGCCGTGATCCGGCGGGTCTGGGAGAACGGCGGCCGGTTCGACGGCTGGAGCGAACACTTCTCCTACCAGCGCTGGATCGACGCCGCCGCGGAGGTGCTGCCGTCGTTCGGGGTGGACCTCGACTGGTACACCGTCCGGGAGCGGGAGCAGGCCGAGGTGCTGCCCTGGGACCACCTCGACTCCGGCCTGGACAAGGACTGGCTCTGGCAGGACTGGCAGGACTCGAAGTCGGAGTTCGAGCAGGACGACTGCCGGTGGACGCCGTGCTTCGACTGCGGCGTGTGCCCGTCCATGGACACCGAGATCCAGATCGGGCCGACCGGCCGGAAACTCCTGCCGCTGACCCCGGTCAATGCCGGCCTCCGGATGCCGGCCGACCCCGCACACACACACTGACCCGCGTTCGGGACAACCCGCCCGGTGTCGGAGCTGTGACCCGCCTCCGGGACAGTCGTCCCGATACCGGACACTGATCCCCGCCGCAGCGTGAAGCGGCTCGACGTCACCGGGGTGCACCACCGGCCCCGCCCACTACAGGAGCACCACGATCAGCAGGAAACCACAGCCGGAGGGCGGCCAGGCGCCGGTCGTGCAGCGGATCCGGATCAGGTACGCCAAGCGCGGCCCGTTGCGGTTCACCTCGCACCGTGACTTCGCCCGTGCCTTCGAGCGCGCGTTGCGGCGGGCCGGCGTACCGGTGGCCTTCTCCCAGGGCTTCACGCCGCATCCCAAGATCTCCTATGCCAGTGCGGCGCCCACCGGGGTCGCCAGCGAGGCCGAGTACCTGGAGATCGGACTCCAGGCGCCGGTGGAGCCGTCAGACCTGCGGACGGCGTTGGACTCGGCGCTGTCCCCGGGGCTCGACGTCCTCGACGCCGTCGTCGCGGGGAGCGGAAGCCTGGCGGACCGGATCGACGCGTCGCGGTGGCGGATAGAACTGCCCGGGATCGAGCCCGATGTCCTGCGCAACGCCGTGTCGGCCTTCCTGGCCGCCGCCGAGGTGATGGTCGAGCGGATGACCAAGCAGGGCCGACGCGTTTTCGACGCCCGTGCCGCCGTGAGCGGTATCGATGTGATCGAGAGGACCGGGGCACCTTCCGGGGTCGCGGGCGTACCGTGTGCGATACTCGAAATGGTCGTCCGGCAGGTCACCCCGTCCGTACGACCCGATGACGTCCTTTCTGGCCTCCGCGTGGTGGCCGACCTGGAGCCGCCGGTGCCGCCGAGGGCGACCCGGCTGGCGCAGGGCACGCTGACCGCGCAGGGGGAGATCGTGGATCCGTTGGAGGCGGACCGCGACGGGGCAGCCATCGGCGAACGCTAGTCGGAAATCCGGCCGGCGGCAGGTAGGCAGACTTCGGCGACCCGGTCACCTTGACGCGTCACCGGAAATACTTTGCGGCAACCCTGCGTGGCAGCGCTCACCCGCGCCCGGGGAAGCCAGAACTGGAGAACGTCCATGCTCGAGAACGAGCCAGAGGGCGGGGAACGGACCGGCGCACAGCCGGCCGACGCCGCCGAGAACACCGGCACCGAGGCGCCCGTGCGGCGTGTCCGCGCCACGCGTCGCCGTACGTCGGCGGCGAGCGAACCGACGCCGACCGGCGCGCCGATCGAGGCGCCCAGTACGGCCCGGTCGGGCAGCGGGGAGGCGGCCGACCCCGAGGTGCTGGCCCCGGTGGCCGGTGACACGGAGCCCGCACCGAAGACAACGCGCAGACGGCGAAAGGCCACTACGGCCGACAAGAAGGACGAAACCGGTCTTCGGCCGGCAGACGGCGCACCAACCGGTGACGCCGGTACGACCGCCAGCCCGACCGACGGTACCGAGGCGCCGGCTCCGGCCGTCGAATCCGTACCGCCGGTCGATTCCGTACCGCCGGTCAAGGTGACCCGGACGCGGCGGAAGAAGGCGGCTCCGGCGCCCGCCCCGCCGACCGAGGCCGTGGGCGAGCCGACCGAGGCGGCGGGCGAGCCGACCGGTGGTGCGATAGCGGCCGGTGCCCCGGCTGCGGCCCGTACCGGTGGCGACCCCGAGCCGACCGGCACCGTCGGCGCGCCTGGTGCCGTCGAGCCGACCGCCGGCGGCGGTCAGCCGGGTGCACAGCTCTCCGGCGGTGACGGCAGCGCGAGCCTGCTGGAGCCGGCCGACGTCCCCGAGGAGGCGCCGCGAGGCCGCCGACGGCGGGCCGCGCTCTCCGCGCCCACCGTGTTGTTCATGGCGCCGGAGCCGGAGACCCCGCCGACCCGGGCCGGCGCGCCGGTCGAGCCGGTCGCGGTCGTCCGGCCCGTGGAGGTAGAGGTCGAGGCCGAGCCGGGCGAGCCCGCCGAGACGCTCCGGAGGCGTCGTCGCGGGCGCCGGACCACCGAGCAGGCGGTCGAATCCGAGGTCGAGGTCGAGGCCGAGGCCGCCACGGACGAAGAGGCCCTCGACGCCACGGACCAGGACGAGGACGAGGAGACGGCGGCGGCCCGGCGCCGACGCCGCCGGGGTCGTCGGGGTCGGGGCCGGGGCAAGGGCACGGCGGACGACATCGAGGACGCCGAGGACGAGGAACCGGCGGCCGAAACCGAGGCCGAGGCCGAGGCGGAGGAAGACGAGGACGACGACGCGGAGGCCGGCGACGGGGTGACCCGGCGCCGCCGGCGGCGCCGCCGCAAGGGCGCCGGGGACGCCGACGGTGCCGCCGACGACGGCGTACACACCGTGATCAAGATCCGCGAGCCGCGTAAGACCGTCGACGAGGTGCAGGGCGTCTCCGGCTCGACCCGGCTGGAGGCCAAGCGCCAGCGCCGCCGGGACGGCCGTGAACAGCGGCGCACCCGGCCGCCGATCCTGAGCGAGTCCGAGTTCCTGGCCCGCCGCGAGGCCGTCGACCGGGTGATGGCGGTGCGCCAGCGCGGCGACCGGACCCAAATCGCCGTCCTGGAGGACGGGGTGCTCGTCGAGCACTACGTCACCCGCGCGTCGGCCGGCACCATGGCCGGCAACGTCTACCTGGGCAAGGTGCAGAACGTGCTGCCCAGCATGGAGGCGGCCTTCGTCGACGTCGGGCGCGGTCGGAACGCGGTGCTCTACGCCGGTGAGGTCAACTGGGACACCACCGGGCTGGAGGGACGGGCCCGGTCGATCGAGCACGCGCTGCGCTCCGGCGACTCGGTGCTGGTGCAGGTCACCAAGGACCCGATCGGCCACAAGGGTGCCCGGCTGACCAGCCACATCGCGCTCTCCGGCCGGCATCTGGTCTACGTGCCGCACGGCAACGCCTCCGGCATCAGCCGGAAGCTGCCCGACACCGAGCGCAAGCGGCTGCGGGACATCCTCAAGAAGCTGGTGCCGGACGGTGCCGGCGTGATCGTCCGGACCGCTGCCGAGGGCGCGAGCGAGGACGAGTTGGCCCGCGACGTCAAGCGGTTGCAGGCCCAGTGGGAGGACATCCAGGCCAAGGCCGCCGAGGGCGGCGCGCCGGTGCTCCTCTACGAGGAGCCCGACCTGGTCATCCGGGTCGTCCGGGACCTGTTCAACGAGGACTTCCGCGAGCTGGTGGTGCAGGGCGACGAGTCGTACGACATGGTCGAGTCGTACCTCTCGCACGTCTCGCCGGACCTGGTGCCCCGGCTGCGCCGGCACACGGGCAGCGCGGACGTCTTCGCCGAGCGGCGGATCGACGAGCAGATCCTCAAGGGCCTGGACCGGAAGGTCTTCCTGCCCTCCGGCGGTCACCTGGTGATCGACCGTACCGAGGCGATGACGGTCGTCGACGTCAACACCGGCAAGTACACCGGCGCCGGAGGCAACCTGGAGGAGACGGTCACCCGGAACAACCTGGAGGCGGCCGAGGAGATCGTCCGCCAGCTCCGGTTGCGCGACCTGGGCGGGATCGTCGTGATCGACTTCATCGACATGGTGCTGGAGTCGAACCGTGACCTGGTGCTGCGCCGGCTCACCGAATGCCTGGGCCGGGACCGGACCAAGCACCAGGTGACCGAGATCACCTCGCTCGGCCTGGTCCAGATGACCCGGAAGCGGATCGGCGCCGGGCTGCTGGAAGCGTTCAGCGAGACCTGCGACTGCTGCAAGGGCCGTGGCGTGATCATCCACACCGAGCCGGTGTCGGAGAAGTCCCGGCCGGCTGCCGCGGACAAGGTCAAGGCCGTCGCCTCGGCCACCTCCGCCGCCACCGCCACCGGGGCCCCGGCCCCGACGTCGGAGGCGCCGGCCGCCGGTGCGCGACGGCGTGGCCGGAAGGCCGCCGCACCGGAACGGGTCGTCGTCGAGGCCACCGACCTCGACGACACCATGGGGTACGACCTGTCCCGGTACGAGACGGAGCTCCCGGTGAGCGACGACGTCTCCGACGCGGAACCGACCGAGCCGATGCGGTTGGCCGGCGCGGGCGATCCCGATGGCATCGAGGACACCGGGGAGCTGGACGCGGAGACCGACCCGACGGAGGCCGGCGGCGGTCGGCGCCGGGCCCGGCGTGGGGGAACGCGACGGCGTACCCGCCCCTGAGACGCCGGAGCCGCCCTCGGGCGGCTCGGGAGCGTGCGGCCGGGAACGCGTTGACGAGCGGTCTTCGGCACGGGCTGCGATGATGGCGGGGGATGTGGCTAGGCTGGTCACTCCTTCGCGATCATCGATCGGCCGGCACCCGTGCCGGCCGATCGCGCGGAGGGCCACCCGTACCTCCCGGAGGAGAAGAACATGCGACGCCTGCTGGTGACCGCCGCCGCCATCGCCGTGCTGTTCACGGCCGCTGGCTGCTCGGCTGAGCGGGACCGCGCCGGCAGTCCCAACTCGTCCGGCGCCGAACCGTCGGGCCGTGTGCCGTCCTCGGGCGCCCCGTCACCCGGTGGCACCGCGCCGGGCCCGACCGGTTCGCCCGGCACGGACACCGGCCCGGCCGGGGGCAACGGCAAGGAGGTCTGCGAGGCCGCCACCAAGGCCAGTACGACCTCCGTGCAGACCTTCGTGGCGGAGTTGGGCAAGTCGTTGCAGGCTGCCGGCGCCAACGACACCGCAGGTGCCCAGGCCGCCCAGCGCAAGGCGGAAGCGGCGTTGCGGACCTGGGGTACGGCGATGCAGGAGCAGTCCGCCAAGGCCACAGACGCGCGGCTCAAGGCCGTACTGGCCGAGATCGCGACCGAGGTGGGCACCATGAAGGCCAGCGTCGACTCCGTCGACGAGAACAAGCTCGACCAGTTGCAGCAGCGGCTCGACCAGCTCTGCGGGACCTGACCGCCGCCTCTGCGGGACCCGACTGCCGCCTCCGTGGTGCCGACGGGAGGCCGTCCGCCGATCTGGTGACGGGGCCCGGTTTGGGCGCCGACCCCGACATGGCGTACGCTAACCTGCGGCGCGAATTACGTGCCAGGTTCTCCCGTGCCCGCCCCCGCACCTCGTGCGGTCGAGCGGGCCTCGCGAACACCATCAGCCTCAACGACAGGGAGTCCGCGTCCGATGTACGCGATCGTCAAGACCGGCGGCAAGCAGTACAAGGTTGCCGAGGGCGACGTGATCGAGGTCGAGAAGCTGGTCGGTCAGCCCGGCGACGCGGTCAAGCTCACCGCCGTACTTCTCGTCGACGGTGACGACCTGGTGACCGACGCGGCGAAGTTGGCCAACGTCGCGGTGGCCGGCGAGATCGCCGCCCACACGAAGGGTCCGAAGATCCGGATCCACAAGTTCAAGAACAAGACCGGCTACCACAAGCGCCAGGGTCACCGCCAGCCGCTGACCCAGGTCAAGGTGACCGGTATCACCAACGGTAAGTAAGCGTCCAGCGGAAAGTAAGGTCGTCCTCAGATGGCTCACAAAAAGGGTGCGTCCAGCTCGCGCAACGGTCGCGACTCCGCGGCGCAGCGGCTCGGCGTCAAGCGGTTCGGTGGGCAGGTGGTCAACGCCGGTGAGATCCTGATCCGGCAACGGGGTACGAAGTTCCACCCCGGTGACCTGGTCGGCCGGGGCAAAGACGACACGCTGTTCGCGCTGGCCGCCGGTGCGGTCCTGTTCGGCAACAAGCGCGGCCGCAAGGTCGTCAGCATCGTTCCGTCCGAGCGGTAACGTCAGCAACGTCAGCTTTCCGGCGGAGCGGGCCGCGGACCAGGTGTCCGGGCCCGCTCCGCCGTTTCATGTGCGGGGATCGTGGCCCTCCGGCCCTGGCCGGTCCGCGTCCGCTGTCCCCGGCTCGGTTTCTGGCACCGGTGCCCGGTGCCGATGAAAGGATTGGCAGCGTGACCACGTTCGTTGACCGGGTCGTACTGCACCTGCAGGCCGGTGACGGCGGGCACGGTTGCGTCTCGATCCACCGGGAGAAGTTCAAGCCGTTCGGCGGACCCGACGGGGGCGACGGCGGACACGGCGGAAGCGTGTCCCTGGTCGTCGACCCGCAGGTGCACACCCTGCTCGACTTCCACTTCCGGCCGCACGTCAAGGCCGAGAACGGACGCGGCGGCGCCGGCTCCAACCGGGACGGCGCGAACGGCGCCAACCTGGTGCTCAAGGTCCCGGACGGGACGGTCGTACACGCCGCGGACGGTACGGTGCTGGCCGACATGATCGGCCCCGGCACCACCGTCGAGGTGGCCCGGGGCGGTCGCGGTGGCCGGGGCAACGCCTCGCTGGCCAACGCCCGCCGTCGGGCCCCCGGCTTCGCCGAGTTGGGCGAGCCCGGCGACCAGCTCGACGTCGTACTCGAACTCAAGAGCGTGGCCGACGTCGGCCTGGTGGGGTTCCCGTCCGCCGGCAAGTCCTCGCTGATCTCGGTACTGTCCGCCGCCAAGCCGAAGATCGCGGACTACCCGTTCACCACGCTGGTGCCGAACCTCGGCGTGGTCCGGATCGACGAGCACACCTTCACCGTCGCCGACGTGCCCGGCCTGATCCCGGGAGCGGCCACCGGCAAGGGGCTCGGCCTGGAGTTCCTGCGCCACATCGAGCGGTGCGAGGTGCTGGTCCACGTGGTGGACGCGGCGACCATGGAACCCGGGCGGGACCCGCTCGCCGACATCGACGCCATCGAGGCCGAGTTGGCCGAGTACGGCGGTCTGGCCGATCGCCCCCGACTGGTCGTACTCAACAAGATCGACGTGCCGGACGGGCGTGACCTCGCCGACATCGTCCGACCCGACATCGAGGCGCGTGGCCTGCGGGTCTACGAGGTTTCGGCGGTGACCCGGGAAGGGCTGCGCGAGCTGACCTACGCGTTGGCCGAAATGGTCGCGGCGTCCCGGGCCGCGGCCCCGATCCTGGAGCCGACCCGGATCGTGATCCGCCCGACCGCGGTCGACGACGCCGGCTTCGTCATCGAGACGGCCCCGGACGGCGCGTTCGTGGTGCGCGGCCAGCGGCCGGAGCGCTGGGTGCTGCAGACCAACTTCGACAACGACGAGGCGGTCGGCTTCCTGGCCGACCGGTTGGCGCGGTTGGGCGTGGAGGACAAGCTCGCGAAGGCGGGCGCCGAGCCGGGCAGCCTGGTCCGGATCGGCCAGCGGGAATTCGACTGGCGCCCCACGCTGTACGCCGGAGCCGACTACGTGCCCAGCGCCCGGGGCACCGACAGCCGGCTGGAGGAGAAGATCACCCGGGCGTCGGCGGCGGAGCGGCTGGCGGCCCGGAAGGCCCGTCGGCAGCGTTCACCGGAGGAGACGGCCTCGGGAGCGCCGACCCTGGGGGACCCCGGCCTGGTAGAGCTGGACACGGACGAGTCGGCCCCGGCGGACCCGGCCCTGTGGGAGTCCGACCCTACCCTGGAGGAGTCGACCTCGGCGGAGCCGATCGACCCGGCCGTGGACGGGACGGCGGACCGAGGGGCCGGCAACGAGGCCCGGCGCGCGGAATAGTCCTCCACGCTCCGTATCGGGTCCACCCGGGCGAAACCTTGTTGAAACGCCCCCTGGTTAACGTCGGTAGGGTGCTGATTGAGTCACGTACGTCGTCGGATCCCGAGTTGGCCGCCCTGCTGGTGGCCCAGCAACGCGAACTCCGGGAGGCCGACGGCGGTCTCGACGGGCAGGTCTTCGTGCCGCACGACGACGCCCGCTACCTGGTAGGTGTGCTGGCCGGCAGGGCGGTCGCCTGCGGGGCCATCCAGGCGCTGGAGCGGGACACGGCGGAGATCAAACGGATGTACGTCCGTCCCGCCCACCGTGGTCAGGGCCTCGCCCGGCAGCTCCTCGGCGCCCTGGAGGAGATGGCCCTCCGGGCCGGGCACAGCGTGCTCCGGCTGGAGACCGGCAGCTACCTGCCCGCAGCGATCCAGCTGTACATCTCGTCGGGCTACGCCGAGATCCCGGTCTACGGCGAATACGTCGACAACCCGTACAGCGTCTGCTTCGAGAAGCGGCTGCCGGTCCTGGCCTGACCCGGACCTCCGTTCAGAGCAGCAGTCCCATGGCCCGCCTCGTCCGGTGCACCGTGTCGGCGGTGCTCTCCCGGGCCCGGTCGGCGCCGTCGGCGAGCACCCGTCGGACGTAGCCGGGGTCCCGGGCGAGTTCGTCGTGGCGGAGCCGGATCGGCCGGAGCATCGCCTCGACGGCCTCGATCACCGCCGCCTTGAGCTGGGCGTACGACCCGTAGTCGGCGGCCAGCGCGGTGGGCGAGGCGCCCAGGCAGGCCGCCAGGATGTCGAGCAGGTTCGCCACCCCGGGGCGCCGCTCGGGGTCGTACTCGACGGTCCGGCCCGGGTCCGTCACCGCCCGCTGCACCTTGCGGCGGATCACGTCGGGCGGGTCGAGCAGGAAGATCGTCCCGGCGTCGCTGTCGTTGGTCTTACCCATCTTGGCGGTCGGGTCGGTCAGGTCCATCACCCGGGCCGACACCGTCGGGTGCACCGCCCGGGGCACGGTGAAGGTGTCGCCGTAACGGGCGTTGAACCGGGTGGCGACGGCCCGGGTGAGTTCGAGGTGCTGGTTCTGGTCGTCGCCGACCGGCACCTCCTGGGCGTCGTGCAACAGGATGTCGGCGGCCATCAGCACCGGATAGCTGAGCAGGCTCAGCCGGACTTGTTGCTGGTTCGCGGATTTCTCCCGAAACTGGATCATCCGGCGTGCTTCCCCGTAACTGGTGCTGGATTCGAGCAGGTAGTGCAGTTCGGTGTGCTGGGGCACGTGGGACTGCACGTAGAGGAGCGCCCGGTCCGGGTCCAGCCCGGCGGCGAGCAGCACGGTGGCCTGTTCCAGGGTGAGCGCGCGGATCTGGGCCGGCTGGTGGGGCACGGTCAGTGCGTGCAGGTCGGCGAGGAAGACGATCGTCTCCGCCCGGTACTGGGTGGCGACGATCGGCCGGATGGCACCGATCAGGTTTCCCAACTGCAGATGTCCGGTCGGCTTGAGCCCGGTGATCCGGCGTACGCCGCCGGCCGGGGTGTGCGTGCCCACCGGGGTGGTCGTGCGGGTCGGGGTGGTCGTGCTGACCGGACCGGTCGTGCCGACCGGGGTGCGCGGGGTCATGGGATGTGCTCCTTACCGGGTACGGCGACCGCCTCCGGGTGAGCGCATGCGAAACGGCCGCCCCGGAGGGCGGCCGTTGCTGAATTCGGGTACGCGGATGCGATGGCCGCCCGTCAGGGCGCCCACCAACCGTTCAGGTGCGTCCGCATACCTCCACGGTAGCAGGGCGGTCGGCCCGCGCGGACGGTTGATCGACGGCTAGTCGGGCTGCTCGGTCGGGTGCTCGGCGTCCCAGCGCTGCCGCGCCGTGGCGATCGTGTCCTTGTGTGCGGCGGACCAGTCGGCGAGGCCGAACACGGTGTCGGCCAGGCTCCGCCCCACGGCGGTCAGCCGGTAGTCGACCTGGGGCGGGATGGTCGGGTAGGCGGTCCGCTCGACGAGGCCGTCCCGGCAGAGCCGGCGGGTCGTCAGGGTCAGCATCCGCTGCGAAATACCGGGGATCGCCCGCTGCAACTCGCGGAACCGTCGTACCCCCTTGGACAGCTCGACGAGGACCAGCACGGTCCACCGGTCGCCGATCCGGTCCAGGACGTCCCGGATCCCACAGTCGCCCTCGCCACAGGGCCCGACCGGTTCGGCCGTGCTGACCTGGGAGGTTATGCCGGTGTGCCCGACGGACATGAGAGTGCCTCCTTACGGCCGGGGTCAACGGTAGCGACGCTGGCGGGGTCAGCACACCGCAGCACAGCAGGGGGTACCTCCATGATTCTCGTCACCGGTGTCTCGGGCGCGCTCGGCGGCCTGATCCTCGACCGGCTCGCCGCGATCCCCGGCCTGCCGGTGGTGGGCGGTACCCGCGCGGCGGTCACCACCCGACCCGGCACCGTCCCCGTGCGGCGGGTCGACTTCGACGAGCCGGGGACCCTGGTCGACGCCTTCACCGGCGTCGACGTCCTGGTCTTCGTCTCCGCCGGTTTCGGCGAGGACGACGAGGTGCTCGCCCGGCACGGCGCGGTGGTCCGGGCTGCGGTCGAGGCCGGCGTCCGGCACGTGATCTACACCAGCCTGGTCGGCTCGGGCGGCCAACTCACCATCGCGCTGCCGCACCGCTGGACCGAGGCCCGCCTCGCCGAGTCTCCGCTCGACGTCACCATCCTGCGCAACGGGTTGTACGCGGAGCTGCTGGCCGGCTTGGCGCTGCCGGCCGTCGCCCAGACCGTCGCCAGCGGTGTCTTCGCGGCACCGTGGGGCCAGGGTCGGATGTCGGTCGTCGCCCGTGGAGACCTCGCCGACGTCGCGGTCCGGATCGCCGTCGAGGCCCACGCCGACCTGGCGGTGTCGTCCGGCGGCGGCACCGCGCCGGCCCGGCATGCGGGGCGTACGTACGAACTGGCCGGGGTCACCGCCGTCGGCGGGAACGAGATCGCGGCGTCGCTCACGGGTGTGCTCGGCACCGGGATCCGGTACGAGAGCACGTCGTTGGGGGCCGCCCGCGCGGCACTGACCGGGGCCGGTCTGCCGGCGTACCAGGTCACGCACACGCTTTCGATCTTCTCGAACCTCAACGCACAGTTGCTGGAGCAGCCGGAGACGGATCTGCCGGCCCTGCTCGGCACGGCGCCCCGCTCCGCCCCGGACCTGATCGCCGACGTGCTGCGGTCCGGCCGCCCGAGCCGGGGCGAGCCGGCCGGGTCCCGGTGACCAGGTAGTGGCGCTCCACCCACGAAGGCGTACTGCCTGGTCACCGGAATGCCGGTCAGGATCAGCCGGTGGGAACCACCCCGACGTTGAGTTCGGCGACCGAGGTCCAGCGGTTGCCGCCGACCTCGCCGAGGGCGCGCAGCCGGATGTACCGGCCACTCGTCGGCGGAATCGTCACCGTCTGCTCGGCCGCGCTGTTTGCGAAGGTGCCGGTCGCCACCGGATTACCCCAGGTGGTGCGGTTGGCGGAGACGTACACCTCGTATCCGGTGATCCGACCGCCGGTGTTGGAACCCTGCCGGGGCAGGTAGTACAGCCGGTTGACGGTCCGGGTGGTGGTCAGGTCGATGTCGATCCAGTGCGGGTGGGCCGGGTTGGACAGCAACCGCTGGGTGTGCCAGATCGACGACGAACTGCCGTCCCGGACGTTGTTGGCCCGGCCGTTGACCAGGAGCGTCTCCTGGCTGTCCGCCCCGGCCACGGACCACTGGGACTGCGGCAGTCGGGTGCTGCCCGACTGCGGGTTGTAGTTGGCGGTGTAGCTGGTGGGAGTGGCCGGGGCGGTGATCACGTGGGTCTGGGCCCCGCCGTCGGACCAGGAGCCGAAGACGTACGGGACGCCGCCGAGGCTCTGCGGGGTGACCGCACTGACCGTGTTGCTCGACCCCTGGATGACGGTACGGGTGAACGGCGTGGCCTGGGGCCCCGAGCCGAACACCAGTTGCAGGCCGGACGGGCTGGAGTTGAACGTCAGGTCCACGGTCTTCGGATCGAGTCGGACGCTGGTGCTGTGTGCCAGGCCGCCGCTGTCGGTGGCGGTCAGCACCAGCTCCAGATAGGACGGATACTCGTGGTCCGGGCCGAGCATGCTGCCGCTCGTACCGGTGAAGTCCTGGAGGCTGTGGGTGTGGCAGTTGTCCAGTGTGTAGCAGTGGTGCAGCAGCATCCGCCAGTGCAGCGCGCTGCCCGGCAGGGTGCCCTGGTCGGGGTCGGTCGCGTGCCCGGTGAAGCTGATCGGGTCGTTGACCGCCCAGGTGAAGCCCTCGGCCGGGGTGTCGATCACCGCGGTCGGCATGCTGTTGCCGGTCTGGATCGGCACCGTCTGGGTGGCGGAGGCGTTCAGGGTGTCGTAGACGGTCAGCCGGGCGGTGTAGGGGCCGCCGGCCGGATAGGTGTACGAGGCTGTGCCGGTGGTCGCGTCGACGGTGCCGTCGTTGGTGAAGTCCCACTCGTAGCGGAGTCGACCCTCGTCGGCCGGGTCCGCGTCGGAGGAGCCGGTGCCGTCGAAGTTCACGGTCAGCGGCGCCGTACCGGAGGTGGGGGAGGCGGCGATCGACGCGACCGGTGGCTGGTTGCCCGGGAAGTACCGGATCCGGCGTACCGATCCGGCGTGGTCGACGTAGTAGAGGTCCCCGCCCGGACCCATCGCCAGGTCGACCGGGTTGGCGGCGGCGCTGCCGAAGGTACGCCGGCTGGTCGCCACCGGCAGCCCACCCGGTGCGCTGGGCATCATCGCCCAGATGCAGTCCCGGCTGTAGTCGGAGAAGAACAGCGCGCCGGAGTACTCGGCCGGATAGCTGCCGCCGGAGGCGGGGTAGAACGCGGCCCCGGAGACGGAGGAGCTTCCGGTCGGGCAGGCCTCCCCGTCGACGACCCGGGCGGCGTGGTCGTACGTGTAGAACGGTGCCGTCTGCCCGGCGCCGGTGTAGAGGCTCTCGCAGAGGTCGAGGTTGGCGCCGTCGTACCCGCCCTGGCGGGCCGCGCCCTCGTAGCACGGCCAGCCGAAGTTGGCCACGCCGCCGGTCGGGTCGACCACCCGGTTGACCTCCTCCCAGCGGTTCCAGCCCACGTCACCGAGCCACACCTCGTTGGTGCCGGGTCGGATGGTGAAGCGGTACGGATTGCGTAGCCCCTGCGCGACGATCCGCTGGGTGTTGGGGTCGGCGCTGGCCGCGCCCGGGTTGCCCGGGGCGGCGGCGCCGGTCGCCGGGTCCAGCCGCAGCACCGTACCGTCCAGGCTGGTCGGGTCGGCGGTGGTCCGCAGGTCCTGGGAACGCAGCGCGCCGCCCTCGGCGGTCGGCGGCGTCATCGTCCCACCCGGAGGATCGGCACAGGGGTTGGCCGGGTTACCCAGCTGGCCATAGTCGACCAGGTCGTAGCTGGCCCCGTCCCCGGCGGTCGCGTAGAGCATGCCGTCGGCGCCGAACCGCAGGTCGCCGGTGGCGTGGCTGGCCCACTGCTGGCACCAGTCGGAGATGAACACCTGCTCCGTCCCGGTCATCGTGTTGCCGGCGGCGGTCAGCCGGGAGAGCCGACCGGTGACGATGCACCGGCCGCCGTTGGTGCCGCCGACCGAGGCACAGTTGTCGTTCCAGTACGGGGCGGTCTGACCGGGCGGCGCGTCGTAGGCGTAGAGCACGTAGACGTACGGCTGGGTGGGGAAGTTCGGGTGCAGGGCCAGTCCGAGCAGCCCTCGGTCGTGCTGGTTGTGCACGTTCGCCGACAGGTCGGCGAAGACGGTCGCGGTGGTGTCGGCGAGGTCGTCGTACACCTTGATCCGGCCGCCCTTCTCGGCGACGAAGACCCGGCCGTCCGGGGAGAACTCGATGTTGGTCGGCTGGTTGAGGCCGGTGAACACGACCTGTTCCTGGAATCCGGTGGGTAGCACCACCGCGGCGGCGGGTGTCGTACCGGAGATCGGCGCGGTCAGTGCCGCCAGCAGACCGACCACGAGACCGGTACGGAGAATAGATGTGATCGATGACGGTTGTGCGGGTGATGGCATGCCACTGTCCCCCAACTTGGCGCAGCTCCAAGTGCACAAAGGATCTGTCACGCTAGGGGGGCTGGCGACGGACGGCACTCCCGCCGCGTCCGGAGTGAGCATTCCGTAACTACGGGCTAACGGCACGTCGTGCATATCAATGGGGATGATGTCTCCCGGACCCCGACGCACCGCCTCGCCGGATCGTCGGAGAGTGGACGACCGGTCGGGCGAATCGGCCCTGCCCGACCGGTCGGATCTGCGATCGCCCCTTGACCGTCGCTGTCTCGGTCTCTGTCTCTGTCTCTAGTCCCGGTCGCTGTCTGTCGCCGTTCCGTTCCCGGCGTCAGCCCTTGACGGTCAGGATCGGCCGGAGTTCGACCACCGGTTCGGCGACGTCGGCCCGGCGCAGGCTGTCGACGACCGCGCCGACCTCCTTGTACGCCCACGGCGCCTCCTGCTTGAGGTCGCGCCGCCACGCGTCGACGATGTCCCGCCGGGCGGCCACCGCCGGATCGCGGTGGTCCAGCGGGGTCACCACCCGGAACTCCCGCAGGAACGCGTCCAGTTCGGCGTCGCCGCCGCGGGCCGCCGTACCCCGGGGGATGCTGCGTCCGGCGCCGTGGCAGGCGCTGGTCAGTGCGCGGGTGTTGCCGAGCCCCCGGAGCAGGTAACTGGGCGCGCCCATCGAGCCGGGCACGATGACCGGTTCGCCGTACAGGTCGATCGGGCGTTGACCGGCACCGTCGGCTCCGGCCGCCGGGGTGGCACCCTTGCGGTGCAGCACGGTGCCGTCCGGCTCCGGCCACATCAGGTTGTGCGGTGCGTCGTACACCTGCCGGGACCGGAGTTCGCCGACGATGTCGGCCAGACCGGCCCGCAGCATCAACGCCAGGAAGAACCGGTTGCCGAGGGCGAAGTTCGCGGCGTTGGCGAACGCGGTCAGGTACCGCTGCCGTCCGGGCGCGGACGCCTCGTCGAGCAGCATCGGCAGGATCCGGTTCCGGGGCGTCGGCACCGCGCGTGGCCAGGCCGCCTTCGCCTGGTCCCGGCCGGTGGCGTTGGCCTGGTGGCCGAGCGAGAGCGAACCGCTGTGCACCATCAGCACGACCTGGCCGGGAGCCAGACCCCAGGCGTACGCCGCCGCGCCGTCGTGCACCGCCGAGACGTACTGCAACTCGGCGAAGTGGTTGCCGCCGCCGACGCTGCCGATGATGCTGTCGTAGCTGGTTCCGCCGCCGCTGGTGATCCAGTCGCGGAACCCGTCGGCGGAGGAGACCGGATAACCGCTGGAGTGCAGCCGGCCGTCCAGGTCGGTCAGGTCGTCGGGACCGACCTGACGCCACGCGCCGCCAGCGACCCCGGCGCCGTCCCCGCTGGCCGCCCTGGACTCGGCCGGTACGCCGTCGGCGAGCAGGCCGGGGAGCCCTTCGCGGAGCAGCCCTTCGCGCTGCCGGGCGGTGAGTCCGATCCGCCGGCCACCCTCGAAGAAGAGGTGCCGCAGCCGCCGCTCCAGCCGGTCGAGGTGGGGACGGATCTGGTCGACGGTGACCGAGGTGGCCTCCACCCGCATCCCACAGTTGATGTCGTTTCCGACCGCCTGCGGGATCAGCGCGCCGGTCGTACGCAGCACGGTGCCGATCGGGATGCCGGCGCCCTTGTGGAAGTCCGGGGTGCAGACGACCCGGTCGATCCGGGGTTCGGTGTCGAGTCCCGGGGTGGCGCGGGCGAGGCTCCGCAGCGTGTCGGCGGTTTCCAGCACGGTGAGGAGTTCGTCGATCGCCACCGACTCGATCGGTACGTCCGGCCCGGCGCAGATGTCGACGGGTATTCCGGACGGGTTGGGCAGGGTGAGCCAGGAGTCGTCGACCCGGACCAGGCGTGGATCGGGCCGCTTGGCCGCTGGTGTGGGCATGGAGGGACCTTTCGGAGCTGCTGCGAGGAAGGGGCACGAGCCATCGACACGCGCGTCGGCGCGTGCGGGCGGGGGCGGGACGGGATCCCGCGATGTCCGGTTGTGTGCTCGACGGTTCAGCAGCCGCGAGGTCAAGATCAGCCTAGATGTCCGGTCGAGCGGGCGGCAACCGGATAAGCCCGCCGGGACCGGCGGCTGGCCGGTGCACCCGACAGCGGTCGCCGCCGGGCCGGCACTACACCGGGTGAACCCCCGGTCTACCAGGGGTTCCATCTTCCCCGTGTCGACGGCCATCGCTTGGTGCGGCGGAGCCAGCGGCCTAGGGTCGGCGGGTGAGTGCGAACCAGATTCGCGTCCCGGGGGTGGTGGCGGGGCATCCGACCAGCGGGGACGACGGCCCGGGCCGGCACGGTGACGGGCGGCCACGTGCGGGGGTGCTCCTGGTCGTCGTCACGGTACTGGTGGCGCTCCTCGCCGGCCTGACCGGCTGCCGTGGCGGCGGATCGGCACATCCGTCCGGCGGATCGGCACACCCGCCCGGCGGATCGCCGCACCCGTCCGGCGTCGAGGCTCCCGCCGCGCCGGACCTGCCCACCCCGACCGGCCCGTACGCGGCCCGGGTGCCAGGTTTCCCGGATGCCCCGACCCCGAAGCCGGTGACCGTGCCGGCCGGGCCGGAGGCGGGCTGGTACAGCCACATCCCCACCACCCAGCCGGTGGCGTTCCTGACCATCGACGACGGCTGGGTCAAGAAACCGGAGGCCCGGCAACTGCTCCTCGACGCCCACGTGCCGGTGACGCTCTTCCTCACCATCGACGCCGTCGAGGGCGACCCCGACTACTTCCGGCACCTCCCGGCCAACGTCGTCATCGAGGCGCACACCCTGACCCATCAGGTGTTGCGGGGTAAGCCGTACGCGACGCAGCGGCGGGAGATCTGCGGGTCGGCCGACCGGCTCGCGCAGTGGTACGGCCGACGCCCCGTACTGTTCCGGCCGCCGGGCGGCAGCAAGGACGCCACCACACTGCGGGCGACCCGGGACTGCGGCATGAAGGCGGCGTTCTTCTGGAAGGAGACCGTGGACAAGGGAAAGGTCCGCTACCAGGACGGCCCCGGGGTGCACGCCGGGGACATCATCCTGATGCACTTCCGGGAGCGGTTCGTCGACGACTTCATCGCCGCGTTGACCGCCATCCACGCCGCGGGGCTGACCCCGGCCCTGCTCGGGGACTACGTCCGCTGAGCGACTGGTCAACCGCCCCGCCACCGTCAACCGCCCCGCGACCGTCGGCCGCCACCAGGTGGGTGGCACCGGGCCGGGCCGGCCCGGTCAGTCGAGGTCGAACTCGCCGTCCTGGGCGCCGGCCACGAAGGCGTCCCACTCGGCCTGGGTGAAGACCAGCACCGGCCCGTCCGGCTCGGCGGAGTTGCGCATGCCGATCAGGTCGTCGACGAACGCGATCTCCACCGCGCCCTCCGAATCGTCGCCCTCGGCGCGTTGCCACACGGCGCGCGAAAGGTCGAAGTCGCCTTTGGGGTGCTGCGCCATCGTCGGTTCCTCCATACACAGATTCGGCCCGGAGCCCAGCCGCCCGCGGACCCATCGTGCAGGATATGCGGATGCCGAGCCTGACCCGGGTAGCTGCGACGGAACGCGCCGCACTGCTCACCGTCGAGTCGTACGACATCGAGTTGGATCTGACCGGCGGTGAGGTCGTGTTCCGATCCGTCACCCGCATCCGGTTCCGCTCCACCACCCCGGGCGCCGGCACGTTCGTCGAGGTCAGACCGACCAGACTCCTCGGCGTGCGGCTCAACGGCAGGGCACTGGATCCGGCCGCGCTGGACGACAACCAGTTCGCCCTGACCGGGCTGCTCGCCGACAACACGCTGGTCGTCGAGGCGGAGATGGCGTACTCGAACGCCGGGGAGGGGCTGCACCGGTTCGTCGACCCGGCCGACGGGAACACCTACCTCTACGCGATGTCGGGTATCGACAACGCCCAGCGCATCTTCGCCTGCTTCGACCAGCCCGACCTGAAGGCGCCGGTGGTCCTCTCGGTCGTCGCGCCGACGGACTGGACGGTGGCCGGCAACGGCGAACTCGCCGCCACACCGGCGCCGGGGAGGTGGGAGTTCGCCGCGACCCCGCCGCTGGCCACCTACCTCGTGTCGCTGATCGCCGGGCCGTACCACCTGCTGCGCGGCGAGCACGACGGCATTCCCCTCGGCGTCTACTGTCGCCGCTCGCTCGCCGAATACCTGGACCGGGACGCGGACGAGATCTTCACGGTCACCCGGCAGTGCCTCGACCGGCTGCACGAGCTGTTCGACGTGCGCTACCCGTTCGGCAAGTACGACCAGGCGTTCGTGCCGGAGTTCAACATGGGGGCGATGGAGAACCCCGGTCTGGTCACCTTCCGGGACGAGTTTCTGCACCGTTCCGCGGTCACCGACGCCGAACGGGAGCAGCGGGCGAACACCATCGCGCACGAGATGGCGCACATGTGGTTCGGCGACCTGGTCACCCTGCGCTGGTGGGACGACCTGTGGCTGAACGAGTCGTTCGCCGAGTACTTCGGGACCCGGGTGACGGCCGAGGCGACCAGGTTCGGCTCGGCGTGGACGACCTTCGCGCTCCGCCGCAAGGCCTGGGGGTACGCCGCCGACCAGCGTCCGTCCACCCATCCGGTGGCGCCGTCCGAGGTGCCCGATGCCGCCGAGGCGCTGTCCAACCTCGACGGGATCTCGTACGCCAAGGGTGCCTCGGTGCTCCGCCAACTCGTCGCGTGGCTCGGCGACGAGGCGTTCCTGGCGGGGCTGCGGGGCTTCTTCGCCACCCACCGGTTCGGCAACGCCACCCTGGCCGACCTGCTGGCGGCGCTCTCGGCAAGCAGCGGCCGGGACCTGACCGGCTGGGCCGAGGTCTGGCTGCGGCAGCCACAGTTGAACACTCTGCGTGCCGAGATACGGCTGCGCGACGACGGGCACTACGCCGAGGTCGCCGTGGTGCAGAGCGCGCCGTCGGGTCATCCGCTGCTGCGTCCGCACCGGATCGGTGTCGGACTCTACGACCTCGCCGACACCGCCGACGGCGATCCCGGTTCTGCCGGTGCCGGGCCGGGGGTTCGGGTGCGGCGTCGGATCGAGGTGGACCTCGCCCCGGTTGTCGACGGCGGGCGGACCGTGCTCGACGAGTTGACCGGCCAGCCGGCCGCCCGACTGCTGCTGTTGAACGACGGGGACCTGACCTTCGCCAAGGTGCGACTGGACGCCGGCTCGGCCGCCGCCGTACCGCTGGCCCTGCCCGGCCTGTCCGACCCGCTGGCCCGGGCCCTGCTCTGGAGCGAGACGCTGGACGCGGTGACCGACGGCGAGCGTCCGGTCTCGGACCTGGTGGCGTTGATCGTGGCGGCCCTGCCGGCCGAGCCGGAGCTGATCGTGGTGCAGGACGTGTTGAACCGGACCCGTCCGCTGCTGGACCGCTATCTCGACCCGGACGTCCGACCCGCCGCGCTGGAGCAGTTGGCGGGCGCCTGTGACCGGTTGCTGGCGACGGCGCCGCCCGGTGGCTCGCGCCAGCTCGCGGCGGCGCGGAGCCTGATCGGGGCCACCGTCGACACCGCCGTGCTGGCGGGATGGCTGGCCGGCGAGGACGTTCCGGACGGGCTCGTGGTCGACGCCGAACTGCGCTGGGCGGTGCTGCGCCGGCTGGCCGTACTCGGTGCCGTCGGCGAGCCCGAGATCGCCGCCGAGCAGGCCGCCGACCCGAGTGCCAGCGGGGCGGAGCGGGCGGCGACCTGTCGGGCCGCGCTGCCCGATCCGGAGGCCAAGGACCGCGCCTGGCAGGTCGTCACGCGCGACACGACGCTGTCCAATCGACTGCTGGAGGCCAACGCGGCCGGGTTCTGGCAACCCGAGCAGGTCGAGCTGACGGCCTCCTATGTGGAGCGCTACTTCGCCGAGATGCCGGAGGCGGCGGGTCGGCGTACCCCCTGGGTGGCCGACCAGGTGGCCGGGCTCGCCTATCCCCGGTACGCCGTGGCCGGGCGGACCCGGGAACTGGCCGCTGCCCTGCTGGCCCGCGACGACCTGCCGACCGGTCTGCGCCGGGTGGTCACCGACGCCGACGATGATCTACGCCGGGCCCTGCTGTCCCGGACCGCCGCCCGGTAGCCCGGCCGATCGGGCCGACGGTACTCCCACCCGCGGCGGGAAATGCGATCTGGCTCATGCTCGGGGGATCCGGGGGCGTGACCAGCCTACGATCAAGGAGTGGATGACGACATCCGGCGGATCGGGATCATGGGGGGTACCTTCGATCCGATCCACCACGGGCACCTTGTCGCGGCGAGCGAGGTGGCCGACCGGTTCGCGCTGGACGAGGTGGTCTTCGTGCCCACCGGACAGCCGTGGCAGAAGGCGGACGAACCGGTGAGTTCGGCCGAGGACCGCTACCTGATGACCGTCATCGCCACCGCCTCGAACCCGCGATTCCAGGTCAGCCGGGCCGACATCGACCGGGGCGGCCCGACCTACACCGTCGACACCCTCCGGGACCTGCATGCCGAGTACGGCCCGAAGGTCCAGTTGTTCTTCATCACCGGCGCCGACGCACTGGAGAAGATCCTCTCTTGGAAGGATCTCGACCAGATGTTCGAGTTGGCCCACTTCATCGGGGTGACCCGGCCCGGCTTCGAACTCTCCGCCGCGCACCTACCGGCCGACACGGTGAGCCTGGTGGAGGTGCCGGCGATGGCCATCTCGTCGACCAACTGCCGCAACCGGGTGGGCGCCGGGGAGCCGGTCTGGTACCTCGTGCCGGACGGTGTGGTGCAGTACATCGCCAAACGACGGCTGTACCAGGGGTGATTTCGACCGGTTTGGTGCTTGCCGTTCGTTAACCGCCAGGCCGTACCGTGCCGCCGTGTGAGAGGCTAGGAGGGTCCGACGGTTGATCGAAGGAGAATGGTGACAGCTTCCGAACGCGCCCGCGAGCTGGCAACGGTCGCCGCGCAGGCCGCCGCCGACAAGAAGGCGCAGGACATCGTCATCATCGACGTGGCGGACCAGCTCGTGATCACCGACGTGTTCCTGCTCGCCTCCGCACCGAACGAGCGCCAGGTGACCGCGATCGTGGACGCGATCGAGGAGGCGCTGGTCGGCCTGCCGGAAAAGGCGAAGCCGGTCCGTCGCGAGGGCGAGCGGGCGGGCCGCTGGGTGCTGCTCGACTACGTCGACCTGGTGGTCCACGTCCAACACACCGAGGAGCGCGAGTTCTACTCGCTGGACCGGCTGTGGAAGGACTGCCCGACGATCCCGTTCGTGGACCGGGACCTGGTGGAAGCCGAGGCGGGCATCGCCGAATGACCCGGCTGATCGTCTGGCGGCACGGCAACACCGACTGGAACGCCGTCAACCGGGTGCAGGGGCAGCTCGACGTGCCGCTGAACGACCTCGGCCGGGAGCAGGCCGCGAGCGCCGCGCCGTTGCTCGCCGCGCTGCGGCCCGACGCGATCGTCGCCAGTGACCTGCGCCGGGCCGCCGACACCGCCGCAGCCCTGGTCGCGCTGACCGGGCTGCCGGTCCGGACGGACCCCCGGCTGCGGGAGCGCTACTACGGGCGGTGGCAGGGACTCACCATGACCGAGGTGGCGCAGCGGTTCCCCGCCGAGCACGCCCGCTGGCGGGCCGGTGAGCAGGATCCCGGCTGCGAGGTGGAGAGCCTCGACGAACTCGGCAAGCGGGTCGGCACGGCGCTCCAGGAAGCCGCCGACGGCGTGCCGGGCGGCACGATCGTGGTGGCGACCCATGGCGGCGGTGCCCGGCAGGGCTGCGGCTATCTGCTCGGCTGGGACTCGACCGTGCTGCGCGCCGTCGGGTCGCTGAACAACTGCCACTGGACCGAACTGCGGCACGACGAGGTACGCGGCTGGCAGTTGCGCGGGCACAACGTCGGGCTGATCGCCCAGGGCCCGGGTGCCGGCCTCGACCACCCGCCGCCCGCCGCCATCTGACGCGCCGTCCTTCCGGGCGCGTGATCGGCTACCGTGCCGGCATGCCCGTCGCGGTCGTCACCGACTCCACCGCCTACCTGCCGACCGAGTTGGTCGATCGGTTCCGGCTCACCGTAGTGCCGCTCGCCGTCGTGCTGGACGGGGTCCAGGGCCAGGAGGGCGTCGACGTCTTCCCGGAAGACGCCGCCCGGGCGCTGAGTGGTCGGCGGGTGTCGGTGAGCACCTCCCGGCCGGCACCGGAACAGTTCGCCCGGACCTACCGGGAGTTGCTCGCCGGCGGTGCGACCGGGGTGCTCTCGGTGCACCTGTCGGCGGAGCTGTCCGGCACCGTGGAAGCCGCGCGGCTGGCAGCGGCAGAAGTGGGGGAGCGGGTCAGCGTCGTCGACGCCCGGTCGACCGGGATGGGTCTCGGCTTTCCGGCGCTGGCCGCCAGCGCGTCCGCCGCGCTGGGGGTCGGGCTGCCCGAGGTACGCCGGGCGGCGGTCGACGCCATCGAGCGGACCAGCACGTTCTTCTACGTGGACACGCTGGAGTTCCTGCGTCGGGGCGGCCGGATCAACGCCGCGGAGGCGCTGCTCGGCACGGCCCTGTCGGTGAAGCCGATCCTGCACGTCGTGGACGGCGCCATCGTGCTGCGGGACCGGGTCCGTACCTCCGGTCGAGGGCTCGCCCGGCTGGTCGACCTCGCCGTGGAGGCGGCCGGTGAGGACGAGGTCGACATTGCCCTGCACCACCTCGCCGTACCCCAGCGGGCGGCAGATCTCGCCGACGCGCTGCGCGTGCGGCTCGGCTCCCGGCTGCGTGCCTCGTACGTCACCGAGGCCGGTGCGGCGGTCGCCGCGCACGCCGGCCCCGGCCTCGCCTGTGTCGTCGTGCACCGGGTGTAAGGAAGGGCCCCCTGTTATCGCTTTTTGTATAGGAAGGGCCCCTTCTTAACACCTCAAGGCGTTGACTGAAGTCGATCTGGATGGTCCTATTGGTTAGGAAAGCTTCCTAAGAGTTGCTTTTCGGGAGCCCCAACATGCCCGAGCAGGAGGAGCGCTGTGTCCAGGTCACGTCTCCACGTCACGATGCCCCGGGTGGTCGCCCTCGGCGCACTGCTGCTGACCACCGTGGTCGTCCCGCAGTCGGATGCTGGCGCAACTACGGCGGTCGCCGTACCGGTAGCGCAGGTGGCGGAGCGGCAGATCGCCGCGCCCGCCACGTTCACCCATCCCGGCGTACTGGTCAGCCGTCCACAACTCGACTTCGTCCGATCCCGGGTGAACGCCGGAGCACAGCCCTGGAAGGGCGCCTACGACCAGATGATGGCGAGCGCCCTCGCCTCGCTGTCCCGTACGCCGAAGCCCCGCGCCATTGTGGAGTGCGGCTCGTACTCCAACCCCAACAACGGCTGTACGGACGAACGGCAGGACGCGCTGGCCGCGTACACCCTCGCGCTAACCTGGTACGTGGGCGGAGACAGCCGGTACGCGGAGAAGGCCATCCAGATCATGGATGCCTGGTCGGCGACGATCCGGGACCACACCAACAGCAACGCGCCGTTGCAGGCCGCGTGGGCGGCGTCGAGTTGGCCCAGGGCGGCGGAGATCATCCGCTACACGTACAGCGGTTGGTCCTCGACCGGCGTGAACCGGTTCGGCACCATGCTGCGCAACGTCTATCTGCCCGAGATCATCAACGGCAACGCGACCAGTAACGGTAACTGGGAACTGAGCATGATGGAGGCCACGCTCGGGATCTCGGTGTTCCTGGAGGACCGGGCCAGCTACGACCGGGCGGTGGCCAAGTTCCGCGACCGGTTGCCGGCCTTCCTCTACCTGACCACCGACGGTGCGTACCCGCGTGGCCCGGTCGGCAGCAGCATCGACACCCGGGCGGAGGTGGTGTCGTACTGGCATGGGCAGCAGCAGTTCTCCGACGGCCTGTCTCAGGAGACCTGCCGCGACTTCACCCACACCGGGTACGGCATATCGGCGATCTCCCACGTCGCGGAGACGCTCCGGCACCAGGGCCAGGACATCTATCCGGAGATCCAGGACCGACTGCGTCACGCGTTGGGCTTCCACGCGAAGTACGAACTGGGCGACGCCGTGCCGTCCTCGCTCTGCGGGGGCAGCCTGACCCTGGGGCTCGGCCCGGTCACAGAGGTCGCCTTCAACGCGCTGAGCAACCGGCGGGGCATCGCGATGACCAGGACCCAGCAGCTCACCGAGCGGCAGCGACCGGCCGGCACGAACTACCTCTTCGTGGCCTGGGAGACCCTGACCCACGCGGGCAACCCCAGCTGAGGCCGGTGGTGCCCGCCGGTCGGGGATCGGTGCCGGCCGGTCGGGGATCGGTGCGGGCCATAGCATAGACGGGCATGATCAGGGCGTTTTCCACACGAGGGCCGGTTGTCCACAGCCGTGGACTTCCGGCCCTCGTGCCACGTACGCCGTTGGCAAGCTTCGCCGCGTGTCCGACGAGGAAGCAGTGGTGCGGCAGCGGCTCTTCCGGCTGCTCGGTGGGCGCGCCTCGCAGGCAGTTGGCCGCGCTGGTGGCGCGTCCGGAAGCGACGCCCGCTCAACCGGAGGCCATGCATGGTCGGCTGGAAGCGATGTCTGGTCGGCTGGAGGCGATGTCCGCTCACCCGGAGGCGATGTCCCCTCCACCGGAAGCGGTATTCGGTCGATCGACGACGACGTGCTGTCGACTGAGGATGATGTTCCGGCGACCGACCTGGCTGCGCCGAATCGGTTGGCGGGGCCGGGCGCGTTCGACCCTGGGCGGCGCGGGGTCAAGGCGATGGCGGTGGTGGCCGTCGTGGTCGTGCTCGGTGCGGCGGGCTGGGCGTGGACATCCCGCCCGCGCACGGAGCCGGTTTCGCCGTCCCTCGGGCCGTCCCCCGCATCCTCCGCGCTACCGACGCCGTCGGGCTCGGGGCCCGTATCGGGTGGCGCCGGGCCCGTCGTGGCCGGCGCCGAAGTGGTGGTCGCGGTGGCCGGCAAGGTGCGCCGGCCAGGTCTGGTACGACTGCCCGCCGGCGCGCGGGTGGCCGACGCGCTCGACTCCGCCGGTGGTCCCCTGCCCGGGGTCGACGTCTCCCTGCTGAATCTGGCCCGCCGGGTGACGGACGGAGAACTCATCCTGGTCGGGGTGACGCCGCCGCCGGGAGCAGCACCGGCCGCCGCCGCGTCGGCCCAGACCCCCGCCGGAGCGGTCGACGGAAAGGTCAACCTCAACACCGCCACCGTGGCGCAGCTCGACGCCCTGCCCGGGGTGGGCCCGGTGCTCGCCCAGCGCATCGTGACGCACCGGGAGCAGCATGGCGGCTTCCGCTCGGTAGGCGATCTGCGACAGGTCAACGGCATCGGTGACGCCCGGTACGAGGACCTGAAGGATCTGGTGACGGTGTGACCTCCCCGGATCTGCGGCTGGCCGGGCTCGCCACCGGAACCTGGCTGTCCGCACTGGCCGCGCTCCTTCTGGACGCCACGGCGGCGCTGCTGATCGCTGCCGTGGCCACGTCGGCGGTGCTCGCCCTCTCGTACCGGCTGATCCGTCGTCCGACGCCCGAGCGGGAGCGGCAGGCTCTGGGGCAGCGCGGGCTGGAGCGGTACGGGTGGGTCGCCGTCTCGGTACTGCTGGGGGTGCTCTGCGGCAGCGTGGTCACGGCGGCTCGCCTCGGCGTACGGGACGCCGAGGCGATCGGTCGACTGGCCGACGCGCGGGCCAGGGTCACCGCCGAACTGGTGGTACGGGACGATCCGCGACCGGTCGCCGGAGCAGCCGGTCGTCCCGCGATGTATCTGCTTTCGACCCGGCTCGACTGGCTCGAGGGACCCGAAGAGGGTCGAATCAGGGCACCGGTCCGGATTCTCGTGCTGGCGGGCGATGCCGGTTGGCGGCAGGTGTTACCGGGCCAGCGGTTGACCGCCACCGGCCGGCTCGGCGCCTCGCGCGGGGGAGACCTCACCGCCGCCGTGCTGACGGTCAGCACGCCACCGGTGTTGCGTGGCGACCCGTCCTGGGCGCAGCGGACCGCCGGCTCGTTGCGGACCGGGTTGCAGCGAGCCTGCGCGCCGTTGCCGCGCGAGCCGGGCGGGCTGCTGCCGGGGCTGGTGGTCGGAGACACGAGCCGACTGGAACCGGCCGTCGAGGACGACTTCCGGACCACCGGAATGACCCACCTCACCGCGGTATCCGGATCGAATGTGGCGATAGTCGTCGGCCTGGTGCTGCTGCTGGCCCGTTGGGCCCGGGCCGGACCATGGCTCTCCGCCGGCCTGTGTGGGGTTGCCCTGGTCGGATTCGTGATACTGGCCCGCCCCTCGCCGAGCGTGGTCCGGGCCGCGACGATGGGCGCGATCGGTCTGGCGGCGTTGGCCGCCGGACGGCCCCGGGCCGCGCTGCCGGCGTTGGCCGGCGCGGTGACGGTGCTGGTCGTCGTCGACCCGGAGCTGGCGGGCGATGCCGGATTCGCGTTGTCCGTACTGGCCACCGGTGGGCTCCTGCTGCTCGCGCCACGTTGGCGGGACGCCCTGCGCCGCCGGGGCGTGCCGGCGGGGGCGGCCGAGGCGCTGGCCATCCCGGCGGCGGCGCAGCTCGCCTGCTCACCTGTGGTGGCGGGCCTGTCCGGGACGATCAGCTTGGTGGCCGTACCGGCGAACCTGCTCGCAGTGCCGGCGGTCGCGCCGGCGACGGTGCTCGGGGTGACCGCAGCAGTGCTGTCCCCGTTCTGGTCGGCCGGCGCCGAGGCCGTCGCGTGGCTCGGCGGGTGGCCGGCGTGGTGGCTGGTCCTGGTGGCCCGGCACGGTGCGCGGCTGCCGGCCGGCACGCTGCCCTGGCTGGACGGGGTGGCCGGTGGCCTGCTGCTCGGACTGCTGACGGTCGCGCTCCTGGTGGCCGCCCGCCGGCCGCTCGTCCGCCGGCTGGTGGCGGTGGTCACGGTCGCTGTGGTCGTCGGTGCGCTGCCGGTGCGGCTGGTCGCGACCGGCTGGCCGCCGACGGGCTGGGTGATCGTGGCCTGTGCGGTGGGTCAGGGCGACAGTCTGGTGCTGCCGATCGGGGCCGGGCAGGCGGTGGTGGTGGACGCCGGCCCCGATCCGGTCGCCGTCGACCGTTGCCTGCGCCGGCTCGGCGTACGGGTCGTGTCGCTGCTGGTGCTCAGCCACTTTCACGCCGATCATGTCGGTGGGCTGGAGGGCGTGTTCCGAGGACGGCGGGTGGACTCCGTGGCCACTCCGGAGTGGCTGGAGCCGGCCGAGGGCAGGGCCGCCGTCCACGAGGTCGGTACGGCGAACGGCGTTCCGGTCGGCGCGATCGGCACCGGCTGGACGTACGCGGCCGGACCGGTGGTGCTGACCCTGCTCGGCCCGCCGTACCCGATGCGGGGAACGCGATCGGACCCGAACAACAATTCGCAGTAGCGATACGAAGGTACGATCGGCACATGTTGGCTGAGCTGGTCGAACGTGCTCACTGGGGCGACCTGGCGGGCATGAACTTCGGTGGCCTGGTGCGGCTGTCCTACGAGACGGAGGCGGACAGCGAGGAGCGCAAGGGCTACATGACGGGGCGGGACATTAAGGGGCGTGAGGAGCAGGAGAAGGACTGTGGCACCTACGTCAGCTCCCGCAAAGGCAACTACGTCTTCACCTACGAGGAGCCCAACACCACGGCGTACAAGCGCCGCCGGATAGTGCTGCCCGACGGCCGGTCGGTGTACCGGGTCGTACGGCCGGTCTTCGAAGGCGCGCTGAACGACCTCAAGAAGGGTGTTGCCCCCAACGGCCAGCGGATTGACGGTCTGATCGTCTACGACATCGACCGGCTGACGCGGGACAACCGTCACCTCGAAGACTGCATCGAAGTGGTGCAGCACTTCGGGCGGCCGATCATCGACATCACTGGCACGCTTGACCTGCTCACGGACAACGGCCGGACGGTGGCACGCATCGTGGTAGCGACGAACAACAAGCAATCTGCGGACACCGCCCGACGGGTGCGGCGGAAGCACGTTGCCATGCAACAGGCAGGCATCCCGGCCGGTGGTCGCCGTCCCTTCGGCTGGAACAAGGACAAGCGGACGCTCAACGTAGCGGAGGCCGAAGTGGTCAAGGCTGGCGTGCTGCGGCTGCTCAAGGGCGTGCCAGTCGGTGGTGTGCTGGCTGAATGGCGGGATAAGGGCATCGTCACGCCGACGGGCCGGCCGTGGGTCCGGGCAACGCTCGTCGGGATGTTGCGCAACCCCCGCCTGTGTGGCTACCGGGCGCGCCTTGTCCACGGCGTCAGCGAGACGACCGGCAAGAACTACCGGGACTGGGAGATCGTGCGTGATCCCGCTGGTAAGCCGGTTATCGGGCAGTGGAAGCCGATTCTGGAGGTAGCCGAATGGGAAGCGGTGGCAGCGGTTGTCGGTGAGCACGCCAACCATGCCCACGACTTCAACACCCGCAAGTACCTGTTGACGAGCGTGCTGCGGTGCGCCAAACCGGATTGTGGGCAGCCGCTCAAGGCGTCGAAGGTGCCAGCGAAGCAGGCCAAGAACGAGGGGGACTTTCACTACATCTGCCGCCTGAAGAAGGAAGGCGGTTGTGGCGGCATGTCGGTCTTCGGACCGAAGACCGACGAATGGATTACCGAGGCGGTTATTGCTAAGTACGTGTCGGAGGCACGGCGGCGGCGAGCCAACGTTAGGTCCAAGGCGTGGCCTCGTGAAACCGAATTGCGCGAAGTCCGTGCCAGCATTGCGGACCTCACTGCGGCTTGGCGCGCTCGACCGCAGAAGATTTCCAATGCCCGATACTTTGCTCTCCTACCCGAGTTGGAGCGGGAAGAGAAAGACTTGGCCAGCGGGCGTGAGCAGTGGCTTTCGCGCCAGTTTGGTAGCGTCAGCAAGCCCCCACGACTACAGGCAGACTGGCCGGGCCTGACCCTGGCGGAGAAGCGGACGTACATCAAGGAAGCCCTCGTGTGTGTTCTCGTTCACCCCGCCAAGCAGGGCCACCGCTCCTGGGACCCAGATCGCCTAGAGCCCGTCTGGCGGGAGGAGTGACCGTTGCAGCCTCCGCAAATCAACTGATGGAGGTCTACGGCTGAGGCGACCGTCGGGTGTTGGCCCAAATCTTCTGCAGCGTGCGCCCCAGGCGGTCTTGGTACCAACCTCGGCTCGCAGAATCGGCTTTCTTGGTAAGTGTCTCGATCGAGACACCCGATTCGAGTAGCATGCAAATCCGGACAACGGCGAAGACGGACTCGGTGAGGGATAGTAAATGGCGGCTATCGAACGATCGTGAGCCGGATCCCAAGTGGGTCAATTCATTGCGAACCCTTGAGATGATGAACGCCCATCGCCCCTTTTCTCCGATGATGGGACGGGTTGCTGCTGCGGATCTCGTTGCGAGTTGGTGCAGGCGCTTCCGGAGCGGCGGTTCATTGCCGTACTGGACCTTTCCCAACAACCAGTCATGATGCATAGCTGGTGTATTTGCAAGGTATGTCTCTAGGAGTGCCTGGAACTCCGCATCCTCCATGTAGGGGCTACCTTGAGTAACTTCGTGAAATGCCTCAGCTGCGAACGTGACATTGAGGAATCGGTTCTCGGTGAACATCTGCCCGGCGTGCTTCGTACTCATGAAGGAATCCAAGGGCCGCTGGAAGCGCTCGGATGCGTCGAGCCACCTTGCTATAGCCGCAATGCCGCCGAGTTCCTTATAGCCGACTAGCATTTCGAACCGATGGCGCGGTTTACGCTCTGCAGGATCTATGTATCGAAGGAGAGGGGCAAGGAATTCGATGGCTTGCTCACCTGCATCGTCACCACTAAGGAATCTAGTTCTGACGTCAGGTCGGTTCAGTACTAGGGCGTCTACTGTCGTTCGCTCATCAATACAAAGCGTCACGAGGCTTTGTATCCGGCCGACATCCTTCTGAATGACTCGAAATGGCTGGAGTTCGTCGTACTCGATTTTGATGATAGGCCACTGCTTGAAAGCGATGCCGTGAATTGGATCGCCATCCTCTTTCCAAGAGTAGGCAATTGATAGGCGGCCCCGAGAGAATAGATGTGTCTCGGTCTGTGGCGGGACAAAGTTCATCTCGTACTTCAGCCGAGAGACGTCGGGCCGGTCGCTTTCGTGGTTCCAATGGTACGTTATACCACTTGTCTCGACCCAACTGTCCAAATCACTTATAGCGACTCTGACTGTCTTGAACGCTAGTTCGCCGGCTTCGAACTGGTGGCCGATGAATAGCCGGTTCACTCGGTAGCGGGTCTCCGACACACCCGAGCTTGGTCGGCTGTTGAAGGTCAAGAAAGCCTGGTCCAGCGTCACCCGGTCTGTGCCAAGCCATCCGAGGATGCGTTCGGCCGGTTCACCGTTCAAGTCTTGGGCGTGGCCGAACGCTCCGACGAGAGCAAGGTCTATGCCGCCTGTTGGGTCGAGCCGCAGACGCCCAGACAGTCTGTCCTCCGGATGTCCGTGTAGCCAAAACAGCCCGAGCTCGTCAATCTTCCTCATGATCGCTCCTAGCGGACAAAACCGGCGAGAGGTGTGGGTGCAGACGCAGGATTTGAGGGTGCCTTCACGAGGCTACGGCGTCTCCCGGCCCTGGATGGTCATCCATCTGGGTCTCTCCTGGCGGGGCGGCCCCCGATTGGGGTGTTGCAATCTCGAACCGCAAAATTGCGCATATACGCTGCCATTTCGATTCCGACCAAGGAGGAGCGGCTTCGGCTTGGCGCTTGCCCCACTCCCGAGCTGACTCCGTGGAGCTATCTGGCACTGCATGACGTCTCCTCGAATTGACGGCTAAATTTGACGGCAACGCATCCAAATACCCACGCGCGCCCACGTGTTCGTACAGCCGTGTTTATAGAGATAATGCGATCCGATAGGCTGGCATCGGTCGTGCTGAAGAGCCTTGTGTCCCCAGTTCGAGTCTGGGAGGAGCCACCAAAGAAAACACCCCACCCAGGCATTGCCGGTGGGGTGTTTTCTTGACCTGACGGCTGATTCTGACGGCTAACGCTACTGCCAGCGACAACCAGTGAGCCAAACAGGCCTTGCTCCATGGATTCGAGGGCCTTTCGCTTGTTCGACATATCCACGTGCTGGTAGATGCCGGTAGCCTGTAAAGTGCTCTGTCGGAGTACGGCTTGAATATCCCGATCGTGTACGCCGTTGTTCTTCATGCCCGTCGCATTACTGTGACGCAAACCATGAGGTGTGATGCGAGACAGACCAACCCGCTCACGGATCCGGTGGAACGAACGCTCAATGTTTCGAGGATCGACCGGTCGGCCGTTCCTGGTAGTGAAGACCAACTCGGTGTCCGTTCCGGTGCCTTGCCAGGTCTTGCCAGATGAAGCGCAGGCCACGACCTGCGCAGCCTGCTCCTCGCGTCGCTCCAGCAGCACCTGCCGTGCGGTTGCTAAAAGCGGTTCGTCGCCTTCGCTGGAGTCTGTCTTGAGCTCGACCTGTCGCAGTGTGCGGTTGATGCATTGTACTTGCTGCCTGATCCGCAGCACGTTATGCGTAAAGTCCACATCGCACCACCTGATGCCCGCGACCTCACCCTTGCGCAACCCGTAGAGAGCAAGGAGTACGAATGCGGGATAGAACGGGTCGCCCTTCGCGGCGTCGAGAAATGTAATCGTCTCCTCGAAGCTCCAATGGCGGGCTTCCTTTGGCCTGTAGCGCGGCAGTTCGACCAATCGGGCGACGTTGCGGAACAGTAGTTCCTGCCGCATGGCGTACGTGAGTGCTGCGCTGAGCACCTTGCGTACCTGGTGAATGGTGGCGGGCGGTTTGCCGTCCGCGAGTAGCCGGTCCAGGAAGTTCTGTACGCTCTGGACCGATAGCTGATCAAGCCGGTAGTGGCCCAGTCCTGGTTTGAGGTGAAGGCGGACGATTGATTCGTGACGATGGTAGGTGAGCGGTCGTCGCTTGGCACGCGTCAGCCAGTGGTCCAGGTAATCGCCGAGCCGCCAGCTCCGCTCTGGTGCCGGTACTCCTCTCTGTGCCTGAGCCTTGGCCTCGATCAGCTTGGCATGCACTTCCTTGCGAGTCTTGCCGTACATGCGCCGGCGCTTCCGGATGCCGCTCGCCGTAGTAACCCACAACGCGGCCTCGTACCGGCCGTCCTTGCGCAGGTAGATGCTCCCCTCGCCGCCGCCATTCCGCCCGGCCATTGCTATAGCGCCTCCTGAGCACTAAGCCGGTCGAGAAGCTCGTTTATCGCGCTGGCGGGTATGAGCCTGCGGCTCCCCAACTTCACGCTCCGAAGCTGGCGCCGATTGATGAGCTGCTGGAGCATCCACTTGCTGATGCGTAGCCGTTGGCAGGCCTCGGCCACTGTGAGGAGTACCTGCGACTCCTGTCTTTCCGGTTGGTGGGTGTCCTGCCGCCCCGTTGTGCTGGCTTGACGCAGTAACAGCCTGCGGGTGGCATCCGGGTGGGGTCTGAACCAGTCGCGGGCGAGTCGGCCGCGCTCAAGGGGCACGGCGCGCCCACATGCGTAGATAACGCTGGACTTCATTGTTGTATCTGTCATCGTTCACCTCCTTTTAAAGCAATTTCCAGTTCATAACGTCCGTAGGCGGGAGTTCGGTAAAACATCTCCTTAGTTAGCCCACTCCGGATGAGACCCACGGTTCGCAGCCGTATCCGCATGGCGTCCTCGGAGACGCCAAATATTCCGGCGAGTTCTGCGAGCCCGCGCACCGGTAGGTCCCAGGCCTTGCACAGCAGACCTTTCGGTACGAGCAAGTTGGCGGCAAAGTGATCGGCGACCCGTTCGATGCGGCGCTTATGAAGCTCGCTGTCGCCGTGTCCGAAGTCGCTAAAGATCTCTGACTCGAATGGACCGGTAATGACATGGAAGAGTTCGTGGCATAGTGTGAATCGGCAATGCGTACGGCTGTTGTTCTCGGCGATGTAGATGCGGTATGACCCGTCCTCGCCGATGGCTGTGGCGCCGCTGGAGGCCGGGGTCTTGGTCCGTCTTTCCATGTCGCTCGCGGTTACAAGCATAACGCTGACGCCTGGGATCTGCTCGATCCAGTCGAGTGGCAGGGTCGGTTGGCTGAGTCGCAGCGTTTTACGTAGGCACCCGGCCTGCATTTCGGCAACGATACGTGCCTGGTTATAATTCATAGGATTTTTTGGCAGCAGTTTGCGTACCTGTAACAGAATGTCGCTTGGAACGGGGATGTTTGTGCTGGTCATAGGCCTCCTTCATATAGACTTTGCGTAGCTTCAAGTGAAGAGTCAAGTTCTTGCTGTCATATTTGCTCCTTTCTGTCGTAGTGGGCCGCTCAGTAACGGCGGTCACTCAGCTCTGCAGCGATGTCCATAGGAAGGCGCTCGCCTCGTCATGCTGCACAACGGCAAACAGGGCGTGGGCTGGTGACGGCAGGCGACGCACCAGAGCCTCCACCGCCTCCGGACGCCCTTCCTTGGTACAAGACACCAGCACGCGCGGCATCACTCCATGTGTCCGGAGCTGGCCGCCACGACGTGCGAAGTCCAGGTAGGCCGTGAGCTTCCGCCGAAGCGTTGTTTCCAGGGCTTCGGTGGAGCGGTCCACCTCGATTGCCCAATGGTCGACGACGTCGCCTAGCTCCAAGCGCACGTACGCGTCCGGTCCGAGCTGGCCGCCGACGCCATCCGGCCACCGCGGTTCAACGCTGTACTCGGCGACCATGAAGCCCTGGAGGCGGCCGAGACAGATGAGGCGTACGTACAGCTCCGAGACAGCGAGCGCGTGCCGCAGCGAGCGCTCGGTCGGTGTGCCCGGCCGCCGGACGCGTCTGGCCTGCCCTTCGGCCTGCTGCCGATGAGTGAGGAGCCGCTGTCCGAGACTGTCGAGGGCGAACACTGATTTCGATGAGCCCCGCCCAGGGCCACCGATGCGCCGATCCAGTGGGATGAGCACATGCCACGCGACCAGGCGCCGCAGCACGCGGCCCCGGCTCACGACCCGGCTTCGCGCCGAGGCGAGATCGGCGAACAAGAGCTTCTCGATATGCTCGCCGGTTACTACCCGGAGCTGGTCGATGGCATGGATGATCTGCCAGTCTCGCTCAGCAAGCCGTGCCCGTACCCACTCCACCTGCTTGAAGCTGATTCGTTTCGTCGCGGACGCGCCCTCAGGGCGGTCTTGGGGGAGCGGTGCGGGTAGCGCTGGCGGCTTCATGCCATACCTCCATGGGAGGTATGGCTTGTCGTTGGCGATGGGGTGGAGTTGACAGAGGTCAGGGGGCTTGTGAGTCGGCAGGCGAAAAGAACATCGAAAACAACAGCTTGCTCGATCATTTGTCGCCCCCCTTCCGTTGACGGCCGAACCCTTCGCGAGACGTTGGCGGGGTCACGCGCGTCTGGATGGCGGCCTCAACCTCAGCCCTGGGGACGCCGTACCGCGTTCGGCTGGCAGCCGCCAGGGCAGCACCGTCCGTCGCCGGTTCGGATAGCGGCAAGGTTCGGCCAGTGACGGGGGCATGGGTGCTGTTGTCGATGCAGGGACGTACGGCGATCTCGTAGGCGGGCAGCCCGGTCAAGTCCTCCTTGGCAAGCGGTGCGAAGCGAGCCGCAAGGGATCGAGCATCGTCCATTTCCACCTGGAAGGCCACCTGAGTCCGGGCCGTTCCAAGAACGGCCGTCTTCACGTCGTCGGTGAGTTGGCCAAGGTACTGGTGTGCAAGCACCAGGCCGACACCTAAACCCCGGGCCTGGGCCAGCATGTCAGCAAGATCGATTGGGAGTCGAAGGAAGTCTTGAAACTCATCGAGATATATGAATGTCGGGTGCCGCTTGTCGGCCGGGACGGTGACGCGCTCCAAGGTGGCTTGCCACAGCCCGGCCATGATGAGCGAGCCCAGCAGTGCCGCGGTCTCGGTACCCAGCAGCCCCTTGGACAGGTCGAACAGGAACACCCGTCGCTTGGTGAACAGTTCGTCGAGCCGCACGCCTTGGGACTGGCCCAGCATTAGGCGGAGAGCTGTTCGGGTCGTGAACGATCTCAATTTGTTGAGCGACGGTCCGATGACCTGAGCACGGGCTGTGTCGGTCATCTGGTCATAACTGGCCCAGAACGGCCGCACCATCTCCGGCACGGTGGGCTGGGCCAGGATGAACGTACGGAACTGCTGATGCATGAGGACTTCGGGCAGCTCCAGCAGAGTGTTGGCGCGACCGTCGGCCGACGTGGTGTGGGTCAGTGTCAACAAGGCGTTGCGTAGCACGTCAGCCGTGCGGGGGCCGAAGGAGCTGCGCCAGAGGCTCGCCATGAGGTGCACCAAGGCGTCGACCGCCAACTCGCGGGCATGCTCGCCGTGGCCGGCATTGAGTACGTTTAGGCCGATGGGATGAGCCGTTTCGGACGGCGAGACGACCACGATGTCATCGCGGCGTGTCTCTGGGAGACGGTTGAGTACGTCGGCCACCAGGTCTCCCTTCGGATCAAGGAGAGCGGCGCTGCGCCCGGCCCGGACGTCTTGGAGGATGAGGTTGGCAAGCAGCGTTGACTTGCCAACGCCCACCGGCCCGATGATCCACATATGCCGGAGTCGGTCGTCCGTTCGTAGCGCCAGCGGCCTTCCGGTCATACCGACGTACGACGCAGTTGCGACGACCGTCCCGTGCGTTGGCATGCTGGTCGGCGGCGGCAGTTGCCGGGCGACGGCCCGCGGCAGGCCGGGAAGCTGCACGCCCGCCAAGGGAAAGCCCAGCAGCCCTACCAGCTCGCGGGCCGAGAGCAGCATCGGCCACCGGACGACGGGGAGCGCGAGTTCAGCCATTCGATGAGCTGCCCAAGCTGCGGGTATCCACCAGCGGCGGACGATGAGGACTCCGGCGGCGTTCTGGTTGCGCAGCGCGCCCCAGACTCGGCCAAAGGCGGCCCGGGCGTCCTTGGCCCGGACGGCGACGACGCCAACCCGCAGGCAGCCATCCAGTAGCGGGTCACGCTGCTTCAGGCGCGCGGCACGGACATCATCGGCATCACGGGATGACTGGTCCTCCAGCCACCACGGCAGCTCTCTACCTGTCTGTCTGCCCGTCGGCTGGCGGACAGGCGCCGGGGTGCCGGCGCTCGTCAAAATCCAAGCGACATAGACGGCAACGCCGGGACCGAGGGGTTGTAGCGAAGCCAGCAGGGCGCGGCTGGTTGTCTCGGCCCGCTCACCCGCCAAAGGCCGGTGGTAGCTCGTCATCACGGCCTCGGCTGCGAGTCTGCAACGTGGCCGAGTGCGCAGGTACTCGTCGTCTTCGGTCAGGCGAGCGGAGGGGATGGTTGCCCGGAGGTTGCCCAGGACGGCACCGCGCAGCGTTCTCGGAACGAGGAGGAAATGCTCGATGCCGCCCTGGCCGGTGGCGCGAATCTCCGAAACAACCGGCGGAAGCGGAAGCAGCGCCCAGCGCTGCGCATGGGTGCTGGCCGCTGTTGTGCCAAGCCATGCGGCAACGTCGTCCACCGAGAGATTCGTCGGAAGGACGATCCGGTACGCGACCAAGCTCCGGCGCCACGCCCGCGAATCCAGCCAGCGGGCGGCTATGACAATGGCGATTACGGCCAAGCCACTGCTGAGCAATAGCAGAAGAATCGATGTCGTCATCCCGGTGTCTCCAGCATCCGGACATCTTGAACAGAGATGCGCTGCCGCATAAGTCCTCCTGTGCTCCTTAGGTCGTTGGTATATCGTTCAGGGGAAGCTGGACGGCTGAAGCGCCGCACGCGGTTGCCCGTTCTTGGGCGTCGGTGTTGACGACCCCTACTGATCCTTATGCCCGGCCAAGACAGGCCTGTCAAGATGCTTTTGTTGTGGAATGGTCAGCGTTCGTACAGCTCGAAATCCGGATCCACCTGGTTGCCCCAGACATCCCAACCGGGCTGCTTCCGTCTGGCGAACAGTTCAGCGTAGGGTCCGGGTGAACAGCGTTCGATGATGGCGTACTGCTCCTCGGGCTTGTGGCTGTGTTCCTGGAGCGGTGCGTAGAACCACGACCCTTGACCGCGAAAGAGCACTGGCGCCCGACCGCGGACGCCCAATAGCAAGTGCTCCGTTTGATTACGAAGGTAGACGCCAAGCCCAAGCCTTGGTTTGATCCACGTCAAGCAGGATCGGTACGAGAACCCCCAGGAGCGAATGACTTGTTCGCCTACGTGAATGGTGGCGTTGGTGACCCATAGCCACAGGTGTGAGTCGTCCTCGGCTAGCTGTTCTACAGGCAAGCGACAGATTCTTTCTAGGAGCATGAGCCGGTAATGCTGCGCGGCTCCGCGTGTCCCTTTTTGCTGAAAATCCCACGGCGGATCGGCAAGAATCGTGCGGTAGCGTCTGGTCAATGCAAATAGTCCTCCTCAAGGTCGTTGTGGCAGCCTGCCCGGAACCGCACTCAACCCGGCTCCGGGCAGGTCGCCCTCAGCGCTTCTTCTTTTCGTTCTTGCGTCGCGTCCATTCCCGGCGCAGGTCCAGTAGCAACGCCCGCAGCTCTTTCTCGCGGTACGCCTGTTCAATGGTGGCCCACTTGCCGACGATGCGGCGTCTGCCCTTTCGGGCCATAGAAGTCCCGTCCACCCTTTCGTGGATCGTTGTGTTCCAGGAATGTCCTACTACCGGCGTCGGCCGATCACCAGCCAGCCCATGACGCACAGCATGGCGATGATGATCAAGGCCGGGACAAGCGGTGCCACGATGTCCGCGATGATGCGGGCGGCAATGGCGATGACGAGCAGCAGCAGAACGGACTGGAATACCTTCTGCCGCCATGAGTCCGGCGACGGCATATTGTTCATCGCGGACTGGGCCGTCGGTGCTGGGTAGTCCGCCGTATCCGTTCCTCTGCCCGGCGCGTCTGAGCAGCGATGTCGGACATTGTGTCGCGGACAGATGCCGTTGGCCCATCCATCTGTCGGCCAGCTGCCACCAGCTCGTCCTTGAGCCACTGGTAGAGCCGCCCGAGGGTGAACCCGACGACCAGCAGCATCATGACCCACACGAAGATCATCGGCCGAACTCGCTGCCGAACTGGCTGACCGACCGGGCTATGCCCTGGATAGTCGTGTTCACGATGAGGGCGATAGCGTCGGCCGCATCCGGGTTGACCTGTTCGTACTCCCGCTGTATGGCCTTGAGGTAGCCGACCTCACTGAGGGCGAACTCACCCACGGCGCTTTTGGCGTGGATGTATGTCTGCGCGACCTTGGTCTCAGCGCCAATGCGTACGACCGCCTTGAGCGCGCGGCTTTCGATGCCGAAGCCGATGGCTCGGCGTTCCAGCTCTCCCGACATTTGTTCTGCTCCTGCCTTTCATGCAGACACAGGGTGTCAACGGATTGGTAGGTGCTTAATGGAGCACTGCTATCACCAGAACACAATCCGCATTACTAGTGAAGCGCTTGCTTTGAATGGGCCGTTTATTGACCGTCAGGGAGGCGATCGGCCAACCATCGGCCAACGCTGCTCGGCGCTGGCCAGCTACTGGCCACCGCTGACCGGTGCCCGCCTGCCGAATATGCGGCCCAACTCGTCCGGGATTGCCCGCTATGTCGGTTCTATAGCTGCTTGTACCCACTGGCCTACATCTAGTAGCGTCTGCCTACTTGATGGTGGGGGACAGTGTGAGGTGTTCCGGCAATGACGCCGATAGGTAAGAAGTTGAAGGCACTGAGTCATAATGAGGGCGTACGCCGGGTTGATCTTTATTCATTCCTCGGCGAAGACCTGCGCGCCTTGTGGCATATTAAGCCATTTGATGGCCCCGAGCTGGTGCGCAAGAAGGTGGCCTGGCAGCTAGACCGGCTGATTAAACAACTGCCTAGGGAAAAGCACAAGGTAGTGGCCCGCGCCAGCTTTAACATCCACGATGATCCGACAAGTTGGTTGCCTGATCTGACGGATCGCCAGGAGTGGCTTTCTAGGCGAAAGACAGAACCGCGTCCATCAGTGCGCACGTCACGCCGTTTGATGAACCGTATCCTTGCTGACTTTGAGGCCAGTTTGCGCGCTTCCCCGCCTCCGGTGATGCCGGTTACTTCGGACGGCGCAATGCAGGAAACGGAACTGCCGGACGATGGCGAACAGCCTTCCCTCGATAGTCAGCTCGACGTTGAGACGCCACTGGTACCCGAGCCAGGCATCATGCCTCTCGTGCGTGGCCCGCGCGGCTGCCTGCTGGCCGTAATCCTCGTATGTTTGGCGGCGGTAGCAATCCCCCTGCTTATATTTGTGATTCGGGCGGGGACGGCGGACGACGCCCGCAACATTCCGAGCCCGCCAGTAGCAACAGAGCCATCGCCTACCGTCGAGGCCACGGCATCGGGTAAGTTGTATGACGCTATGCAGGGCTCGAAAGGTGCGAGTGTCTACAGCGATCCGCGAGGCCCGTCCGGCAATGACGGCCCTAAAGTAAAGCCGTGGCAGAAGGTGAAAGTAAGTTGCAAGCTGTACGCGCCTTCCTTGCCGAGTCTAGACCCCGACGGCTATTGGTATCGACTGGCAAGTGAGCCCTGGAATAACGCTTACTACGCGCCAGCAAACACATTCATGAACGGCGACAAGCCCGGCGAGAACAATCATCACACCGATTGGAGTATCCCTGATTGCCCTTCGTAGGCTCGCGTTACGGCTGTGGTCGAGGTAGCGGGGACAACTCGCTGTCTGGGCCTAGTTCGGACAATAGGGCCGCTTGTCCAACGATCTGATCCCGAACACGGAGGGCGGTGCCTTCGGGATTGCAGGAGGCAACGCGAGTACCGTCAAGATATACGTCGGTTCCACGTTGCAGTACTTGCTCTTTCGGTGGCATCGCCTCAACGGGCTTGTTCCAGGAGCTTGCCCACTGATCACCGGGTCCGCTCATTTTGGTCAACGAGATATTCACCCGCGAACCGTCGGCTTGTGTGGCCTCAAGGTTGAGGGCTACGACGGTATGCGGGTCGGGTTTTCCGTCATCCCGCTTTGTCGTGGCCTGAGCTTGCAGTACTACTTCGGTCGGCCCGGCAGTATCGACGGTGACGGCAATGCTATGTGGTGGCTTGCCGGTGAGTTGCCTATCAACCGGGCTAGCTTTGCCGTACTGTGCCAGGATGCGTTGGGCAATTGCCTCTGCGGTCGCCTGAACGGAGAGAGGTGATCGGGGAGCAGCTACGGTGCAGGTAGCCTTGGGTTCAGTATCGTTGCTGCAAGCACCTAAAAGCGCCGTAACTGTCATGCCTCCCGCAACCAGTAATTCTGCTGCTGACTTGCGCATCTCGTTTCCAATGTAACAAAGAATATTTACAAGATCAACTGTGCCATGCCCGCCAAAGTCCGAGGTCAAGGCGCTTTAACTCGTGAAGCCCTCAACCTTCGACCGGCTCAGCCACACACAACAGCGGCGCATCCGCATCGGGTGACTGGCAGAGGTAGAGGCCGGGACGGTGCAGCCAACCCCACTGCCGGTAGTAGGCAATCGGTCGCCCGCACCAGCGGCAGGTTGCAACCTTGAGGGCACCATCAGGGCTGGACATCGCTGGCGGGTTCCGGCTCACTGTCCGGCTCGGGGCCGGGGATGAGCAGCTCCGTCAGGGTCAGCAGGGCATCGACCGTCATGTCCCGTTGCCAGGCCAGCTCGGCCAAGCACTGCATAGCTCGGTAGAAGCGGTGCTCAAGCGCCAGATCTTGCACCGAAATGCCCTCGGTTATGTCCATGTGGCTGCCTCCTGGTCGTCCTGGTTGGCCGAGGCCGGGTGGAAGCACCCGCAGGCCGCTGAGCTGTACGAAAATCTCCCGCCGTCCACATACCTCGCCGGTCATGTCCAGGACGTAGCCGGTCAGCCATACCCAGCCGTGGTACGTCGGCTTGTGGCACACGCTGGGAAGGCGGAGGACGAAGCCGCGGGTGCCGCCGACCTGGACACTGGCTGCCCTACCGATGGCCAGGACTGCACCCGGCTTGAGGTCGTCGACGCGCATCGTCCGTCCTCTTACAGTTGCGCCCGATGTTTCGCGGCCCGCACCCGTGAGCCGCTGTTACAGGCCAGGCAGCCGAGGGTGTTACCGCAGGCGGTGCACCACCTGGTCTTGACCTTGAACGCGAACAGCCCGGCACAGAAGCCGAACAGGGTGCAGCCGACGACCGCGAAGAAAAAGCCGACCACCTGAGCCTCCTAGCTGTGGGAGGCCAGCAGGCAGTTGCCGCTACCTGCTGGCCTCGGCCTGGGAGAGCAGGGCCGGTGCAGCGTCGGGGAGATGACTAGCGCCACACCGGCCCTGATGTCACGGGCTGGACACGCCGTGTGACATGCTGTCATGGTCGCGCATCAAGTGATGCTTGGCAAGCCCTTGCGGGGAGCGTCCACGTAGCATCAGCCGTGACCCTGGCTACGATGGAGGCCAGCAAGTGCGGGAGGATTTAGGCATGTCCCGCTTCACACCGCCCACGCCGCGATCACGACGGCTGGGCCGGGAGCTGCGCAAGCTGCGCGACGCCAAGGGTCTGACGCTTGACGATGCGGCCAAGCTGGTGCGTTGCTCGCCGTCACGCCTCAGCCGGATCGAGTCCGGCGAGATCAAGCCCCGCCCCGGCGACGTGATGGAGCTGTTGGTGGCCTACGGCCACCCCATCGACAGCGAACCCGGCGCTTCGCTCCTGGTGCTGACGCGTGACCTCAAGGAGTCCGGCTGGTGGCAGCGGCTGGGCGCGCTGTCCAACCGCTACGCCACGTTCATCGCCTACGAGGAAGAAGCGGCCGAACTGTACAACTTCGAGCCTACGCTTGTACCGGGCTTGTTGCAGACCGAGCGGTACGCCCGCGAAGTGGTCGCGGTCGGAAGGGAGACGGATGGCGAGGCCATACAGCAACTGGTGCGGGCACGCCTGACCCGCCAGGAGGTATTGCACCGTAAGCCAAAGCCCTTGCGGCTGCACGCCATTATCAGCGAGGCTGCGCTGTGCGTCGATGTCGGCGGGCCGGAAGTCATGCGCGGCCAACTCGCCCACCTCGTAGAGCTGGCCAAGCTGCCCAACGTCACGCTTCAGGTGTTGCGCTTTGCGGCTGGCGCGCACCTCGCGGCCAGCGGCGGGCTGCAAATTCTCACCTTCGATAAGAACGAACCGGCGCTTGGCTACCTCGAAACCCTGGCCGGTGAGCTGTTCCTCGAAGCGCCGCGCGACATCAGCCGCTTGCATCAGGTGTATGACCACCTGCGTACGTTGGCGGTCTCGCCTGCCGAATCGGTCAAATTGATCAAGGAACGAGCCAAAAATGCGTAAGAACGTATGGATCAAATCAACCCGTAGCGGCAACAACGGTGCCTGTGTCCAGGTACGTGACCAGCATGTAGCAGTGGGCGTGCGTGACAGCAAAGACCCGGCAGGGCCGGTGCTGACCTTCGGCCCGGCGGCGTGGGATGCTTTCAGCACAGGCATTAAGGGCGGCAAGTTCAGCCGGTAATGCCGTCGTCATCCAATGGCCGCCCTGCTGCCGATGTCCGGCGAGGGCGGTTGCTAGCTACTGTACTTCACTAGAAGGCCACCCCTCGGCATTGCCTCTTGAATTGCCGCAAGTTCTGCTGGCCTCGGATTGTACGTCAAATAGACTGTATGCCATTTGACGGGTGGTGCCAAGAAAACGCTGTAGGGCGAAAAAAAGACATCAGCGTACGGTGCTTGCTGCGGTGGCTTGGATGTGAACCGAAGGCGCCGCATCCAAGTAAGTTGTTCGGTAAGCGTCCTGATACGGTTCGAATTCAGTGTCTGGTTCTTGTCCCGTTCGATCTGGCGTTCAATCCTATGCCATTGCTTTCCTACTGCCGCACGAAGACCCTCGGCTTTTGTGGTCACTACTATGGCCTTACCTTCGTACTGCCTCATGTAAAAATGATGTGCGATGTCCCAAGATAGGCTCTTCATTCCTCCAATCAAACGATGCTCGGTATGGAAGTCATCCATCTATATCTCCAGTTACAATTGTTTCGGCAACGGTCGGCCCTGCGCGGCTAGGAAGTCGGCTAGTCCGTATACATAATCCCTACTATTGAGGAAGTGGGAGTTGCAGACAAAGCGCTGTGCAGAATCTGACCCAAGCGGCCCGGCTGCTGTGTCATCCATGGGTACCCAGGTATGGCAAATGATGCAGAGTACGCTTTGTCGGCGAGGGTTCGAAAGGAACCAAGTCGCTACTTCCCTGGAAGACTGGCTGTCATCAGTCTCTGGTAGGTGCGTTCTGGTGTTAATAGTCGCCGTCATCTTCCCGTCGTTCCGCCGTTACTTTACATGGAATAGTGCTGAAGTTATGGAGATGGTAGAAGAGGACGTAACGGGTGGTACCCGTTAGCGAGGATTGCTCTAGGGATGACCCTAGATACTCGCCAATCTCGGGCTCAGTCCTCAGGTCAAAGCGTGGCTGGCGATCTGATAACGAATATGACCCGAGGGCCAATTGTTTCGTTCCTCCTGGTTCGATACTTATTGTTTTGCTCGTAAAGCGCTTGCGCGCTTCGTTGGCTGGTCTTTCGTCTGACATTGCTGTTGCCCTTTCTTTAGTTCCCTCTATCGACGTAGAAGCGGAACTCTTTACAATACGTGCTTCGAACCCGATGAAGTTCCTATTTTCGCAACGTTATCGTATAATGGTTACGCGGCTTTTGGCGACACCCAAAAGCCCTTGCTTATTCATTATAGAAATGTTACGTTTAGTAACAGGAACATCTGTTTGTTGTGAGTAAGCTTGCTCAATTTGTATGGTACGGTTAGTTACCGTATCGTGTCAATAACAAAATTATGGCTCCGCCTTTGAGTGGAGTTTTGGATATTTACGCGCAATGCAATTTTTTAGAAATGTCGATATAGTCAAGCGGTACAAGGTTGACGAGTCAACTGTACGCAAGTGGATTAGAGGGGCGCGCGAGGGCAAGCTAGACCTTGCGCTGCATGTTGAGGGCAGCCGGACATATATCGCCAACACGACCCGCAACACCACCTTGATTGCAGATCTCATTCAGGAGCGGCGGAAGTTTCGGAACTCAAAGGCTGCGAAGGTAGTTCGCCCTCGGCCTGAGTTCTACAAAATCTATACCCAGTCCCAAATCTATGAGCTGTTGACGAACCTTGAGCTGCACCACGAAATACCCCGGCAGTACAACTATTTTGATGGTGGCGCAATGAGCTGGGATGAATATGCTCAGCGCCTGGCGAATGAAGACGCCCCGAATGTCATGAACAGGACTATTAATCTTCTTGAGATCAGCCAAAGCTTTCTCGATTACCTGGTGTCGGGTTATAGGCGAGTCAATATTGTCGATCTTGGCGTAGGTAACGCGTTGCCGGTAAAGGCTTTCTTGAGTAGGTTGTTGGAGCGCGGCATTCTAGGCCGATACATCGCCCTCGACATTAGCGCCGAGATGCTTGAAATTGCGAGGCGCAATATAAAGAGCTGGTTCGATAACCAAGTAGTGTTCGAGGGTTACGAGATGGACATCAGCCGGGAGCGGTTCACGAACATTCTTGCCGAGGAGTACCTGAAGCCGGATGCCGATGAAACCATTAACCTTGTCTTGCTACTCGGCGGAACACCCTATAACTTCCGTAACCCCGATGGAGTGCTCCAGTGTATTCACGACAGCATGGGAGCCAAGGATTATCTGGTGCATACGATGAAGCTTGACACCGAAGTGACGCGTCAATACTTCGACTTCAATGCCAATCGGGCAAAGTCGCCGCTACCTCCTATTCACCGATTTGTAATCGACATACTTAATATTGATCCGTCTCTTTATGAGCTGGAGCTTGGCTTCGATGAGGTTCGGAAGCAGCGATATGAGCGCATTCGCTTCACCACGGCACTTACCATTGAATTCGAATTTGATGAAGGGCGACGAGCGGTAAGCTTCAGTAAGGGTGAGTCGGTGCTTGTCTGGCGAAGCTGGCAGCAGACGGTCAAGGACCTTACCCGCCAATTCGACCGCAATGACTTCTATATTCTGACTGCTGTCCAGACTGTCGATATGGAGTACGTGCTTACGGTTTCTCGCGCCAAAGAAGACTAGGAGGCGGGCATCCGCATGCGAGGGCCGTCCCGGCTAAGGCCCTGCCGTCCGCCTTGTCGGGATGTCATGCTCCGGGGCCAAGGATGGCCACTGAGCTGGTCATACCTCTGCCGTGGTATTGCTCCCTGGTCGTGGCCGTACGTGCGTCCAAGGCTGCTTACCGGACGCCCAGCTCCTTCTTAACAGCCGTAGTGAACGTCTGTACCTTCACGGTGTCGCGGGTGAGCGGTTGCTCCTTCAAGGCCTCGTCTACGACCGCAATTGCTTGCTGGAAGAAGTCCAGAGCCTTCGCGTCGTTCCAAAGAATCTCAGACAGCTTGTTCGCGTAGGCCTCGGCCTTGTTGGCCGTGAGCGAAGGCATGGGAGTGCCGCCGGCGAGGTATCGGAATGCCATAAGCAAGTGGAAGCGGGACGGCTTGTAGTAGCTGCTGAGGTTGCCGTTGCGGAAGAAGAACTCCAGCTTGTAGTAGGCGTAGGCGGCCACGTAGTACGGCTCAAGCTTGTGATCTTCGTTAAGAATGCCCTTTCCAACCTGCGCTTGGAGATCTTGGTAGTACCTGCTCGCCCGATGTGGGCTGTCGGTAAACATGGCGCCGAAGGCGCGGATGAGCTGCGATACTGTGATGATCTGTACCTTCTTGATGCCTGGCACGGCGTTGTACTGCTTTGACCGGCGCTCGTAGTAGAGGCGCTTCTTGCCAGGGTATGAGGCGAAGAAGGATTCGAGTTTCTTCTGGAAGCTACCGAGTGCGTAGATGTTCTCTGTCGTTACCTGGGTCTGCCGGTTGGTGGCCGTGATCACCGAGTTGATGACATCCTCGTCCTCTGTGGCAATCACCTTCAGCGGCACGTACACCGAGGGGCCGATCTGGTTGCGCTCGTGAAAGAGCACGTGGCTCGTCTGGCAGCCGTTCACGACCTGGTAGTCGGTCATAATGAACTTATTGCCCACCGTCTGAAGGCCACGCGCCACGATGGTCACGCCATTATTCAACACAGCGAACCGCCCTTGGGCCTTCGAGTCCTGCAAGGTCTTCCGGATGTCCGCATTCACCGGGTTCTGGAAGTCCTGGAAGTCGCGAACGTTGTCATAGAACAGCGACTTCCGAATGCTGCCCGACTGATCTTCGATAAGCTTCAAGAACTCGGTGGCCGGGACGACACCCAAGTAGGACTCGGACACGCCCTCAATCTCGGGAAGAACCGTCCGGCTGGCGAACTGAAACTCGCCGACAACGCTGTTCTTGCTGCGTTGGTAGCTCTCGTGCAGCTCGTCTGCGCCCATTGGGACGAACTTGACCGCTGAAAAGAGGCCGTTCTTACGGAGCGCCGCCACCCGCTTGTCGGTTTTCTTGACCAAGTAGTTGTCGTTCTCCCACTGCCCAGTCGTGACGTAGTGGATGGTGACGGTCGGCTTCGGGCGGAACTTGATGCTGTGGTTGTAGACCTCCTGCATGACCTCGTGCAGGTTCTGGACTGTGCCGTTCATCGGGAGTTCCGGCTCGTCTTCGAAGAACTCGTCCACGCCGTCGAACAAGGTCATCATCAAGCTGCCGTTGAAGGTGCTCGACGTCTTGGCCTGCACGAAGATGAACCGCGCGTCGATGTAGCCGTTGACGTCCAGGAGGTCTTGCACCTCCTCGGGCGAGGTCACCAGCACCCCGTTGACGATCACGGCCGCGCCATCGATGCCGAGGTCGTCCCCGCCGCCGAGGTGCACGTCGTTGATGTCGAACTCCTCGTCTATAGAGTCAGACACGGCGCAGAAGGTAGCGAAGAGTTCGAAGGCGTCGGCCTCCGCGAGGTCGCCCAGGCTCTGCTCAGCCCGGAACGCCTCCATGTTCGCCTTCGTGATGCGGTCCACTGAGTTCCCTCCTCGACTATGGACAGCGTAGGCCAGACCGAGATCGTCCGGTTGCGCGACCTTGCGTGCTGGGAGGTCCGCCAGCAGACAAGAGAGATGTGGTGTGGGCGGAGCGCAGGCGGGCTGTCGTACTGGCCCGAGGTTGCCTGAGGCGAGCCGCAGACCAACGCCGCCCGCCTAGAGCTTCAGCGCGGTATTGCGCAGGGTTGCCGCGGTAGACGCCGGGGGCCATCACCGGTCGTCTGGCCAGATCCTGGTCGATGCCGGAGGTGCGGTAGACGATCGTGTCGCTGTGGTTGTCGGGTTGCGGGTCCCCCGGCTCCTGGGCAGATCATTGCTGGTCAAAGCCGCGCGGCTGGTAAATCTAGCGTTCATTCACGTTGGGGCTGTTGCTGACCGTGGTGTGGCCGATGCATCCTGTTGTGTTGGCTCGCCAGGGGAGGCAGCGTGTTGGAATCTGTATCACCGAGCAGTCCGGAGATCCTACGGTTGACCCGCGGTGTGGTCTCCTACCTGCAGGAGCAGGTAAGGAGCTCCCGCCGGCAGGTGCGCGACGCTGTTGGAGACAACAAGGTTCACTGGTTCGTCGACGTCATCCGGCAGGGCGAGTCGTCGGATTCGAGGGCGCTATTGGAGGTTGAACCGCTGCCGTCGCTGGACCCTCCGGTGCCACCGCCGACACTCCAGAGATGGCTGGATCCGGAGGAATGGACCCAGCCGAAGCGGACAAGACCGCGGATCAAGGCACGTGCTGGATTGCGATCTCCTGAAACTCCAGTGCCCGAGGAGGTTTTGCGTACCTACGACGTCTGGATCGAGGGCTGGCAACAGTGGGCAGACGAAGAGCGTGATCTGGCCGTGCACCGGACCTGGTACGCGCAGCTCGAACTCCTGGAGCGGGAAGCGCTCCAGCGGATAGATACACATGAGCTGGTTGTCGGCGTCGGCCTGCTCAGCGCGTACGCAGAGGAACGCTGGAGCGTCCGCCGGCATCTGCTGACTTGGTCCGCGAGCATCGATCGAGACGAGCAATCCGATGTGCTCAGGCTGATGCTGCCCGTTGACGTGCAGGCTCGCGTTGAGGATCGTGGCTTCCTGAATGCGGGCGATGGCTTCAATCTACGGCGGGGCCGCTCTCCCTGGCGTGAGGAAGAAATCAGCGGATTGCACCCGTTTTCGTCCGATGCGGTCCGCTGGCTTGAGGATTGGAAGAAGCGCTGCTGGGATGGACCCCTCAGCCTCGACGCCGGGCGCTGGGCGCCGCCGGAAGCTGGCGATGACGAGGTCGCCCAGCTAGCCCTGGCACCCGCGTTATTTCTGCGCGAGCGCGACCGCAGTGGACTGGCGGGATACTACGACGCTATCGCTGAGAGCCTCGATAAGCCGGAGGCTGAAGCCCCGGTCGGGCTGGCCCAGCTCGTCACTGACCTCGACGCAGACCAGCGGCAGCACTGGCTGCGGGAGTTGGCTCCTGATGCGCGGGCAGTCGTCAGCGCCGACCCGTTGCTGCCACTAGCCACCAATGGGGAGCAGCGCAGAGTTCTGGACAAGCTGCGGGCTGATACCGCGGTCGTCGTGCAAGGGCCGCCGGGCACGGGCAAGACACACACCATTGCCAATCTCATCTGTGCCCTGCTCGCCGATGGTCAGCGCCTCCTGATCACTAGTGAGAAAGACCAAGCGCTCCGCGTGCTCCGTGATCAGTTGCCGCCAGAGGTGCGCCGACTCTGCGTGCTGTTGACCGGCATGCGGCGCGGCGCGGCGGACGAGCTTGACCGGAGTATCACCGCTTTGTCGGAGCTGTCGGCGGCCACGAGTGTCGAGCAGTTGCAGCTCGACATCGAGCGGCTACGGCAGCGCCGCGTTGACCTTGAGGCTGATCTACGCCAGGCGGTCCGCGATTTGCAAAGTCTCCGGGAGCAGGAGTACCTGGTGCACCCGGCCCTCGCCCGGCCGTACTCGGGTACGTTGGCAGACCTTGCCCGGTCGATCAACGCGCACCGCGACCGTTACGCCTGGATCGACTCGCTGCCGCCCCACGCCCCGGACCATCCGCCGCTGACCGGGGATGACGCTCGGCAACTCCTAGAGCTGCTTCGTACTGCGACCCCGGAACGTCAACTCCGTGCCGACCAGCACATCCCGGGTCCAGAACTTGTCCCGGCCCCCTCGCAGATATCCACCCTAGTCACCGCCCTTGCCGCTGCCGAGCGAGTCCTAGGACCGGACCGCCGATCGACTGCCTGGGCACTGGCTGGTCTCAGCGACACCGCACTGGTCGAGATCGAACGACACGTGGACGCTGCTGCCGACGCGCTCGCCGATTGCGGATTGCCTGACATTCTTGAGGAATGGGACGCCTCGGATTGGCGGCTGACGGCAGTCCAGGCGCTACTCGGCCGCCGGAACCCAGCGTACTGGCACGCGCTGTTTGACGAGGCCAACGAGGTTGAGGTGCCTCTCCACGCGCTGGCCTCGCTAAACGGTACCGACGTCGATGTCGGGCCCAGGGCCGGCAATAACCTGAAGCGGCTGCTTGGCCAGGCCAAACGCCTGCGCGCCTATTTGGCGCGAGGCCGGAGACTGCGCCGTTTCCTCCCGCCCCAAGTGCAGCTGAGCGCTACGGACCTCCTACAGGTCTGCACCGTCGATGGTGTTCCGCCCGCGACCGCTGCCGAGCTGACAACGCTCATCACCGTGCTGGAAGCCGAAATCGCCGTTAACGCAGCCCTCGATGCCTGGAACACGAACGGCGTGCCGATCATGCACGGACCGCTTCGCCGGCGGATCGCACAGCTCGACGACATCGCCCACAACGTCACCGCCATCAAGAGGCTCATAACGGCCCGCGAGGCCATCGAGCAGCTGCTGCGGCGGCAGGGAGTCCGGCACGCGATTCGTAGCGCTGCGGATTGGGACCTCATCGTCGGGCTTGCCCGCAACTGGCCGATCATCGCAGCAGCGAGGCAAGCGGCGGCGAACTTGAACGCCACTACTGAGACACTAGACGCGTGGAGTGATCAGGAGCGGGCGGCGCCGGAGATAGCCGAGCTGGTGACAGCGCTCGTCGACCGCGACCTCGGCCGCTACGCGTCGGCTCGCGCCCGGCTGGATGAGGCTCGTACCGCTCAGGCCGCACAGAAACGCTGCGACAGTCTCGCCGACTGGCTCGTCCGAGCGCATCCATCACTTGCTGAGCGGTTGAACGAGACTCTCGATGACCCGAGTTGGAGTGAACGCTTCGGAGAGTTTCCTCAGGCGTGGGCCTGGGCTAAGGCGGTCGCTTACCACCGTGTTGCCAGGCAGGCGGGCGCTGATGAGGTCTATCAGCAGCGGGTCGACGAGACGGAGCAGCGGCTTCGGGAGGTGACTGCCGACCTTGCCGGCAAACAAACTCTCTTGCACTGCCTGGCGAGCATGACCGAGCTGCAGCGGAAGGCCCTCCAGTCATACAGGACCGCGATGGGCGCTTACGGCCAGGGCCAAGGCCGACACAAGGAGCGCCAGCTGGCCGCGGCGAGGGACGCGATGAAGGAGGCGCGCAGGGCGGTGCCGGCTTGGGTGATGCAGTTGTCGATCGTCGCTGAGTCCATCCCACCGGAACCGAACGCATTCGACGTGGTCATCGTCGATGAAGCGAGCCAGGCGGAGATCGACGCCCTGTTCCTACTGTGGCTGGCACCGCGGATCATCGTGGTTGGCGACGACAAGCAGTGCGCTCCAGGTCGCAGTTCGACGACCGGCCTCAAGACTGTTGAGGAGAGCCTTGACCACCACCTGCCTGGCCTGCCACTTCACCTGCGCAACAGCTTAAGCCCGACCTCGAACCTCTACGAGCTCCTATCCACGCACTTCCCAGACGTCGTCCGGCTCTCCGAGCACTTCCGCTCGATGCCGGAGATCATCGGCTGGTCGTCGGCACAGTTCTACGACAGCCGGCTGGTCCCGCTGCGCCAGTTCGGCGCCGATCGGCTCGACCCCCTCAAGGTGGTGCCGGTCGACGGTGCTGAGGAGGAGGGCCGCGACGCTAGCCTCCGTAACCGTGTCGAGGCGGAGAGGGTTATCGAACAGGTTCAGAAGATCATCGAAGACCCTATGTACCGCGGCAAGAGCATCGGGATCATCGCACTCCAGAACGGCAAGCAGGTTCAGGTACTGGAAAGCCTGCTGACCGAGCGAATCGATCCCGCCGACATCAGGAAGCACAGGGTCCGGGTGGGGAACCCGCCGGACTTTCAAGGCGACGAACGCGACGTCATCCTGCTCTCGATGGTGGCCACCCGTGCGAAGCAGGCCATCACGGGCCGCACCGCCCAGCGCCGGTACAACGTCGCGGCGAGTCGCGCGCGGGACCAGATGTGGCTGTTCGTTTCCATACCGCCAGAAACCCTCAAGGCCACCGATCTTCGCCACTCGTTGCTGAGCTACATGCGCCACCCGCCCCTGGCGCTGGCCACCGACCGGGACCTCGACGACGCCACGCCCGACCAACTCCAGCCGCCCTTCCAGTCGCTGCTTGAACAGCGACTCTTCCTTGAACTCCGGCGGCAGGGCTACGCCGTCGTACCGCAGTACCCGGTGCACAACCGCCGCATCGACCTGGTCGTTGTCGGCGACAACGGCCGCCTGGCCGTCGAGTGCGACACGCCCGACCTGCCGATGACCCCGGACGAACTGCAGCACGATTTGCAGCGTGAACGTGAACTTCGTCGTGCCGGCTGGCAGTTCGTCCGGATCCGCGAAAGCGACTATCTCCTCGACCCGGCAGCCGCCCTTGAACCGCTCTGGCGACAGCTCCAGCAGCGTGGCATCGAACCTCGATCGCTCTCGGCCGCTCCACGGCGGCAGGTCCGCTGGACGCCAGTCACCCTCTCCGACGACGAAGACGACAACTAGGAGACCTCTCGTGCTCGAAGATGTCGACGACAACACCCTCGACGAGATCGCCCGCATAGCCTGCGGTGACCACGACCGCCTTGTCTACCGTCGCGGCGCTGAACTGCCCAAACTCCTCCAGCAGGCGGGGTGGAACAACGTACCTCGCTACAGCGGCGACCACCGTCGTGGCTGGCTCAGCCAGCAACTGCGGGCCCGCCGCGACGTCCCAGGCGCCATTGACGCCGTCGTCCGCCGACTGGCTGACCGGCGCGAGTACGTGCACCGGAACGAACCCTTGGCCGTCGCCGAGGTCACCCAAGCTCTCAACCTGGTTCTCGCGGCCGAAGGCTTCGAGGTCGCTCACAGCCAGGGACGACCCCTTGTACGCCCCTACAAGCCCTCGACGGATCAGGAGCAGGATCCGCCAGACGTCGTGCTCCACGTGTCGATGACAGACCTGGTGCGCGACCCAGATCTCGCCGCCGTGCTTGAGAGCCGGCTGACCGAAGCACGCATCTGCGATCGCAACGGAGCGTACGCGAGCGCGATCATCATGCTCGGCAGTCTCCTCGAAGGAGTGCTGCTCGATGCCCTAAAGGCCCGCATGCCCAACCCTCCGCGTCCACTCGACAGATGGGGCCTGCACGACCTCATCGAGACCGCGCACAAGGAAGAGTGGATTCAGGCCGATGTGCATGGCTTCGCGGGCAAACTACGCGAGTACCGCAACCTGGTCCATCCGAACGCGCAGCTGAAGATCGGTCACGCACCGGACCGCGACACGGTGAGCATGTGCTGGCCGGTTATCAACGCGGCGCTAAACGACCTTGCAGCGACGGCAACCTAGTCCCCGCAGTGACTCGAAGTTACGGGCGGCGTTGTGGCGGCATTGCCGACGGAACCAGAACCGTCCAATGTCCGTTGCCCAGCCCGGTCGACTCTCGGTGTTCTGCGACGCCAACGATCGTCGCGACCTCGCCGGACACATAGCGCACCTGGGCGATACGATCCGCGTTTAGAGCCGCCTGAAGGGCCATGACGGGGACGATCGGAGCGTCGCCATTGGGGTCCATTGCGGTCGTGCTGCTGGTGTTCCCGATCTCTGTAATATGTAACTCGACGACCTGGCGATTGACGGCAACTGAGGTCACGCGAGCAGCCCGATGCGGCGAGGTGGCGACCAGCAGGTTCGATGCGCGATCCGCCACCTTTAGGAGGTCGACCAGGCGCCGGCCTTGTTCAAGCTCAAGCTGATCGGTATAGCGCTTTATCGCCTCGTCGCCCGTCACCAGGTGAATCTGGCCCTTGGGCTGACCGAGCGTTACGAGGCGGGCAACAATTTCCTCCGGGTAGGGATTCACCACTTCGACCGTCTTGGCGCCAGCGGCAAGGGCATCGGCGAGCATGCCCGAGGTCACCAAGTCCGTAGGCGGGATGGAGTACCCTACCAGCGCGATTCGATCAGCTGCTTGCAAGGCCTCGGCTGCGGAACGCCACAACTCGCGCGCAATAGGGTTAGTATAGAAAGCCGATTTGGCCGCTGCTGGTGGCACGATGTACGGCTCGCGGCCGGGGAGTTGTCGACGGCGTTGCTGTTCGTCGACAGCTTTGGCAGTTCCCCATGTACCCAAATCGTCGCGACGGCTGATAGTTGCCCCTGAACTGTCGTTCTGAACCCAGTACGAATCGAGCGAACCGTGAAGCTTCAGAAGGCGGAAGGTAGCAGCGCCGCGATCAACGATCCATCCGCTGCGGTGGAGAGACGGCGGGATCTCTTGAACTACATTGAACGGCTTGGCGAACCCATGCTCCTTCCAGTCACTGAGCATCAGGTACGGAGCGGTCCGTTCGACCAGCGTGTCATAGTTAAACGTGATCGCGGTTGTCCGGGTTGCATGCAGCAAACCGACAAGGCGCTGTAGCCACCATGGCGGTTTGTCACTCAACACTGCTAGCTCGCGCTCTTGCAACAGTCGGTGCAACTCGGCGGCGATTTGCAGGAACAGTCCATAGTTCGTAGCGTTCTGGGCGGGAGTGAGGTCCGGTTGTGGTTCAGCGAGCCGTGACAGCCAAGCCTCGAAGTAGCCACCCGTGAAGGCACGCGGCATCCGGGTGGAAACTTCTGCGACCCTGCCGCGAATGAGGTTACCCAGCTCGTCCGTTAAGGGCATTTTAGGCGAGATGGCGTATGAAAAACCGGCGCCAAGAACAAGAACGGTCCGCACCTTACTCCCTGCCACTAGGTCGCGATGTTCTGGTTTACTCTACCGCCGGAAAGGTATGGGCAGAAGCCCGGCTGGGAGCATGCCCAGTCGCCCTAAGCCGGGAGGCTCAGGTAGGCCAACTAATGTCAAGTACGAACGGCCGGACTTGGTATCGCGGCGCGACGACATCGGCCAATTGCTGCAATTCGTCGACGAGTCGCTCCTTGCTTGGGTGAACCTTGCTCCACTTGGTCGGGCGCTGGTCGCACCGCACCCAGTACACGAGGAAGACGCCGTGTTGGAGACCGTCGGCCTCCAGGTAGCGCTGGACGAGCTGGTCCTGCAACCCCGTGAGCAACTCACGGTTGCCGACGAGCTTGGCTTCAACGACAACGCGAGCGGCGGCGACGGGTGCGGTCGCGGTGGAGGCGCTCACCGTCAGATCGATGCGCGTGCCGACACCAGCTATCTTACGGCGCTCTACCTGGATCTCCCGGTCGATGAGGCTGCCGCCACCGAGGCGCTCCATGAATCGGCGCCGGACCCAGTCGGAGACGTCATCCTCGCTGGCCGGCTTCTTGCCGTCGGACGACCACAACTCGCGGAAGCCGCCGGTGCGCGAGAGATAGTGCTGCAACTCGCCGAGATGATCCTGAACAACCTGGAGTAGGTCCCCAGCGCCGCGGATGAGCCGTACGTCCGAACGGCCCAGAAGATCCAGCAGCTGAGCGGGCATGGGGCGAGCGAGGGTGCTGTCGGCCACCACCTGCCGTGCTCGACGCAAGTGCTCGCCGATGAACTCCCGCTCGATCGGCGAACGGCTCGTGGCGAGTAGCGTCAGGTCAGTGACGAGGCCACGCATGGACAACAGCTGAACGGTGACGTTCCGGAGCCTGGCCGTGTCGTGCTCGGGGCTATCGCCCCAGTAGCTGGTCAGGGGAGGATCACTGTCGAAGGGGAAGCGGTCGAATAGCAGCCGAGCGAGTCTGGCAAGCCGTCCGTCGTCCAGCCGCTCCGGATCCAAGCCTTGCACCCGGGCGAGGAGTGTGCCGCGATCCGCCACGTGCTCGGTGAGCTGGTCGACCAGGGCCTCCGGCTCGACTGCGGCCAGGTGACGCCGCGCCTCGCGCGCAAGCATGGATCCGTCGTCGACCGCTAGATCCCGGCAAGCTTCCGTCGCTGACGCTGGTGCATGTTCCACCAGGAAGTTGAGCACGCTGACATTCTGGTCGTCGGCGTATCGGCGCTGTCTGAGGTGTTCCATCAACACCGGAACAAGCTCCGGTAGGAAGACCTCGTAGAGCGGCGATGGGCTCCACTCTTCGCGGAGCTCAAGGACACGTCGGAGGGTTTCGAGGATGGCAGCCCTCGCTGATGCTGGCGCGAGTGCGACCAGGGTTTTCAACAGCTCTCTGCGGTCGTGGGCCCAGGCGCCAGCGATGACCGGGGCCCAGGTGGACCAGACTGCCGATGGAACGGCGCCTAGGCGGCCGGGGTCATGTTTGGCGAGTGTGGTCAGCAGGTAAGTCCCGGACCAGTCACGCAGAACAGCCCGAGTTACCTTTGCCTTGCCGAGCCATTCGTCGGGTGCCGGCTTGTGCGTCAGGACGTACCGAAGACCAAGATCGAGGACCTCCTTGCGGTCGTCTTCGTCCAGTAAGGACCAGCCTGGCCGTTCGGTTAGGTCGCAACTGCACCACGAAGAGCCCGTGGTAGCGAGCGCCAGGCTGACGAGCCACCAGGCGGTGACGTCATCCTGCGCACGGGAGATCGTTGTCTTCAGTTGCTCGTGCGCCTCTCCGTCGGCATCGCTTTCTTCTTGATCCTCTTCGTCATCGTTTGGCTCTTCGGGAGTAGCAGCGGCCTTTGCATTGAGCTGGTGAAGGCACTTGACCAGCACATCCTGGGCCTTCGTAAGAGGTGATGCGGCCTGGTCTAGTAGCCAGGCGATATCGCTCTCGGTTATCAATCCCGTACGGATCAAGAGGTACCACTGAGGTTCGTCAAGCCGTTCGGCGACCGCGATGGCGACACGCCTGCGCCGAACGTCGTCCTGCGCCCACGGCCATGGCCGGCGTAGGCGGAAAACCAGGCGGATCAGGGCTTCCGCCAGCGCGTCGCCTACCGCGAGGTCATCGGAGAAGGCGAACGCCCGCTCGACGGTACGCACGGCCAGCCGATCGAAGTGCCGATCCGTACTCACGGTGCCCGCTACTGCGGCGACTGCCCACGCCAGCACCTCCGGCAGATCGATTGCTGGCACCCGACCGACGAAGTCTTCGAGGAATTTCTGGTAATGGCCGATGAAGCGGGGGTTCCTGGGCGGCGTCAGCAGCGCGAGCAGTTCGGTCGTTGCGAGGGCCTGCGGGTAGAGCCCGTCGAGCAGTCCGGCGCGGAGTTCGTCATCCGGGTCTGCCTGTTCGTCGAGCTCCAGCCGAGACCGCAGGGCCGATCGCTCGACGTCGGTCCCCAGCTCGGTGACGACGGCGATTGCGGTTCGACGGGCCCAGGGGAGCCACCGCGGGTTGAGCGCCATCGCGAGCGCCTCCGAGGCGATGGTCGTCACCTGCCCGGCGAGCGCGAGCCGGCAGACCCACCACACCTCGGCAGGGTGTTGCATACCGGTCGCCACGTGCTCGCTGAGTTGACGTTCAAGGTCCGGATGAACGAGCGCAGATAGGTCTAGCCCCCGCTCAGGACGGATGTTTGCTGCTTGCGCGTTCGACAACAACGCTGTGACGACGGCCTCGCGAGCGGCCGGTGGCAGATCGACCTCCGACTCCGCCAGCGCCAGCGCGTTGGCCGGCATCAGCATGTCGGTGAGATCGGGCCGCAGGGCTACCAACCACGCCGCGATGCTTGACATGGCCTGGGGAAGGACGCCGTCTGCCAGGCCGAGCAGCACCGCGAGCTGGGCGCGCACTGGTGAGCGGTCCGTCACGTACCTCGCTGCTAAGTAGTCGGCGTACTCCTGGTGGCGGAAGGCGACGGTCTTGTCGGACACAGCGTCAAACAGCGCGCTCGCCACGACTTCCTCGTACACCTCGCGGCCAATAGTCGCGTCCGGCCGGTCCGGCTCGGGTCGTGACGGTAGATCGGAGATGGCGAGGATCGAAGAGGCGGGGTCCGTACGGAAGGCAAGACGGCCTGCCCCGCAGAACACAGTGATCGCGGCCAGCCTCCCCGCCGCTCGCCGCCGCAAGTCCGCTGGAACCCGGAGGGGCGGGCGTTCGTCTTCCCGTTCCGCGAGGAGACGAGCGACCTCGTATTCCAAGGCATCCACCCGTCGGGCCGGAAGGCGCCTCTGCTCTTGCCATCGCTTGGCCGCAGCCACAAAGTGCAGGAGCGAGCCGCTTAGCCGACTAGGCCCGGTCGTAATGATCGCATCGAGGAAGTCCTCCTCGACCTTGATCGAGGCCAGCAGTTGCCGGGCTGCGTCGCGAGTGAGTGGCAGGAGCCGCAGCTTGGTGATGGGAGGGAGCGCGGCGCCGTTCCAGGCGGCCGGACGGCAGGCGAGACGCCATCTAACGCTCTGGGCTTCCGGCCTGGACATTTCCCGACCCAGCACTCGAAACAACCCAGATTCCCCGGGGACGGCCTCGTCGAGCGCATCGAGGTAGATGGGCCTGCCTGTGGCGACTGCCTCGGCCACGACCTGGCCAATCTCTGCCTTCTCTCGGTCACGCAGATCGACCACGCAACCGTCCTCGTACGCTCGCAGTTCCTTCAGGACCGTAGACTTGCCCACGCCACCCGAGGCGAGGAGGACGAAGCTCTCTGAGCTTCCGGCCAGGTCCCTCACCAAGATGATGCCTGTCGTGCCATCCAGGTCGAGGAAGCCTTCCCGGTCCAAAGGGATGTCCTCGTCGTTGGCATGCTGGACGTGTCGATCAACAGAAGGGGTCGTCAACGCGGGTCCTTCGGGCCGAGGTTGCTCCCAGTCTAGAGACCCGCCAGCGCGACAACTGACTACCCACGCACGCCCAAACGTCAGGCCCTCCAGGTGGGGCGTGTCGGTCCCAAAGGATCACAATTCAGCGGGACGATCAAGCTCTGAGACTGAATGGCCCGTCAGCCGGTTGGCCGGCGTAGTCCTCGAACCAGCTCCGCCGGATCGATCTCTAGACCGGTAGCCAGCTTCAAGAGGTTGTGCAGGCTGATGTTTCGTCTCCCGCGCTCGACCTGCCCGACAAAGGTCCAGTGGAGGCCGGCCTTGTCGGCCAGTTGTTCTTGGCTCAGCCCAAGCTCGTGCCGGCGAGCGCGCACGCGTTCGCCAAACTTCTGGGCTGGTTCGGATATGGGCTGATTTGCCATGGCAGCCCAACTTCATACGTCTCAAGCGCCTAGATCCAGAGACGATGCGTCCCATGACTATGCGTCCCATGACGCTGCGTCCTGCTACTCTCGCTGCGCGGCCGCTCTGCAGTACTCGAAGGAGGTGGCGCGTATGAGCATCCAAACCGGTGGAGAAGACGGCGGGGGCGGCACCGGCGGCTAACGCCAAGCTGCCCAGGGCTACGTGCCTGCAGGCAACAATCACGAGGACCCCGTGCTGCGGCCGACGCACGGGGTCCTTCGTCTCGGCCGCAACTGGGCGGCTTGACCGGGTTGCTATACTTGATCATGAAACATGAACAATCTGCTTGACCGCCTCTACCGGACCAAACTCGTATTGCTTGCCACTCTGTGTACAGGTGCTGGAGCCGCGCTTCTCCTGCTGGCGAGTTCGGGGGACGGCGGCGTGGCCTGGCTCAAGCGCCTCCCTGTGAGCGACTTCGGCTCGGCGTTGCTTACCACCGGTCTTGTAGCCATCCTGTTCGAGTACGTCGACCGGAAGGATGGCGAGACGCGGGCTGCTCGGCGGTTGCGCCAGGTCTTGGCCGATGAGGCGCCGGCGATCCGTGACGCCGTCGTTGATGGTTTCGCTTTCGAGCCGCAGCGGCTCGCGAACGTGGCCTCGCCTGAGACTCTCGACCGCATCATCGGTAACTGTCTCACTGCCCGGGTCGGCAACTCTGCCTTGGCGACCGACACCTACGCCGATATTCGAGAGCAGCTCCTGAGGGCGGCTGAGTGCTGGTACGACCTGCAGGTCTCCGTCGCGCTTGCGCCCTGGATGCGGGGGCCGGCCTCGGGCAGAGGGGCGATGCTCGTGGCCACGGTGCGCCATGAGTACAAGGTGGTACCACCTATAAAGCCGGTGCTCCGCTTCGCGAGCGCGTCCCACCCTGATCGCTACCGAGAGTTGCTACGCGATCCCTCCGTGGCTAAGGCGTGGTACTTCGAACCATTGCGAGGACTCGACGCTGCGTCGTTGGAGGCTTTCCGCCTTGTGCAGTTCACCGCGGACGGCAGGCCGCGCCGGCTACGCCACGCGATGCACGATCAGGGACACTCCTACAGAGTGACCCTCGGCAAAGATCTCGCGAACGACTCGCGTGAGGTTGCCATCAGCTACACCTACCAGGCGCTGGTGCAGCGCAGCGGCCACCTCTTCCATCTGGACATTGCCCGCCCCACGAAGGGGCTGAAGGTGGAGTTCTGGTACGGCGGCTGCGGCATCCGGCACGTCAACGTCCTTGACTACGTTTCCAGTGCTCAGCAGCCGCGCATCAGCCGGTCATCGGCGTCCGCGTCATCGCCGTCCGTGGCGGTGAGCTTCGATGGATGGGTGCGCCCGAAGGCAGGAGTGGCCTTCGTATGGGTGTTGGAAGACGAGGTCAGTCCATCCACTGGGCCGGCCTGCGTGGTCCCTTCAGTCACAAGCAGGTAGAGGTGCCGCCCCAGATAACGCCTAAACCACGACAAAGTAAGTTAACGATCATTGCTCTTGGGTATTGTGCATGTGCACGTGCAGGCAGTGCGAGGAAGTTGCGGTTCAGCGGTATGGGCGAACACTGAGGGTGATTTTGTCGTACGGTGCGGGTAGGCTTGACATCAAAGCCGTTATTGACCAACTACCACACGTGACCGCTGGGACGCAGAGGTAGCGATGAGTCAGGTTGAGGGGTTGCCGGAGTGGGCGGAACGCCTGCGGGAAGCGCTTGCCGTCAAAGTGGAATCGGTTGATCAGCTGTACGGGAAGCTCGGCCTACCGGCCAGTGGTGGCTGGCTCGCAGATGCATTGGCTGGGCAGGTTGAACCACGCCGACAGCAGCTAGCCCAGCTGGCGGTATTCAGCGGCATACCGCTCGCGGTCTTGGTCGGTGATGTTCCGGTGCGGAACCTGGCCGTTGCCCTTAGATCGAGCGTGGATGTTTCGATCGACGAGGTCAGTGCGGCGAGCCGTCGTGCCGAGGACGCTCTGGCTGACTTGGGCCTTCTCCTTTCTTGGTATCCGCAGGAGGCGGCGCGAACGAGCGCTGCGGCAGCCCGCGCTCGACGTGCAGTGGCCCGCGATCCTTATGAAAAGCACGCCGCTATCCGCACTGCTGAAGGCTTCCGAGACTTGTTAGGCATCGAGGACGAGGAGCCGGTCGGCGACCTGGCAGAGCTCCTCGAAAGCCTTGGGGCGGCTGTGGTCTTCGAGCCGATGCCGAAGGCGATACAAGGCATTACGGTACGCGACACGTCCCGGGATGCCTGGCAGGCGGTCGTAGTTGTAAACAGTGATACCTGGTGGGGTCGTCAGCGATACACATTAGCTCACGAGCTTGGCCACCTACTCTATCGGGACGACCAATCATTGTTCATCAACCAGAAATCTTATGATGAGCAGGATCTAGTCGAGTATCGTGCCGAGATATTTGCACGCCATTTCCTGGCACCCGATGCTGCGGTACGTGAGTTCTGGTCGGAGCATGGGCCGAGGCGGGCCGTCGATGGCCTTGGTGTTCCGCTCGCTAAATTTATGATGCACTTCGGCTTGAGCAGGCAGGCGAGCGTGCGGACATTAGTCGAAGTCGTAGGCGTTCCGCGCGACCGGTTGGTGCCCTACACCTTCCCTGGTTGCAGCATCGAGCAGATCATGCGTCAGGCTCGTCTTGGGGCCGAGTGGGATCAGCAGCGCATGTCCCAGCACCAGCCCTCTGCATCGAATTGGATGCTTTCCATGGTTCTTGACGCGTATCGTCAACGACTGGTCGGCGTCCGAGTAGTGGCTCGGGTCTTGGGACGCCCAAATGAGGTCCTGGCGGTCGAGCAGGAGCTGCAGGAGCAGGGATACGGCGCGGGTGGCGGCTCGCTACAGTCGCAGGGTTAGGTGAGGGCGTCGCACTTGAGGCAGATGGCATCGGCCGACACGCATGCCAGGTCAGCAACTTCCGTCGGTCGCGCTCCCATCGGAACGCCCGAAAATTCCTGGGTGTAACTGAACATCTCGAACGCTTCTGATGGCTGGTATTTTCCGGCGCATACGAGTTCGGTGAGTACGTGTCCAAAGTGTCGAGCAGGGACCTCGTATGCCTCGGCGATAAGACTTGCGTCGCCGTCGTTCGTGAGGAAAATCACCTTGTTGCCTTCTCGCGATCGCTGCACACACAGCGCGATCGACATCGCCTCGCCGAGGTGAGATCCGACCGCGACATCCTTACCGTTACGCTCGGCAAGTTCTACCAATTGACGGTGCACCTGATCGAAGATCCTGGCATCGCAGGCCTCGCTCGGCTCGATGACGCCGATCCCGGCATCCAAAATGTGGAACTGCGCCGTCCTAGCAGTCGAATACAGACGGCCGTCCTTCGTGTAGCCGCCGCTGGGGCTCGCCAGTCGACGAATCTCGTCCTCAACGCAATCAGCGATCCGTAGCCGCCCGGAGTAATGGTTTGCGAAGTGTACGATGCACGTCTGCCTACCGCACACGCAGAGCAAGACACCGGCATCTGCGAAGACCACGGATTGGGGCAGCCCTCGCCGCGGGATGTCAGGGCTGAAGGCATGCCGGCGCTCCGGCATGGTCGAAGCCGGGGGAACGCGGTTGATGCGTGGGGGCATCATGCGGGGTGATGGTTTGTTCAGCTCCGTTGACACCACGTCTCCCTTCGTCAGGCAAAGACGGGAGCAGCCGGTAGCGAGGCAGCGGCGCCGGTCGGCCGGTGGGCCCAATCGTCCCGTGACACACACCAGCGGCGGACTGAGCACTGGGTACATCCGGCGCTCGGCTGCGGGCTCCAGGTTGTGTCGGCCAACCACCGTCGACCGAGACGACGGATCCGGCCTCGCGCTATCGCCATGAGCTCGGGATCGTCAGTTGAGTAGGTGTGTACCACCGCCCCGTGGGGGGAGAGCAGTTCGAGCTGCACCTCGCCCCGCGTCGCCCCGAAGTGCCGGGCAACGCCAGCATCGAGCGCGACGAGTCCCCACGAGACTGCGAGAAACCAACTGAAGATGGCGTCCCGGTCGGCCTCCGGAAGTGCCTGGACGGTCTTGACCTCGCGTATGACGAGCCTGTCACCCTGCAACCAGGTTGCGTCTGCCTTGGTGGCGATCACGACGTCGGCCGCACTGTCAAAGGCGTAGAGGGTCCGCTCCGAGACGAAGTGCCCGATCCCCTCAGCCAAGTGAGGACAGACTGCAGCGTGCGAGCGCAGGAAGCTGTGGGCAAGCTCGTAGTCCCGTGGATCAAGGACGTCAGCGCCTACGAGGGGCATGCCCCTCTCTGGTGCTGGTAGGTCCTCGGCCGTGCAGGCCTGGCCGCGCGCGTGTGCTGCCACCAGCCAGCGGTGGACTGCCCGCCCTCGTCGCTGAAACTCGCTTCCCTCTTCATCTCGAGGCAGATGGGCCTCGTGCTCCATGTACCACCGAGAGGGGCACTGGTCATGCAGCTCAAGATCCGAGGCTGAGAGTGACCTCGTCCAAGGGCCCCGCCCCTTCGACTGGAGGAAGCCCGGTAGCGCGATCAGGGCGTCACAAACGCTCGTTGCCCTACAACTGGAACAGTCACGACCGGGGCGGTACGAGCCGCCCTCGACCACGGCGAGCGCCGCCTCCCGGCCGTGGCGCTCGTAGAGGTTGTCAGCTTCTTCGGGAGTGATGCCCTTTAGGACGTGGGACTCGATGCCGTCATGCAAGCCGATCTCGGTGACCCAAATGCGTTGGACGGGCTCGCGGACGAGACGGCGGGCGGCCACCCGGGCGGCGATGTACGCCCAGGCCGTGATCTGCTTACGCGCCGGGGTGGTCCGAAATCGCCGGACCTCACGGACGCCTCCTGGCCCGTCGTAGACCGTCCCCCAAAGGGCAAGGGTCGCGTTGGGCTTCTCCTGGATCTTCATCCAGGACTCGACGAAGCGGAGACGGCCCAGCTGCTCCTGGCGCGCCTCGTGGTAGGCGTAGTACTGCTCAAGGGCGTGCTCCAGGAAGCGCCGCGCTCCGTCGTGCTGGTCGACGAAGGCCCGCTTCTCCAGCTGGACCGCCTCGTCGATAGCAACACCCCTGCTCAGATGCCGTTCCACTCGCTCAATGGCCGACATCAACGCCTTGAGCATGAACGGTCCGTCTCGAACCGCCCAGTCGCCTGTGTCGGGCTTGGTCTTTGGCCTGGCCTTCAGGGCCAGGTGCAGACGGCAGGACTGCTCCCGCATAACGCTCTCGGCGTCCGTGGCGCCCACGCGATAAACCTTTGCGTCGCGCCGGAGGGGTATCCCGGGGTTCCAGTCCAATGCCTGATCCTGCCTCGCTCGTCGCTGTCGCAGACAGCAACTGCAATCGTGCGCAGGCTATTCCCCGGTTCACCTGCATCTTCGCCAACGGGTCGATTCTAGACGGTGCTGTGAATGTTCGGGCTGGCAACAATTCACGCAGATCTAAATACCGATCTGATCCTGCCTACGTGACTCTATCCTGTGGGTCAAACACCTTGGGTGTGCGTGTTTCATGGCTTTGCTGCCCGGCATAGGCGCTGCTCAGGCCCAGTCTCGTCGTGAATGGTTTGGCCGCGATGTGATGTATAACGAACTGGTGTTCGCGATGCGCCCACAGTGGACTTAGTACGTTTGTTCTAACTCGATGGGCATCGGGTGTACAAGAAAGTGCATCCATCGACCTCCGGGGTACACGGCGTCCGTTGTTGGCGTTGCGATGATGGTGGTGGTTGTAGATAACTTTCATTCGCTGTCTTCCGGGCGGCACATTCAGCCACATCGGCGGAAAGGTGTTGACAATGGATGTCGCCCCCTACCCGCCGCTCGTCGGTCGCATGAGGTAGAGCATGATCAGAACCATCACCAAGATGGCAGCAACCACGACTGCGCGCTGCCCGGCGCTCATCGCGCTCCAGTCAAAGCTGGTACGAGGAACGCCTCGAAGCCCTCGTCGCTTCTCGTCCGCCGCGTCATTCCGACTCGATGCTCGGCTAGGCGCTTGCTTGATCAGGGCAACTGACTGGCCAGAGTCTGTTGTGTCTCCGGCTGCGGATGTCGGTGTGACTCCCTCCGAAGGTCTCTCCGACTCGGACGGCTCGTCACCGAACGCGGCGCCGACGGACCTCGCCGGCTGCTTCCTGGCGTTGAGCGCATGCCAGACTTCCAGCCAGACCGCCTGCTGCTGGTCATCAAGGCCGACTGCGCGCATGAAGCTCGTCACGATCCTCCGCCCGGGAAGCGTGGTGCGCTTCAGCGCGCTGCAGAGCGTCGATGCAGCGAGCGGGCGCGGGTACTCCTTGGCGATGACCCCAATATCGCGATAGGTCAGGCCGGACCACTCGCGTAGCCGGTCAAGCGCCGCGTTGTACTCCGCTGGTGTCGTAGCGTCCAGGGGATTGGGCGGATCCACCCCCTGGTCGCGAGCCGACGACCTGTGGATAGCTCCTTTGGCCTCGCTCGCGGTGGCCTTGGCAAGGCTGTTGCGGCGGGCAACCCAGGTCTCGGGGTCGTCACCGCACTCCTCGACGATCGCCCTGACCAGCGCCGCCGACGGAAGGTGCCGGCCCTGGCATGCGCCGTACACCGCGCTCTTTGAAAAGTGCCTGCTCTTGGCTATGACGCCGTAGCTCTTCCCCGCTCGTTGACGCAAGAGGCTCAGGTCGTTCCCAAACCTGGCCACGTTGTCGTCCGGGGTGCCTGCGGTAGTGATCTGCTTTGACATCGTTGTCTCCGCTGGTCCTGGCCCCGGACTCTTGCCGGAGTCCGGGTCCAGGACCGAGCTCAGCCCTCCTGCTTTCGAGGCCTGAGTCGGGCAGCCACACCGCCGGCGACGGCAACAAGCGGGACGATCACCAACGGTTCCACGCCCACGGAGACCAGCAGCACGATGAAGATCAGTACGACAATCAGTACCAGGATCACGGCGGGGTATCGCCGCGGCCAGAGGACGCAGGCGAGCACGAAGCAGCTCAGTAGACCAACCAGTGCCAGCGCCGCCCAGGTGGGCACGTCAGGCGGGTTGAACTCTGTGGGCGCCAACAAGACTCCTTTGTGGTAGGGGTGAGGGAGGTCGGGTCGCCGCCCTCGCCCAATCAATTGACCGGTAGTCCCCGGACGCACGATCTGTGCGGCTCCCCGTGAATAGGAATAGCAAGGTGGACACTCGCGGGCTAGCTACTCTGCGTTCGCAAACACCTGTACGAGTCGTTCGGAGACTTTTGACCTGTTTGCCCGACAGGTGCCCGAACGTAGCTGCCTGAACGAGTGGAACAGAACCCGTGCACGGTCTGCCCGTTCGATTCGGGTGTTCCGAACACACGGTGTAGACCTCGCGTCCGCTTCCGGAGGTCGGGGTGAGGGCCAACAATGTTGTTAGGATCCGCAGGACCGACGCTGCTCGGGCGGCCGCCACCTCGCGGCGGCGGTGCCTCGTGTGGAAAGGCCGGCAGACGTCAGGGCTGGCTGCTGGCCCCCGCTGAGCGGACGTTTGGATATAGCCGCGCTGTGCTCCACATGGAGTGTTGGCTAGGCGAGGAAACGCCGCGCGCGTGCGGCAATGGAAGCTGTTACTGATCATGATTAAGCTCCCGATACACCTGCGACTGCTGCCAGGGGACCTATCAGAGCGAAAGCCCGCGCAGGCTGGCCTCCACCACTCGGACGACGAGGAGGAGCAAGGCCACCGTGAGTACGGCGCCGGCGGAGATGACCAGGAAGCCGCGATGCCTTGACCAGTAGGATCCGGTGTCTTCGGATTCCGGGCTTTCGGGCGCTGCTGCAACTCCGTCGTCAGCTGCTGCTTCCTCTTCTGGTTGGACCGCCTGGCGCGGCTCTCGGTTTGGCTCCTTGTCGCACCCCTCCATGATCAACATAAGCTGGTATCTCGCCTGGATCTCTGCATCGTTCAGCCGGCGCCAATGGCGACACCACTCCACCAGGTCAGCCGCACTTCCCCCACAAGCAGCCACAAGGCGTTCGACCTCCCGTAGCGTCGGGCGGTTCGGCTGCCTGAGCAGGCATCGCACTTGGCTCGGAGGCAGCGTGCCGTCGCTTGCCGGCACTGGCTGGTACTTCGGTCGCGGCATGTTCATCCGCTCGATGAGCGTCGCCGTGTCGAGTTGTTGCCGTGTCGCTATCGTGTCGAGCGCGTCGACGAGCTCCTCCATTGTGGCGAGACCGGCGAGTTCGAGGTCGGGAAGCCGTGGTCCTTGTGGCGTTTGTGCGTCGACGGCAGCCGCAATGTCGGACACAGGCAGCGGTGGGGGAGAGGTCGTCAACTTCCGCAGCTCGACCGCTCGTTTGGTTGACTCCCAGCGAGTTCGCCAGTGTGCGAGCTCTTCGTCCGTCGTGCCGCACGCCAGCACGTAGGCTCGCATGCATTCCCAGGTCGGCAGCTTGTCCCCACGATCTGCCTGGGACAGACCGGTGTGGCTGAAGTTGCCCCGCTTTCCCATGAGCCGGTATGCCGGATCTCCGGCGTTACGACGCAGTGTCCGAAGCTCCAGGGCTAGCGTCGCTGTGGGGCCTTCGGCGATGATCGGTTTCTTGATGCGTCCCATCACTGGCCCCCACACACGTCCGGACTGCTGCCCGAGGGCGTGCCAGCCGGTACGAGCCATGGTGGTGTAGCGCTGGTGGCTTTGCGTAGCGAGAGGGAGCAGAGCCGCCCGTCGGAGCGCATGCCTGGCGTGGCGTAGAGCCTCGGCGTTGCCCCTTCCAGGTCCGCCCTGCCAACGGGCGTGAGGCTGTGGATGGTCATCCGGGCTTGAGCAGCCCGGGATTTTGGGGGAGGTCCGTCTCCCTGCCTTGGACCGGCAGCTTTTCGACGGTCGGGGTTCATGCTGTCGTCCTTCTGGCCTCGTGCGTTGGTGCAGGGCCCCCCGCTCCCGGAAGATTCGGGGGGCCCGTCCGCGGGTTCAGCGGTCATGGGGGCAGGTGGTCGAGCTCTGTTCTGGTTCGCTGGAACTCACCAGGAGGTCGACCCACGTGCCGGGTGAATCATCGCACTTCATCAGTGCGGTTACCTCTGTATGTGACCCCCCTCGGCCAACGCTTTTTTGTTCACGATCAAAAGCATGATCTTGGGGAGCTTGTCAGGGCGACATTGTGAACAAAATCTTGGCAGACCAGGGTCGGATTGTTCACGGCCATTGAGCAGCGCAAACGTCGCGGTCACCGTCCCGTCGCAGATCGAAGCGGCTTCTAGGGGTTGCGTCCTAACCAAAACGCCCGTTACCTAGAGGCCTGTCGCGCGTTCAGTGTCTGGGGACACGTTGAGTAATTGCGTGATCACTGAACTCCGATACGGCCTCGGAAGGGTTCAGCGGTATCGGAAGTAAGGAGGGGGTCCCTCGCTGGAACGGGGGACCCCCGCTTCCGCCTTCCGTCATAACTTCTCATCGATCAGCCAGGATACGCCCTACTCCGCCGTAGGCGCGCTCGATTCTTTGGTCGGGCTTCGGACTTCTCTCGTATGCGCAATCGTGCGTACTTGGTATTGAAACGGAGCGGTTCCGTGCAGGCGTAAGGAATGGTAAAGACTCTTACGCAATTCGGTTTGGCCAGAAATGAGGAGGTGTTGAACGATTGGAAGCGCTCCCAGGAGGGTTGTTAAGTGGCCCCGCCGGAACCTGGGTCGGTGATCTTCGGTGGAAGAGTCGTTGATCATGCAGACCACAAGGGTCCTGTTGTTTTGTGGAGTCGCTGAGGCTCGGCGAACGCGTTACAAGAGCAAGGGACGTTGGCGACCACCTGTGGGTCACGATGGGACGCGGTCGGTCGTCGCCCTGTCCTCGGTCGCGTCCTGAGTATCGCCGTCGACGGCCGGCGGTGCGGACCCTTGTGGAACGACAACCACGGATGGATGGCGAGGCCGGCGACGGTAAGCAAGAGTGCCGAGCGCTGACCACCACATCGTGGTAACACCAACTGCCAGCCACTCGCCGGGCCTCGCTGTCTCCGACCAGACCATGCCTGCTGTTCCGAGGCCGAAGACCACCCATCCGATGCGGGCGCCGATCGTGCCGGCAAATGCCAGAATCAGTAGAGCGGCGCCGGAGACGAGCCACGCCAGCCACAGCACGTCGGCGTTGATGGGCAGGGTGAGGGACCGTTCGTTGATGTAGGCCCGAACAGGGTCCGCCACAACGGCGATGAAGCCCTCGGCAGCCATCCAGTCGATGCCGTCGTCGGTCCAGCCGGCGATCGCGCCCACCGAAGCGGCCAAAAGTGGGATCACGACGTACCCGACGAGGAGCAGGACAATCCCACCGATCACGAAGGCCAGCCACCCTGGCGGCCAGTTGGGCCGGCTTCGATCTGTCGCCTCGTCCCACAGGTGGCGACCGAGCTGCTCCACCGCCTCGGCAAACTCGCTCCAGCGCCGCCGAACAGTGTTGTTTCCGGTGGACCGCGGAGGTTCGTCCGTTGACAACCAAGCCTCCATCTGGCTGACAGTGATGGGTACCTCTACGTAGAGTGCCACGCCGAATGAGTTTCATGTGCCCCGCCGGCTGCCCGGTCCCTCCTCGGGGGAGAGTGGGTCGGGCCTGGCGCAGGGTTAGAGCCCTGGTCTGGCGACTTCGGGACGCGTCACGCTCGGCTCGGAGGTTCACGTCCATCGCGTCGGACCTCCGCCATCGGCCCCAGGTCAACACGACGCGCGCCCGTCCCGACCGTGATTCGGCCGGCGACACGACTGCAGCCTCAAACCACGGAGAGCCGTCGACCGGCATAAAGGTCGCACTGAAGGCGGACCTCCGGTCTTGGGCAGAGATGGACCAGTGTCCGCGACTTGTCCGTTGACGCGGATGCGCGACGAAGCCTTACTGGTCGTGGCTGCCTTACGAACGAGCAGACCCGAGGTGGTGCGGGTAGTCGGTGCTCGCCGACGCCACCCGGACTCGGGTGGTGGACGACCTGATCATCCGGTTCGCCTGCGAGTTCGAAGCCGACCTCGCGGCCGAGGAGGGCTTACTGATGAAGCTGGGTCCCTGCGATTCAAGCTGTCGGGACGCGGCTGCCGGGTCTCCAGCCGTTACCGCGCCACTCATTCGACGGGCTCGCTGGGGGTTGCTTGAGGGCGTGGTTGTTATCGCTGAACTGTGGCGCTCGGTCGATCACTATCTCGGTGACAGACAAGGTGGTCTGAGCCTTCTGGGCCGCCGACTCCCAGCTTGTGATGAGGGATTTGGTTAACGCGGTGACTGCGTTGGCCAAGGCCTCCAGCGGCTTGTCGACGGACTTGCTGAGGCTTCCCGCCACCTCGTTGTATGCCTGAAGTTGCGCCGAGATGATCTTTATGTGCTCAAAGCCGAGGTTCGCGAATGCCAACTGTAGACGGTCAAGGGTTACGGCTGCTTTCACGCCTTCGTCGCCGAGCCAGCGCAGATTGTCCGAAACAGACCCGTAGTAGTTGCCCAGACTCCCGGCGTAGACGACGTACGAGCCGGCGGCGCCAGGCGATGACCAGTACTGCTGCAGGTCCTTGATCTGGCTGCTCAGGTTGTCACGAAGGGCCTGGTAAGCGTTGGCGCCGTGTTTGAGCAAATTGGCGCGGTTACGGATGACTCCGGGCCAGGTGGAGTTGGCCTGGTCGATGAGCTCGAGGCTCGATTCGGCAGGGGCAAGCCCCCATTGCCGGACGATCGCCTCGGCGGTAGCCAGCTCGTTGCCCCACTGGCTGATGAACCTCTTGAGCATGCGGTGGCCCTCGGTCAGAAACTCGGCCTGCAGCAGACCCTGTGGGGTCTTCGAGAGGTCAGCGCCCTGGGGTAACGCAGCTTCACTGACGATCGAGCCGTCCTTCCACAGCAAGTTCAGGTCGTGGGCGTCGGGCACGCCGTCGGGAATGTTCAGCGCGTAAGTGCCGCCGGTGTAGCGGGCCGGGGCGTCAAGGTGGCCCCCTGGCCGGGCAACACGGCCGGGTGGCTGTTTCACGCCGTCGATGAAAGGCATGAGTGGGGTGCCTTGCAGAGTGGAGAAGTCCGAGGCGACCTTGATGTCGGTGTCGGCGTAGTTCGCGGCCACCTGATACAGAGTTTCGCCGACGTCACCGAAGCGTTCACTGGCGAGGCCCGCTTCCTTGACCCGCTCGTCGCAGGCCCCAGCCCACTCCGTCCTCCACTTCTGTACCCAGTCCATCGGGCCCCAGGCGTTGTCGGGGACAGCACCGACGTGCCGGACGTAGTGGCCGATGGCGTCGCAGGCCATGGCATCGCTGTAGCGGCCACTGGCGTGCCGGACCAGGGCGGCGGTTTCAACGGAGAGTGTCCCGTTCACAGGTTGCCACCCCACCGCTGGAAAAGCCGCTCGGAAGTCCGTGAGTAGTCGTGCAGCGCGGCGGTCAGGGCGCCGTGCACCTCGTTGGTGAGTTCCTTGTGGGTGAGTTGACCGAAGGCGCCCCGTTCGATCAGGACGTTGATCTCGCCCCTGTCGTCGCGCTGCACCTCGACATACCCTCGTGGAGAGCGGCCGCGCACCGGGTGGGCGTCCAGCTCGGCCCGGAAATGTTCGTACTGGCTTCGCATGGTCATGTCCTCACAGCATCGCGATCAGTCGCTGGGCCAGGTCGTCGGTCTTCTGCTCGGCGGTGGTGCGTAGGCCGACGTCAGTAGCGTCGGGGTCCCACCACTGCACCCGTACGCGGATGTACGAGTTTTGTGGGAAGCCCACCAGGGTCGCTGACCCGCTGTGCACGCTGTTCGGCTCGTAGCAGAACGTGCCCTGCGGCACCGAGGGTGCGGGCCGCTTCAGGCCCTCGCATTCGTAGCTGGAGACAAAGGTCTCCCCCCACTTCTGCAGCGGCACGCCTTCGTACGGGTCCGTGTCGGGTCGAACCGCGATTACCGTGGCGGAGGCGATACCCGGCGCGGTGATCGGCTCAGGCAGCGCGAATGGACAGTTGATCTCGGTCGGCGCGAGATTGCTCCGCGACGGTGGCTGGACCTCGGGCCGACTCATACCGAGTGACGTCAGCACCGGCGCCAAGGCGTCACAGGTCGGCAGCGACTTGTCGTGTGTGATCGGCTTCGGCCTGTCCGGCCGGGGCGAGCAGGCGAGGAGCGAGGCGACCGCGAGCCCCACCGCGAGTAGCACGCCTGGCAGCCTGCTGCACGCGGTTGTCACCATGCCGCTTGCGCTTCGTCGACGGCCTGTGCGATGGCGCGTGCCTGCGTTTGTTGGAACGCCGCGATCGCGATCCTTGCTGCGCCAGCGATCTGGCGGGCAAGCTCGGCCTCCGTGTGCGTAAACCGCACCTCAGGATCAAGCTCGACCTCCAGTTGACCCCGCCCGCTCAACGTCAATGTCACCGACCGATCCGGCGACCGCCCGACCGCGCGCATCGCGTCGTAGGTGTCGGCAATGGACCCCACGTGTGTTCGCCCCCTGTCAACGAGCTCCCAGCCGTCTCAACTTTCACTACCCGGCAGCCTGACTACTCTCCCCACCGATGTCGTGACGCTGAGCACTGGTTTGAGGATAGACATCGATGACACAGCCGCGCGACCCCCGCCCGCTACGACAGCGGACGAATCTGAACCAGGCCTATAGGAAACCTGCCTAGTCCAAACCCAGACTGCACGGCCTGTGACAACGGCGGGATGTCACATAGAAGGCTTTAGCTTGATCTTCAAGGCCTGTGTAGGCGCGGCTGGGGCGACCGTTGTCGGTACAGCGCGTGTGTACGGCACATTGGCGGTTGGTCGAGCGGTTACGTACCGTGGTCGCCTCGGTGCCGCTGCCGCAGCCCGATGACGGCAGGATCGAGGCGATGTGCTGGCTGCCGCGGGCACACACCTCGCCAGAGCGGAACTGTGTAACGGCCACGGGCGGGCAAGGACAACACCGACTGCCGGGCTGGCAACGCTCCTGCCCATAGGTGCGACATGACCTTGGTCAATGCTTCGACACGGTCAGATTGTCGCGATCGGCGAATGTCGCAGAGAAGGCTATGTCGGATCATGGACAGTTGGGGTGCTCACGGCATTGGCTTCACGAGCATGCCGTCATACTCGGCACCACTACTTCTGGTGCAACGAGGTAGAGAGCTACACCGTTACTGGTTGGCGCGAGTATGAAGTCTCTGCACAACCTTGACTTGACAAATTTAGGGGTTGAGCTTTGGTTCCCAAGCGGAACATCTACGCAGCTTACTTCGTCACTTACGCCCTAGCTGCCGGCGTTCATTATCAACTAACACATGGGTTCGGCACGCCCTTCTCCGGGGTTCGCGCTCTAACCTCGGCAAGTTTCTCAATTGGCCCCGCCTTCCTCGGAGTCCTTTCCTTTGACCGATACCTCTGGAGATTCAAACCCAGCCGAGCCGTATTTGGTATAGAGGTACCCTTTATATCGGGACGTTGGATTGGCTACGTGAGATCCACGTATACCGACCATAAGGTAGAACATCCGGTAGTACTGGAGATTTGGCAGACGCTCTCGTCTGTAGACGTCTGGTACTACGATGAGAATGCCGTAACACATAGTCTGATATCGGGATTCGTGCGCCCTGGCAACGGGGGCCCCGTTCGTCTCTACAGCATCTACTTCAACCAGCCGATCACCACACAATACGCAACGTTGCATGCCCACAACGGCGTGATGGATCTGGTGGTTGATCGATCAGAAACACGGATAACGGGGACGTATTTCAATAACCCGCATCAACGGAAGACCTATGGTGAAATTCGTCTGACGTTACAGCAAAGAAGGCATCTGGGACATTTTCAAGATTCGACTCCAGGGCAAAAGGGAAAAGAAACGGCTAGCTCTGGATAGGGCGATTGTTAATCGGCTAGAATAATGGTAAATTACTAACTGATATGTGTGCCAAGTGTTTGAGAAATGAGGTGAAGAATGGGTGAGATCAGAGAGAAGTTTGACCTAGATGCTTTGAGGGCCGGCACCTTTTTTATAGAAACGGATCTCAACATCTACAGTCGAAGGTTAGTCGGTGAGCCCATCCCCGGCTCCGGAATAATCGTGCCGAAGCGCCACGCAAAAACCGTCTTCGAGCTCACTCGGGATGAATGGCTAGATACACTAGATTTATTGCGGAGGGCAAAAGATAGCCTGGCTGAAGAGTTTCAGCCAGACGGGTACACCATTGGCTGGAACGTCGGATTCGTTGCCGGTCAAACTGTACAGCAGGCACACCTCCATTTGATCCCGAGGTTCGACGATGAGGTTAAAAGCGGGCTTGGTATACGTTACTGGGTTCGTGAGGGTAATCGTCGCCAGAGCCAAGAGGAAAGACGAGATGAGGCGTCGCCACGAGCGTAGGGTCAGTCAATCAGTCAACCATCATTGCAGTTCGTCGTCTGCGAGGTGCATGTACGGCACTCACTAGTTTGATTGGGGAGGGTGAGAGTGACTCTTGTTCCAGAAGTCGGGACGGATTGGATACTGGGCTCAACCAACATTGATGAGGACTTGCATTACTCCTCGTACTTCCTGAGGGCCGCGACTGGGAATTTCGGGAAGGATCGTACTAGGTACGAATCACTCGTTTCCGTCTATAAATCAACGACAGAGCATTATTTTGTGCGGGTGACGGAGGCTGAGATCATTGCCCGACGTGAGATAGAACTAGTTCTGACGGACTCCTCTGACCTTGGCGCAAGACTATTCGAACTACAGGACAGGATAAAAGGTCTTGAGAGATTCGGGCGCAAGTTTTCGTCCGTCTCACACGGCGGATTCAACTCCAGATCTGATGGAGTTGACTTCTACCGGGAGAATGACAAGAGGCTACGGAGACTTTACGCGCTTGCGCGAGTGCCCGAAGTTCTTGATCGTGGGAAGCCGTGGATGACGAACTACCTACGTGAGTATGTTGGCCGACGTGTCAGTGAGGATCCGAACTCGGAAGTGGTAACCCAGGTTTTTCTTAACCATGTTCTTCCTCGGCAACCTGCGATGTCCGTGCGCCGTCTTTTGCGTCGCAAAGATTACGATCTTCTGGTCCGGTCGGTATCAGAATCAGATCTAAGCAACGAAGATATTGAGGAAATTTCCCGCAGCCCTGGCCTCGCCCACCAGTTCATGGACCCTGACTCGCTCTCGCGCATAAAGATCCTATCGGAGGAGATCAGCTATCTTTCGTACCACGGGTACACAAGGCGAACCCTGCCGACATTTGATGAGTTCCTGCAGCGGTTTGTGCAAGAGGTAGTCCGTGCCAGACGGCTTGGTGATTTGACAGTCGGACTTCCGGCACAGCTTCGGGAAGGAAGTAAACTCCCAAACTTTGAACCAGATCCTCCCCACGTGATGCTATTCAACATGTATCGACGGATCTCTGATCTTAAGTTGCGTAGGCGCATGGCGCAGCTTCGGCTGTTTCCTGCGCTGGACGATTTCTTAAGATTCGCTGCGGAATTTATGGGCATTAGGGAGCGTGCTCTTCGATTCGCGCTGCCCGAGGAGCTGATCGGGCTCCTGGCTTGCCCCTCTCGCAGCCTGTTAAACGAGTTGGTTGAACGGTCTAGAGGCTGCGTCGTTGCGTGGGATATCACAGGATGGCGCATAGAAACACAGCCGGAAGCTCTTGGCCGTTGGACTGAGCATGCGGCCCAGGTGGAGGACGGGCCGGGAGGAACAGACTTACAAGGTGAGCCGGTCTACCCGGGAATCGTGCGAGCTAGGTGTGTGCTTGCGGACCGAGGCAGCGTTAGCCCTGGAAACAGGTTCGACGCAGAAAGCTTTGTTCTCGTCAGCGAAGCAACGGAGCTCGACATGCTCGATGTAATGCTGTCTGCGAGTGCGATTGTAACAGCCCGAGGAGGCGTTACTTCTCATGCTGCGACGATTTGCCGCGAGCTTGGCATCCCAGCTGTCGTGGGCGTCCGAGGAGTCACGGATCGCGTTCGGCCGGGTATGATACTGGAAGTAGACGGGGGTCGCGGAACCGTGAGCATTGTAGGATAGGCGAAATGGCATCCGAATCGCAGTCCTACGTCGCCGATCTCGCGTCACATCTAGAATCGCACCAGTACGGAGCAAAGGCATCAAACCTCTCGGTGCTAGCTACTTCTGGGTATCCGGTTCCGTCGGGTATAGCTTTGTCTGTGGCAGGGGCAAGGGGATTTGGTGCTACTGCGGAGGCGAGCACGCGTGAGGCCGTGCTTGCAGAAATCTGCGCTAGCAGTTTCTTTGAATCGCTAAAGTCCGGTGCGGATTGCCTGATTGTTCGAAGCTCCAGCCCTGAGGAGGACGGCGTGAGATCTAGCTATGCGGGCATTTTCCGCTCCGTACCCGGCGTTCCGCCGGACCGCCACTCATTAGCGAGGGCCCTTGATGTGTGCGTCGGAAGCGCAACCTCAGATTCGGCCGAGCTTTATCGGAGAGCTGTAGGATCTAGGCAAATTGGTCGTTTGATGGGTGCAGTTGTGCAATCAATGGTAGACGTTAAAGCCAATGGTGTGATTTTTACGGACGTGCGCTCGAGTATTGGCAATGTGGTGTTAATAGAGTACAACATAGGAAAGTTGTCAACAGTTGTCTCGGGGATGGAGGTTCCAGGGCGTTGTGTCATTAATCGCGCAAACGGCCGTTCTGTCGGATCGTCGCATACTTGCGATTCTTCGATGGGAACGCTTACTTCTGACCTGTTCGCCCTGGCTATTCGAATTGAATTCCAGATGGGAGGGCCGCAGGATATCGAGTGGGTCTACGATGGACGCTCGGTCTGGGTTGTTCAGTCCAGGCCCATCACGCGCGATGTTTTCATTCGCTAGTGATGGCTGGAGGGTTCTGCGGTGATCGCCCTGGTCTATTTCGTTCACGGCACGACAGTGGATAATGAGAATGGCGTTGCAACCGGCTGGCGTCATGGCGAGTTGTCTGCGAAAGGATTGAGCGAGTCCTGTGCTTTAAGTAGGGTCGTATCAGGCTCAACATTCAGTGCGATTTACAGTTCTGATCTGAGACGGGCTCTGAAGTCTGCCACGCTCGTCTTCGGCGACCGATATGACATATTCCCTGACGGGCGGCTCAGGGAATGTGACTATGGTCAAATGACGGGGTCACCCGTCCGCCTGATTCAGAGTGTCATGGTTGATTCTATTAGTAGACCTTTTCCCGGGGGAGAGAGCTACAAAAGCGTCGAGGATCGAGTTGCGCGCTTCCTTGAAGACCTTATTCGAAAATGGAGGACCGGTAGGATTGGAATGGTTGGACACCAGGGGCCTCAGCTTGCCTTGGAGGTCTTGCTCCAGGGCAAAAGTTGGGAGCAAGCTATCGATGAGGACTGGCGTAGGTCAGGCGATTGGCAGCCAGGTTGGGAGTACTCTCTGGCGTGAGTCACCCATGAAGACAGTGCTCTTGGGATCATTGCCACAGCGACCACGTCAATTTCCTCAGGGTTGGTCTCTGCGCCATCAACCGGCAAGGCGGATAGACAAAGGGTGGCGCTCGGACGGATCGGCCGGATGCGTCTTATAGTGTTGGCGACGAAATCCGTTGTTTGCGGTATTGAAGGATCTCGCCGCCACGGACGACAGCACTACATCTGTACGTATTCAGCTTGAGATGAGCCGGCGGCCGGTAGTCCACTCTGGTTGATCGGCTGGCATGATCATGGTGTGTCGTCCGTGCCGCGTGTCCCGCCCTCGTATGAGGAGCTGTTGGCGATGCTGGTTGAGCTGCGGGAACGGGTGGATCGACTGGAAGCCGAGAACGTGGAACTGCGGCGCCGGCTGGGGTTGAACTCGTCGAACTCGTCCAAACCGCCGTCGTCTAATGGGCTGGCGGGGCCACGTCCGCAGCCGGGCGAGAGCAAGGGCAGCGGTAGACGGCGAGGTAAGCAGCCGGGTGCGCTGGGATCGACGTTGGAGTTGGTGGCCGACCCGGATCAGGTGGTGGAGCATCGGCCGCAGCGGTGCGTCAACCCGGCCTGTGGGGCAGGACTGGCCGATGGCCGCGAGTACGGGCGGCAGCGCCGGCAGGTGGTGGAGCTGCCCGAACGCCGGCCGCAGGTCACCGAACACCGGCTCGTTGCGGTGCGGTGTGCCGGGTGTGGGCAGGTCAGCGAGCCGGCGGTGCCGCACGGGTGTCTGGCCGGGTGCAGTACGGCACAGGCGTCAGGGCTGCCGCCGTGTATGCCCGGGCGGCGCAGTTCCTGCCGTACGGGCGGGTCGCCGCGCTGATTGGTGGTCTGCTCGGGGTGGGTGTGTCGACCGGGTTCGTGCACCAGGTGGTCACTGAGGAGCACGTCGGGTGGAGGGCCGGTCGGCGGCCGATATCGACGCCGGTGGGGTGCTGCCCGGGTTCACCGGCGCCCTGGTGCGTGACGGCTACGCCGCCTACCGGCATCTGACCGACGCCGAGCACGCCTGGTGCGGGGCGCACCTGATCCGCGACCTGCGCGGCGTGCACGAGCAGGATCCAGCCGGCCAGGAATGGGCCGAGGTGATGGCCGGCACCCTGCTGATGGCCAAGAAGATGACCGAACAGGCCGTCGCCGCCGGCCGCGACGCGCTCACCACCGACGAGGTCAGCCACATCCGGGCCTGCTATGCCGGGGCGGTCGCCTACGGCCGCCAGCAGAACCCGCCTGACCGCGACGGCAAGCTGTCCCGCGCCGGCACGCTGGTCGAACGTTTCGCCACCCACCGCGACACGATCCTGCGGTTCACCGTCGATCTGGCCGTGCCGTTCACGAACAACCAGGCAGAACGCGATCTACGCCCGGTCAAGCTCCAGCAGAAGATCTCCGCGACCTGGCGCACCCTGCAAGGACTGGCCGACTTCGCCACCCTGCGTTCCTACCTGTCTACCGCCGCCAAACACGGACAGGACGCCCTCGACGTGCTCAAGCAGCTATTCACCACCGGGCCGTGGTTGCCCCAACCGGCTGTCTCAAGCTGAATACGTACCTACATCTGACCAGGTGCTTGAGACCCCTGGTCGTCGAGCATTGCAACCGGGCCAGTCGGGCCAACCCGGGCAGCGGGTTCCCGGTGTACCGGGCGGCACCAGGCGATCACGCGGGCGGCCTCACGGTTGCTTCCGTGAACAGGGCTGGAGCCTGCTCTGCAATGGTGCACGACGGGGTCCAGGACGTCTTCTACCGGCCCCGGGTCTTCGTCGAACCGATGCCAGGCACGAGAGGTCGCTGCGTTGCCTACGGCAGCGGCTCGGCGAGTTGGTGAAGTGTGCGAACTGTCTCGTCGCGGAACCAACGAGGTGCACCAACCTGCGCCCATGGTGCATGCCCAGTGACGGCTTCGGTGATCTGGCTGACGAGACGAATCAGCCGCCACTGCTTCAGATCTTGAAAGGTTAGGTTCGGGGTGGTTCGGGTTCGAGGGTCATGCCGGTTTGGGCGAGGAACCCGGCGGCGAAGTCGGGCCGGTTCTGGATCTGGCGCAGGCGTCTGTTGACGGTCCGGGCGAGGTGGTCGACGCCGTGTGCGGTGAGGTTGGCGATCCGGCGTTTGAAGTGGGACCACACGCCTTCGGTGGGGTTGAGGTCAGGGGCGTAGGCCGGTAGGCGGATGACGGTAAGCCAGTCCCGGGTGTCGATGAGCGCACGCATGGTCTTGCTGACGTGGGTGTTGAGGTTGTCCCAGCACAGCACGATCGGTGCGCCCAGTGTGTGGTGCGCGGCGTCGAGCAGGGCGATGTAGTCGGCTGCGGTGAAGCTTGAGCGTTCGCCTTGACGGCCGCGGTGGCGATAGTGGTGAGGAGCAGCTGGATGCGGCGACGTCGAGTAGCAAGCACGAGAGCCTCCCGAGGCTTTGGGGTACGAAAGTCGTTAACATCCTCGATGGAGGTTACCCTGCTGTAACGGCTAGACAACCGAGCGTTGACGTGTGCAGAGAGGGAAACGCCAATGAGTGGCTTCGGTCGATGACGTACGGAGACTGTCACAACCGTCTGCTGCTCCAGCGTTCTAGGATCCGCGTTAGGTAGGCGGACGAGAAGTGGTCCTTGTACCGCGCGGCTGCGCCGAGTGCGAAGGCGGCATCCACGAGCTGAAGCGCAACTTCGGACGACACGAGGTCGCTCCTCAGCGGTGGGGGCAATTCGGCTGACCGACGGCTGGACACCTTAAGAGCAAGCGGCCGAGCGCGCGCAAGCTCCGGTTTCCAACCCGGGAGGGGTCCGTGGTCATCCCGTCCGAGGTGGTAGCAGGCAAGCGCGTCGACCCAGGCGCGCAACTGCGGTAGCTGGCGGTGCTTCACTTGGTCAAGTTCGTCAAGTAACCGATCATTAAGCGATCCGTCGACTGCGAATCGGTAGAGCGCGGTCTGCGGGTCCCATTGCAAATGAGCAGCGATAAGGCGGGCGATGGGTGCCTTGATGCTCCCTCCTTTGTGTCGTGCTTGGGCGATGCCCCGCTCTATGAGGCAGATGTCGGCCGCCGCCGGATGAGAGGTAGCGAACATGAGGCTGGCGGGGTAGCGGCCAATCGCCGTACAGGGACCGTCGATATCCCTCCATCGCACTTGTACGTCGGCACCTGCCGCCTTCGGGCCGGTGGACATTGGTTCGGTCGCGACGACGTGGACTGGGCCTAATGCTGGCTCGATGACGAAGTCACCGCAGGCCAGTTTGCCGGCGGCACGGGACACGAGCCTAAAGCGGGGCCTGAGCTGGCCGTTGGTGTCATGTGCCAGGCGTGCGAACGGGTTGATGGCCTCGTGCGCCTGGTAGCCGTGGACCGTTGCTGCGGGTTGTATGACCTCCTTCGCGTTTTCGTTGTGCTCCATGGACTGTTCCTGTTTAGAGTTGCTATGTAATTCCGTGCGGGTGGCGCCATTGTCGGGGGATAGCCGCACTGCGGTGGGGGCCAGAGAACCGCCGTTCGATGTGGTTCGTCTGCTCAGCGCGGTGGCTGGGGGCGGATGCGTGCACGGATCGCAGCACCTTCGGCCGGATCGATGGCGACTCGGCCCCCGATGACAAGCTGCTCTTGCCGATCCGCCCACGCAGACCAGCGGTCGTAGACCTCGCGCTCGTCAGTGCCGGCCGCAGCGGCAACCTCGGCAATGGAGGCGCCGGCTGCCAGGGCGCGGTGCATCATCAGGGGCTGCCAGCGCGACCACCAGGCGACGACGGCGGAGGAGAGGGCCAGTTCGGCCAGATCGTGGAGGCGGTCTCGCTCGCCAGAGCGGTAGCGGCTGGCGTGGTCGTGAAGTTCTCGAAGGAGTGCGTACGCACCTCGTGCCTCCGCATCGGCGAAGGTTTGGGGCGTGTCTGTGGGGCTTTCGGCGCAGGGGGCGGTCTGGGATGTCCCGCGGGTAGTGATCTTGCTCCCGGCTCCTCTCGGTCGGTGGGTCTGTTCCATAGTGCATGGTTCCTGTTTAAGTTGGTTGTCGTACCGGCTTCTCGAAGTCCTTCCCCTCACGCCGTACCGTCTGCTCCCGAAACTGGCCGCCGTCGGTGTCACGACCGAAGGCGGAGCGGTGAGCTGACCAGGCTTGCGGGACGGCTAGGGTGGGCTGGTGGCTGGACTGAGCGTGACCGTGCAGGAGACCCTTGTTGGCGAAGGTCTGGCCGCCGGCTGCTTGAGCCTCGGCGTCTCGGCAGTCACCACCGACTTCCAGAGGCTCAATTCGTCGTTCGCCCGTACCTGGCCCGCGTTCCCGCCGGCGGGAACAATGTTCCGGGGTATCAAGGCCACACTGGTGCGCAACGACATCCGGCGCATCCTCGACATGAGTTCGGAGCGTCGATCCCACAACGCCGCCTGGGAGAACCGGGGTGCGTGGTGGGTGCCGTACATCAGCCAGGACGGCTGGAAGCCCGACGACGTCACCGACCTCATCGCGGAGGGCCACGGCATCCCGGCTGGCCTCTGGACATCGCTGGCCGAGGCGTTTGTGACAGCGCTCGGTGATGGACATGTGCGGCGGGTCGACCAGGAGTAGACGCGCATGAGCAGGTCGAGCCGGTGCCGCTCTTGTTCATACCTTCGGCGTGGTATTGCTCCGTGGTGCTGCGCGCCGAGGTGCGTGGCACGAGCATTGTGCTGACCGGGGACGCGGAGACCGAGGAACAGCGGGCGTTGCTCGACCGGTTTCCGGTCAGCGCGTTCCGGGCCGAGGTGGTGAAACTCGCCCACCACGGATCCGCGTACCAGGAGCCGGCGTTTCTCGACGCGGTGCGGCCGGCGGTGGCACTGGTGCCGGTGGGGGTCGACAACGGATACGGGCATCCCAATCCCGGGGTGCTCGCCCGGCTGGTCCGGTCCGGTGTCCGAGTGTTGCGGACCGACACCGACGGGGATGTGGCGGTGGTCAGGGTCGGCGGTGGCCGACTCGGGGTTGCGGTGCGGGGGCTGGAACCGGGTACCTCGTCGAGGCGGTGAACGACCGTCACCGACGCCGACCCCCGTCGGAAATGAGGCTTCCGGTCGCGAACGCCGGGCCGAAATCGGGGCCGATGATGGGCGTCTCCAGCGCGCCGCGCGTCCCCGGTAGACGGTGGTCCGGTGGGTGCGGGTGCGGGCCGGATCAAGTGCGGCGGCAACGAAGAATGTCGGGGTTAAGGTAAATGTCTGGATTTGCGCTTAGTGCAGGGTCAGCCGCAGCGAGCGGGGTGACCAGGCCCGATGGGCACTCGCCGCATGCGACGATGACCTAGTGACCCCCGTCAGCCTCGCTTCCGTCCTACTCGTCCTCGGCGACGAGGAACTGCTTGCCACCCGGGCGATCGCCGGTGCGGTCGACGCGGCCAAGGCCGTCGATCCGGGCGTCGACGTGCATGATCACGAAGCGGGGGCGTTGAATCCGGGGGAGATCGCCGAACTGCTCGGCCCGTCCCTGTTCGGCGGTCGGCGGGTGCTGATCGTCCGGGCCGGACAGGACGCCCGCAAGGACCTGGTCGCCGCCCTGCTGTCGTACGCGAAGAATCCCGACCCGGAGGTGCACCTGGTGGTGGCGCACGCCGGTGGGGCGAAGGGCAAGGCGTTCGCCGACGGACTGCGGGCGGCGGGCGCGGAGGTCGTACCGGCGACGAAGCTGAAGGGGCACCGCGACCGGGTCTCGTTCGTCCGAGACGAGTTCCGGCGTGGCGGTGGACGGTGCACCGAGGACGCGGCCGAGGCGTTGCTCGCAGCGGTCGGGAACGATCTGCGCGAGCTCGCCTCCGCCTGCTCGCAACTCCTCGCCGACACCGACGGGCGGATTGGTGCCGACACGGTGGCCCGGTACTACCGGGGACGTGCGGAGGTGAGCGGGTTCACGGTCGCCGACGCGGCGATGGCCGGTGACCTGCCCGGGGCCCTGGAGGCGCTGCGCTGGGCGCTGCACGTGGGCGTGGATCCGGTCCCGGTCGCCGACGCGATCGCCGACGGGGTGCGGACGGTGGCCCGGGTCAGCTCGGCGGGCCGGGGCAGCGCGTACCAGTTGGCGAGCAGCCTCGGCATGCCCGCGTGGAAGATCGAAAAGGCGCAGCGGGTCGGCCGGGGCTGGTCCCCGGAAGGGCTCGCCGACGCGATGTACGCCGCCGCCGAGTGCAACGCCGCCGTCAAGGGCGGCGCCGACGACCGGGGATACGCGTTGGAACGTGCCGTCGTCGCGGTCGTGGCCGCCCGCAAGGCGAGCGTTTCGCGATGACGTCGGCAGCCGCCATGTCCGTCGAGGAGGAGCGGTTACGCCCGTTGTACGCCAGGGTGCTGCGACTCCGACACGTCGATCCGGGCGGAACGCTGTGTTTCGTCTTCTTCGAGGGCACGGTTTCGCTCGGTCTGCTGCTCGCCCTGGCAGAGCTGGTGAGCTGGTGGGGGGTACTCGTCCTGCCGGCAACCGTCGCTGTCATGGTGAAGGTCAACGACGTGGTCGCCGCCGCGGTGGTGCGGTCGGCGGCGCGGGTGCCCGCACAGGAACGCGAGCGCTTTCGCCGGGAGATCCAGCCGGCGGTGGGACGGGCCCGCGTACCGCGGCAGATGGTGACCGAGCCGGGTCAGGGCGTTCCGCTGACCGCTGTCGGCTCCGACGGGGGCGACGGCGCAGGCCCGTCGTCCGGTACGCCCGATCCGGATCGTCCATCCCCGAACCGGCCCGATCCGGCGGCTCGCCCGCTGGGCATGAGCGCGGCGGTCTGGGCGCGGCTGGGACGTCACGGCCGATGGGGGTACCGGCCGGATAAGGATCTTCGGCCCCGGCCGACCGTGGACATCCCCAACCGCTCCCGCCGCCAGGACGCGGACCGGGTCCGGACCTCGGACCCGTCCAGGCAGCCCGGCAGGAACGCCGGATCGCCCGGTGTCCCGCCCCGTCCCAGCCCGACCCCGATCCCGGGGCGAGCGGCCGAGCGGTCGAATGCCGGCGAGCGGTCGAGTACCGGCGTGGCCGAGCGGTCGAATGCCGGCGAGCGGTCGAGTACCGGCGTGGCCGAGCGGTCGAATGCCGGCGAGCGCGCCAACGCCGGTGCGGCCGACCGGGTGAACGCCGGTGACGCTACGGCCAGTCGGAAGAAGGGGGCTGGCCGGGCCCAGGCCGGAGCGGCACAGAGCCAGCACCCACAGGGCCAGCAGCAGATCGAGTCCCCACCCGGAACCGGAGGCGGCAAGCCGTTGAACCGGGGGCCGAGCGAGCGCCTGGACCAGCGGCCGGTCCGGCGTTGGCTGGTCCGGTTGGATCCGACCGACACCGTCCGGCAGCGCGGACGCCAGTCGGCCAAGCGTCGCTACGAGTGACTGACCCGCGGCCCTGCCGAAGCGCCCTACCGGTACGGCCCTGCGGAGCGGCTCATCGGTACGGCCCTGCCGAAGCAACAACGGATGGCCCCCGAGCCAGTCGGCTCGGGGGCCACGCGTCAGGTGTGTGGTGTTACGTCAGGCGGAGAGCGACTGCAGCCGCTTGGCGATCGCAGACTTGCGGTTCGCCGCCTGGTTCTGGTGGATCACGCCCTTGCTGACCGCCTTGTCGAGCTTGCGCGAGGCGTCCCGCATGAGCTCGGTCGCCTTGGTGGCGTCTCCGCTCTCGCTGGCCTCGTTGAACTTGCGGATGGCGGTCTTCAGCGACGACTTGACCGACTTGTTGCGCAACCGGCGCTTTTCGTTCTGCCGGTTGCGCTTGATCTGGGACTTGATGTTCGCCACGCGACAGCCTCGTCCTGGTAGCTAGCTCAGCCTGGTAGCTAGGGTTTCCGTTTGCTTTGATGCGCGGCGCGACGATGCACGTCACAACGCAGCCGTGTCGGCACGCGCGAAGAGCTACGTTACCAGGTAGCCGGGTTCGAGGCCAAAACGGCTCATCTCCATCCCTGCCGCTCGGCCAGCCAGCCGAGCGACATCTCTCCACTCCACCGCTGGTGTGCCCGGATGTGTGGTGAGCCGGTGCTCGGCCCGGCCGCAGCGCGTACCAGCCAGTATCCGGAGAGCGCGGCGAGCGCGGCGTCCAGGCCGTCGGCCGGTGCGTCGGACGCCGCCGGGTGGCTTCCGAACAGCTCGTCGGCGTCGAGCCCACTGGCGTACGCGGTGACCAGGAGACCGGCCAGGTCGAACCAGGCGGGCCCGAAGCAGAGCCACGTCCAGTCACAGAACCAGGCGGTGCCTGCGGCGCTGAGCAGGACGTTGTCGACCCGGAGATCGCCGTGGATCATGGAGGTGCTCTCGGTGTACCCGGGCAGCCGCGCCTCCAGGGCGGCCAGTTCGGGTAGCCGGTGCCGGGCGACGTCGGGCAGGTTCGGCAGCGTCTCGCGGCCGGCGGCCAGCTCTCCCCACCAGGCGAGATCGGCGCGGACCAGTTCGTCGAGCCGGGGCGCACCGAGCGCGACCAGGCCGGGTGGGGGCTTCCGCAACGCGTCGGCGACGGTCGCGTACGCCGCCAGGGTCGCATCCAGTTCCGCCGGCACCCAGGGAAGACCGGGCATTCGCCCGTCGATGGCGTCCAGACAGATCACGAAGTAACCGGCCGCGGTGAGCGTCCAGCGCGGCCGGGCGACCGCGAGTTCGGCCGGAAGTACGGCGGTGATCGCGGCTTCCCGCGCGTACCAGTCGCTCAGGTGTCGCTGGTCGATCAGCGACGCCGCCTTCACGAAGACCCGGTCCCCGGCCACGGTCTGTAGTACTGCCGCGAACCCGCGGGTGAAGCCGCCACCGGCGGTGCTCGCCCAGTTGACCCTGGCCCCCAGGCGGGCGGCGATCGCGGCGCGCAGTTCGGTCGGGAGGTCGGCCCAGCCGGGCCGTACGGCGGTGGCGTCGTACGGTCGGGGCGGTACCGAAATGGCGGCCATGCCGACAAGTCTGCCCTGGCCCGGCTGCCGTACCCGGTCAACGGCTCGCCGAGCGGTGCCGGATCGGATCATCGGTGATGGGCACGGAGCCGAGTGGGGTGCTGACCGGTTCGCAGTGCCGCGCCGACCCGTTCGGAGGTGGGCGTCGAGTCGGGTGGTGACCGATTCGGTGCTGGGCCGTGACCGAACTCGCGGTGGTGATCCGCCGGCCACGGCCGGGCGCCCCCGGACGGCATGGGAACATAGAAGGCCCATTGTCGTCAGCCAAGCAGAACGGACCGCCGTGCCACCGACGCCCGACCCCGGCGCGAACCTTCCTGGTGCCACCGACCCCGGCCGCATCCGGAACTTCTGCATCATCGCCCACATCGACCACGGCAAGTCGACGCTGGCCGACCGGATGTTGCAGCTCACCGGTGTGGTCGACCCACGGCAGATGCGCGCCCAGTATCTCGACCGGATGGACATCGAGCGGGAACGCGGCATCACGATCAAGAGCCAGGCGGTCCGCATGCCGTGGACCATCCGCGAGGGTGACCGGCAGGGCGAGCAGGCTGTGCTCAACATGATCGACACCCCGGGGCACGTGGACTTCACCTACGAGGTGTCCCGGTCGCTGGCCGCCTGCGAGGGCGCCATCCTGCTGGTCGACGCCGCGCAGGGGATCGAGGCCCAGACCCTGGCCAACCTCTATCTGGCGATGGAGAACGACCTCCACATCATCCCCGTGCTCAACAAGATCGACCTGCCGGCCGCGCAGCCGGACAAGTACGCCGAGGAGCTGGCACACCTGATCGGCGGTGACCCGAGCGACTGCATCCGGGTCTCCGGCAAGACGGGTGAGGGCGTCGAGTACCTGCTCGACGAGATCGTCCGGCAGTTCAAGCCGCCGGTCGGCGACGCGGCCGCGCCGGCCCGCGCCATGATCTTCGACTCGGTCTACGACGTCTACCGGGGCGTGGTGACCTACGTCCGGGTGATCGACGGCCGGATCGAGGCCCGCGACAAGATCAAGATGATGTCCCTCGGCACGGTGCACGAGCTGCTGGAGCTCGGCGTGGTCTCTCCGGAGATGGAGAAGGCCCGGGCGCTCGGGGTCGGCGAGGTGGGTTACCTGATCACCGGGGTCAAGGACGTCCGGCAGTCGCGGGTCGGTGACACGGTCACCATCAACTCCCGGCCGGCGTCCGAGGCCCTCGGTGGGTACAAGGACCCGAAGCCGATGGTCTACTCCGGCCTCTACCCGATCGACGGCTCCGACTACCCGGCCCTGCGGGACGCGCTCGACAAGCTGAAGCTCAACGACGCGGCGCTCAACTACGAGCCGGAGACCTCGGCGGCGCTCGGCTTCGGCTTCCGCTGCGGCTTCCTCGGCCTGCTGCACCTGGAGATCATCGGTGAGCGGCTGGAGCGCGAGTTCGGGCTCGACCTGATCTCGACCGCGCCGAACGTGGTCTATCGGGTGGCCCTGGAGGACGGCACCGAGGTGACGGTCACCAACCCGAGCGAGTACCCGACCGGCAAGGTGGCCGAGGTGTACGAGCCGGTGGTCCGGGCCACCGTACTGACCCCGAACGACTACGTCGGCGCGGTGATGGAACTCTGCCAGGGGCGGCGCGGTTCGCTCCAGGGGATGGACTACCTCTCCGCGGACCGGGTCGAGCTGCGCTACACACTGCCGCTCGGCGAGATCATCTTCGACTTCTTCGACCAGCTCAAGAGTCGTACCAAGGGCTACGCCTCGCTCGACTACGAGCCCTCCGGGGAACAGCGGTCCGACCTGGTGAAGGTCGACATCCTGCTCAACAGCGAACCGGTCGACGCGTTCAGCGCCATCGTGCACAAGGACAAGGCGTACAACTACGGCGTCTCGATCGCGGCGAAGCTGCAGAAGCTGATTCCCCGGCAGCAGTTCGAGGTGCCGATCCAGGCGGCGATCGGCAACCGGGTGATCGCCCGGGAGACCATCCGGGCGATCCGCAAGGACGTGCTGGCCAAGTGCTACGGCGGTGACATCACCCGGAAGCGGAAGTTGCTGGAGAAGCAGAAGGAGGGGAAGAAGCGGATGAAGATGGTGGGCCGGGTCGAGGTTCCCCAGGAGGCATTCATCGCGGCGCTCTCCACCGGTGACTCCGGCGACGGCAAGGCGGGCGGCAAGAAGTGACCCCCCGGGGGTACGGCCCCAGCGCCTCCTTCTGCCCCCGGTGCGCGACCCCGTTGCCGGCACCCGCTCCGACGACCTGCGCTGGATGTGGGTACCAGCTCTTCGTCAACGCCCGCCCCACGGTGGGACTGATCGTGCTCGACCAGGATCCGACGGCCCGGCCACCCGACCCGGCGGGACCGCGCTTTCTCGCGCTCCGGCGGGCGGCGGAGCCCATGATCGGCCGGTGGGAGACGCCGGGGGGATTCTGCGACGGCTGGGAGCACCCGGCCGAGGCCGCCGTGCGGGAGGCCCGGGAGGAACTGGGCGTGGAGGTCAACCTCGGTGACTTCGTCGGGATGTACGTCGGAAGCTACGAGTTCCAGGACGAGGTCCTGCCGGTCCTCGACAACTTTTTTCTGGCCACCCTGGGAGCCCCGGAGATCGTGCTCGACCCGACCGAGTCCACCGAGCTGACCTGGTTCTCTCTGGCGGATCCGCCCCCTCTGGCCTTCGGCACGATGGATGCGGCGATCCGGGATGCCGCGCGACGTCTGCGCCACTAGGTCGGTTTGAGTTTTTCCCCCTCCGGGAATCTAGCTGTCACCACAACAACGTGACGGATCTGAAGGAGGACGGCCGTGGAACTCACCGTCTGGGGTATCATCACCGCGCTCATCGTCGGCCTCGTCATTGGCGCACTCGGTCGTCTCGTCGTACCGGGCCGCCAGGACATGCCGATCTGGTTGACCATGCTCATCGGTGTCGGTGCCGCACTGCTCGGCACGGTCATCGCCCGGGCCGCCGGCATCGCGACCGCGACGCCCGGCATCGACTGGACCGAGTTGCTGATCCAGGTTGTCCTGGCTGCCGTGGCGGTGGCTCTGGTCGCCGGAGTCGGCCGCCGTCGGCGAGTCAGCCGCTACTGAGCACTCCACTTCCCAGCAACGGGGGGCGCCGGCCGACTCGGTCCGGCGCCCCCGTGCTTGCCCGGACCTCCCGGGTCCGACCGCCGATGGTCCCGCTTGCGGTACGTGTCCGGTATCGGGTCTGGCGCACGTTGCCCGGAGCCGCTAAATTCACGACGGTCATACGATCGGATGATCGGCCGATCAGGTGGTCGGTGCCACCTAGAGTGGTGATTATGATATTCACATTTGCGCGAAATGATCTTAGATGTTACGCTCCGTAAGTGTCCGCGGAATCTTTACCGGGAAGCACTAGGGTGTCACACCAACAGCTTTCGTACCGGCACCCCAAGGCGGCGCTGTACCTTGAGGTGTACACGCCGCTGGTCGAAGTGTGGTTCGAGACACTGCGAGATTCCTTCGCGCTGACGGAATTGCGCCGCGCCGCGCCGGGTCGCGATCTTGTCGATAACCTGCAAAGGCTGGACCTGCTATTCCGCGATCTGGTCGACGGCCTCTTCGCCCGACCGGGCACGATTCTGGATCATGCGATCGCGGTGGTGGCCGAACATCGGGACGCCGTCGTCTGGGAAGACCAGATGGTGCCGGCGCCCGGCGCCGACGCTACGGAACTGGCGGCCTCGCTGCGGCACAAGTTCAAGCGCAACATCAGCCTGGCGATGCTGGAGGCGTTGATCTGTCTGGAGTCCGCGCTCGCGTACGGGCGGGACACCGTGGGTCTGTCCGGCCAGGCGCTGGAGACGACCCTCCGGGCCAGCACGCCCCTGCTGGCGAGCCTGTCCGTCCTGCACGACGAGCAGGAGATGGTCCGGATGCGGCACCTCACGGGTGACCCGAGGGAGATCCAACATCCGCGGTTCACCGTTGCGGACATCGCCGGAGGCGCCTTCCGGATCGCGCCGGACAAGTTCCGGATCGTCGGCCCGGAGGGGCAGCGGAAGATCCGGTTCGCCAGCGTTCCGCCCAGCGGGCTCGTGCCGTCGACTCCGACGATGAAGTGCCCGGCGCACCAGTTGACGAACGACAATGGCCAGCGCTTGAACGACGAGTTGTGGGATCTTCTCGTGGATATCTACCGGCTCTCCGGCCGGTTGACGTAGTCAGTTGGACACCGGCGCGAGCGTCGGTGGGAACGTGAATCAAATTGGCCGTCAGTCACGTTCACGGTCGGCGTGCCCAGTTGGCCGCCGACTCGCCGGATCTGTCGTCGCAGCGTGTGGGGCGAGAATCGGATCACGAAAGAATGCCGCGATCAATATCGTCGTCGGGGCCCGATCGGAATTATCGGCGACGTGGCGAGAATTACCCAGGGTTAAAGGATGCTCCGGCGTACGTACCGGCCCTGTCCATTGCCGTGCGACAGGGCCGGTACGTCGGGCCGGTTCAGCGGTCCCGGGAACCGCCTCGGTGGATCAGCGCAGCCAGGGGATGCTGCGGTCGAGCAGACCCCGCTCCTTGAGTTCCTTGCGCAGCGGGATCTCGTCGTCCACGTAGCCGTTCCAGTTGATGCCCCAGTAGTTGGCCGTGTGCGTACCCTCGCCCAGCAACTGGCGCTGGACGGGCGTGCGGTTGGCGTACCACTGGCCGTCCTTGTCCGGGTGCAGCTCGTCCAGCGGACGGATCCACCGGTAGGTGTAGCCGACGAAGAGCATCTTGCGGGTGATGTTGGACAGGTTCGTGGACCGGGAGTGCCACTGCCGCCGGTCGAAGATGAACGCGTCGCCGGGGTTGGCGGTGATCTCGACGGTGCCCTCGGGATCGGGGTTCTGCACCGACAGGTCGGCCGGGCGCGGCAGCGAGTTCCACAGGTGGCTGCCCGGGATCACCTTGGTCGCACCCCGGCCCTTCTCCGACAGGTCGGAGAGCACGTAGGCGACCTTGAGCGAGAACATCGGCCGGGGCAGGTTCGGGTCCATCGTCTCGGGATCCGAGTTCTGCCGGTAGCCGTCCTGGTGCCAGCCCCAGTACGGCTTCTCCGGCTCCAGGGCCGGGGGCGTGACGTCCAGGTGGTTGTGGTGGGTGTAGATGTTCCATCCGGCCAGGCCCCACATGTAGGGGAAGGCGATCGGGTGGGTGAGCAGCTCGCCGAAGAGCTCGTCCCGCTCCAGGAAGCCCAGCAGGTGCAGGGTGCCGTCCTTGGTGGTGTTGCCGGCGGCCTTCTCCTCGGCGTAGACCCGGTCGACCGCCTCCTCCAGGGCCGCGCGGTGATCCTCGGTCAGGACGTTGCGGAGCAACATGAACCCCTGCTCGTGGAACTCCTTGCGATCCGTGTCACTGATCGGCTCGTATCCGGTCCGGCCGCCGTAATCGAACACCGTGTCCATCCCCTCCCCATAAGGGTGAAACTCTTTCTGAGCACACAGGCTGCCGATCCTAACCCTCCCGGCAAGAGCCCGACCCGGGCGCTGCGCCGGCGGATCGGCGAGGGCCATTCGGCGGTACGGAGGGAAGTGAGAGCTTGACTCAGCGTGACAGGTGCCCTGGATAATCGGGGTGAAGCTGCCGGTATGACCGTTTGTGCAATCACTGCGGGTTAGCGAAAGTCGCCAGCCGCCGTTCAGTCGCCGAAGACCTCGGCGATCACCTGATCCGGCGTGCCCGAGGAGCCGCGCACCTGCGACCAGGTGCCGTCGTCCGCCGTCCACTCCAGGTTGGCGAACCGGACCGTCTTCACCCCGTGGTCGTCGGCGTGCGACACGAGCCAGTGTGCGTAGCGCCAGCCCACCCGTACGTCCGCGATCGGTACGGCCAGACCGGTCAACTCCGCCGGGACCGACGTCTCCAGGCGGCCCCAGTCGAGCTTCAGGCCGGCGGTCAGGGCGGCGGCCGCCGCGTCACCGCGCATCGCGGGCTCCCGGCCCACGGTGCAGGCCACCGCGCCGGTGGCGTTGCCCAACAGCGCCCGGGTCAGCACGGTCGACTCGTCCGCCCACTGCTGGTATGCCCGGGGGTAGGCCGAGCGCTGTACCTTCTGCGCCGCGTCGGTGATCTCCATCCGCTCCCAGCCACGGACCTTGCGGAGCGCGTTGTAGAACTTGGTGGCGGCGTAGCGGGGGTCACGGATCTGTTCCGGCGTCCCCCAGCCCTGGCTCGGCCGTTGCTGGAAGAGCCCGACCGAGTCCCGGTCACCGCCGGTCAGGTTGCGTAGCCGGGACTCCTGGAACGCGGTCGCGAGCGCCACCACCACGGCCCGCTCGGGCATCTTGCGCCGGATGCCGACGGCGGCGATCGTCGCCGCGTTGGCCATCTGTTCGGCGTTGAGGGCGACCCGACCGTCCGCCTCGACGACACAGCCGCGCGCGGCGTTCGGCAGGGGCAGGTTGTGCCCGAACTCGCGGGCGCTCAGGTAGACACCGAAACCGGCGACCGCCGCCAACGCGACTCCCGCCGCGACCATCGCCCGAGTCCGCACCGCCACCCCCTGTTCGATAGTGCGACACAGCCTACTTCGCCCAGTCGTAATCTTCGGCACACCAGGTGCGGAACGCCGTATCCGGCCCGGAATGTGCCTTACGGCCGCCCAGGGAACTCAGCTCCCGGGTACCCATCGGGGAGGCCGTTTCTCGCCGAACGCGGCGACGCCCTCCCGACCCTCCTCGGAGTGGAAGTACCGGGTCGACAGTTCGGTCAGCTCGGCCAGTCCGGTCCGGAAGTCCTGTGCCGGCGTACGACGCAGCAGTTCCTTGGCGCCGGCCAGCGCGCCCGGTGCGCCCCGGACCAGGGCGAGGCAGTACGAGGCCACCGTCTCGTCGAGCGCCTCCGCCGTCGTGACCGTCGTGACCAGCCCGATCTCGGCCGCCCGGCGCCCGTCGAAGACGTCCCCGGTCAGGTAGAGCTCCGCTGCCGCCCGGGGTTGCAGTCGGGGCAGCACGGTCGACGAGATGACCGCCGGAACGACCCCGAGCCGTACCTCGGTGAAGGCGAACGTCGCCTCCTGGGCACAGATCGCGATGTCGGCCGCCGCGACCAGACCGACCCCACCGGCCCGGGCCGGGCCGCCGATCCGGGCCACCACGGGCTTCGGGCACTCCCAGATCGCCGCCAGCACGTCACCCAGCATCGCCACCGGCACGGTGCCGTCCCGGTACGCCGCCGCCGTCTCCTTCAGATCCGCGCCCGAGCTGAAGACCGGCCCGGTGTGCGAGAGCACCACCACCCGGACGGTGTCGTCCGCGGCCGCGGTGGCCAGCCCGGCGAGCAACTGGGTCATCAGCGGGGTGGAGAGCGCGTTCCGGTTGTGCGGGCTGTCCAGGGTGAGAGTCGTCACTCCGTGCGTGGTCGACGCCCGGACGAGCGCATCGGGGGCTGAGGTCATGCCGGCACACTAGTCGTATGCCTGGTGTGCTCCCAGAGGGTGAACCCGTACCCGTCGACGGCTCGCTGCCCGACGCCGCGCGCGCGACAGTGGGCGCGCGGGGGTTCGGCGTCTACGTCCACGTGCCGTTCTGTGCGAGCCGCTGCGGCTACTGCGACTTCAACACGTACACCCCGGGCGAACTCGGCGGGAACGCGGACCGGGACGGCTACGTCGACCAGGTCCTCGCCGAGCTGACGTTGGCCGGTCGGGTGCTGGGGGACCGGCCGCCGGCCCGGGTCGACACGGTCTTCGTCGGCGGTGGCACACCCACCCTGCTCCCCGCCGACGATCTCGCCCGGATCCTCGACGGCATCGATCGGCTGTGGGGTCTGGCCGGCGACGTGGAGGTCACCACCGAGGCGAACCCGGAGTCGGTGACCCGGGAGTCGTTGAAGGAGCTGCGGGCCGCCGGGTACAACCGGATCTCCCTCGGCATGCAGTCGGCGGCGCCCGGAGTGCTCGCGATCCTCGACCGGCGGCACACCGCCGGCCGCGCGATCCAGGCGGTCGGGGAGGCGCGGGAGGTCGGGTTCGACCACGTCAACCTGGACCTGATCTACGGAACGCCGGGGGAGAGCGCGGACGACTTCGCGGCGTCGCTGGCGGCGGTGATCGACGCCGGGGTCGACCACGTCAGCGCGTACGCCCTGATCGTGGAGGACGGCACCCGGTTGGCGGCCCGGATGCGGCGGGGCGAGCTGCCGTACCCGGACGACGACGTCGCGGCGGACCGCTACCTGGCCGCGGAGCAGGCGCTGTCCGGCGCGGGTTTCTCCTGGTACGAGGTGTCCAACTGGGCCCGGACGCCGGCCGCGCGGTGCCGGCACAACCTGCTCTACTGGGCTGGCGGGGACTGGTGGGGCCTCGGTCCGGGCGCGCACAGCCACGTCGGTGGGGTCCGCTGGTGGAACGTCAAGCATCCGGCGACGTACGCGGCCCGGCTCGCGGCGGGGACGTCCCCCGGCCAGGCCCGGGAGCTGCTGTCGGCGGCGGACCGCCGGGTCGAGGACGTGATGCTGCGGCTGCGGTTGGCCTCCGGCCTGCCGTTGGCGGCCCTGGACGACGCGGGTCGGGCGGGTGCGGCCGGTGCCCGCGACGCCGGCCTGCTGGCCGGGACGGAGTACGACTCGGGCCGCGCCGTCCTCACCCTGCGGGGGCGACTGCTCGCCGACGCCGTCGTCCGGGACCTGCTGCCCTGACTGCCCCCGCCCCCTTGAAGTCGGCGGTGGCCCGTGCCGGAGCCGGCACGGGCCACTTCGAGGTTCGTACGGGTGCGCGGGGTTACTTGACCATGCGGATCGTCATCGGATAGTGGTACAGCACACCCTCGTTGGCCTTCATGCCGGCCATGATCGAGAAGATGAGCACCACGAGCCAGGTGATCAACGGCAGGAAGAACAGGATCCCGAGCGAGCACATCGCGATGATGACCGCGACGATCGAGGCGATGCCCCAGGTGATCTGGAAGTTGAGCGCCTCGACGGCGTGCGCCCGGACGGTCGGCGACTCGTTCCCCTTCGCCAGCATCGCGACCAGCGGGGCGATGAAGCCCACGACGATCCCGCCGAAGTGGGCGATCAGGGCCCAGGTCTTCTCGTCGTTGGTGGCGTAGCCGGCCGGGGCGCCGTACTGGCCGCCCGGTGGCGGGTAACCACCCTGTGGATAGCCACCCTGGGGGTAACCGCCCGGCGGGGGATAGCCACCCTGGGGGTAGCCGCCCTGCGGGGGATAGCCGCCCTGCGGCGGGTACGCGCCGCCGCCCGAGGTCGGCGGGGGGTACGCGCCGCCGCCGGAGGTCGGCGGGGGATATGCGCCGCCGCCGGAGGTCGGCGGGGGAGCGCCCGGCGAGTACGGGTCGTGTGGCGGACCACCCGGGCCGTAGTCTCCGGGAGGGCGAGGTGGTTCAGTCATGGGGGTCACGGTAGGTGCCCGGATCAAGTGACGCCAGCCACGCTCACGGTCGGATCTGGACAATAGCCGACCGTACCTGTTAGGTCTGCCGGGGTAGGGTGTCCGGGCAAGCCTGTTGTCCGGGCTCAGGCAGCCCTTCCAAACGATCATCGCGTCCGGTGCACCTTGGTCGTAGACTGGCACTCGCTACAGTCGAGTGCCAGGGAAACCGTGGCCCGACCGTCGTGGCCGCCCCGGTCGTATCGGTGCCGGGGCCGGGACGTCGCAGGGAGGTGAGGATGGGTCTCGACGACCGCAAGCTCGACGTGCTGCGCGCGATCGTGGAGGACTACGTCGCCACCCAGGAGCCGGTCGGCAGCAAGGCGCTGGTCGAGCGCCACCAGCTCGGGGTCTCCCCGGCCACCGTCCGCAACGACATGGCCGTGCTGGAGGAGGAGGGCTACATCCGGCAGCCGCACACCAGTGCCGGCCGGGTGCCCACCGACCGTGGCTACCGGCTCTTCGTGGACCGGCTCTCCCGGGTCAAGCCGCTCACGCCGGCCGAGCGCCGGGCGATCGAGCGCTTCATGATCGGCGCGGTCGACCTCGACGACGTGGTGCACCGTACGGTCCGGCTGCTCGCCCAGCTGACCCGGCAGGTGGCCGTCGTGCAGTACCCGAGCCTGGCCCGATCCTCGGTGCGGCACCTCGAACTCGTGCCGATCTCCACGACCCGGCTGATGCTGGTCATGATCGCCGACACCGGCCGGGTGGAGCAGCGCCTGGTCGAACTGCCCGCGCCGATCACCGCCGACGACGTGACGGACCTGCGCCGGCTGGTGAACGAGCGGCTCGGCGGCCAGAAGCTGGCCGAGACCCCGCCGCTGGTCCAGGCGCTGATCGACGAGGTGGCGCCGGGCCTGTGTCCGGCGATGACCACCCTCGCCACCGTGCTGATGGAGACGCTGGTCGAGCGGCACGAGGAGCGGATCGCCCTGGCCGGCACCGCCAACCTGGCCCGAGGGGGACTGCTCGACTTCCAGGGTTCGCTGCGACCGATCCTCGAAGCGCTGGAGGAGGAGGTCATCCTGCTCAAGCTGATCGGTGAGGTCGAACCGAACACACTCCAGGTCCGGATCGGCGACGAGAACGAGATAGACAATCTCCGGGCCACCTCGGTGGTCAGCACCGGATACGGTCCGGGGACGACCATCGTCGGGGGTCTCGGCGTGTTGGGTCCGACCCGGATGGACTACCCAGGCACCATCGCCACGGTGCGGGCCGTGGCACGCTACGTCGGCGACGTGCTGGCGCAGAACTGACCACCAAACCCACCCTGAGACGACCGGCGGACGGTAACGCGAGACAGACATGAGGACACGGAACGCAGTGGCCAAGGACTACTACGGGATTCTCGGCGTCAGCCGGGACGCCTCCGACGACGAGATCAAGCGTGCCTACCGGAAGTTGGCGCGGCAGTACCACCCGGACGTGAATCCGGATCCGGAGGCACACGAGAAGTTCAAGGACATCAACGCCGCGTACGAGGTCCTCTCCGACGACCAGAAGCGGCAGATTGTCGATCTTGGTGGGGACCCGCTCGCTCCGGGCGGCGGCCCCGGCGCGGGCCCGGGTGGTGCCGGGGGGCCGTTCGTGGGCTTCCAGGACATCATGGACGCGTTCTTCGGTGCCGCCGGTGGCGCCCGGGGACCACGGCCGCGTACCCGGCCCGGTGCCGACGCCATCCTGCGGCTCGAACTGGACCTGCCGGAGACGGCGTTCGGGGTCGAGGCGCCGATCGCGGTGGACACCGCCGTGCTCTGCACCACCTGCTCCGGAGCCGGTACGGCGGCGGGCACCCACCTCGCCACCTGCGAGGCGTGCGGCGGGCGGGGCGAGGTGCAGTCGGTGCAGCGCACCTTCCTCGGCCAGGTCGTCTCGTCCCGGCCGTGCACCGTCTGCCAGGGCTACGGCACGGTCATCCCGCACCCCTGCCCCACCTGTGCCGGCGACGGCCGGGTGCGGACCCGGCGTTCGCTCACCGTCAAGATCCCGGCCGGGGTCGAGGACGGCATGCGGATCCGGCTGGCCCAGCAGGGTGAGGTCGGCCCCGGTGGCGGTACCGCCGGCGACCTGTACGTGGAGATCCACGAGCGACCGCACGACGTCTACTCCCGCAAGGGCGACGACCTGCACTGCCGGGTGACCGTTCCGATGACCGCGGCGGCGTTGGGCACCCGGCTGACCATCAAGACCCTGGACAGCGACGAGCCGGTCGACGTCAAGCCGGGGACCCAGCCGGGCTCGACGCTGCGGCTGCGGGCCCGTGGCGTTCCGCACCTGCGTGGCACCGGCCGGGGCGACCTCTACGTCCACCTCGACGTCCGGACGCCCACCAAGCTCGACGCCGACCAGGAGCGGATGCTGCGGGAGTTCGCCAAGACCCGGGGCGAGGAGGTCGCCGAGCTGAGCAAGCAGGGCGGCTTCTTCTCCCGGATGCGCGACGCCTTCAACGGCCACGCCTGAGCACAGCCGGTGGACGGCCCGCCGACCGCGACCGGACAACCGGTCCGGCCGGCGGGCCGCTCCGGTGTCGGGCCACTTCCCGGCCACGGAACTCCCGGTGAGCTAACCTGCTCGCCGTGAGTGCGCCGTTGTTCCTGGTCGAGTCGCTACCGTCCGATGACGTCGTCACCCTCGACGGCCCGGAAGGGCACCACGCCGCGACCGTACAACGACTGCGTACCGGTGAGGAGCTGCTGCTCGCCGACGGGCGCGGCGGCACGGCCAGCGCCGTCGTCACCGCCGTCGGCCGGGGCACCCTGACGGCCACCGTCACCGCCCGGCGGTACGTCGCTCCGCCCGACCCGAGGCTCGTCGTCGCACAGGGCATCGCCAAGGGCGATCGGGCCGAGTTGGCCGTACAGGCGATGACCGAGGTCGGAGCGGACGAGATCGTGCCCTGGGCGGCCGAGCGGTCGGTCGCGCAGTGGCGCGGGGAGCGGGGTGTCCGGGCCCGCGAGCGGTGGGTGGCGACCGCCCGGGAGGCGGCGAAGCAGGCTCGCCGGGCCTGGTTGCCGGTGGTGTCCGGAACTCCGGCGGCACCGGACGAGTCGACCCGGCTGGTCGCCCGGCGGATCACCGAGGCGGCGGCCGGTTTCGTCCTGCACGAGGAGGCGGACCTCCGGCTCGCCACAGTGGACCTGCCGACGACCGGCGGGATCGTCCTGGTGGTCGGCCCCGAGGGTGGTGTGTCGCCAACCGAACTCGGCACGTTGACCTCGGCCGGGGCGGTCCCGGTACGGCTCGGCACCGAGGTGCTGCGGACCTCGACCGCCGGGGTCGCCGCGCTGTCCGTACTCTCGGCCCGCCTCGGCCGCTGGTGAGGCTGATCGCTGGTGAGACCCGGCCGCCGGTCGAGGGACCTGTCCGGGATCAGGGATCAAGAAGATCGAGGTCGGCGGTCAGCCGGAGGTCGGCGACGCTGCGGGCCGCCTCGACCCGGTAGCCGCCGGTCCGGGTCCGCCAACCGTCCGCCGTCCAGACCTGTGCGGTACGCGCCGGCAGGGGCACCCGAACGGTCACCGACTCGCCGGGAGCCGCCTCGACACCGGCGAAGCCGGCGAGCCAGCGGATCGGCCGGTCCGGCTCGGCGACGCGCGGGCCGACGTACACCTGCACCACCTCGCGGCCGACCCGACGGCCGGTGTTCCGGACCGTGACCACCGCGACCGGCCCGTCCGGCCCGGTCTCGACGGTCAGCGACCGGTAGTCCCAGTCGGTGTAGCCGAGCCCGTGTCCGAACGGGAACAGCGGTTCGGCCCGCCAGCCGCGATAGCCGACGAAGATCCCGTCGGAGTAGTCGAGGACGTCGTCCACCGGAGTGGTGTCCAGCGCCGGGCAGTCCTCCGCCCGGCGCGGCCAGGTGGTGGGCAGCCGCCCGCCCGGCTCGGCCCGACCCAGCAGGACGTCGGCGAGTGCGGTGCCCGCCTCCTGACCGGGGAACCAGGTGAGCAGGATCGCCGCCACCTCGTCGGCCCAGGGCATCAGCACCGGGGAGCCGGCGTTCACCACCACGATGGTCCGGGGATTGGCCGCCGCGACCCGGAACACCAGCTCGTCCTGCCGACCGGGCAGGGCCAGCGACGTCCGGTCGAACCCCTCCGACTCCACCTCCTCGGTGGTGCCGACCACGACCACCGCCACGTCGGCGCCGGCCGCCACCCGGACCGCCTCGTCGAGCAGCGCCGCCTCGGCCGCGTCGCCCTGGCCCGGAACCGGGCCACCGTGACCGAGGGTGAACGAGACGTACCCGGCGCGGCCGTCGACCACCCGTCGGGTCAGCCGCACGTCGACTGGCTCGCCGGCGCGTACCGGCACGTCGAAGCGGCGCTCGACCGAGGAGGGGAAGACCGCGTCGGGACCCTCCGCCTCGTCGAACAGCGGGCCGTCGAAGAGTTCGGCGTCGTCCAGGGTGAGGGTGAACAGCCCGGAACCGTCGATCGCGAGTTGATGCGTGCCGCTGGTCATCGGGGTGTACCGGGCGGAGAGTTCGATGCTGGCCAACTCAGCCGGCCGGATCCCGTCCGGCAGGTCACCCATCCAACGCACCGTCGCCCGGTCCAGCTCCGCCCGGTAGAGCACCCGGCCGTCGGCCGCCCGCAGGGTGGCGGTGATCGGAGTCCACTGGACGCCACCGGCGGCCGGCAGTCGGCGCCGGGGGTCGGCGCCCACCGCGTACCCGATTTCGACGTCGGGAAGCGCGGCGGTCAGGCCGGCGAGCGGCGAGATCGCGTGCGGCGGCGCGACGAGCGCGCTGCCACCGCCCTGGATCCGGGCGTCGTCGGCGAGCGCGCCGAGCACCGCGACCCGGCTCAGCCCGCTGGCGTCCAGCGGCAGCAGGTCGCCGCCGTTGCGGGCCAGCACGAACGACCGGGTCGCCACCTCGTGGGCCACGGTGGCGCCGTCTCCCGCGCTGGGCCGCTCGCCCGGGTCCACCGCCGGGGGTACGCCGTCGAGCAGCCCCAACCGGCCCGCGAGCCGGAGTACCCGGCGCACCTTGTCGTCGACGACCGCCTCGGCGACGGTGCCGTCGCGTACGGCGGCGACCAGTGCCGCGCCCCACGGATCGCCGGCGGCCGGCATCACCACGTCGAGCCCGCCGTTGGCCGTCGCCGCGGTGCTCCGGGCGGCCGTCCAGTCGGACACGACGACCCCGTCGAAGCCCCACTCGTCCTTGAGCAGGTCCCGAAGCAGGCCGCCGTGCTCGGTCATGGTGCTGCCGTTGACCCCGTTGTACGCCGCCATCACCGCCCAGGCCCCGGCGGCGACGATCCGCTCGAACGGAACGAGGTAGATCTCCCGGAGCGCCCGCTCGGAGACCCGCACGTCGACGGTGAACCGGTCGGTCTCCGAGTCGTTGGCGACGAAGTGCTTGACGGTGGCGCCCACCCCCAGGTCCTGGACGCCGGTCAGGTAGCCGACGCCGATCTCGGCGGTGAGCAGCGGATCCTCGGAGTAGCACTCGAAGTGGCGTCCGCCCAGCGGGCTGCGGTGCAGGTTGACGGTGGGGGCGAGGAGCAGGTGGATGCCCTTGCGCCGGCACTGCGCACCGAGCAGCCGACCGGCGCGGCGGGCCAGCCCGGGATCCCAGGTGGCGGCTAGCGCGGTGGGGCTGGGCAGCGCGACCGACGGATCGTCCGGAGTCCAGCGGACCCCGCGAATCCCGATCGGACCGTCCGACATCACCAGCGAGTCGAGACCGATCTCCGCGATGGCGGGCAGGGTCCAGAAATCCTGGCCGGACAGCAGCCGTACCTTCGTCTCCAGGTCCAGTGTGGCCAGCGCCCGTTCGTGCACCGCCTCGTCCCGGCCGATGGCCGTTCCGTCCCCGCCCGGCACCGTCTCGTTCCGCCGACCGACCGTCATCCCGCACCTCCGCTGGCCCAGATATCGATCATCCTGCCAGCAGTGTCCGTTCGGCGTGATCCGTCGGACCCGCACCCGAGCCCCGCGCGGGCTCAGGTACGCAGGTAGGAGGCGCCGTTCAGGTCGACGATGGTGCCCGAGGCCCACTCCGCCTCGGGCGAGGCCAGCCAGTGCACGGCGGCGGCGATCTCCTCGGGCCGGGCGACCCGGTTGAACGGGCTCTGCGCCCGGATCGCGTCGCCACGGGGTGCCTTGAGATGTTCGTTGGTCATGTCGGTCTCCACGAAGCCGGGCGCGACCGTGGCCACCGTGATGCCGTACGGGGCGAGGGCGACCGCGAGCGACTGGCCGAGCGAGTTCAGCCCGGCCTTGCTGGCGCCGTACGCCGGCTGGGTCGGCTCGCCCCGGAAGGCGCCCCGGGACGAGACGTTCACGATCCGCCCGCCCCTGTCCCGCAGGTGGCGTGCGGCGCACCAGATCGTGTTGGCCACGCCGAACAGGTTGACGTCGATCGTCCGGTGCCACTGCTGCTGCCACTGCTCGTAGGACTGGTCGAAGATCGGGTGCGCGTCGTCCGCCGCACCGAACACCCCGGCGTTGTTCACCAGCACGTCGAGCCCGCCGAGCCGGGCGGCGGCGTCGTCGACCATGGCCTGCACGGCGGCCGGGTCGGCCAGGTCGGCCTGGACCACGATGTGCCCGTCGCCGGGCAGTGCCGAGGCGAGCTGCTCGGCCAACGGTGCGGAGTCGCGGTGGTGCACCGCGACCCGGTCTCCGCTCTCGGCGAACGCCGTCGCCACCGCACGCCCGATCCCTCGGGACGCCCCCGTCACCAGTACCGCTCGTCCAGTCATCCGATCATGATGCCGGGGCCGCGCCGCGATCCGGCACCCGGCCCTGCCGCCCGTGCCGCCCCCGCGATCGGGCCACCCGGCCCGCCGGCCAACGAACCGGCCCGGCGCACCCTACGATTCCGGGGATGGAAATCGACTGCCTCTTCTGCCGGATCGTCGCGGGCCAGATTCCCGCCACCGTCGTCCGGGAGACGGACACCACGCTCGCCTTCCGGGACATCAACCCACAGGCGGCGGTGCACGTGCTGGTGATCCCGAAGGAGCACTACGCGGACGTGGCGACGCTGACCCAGGCCGACCCCGCGCTGGCCGGCGACGTCCTCGGCACCGCGGCGGTGGTGGCCGAGACCGAGGGGCTGCTCGCCGACGGCTTCCGGTTGATCTTCAACACCGGTCAGTTCGGCGGCCAGGAGGTCTTCCACGCGCACGCCCACGTGCTCGGCGGCGAGCCGTTGGGCCCGATGCGCGCCCGCTGAGCCACCCACCCGCCCGGCCTCCCTCCCACCCGCCCGGCCACATCCCACCTCCCTCCCTCCCTCCCTCCCACCCGCCCGGCTACCAGGTCGACGACCAGGCGATATCATCGGCGATCTTGGTGAGGGGGCAGATGTGACCGAGGTGAGCCGACAGTTCGAGCGGATGGTCCGGCAGGCGCAGGTGGAGTCGCGGATACCCGCGGTCTCCGTCGCGCTGTACCGGGCCGACCGCGCGCCGTGGACCTGCACGGTCGGGTCCAGCGGCGGCGCCGCACCACTCGACGAGCGGACCACGTTCCGGATCGGTTCGGTCACCAAGACCTTCACCGCCGTACTCGTGCTCCAGTGCCGCGACGAGGGGCTGCTCGACCTGGACGACCCGATCGGGGCCCACCTCGACGTGCCCGAGCACGGCGGGCTGACCGTACGCCGGCTGCTGTCGCACACCTCCGGCGTGCAGCGCGAGCCGTACGGCGACGTGTGGGACACCCTGCACACCCCGCAGCTCGACGAGTTCCTCGCCGACCTGGCCCGGGCCGAGCGGGTGCTACCCCCGGCCCGGCGGTTCCACTACTCCAACCTCGGTGCGGCGCTGCTCGGCCAGGCGGTCGCGCGGATCCGTGGCGGAACCTGGGCGGAGGTGCTCGCCGACCGGGTACTCGGCCCACTCGGGCTCTCCGACACCAGCCTCGCCCCGGGGCCGGAGTCGGCGACCGGGTACCTGGTGGACGCGTATTCCGACCACGCCCGGCCGGAGCCGAACACCGACCTCGGCGCGCTCGGGCCGGCGGCACAGCTCTGGAGCACCGCCTCCGACATGGCGCGCTGGGCGGCGTTCCTGGCCGACCCGGCGGCGCTGGACCCGGCCGGCGCGGTGCTCCGGCCGACCACCCTCGACGAGATGCGCTGGCCGCTGACGGTCACCGACGAGATGCTCTGGACCGCCGGTTTCGGGCTCGGCCTGATCCTGGTGCCCCAGGGTGAGCGGTCCAGCCGGGGGCGGTCGGCCGGCGGTGAACGGGTGCTGCACGTCGGCCACGACGGCGCCATGCCCGGCTTCCTGGCCAGCGTCTACGGCCGGCGCGGCGGCGCCGGTACGCCGGGCGCGATGGGATGTGCCGTGCTCGGCTCCTCCGGCACCGGGGTCGCGGTGAACGAACTGTCGCACCAACTCCTCGCCGCCTCGGCCCGGGACGACCCCGCCGACATCGCGCCCTGGACCCCCGGCGAGCCCGCCCCCGAGCCCTACCGGGGACTGCTCGGCCGCTGGTGGGGCGAGGGCTTCGAGTACGTCTTCTCCTGGCACGACGGCACCCTCCAGGCCCGCGGCGCCACCGACCCGCCCGGCCGCCCCCCAGCGATCTTCGAACCCCTCCCCGACCACCCCGACCACCCCGACATCCTCCGCACGATCTCCGGCCGCGAAACCGGCGAACTCCTCCGCCTCACCCGCCACCCGGAACACGGCAACGTGATCAAGATGCACTGGGCGACCTACCGCTTCACCCGCTCCCAGGAGACGTTTGGGTGAAAGGAAGGGCCCCTTCTTATCGCTTTTTGTATAAGAAGGGGCCCTTCCTAACCGCCGGGCGGAAATGGGCAGCGTGCCGTCGGCGTTGAACGGATACGATGACTACAACGTCAGCACGTTGCGCCACCAGGCGCGGCGCCGAGATCGGAAGCAGGTGGCACAGGGCCCCGGGCCCGACCTATGACCGGTACCCCACCCCCCGGGCAGCAGACCCGGGTGCAGACCAGGATCACGGTTCCAGACTCCAAGATCATGGTTAATCTGCTCGGCGCGGGCGACGAGATCCTGCGACTGATCGAGCGGTCGATCAGCAGTGACGTGCATGTCCGGGGCAACGAGATCACCCTTACCGGTGCCCCCGGGGACAACGCGTTCGCCGAGCGGCTCTTCACCGAGCTGCTTGAGTTGATCGAGAAAGGCGAGACACTGACCACCGACGCCGTCCGGCGTACTCTCGGCATGATCGAACAGGGCACCACCGAGCGCCCCGCCGAGGTGTTGACGCTCAACATCCTGTCCCGGCGCGGGCGCACGATCCGGCCCAAGACCCTGGGTCAGAAGCGGTACGTGGACGCGATCGACGGCAAGACGATCGTCTTCGGCATCGGGCCCGCCGGTACCGGCAAGACGTACCTGGCGATGGCCAAGGCCGTCCAGGCGCTCCAGGCCAAGCAGGTGAACCGGATCATCCTGACCCGGCCGGCGGTCGAGGCCGGCGAGCGGCTCGGCTTCCTGCCCGGCACCCTGCACGAGAAGATCGACCCGTACCTGCGCCCGCTCTACGACGCGCTGCACGACATGCTCGACCCCGACTCGATCCCGAAGCTGATGGCCGCCGGGACGATCGAGGTCGCGCCGCTGGCCTACATGCGCGGTCGTACCCTCAACGACGCGTTCATCATTCTCGACGAGGCGCAGAACACCACGCCCGAGCAGATGAAGATGTTCCTCACCCGGCTGGGCTTCGGCTCCAAGATCGTGGTGACGGGTGACATCACCCAGGTCGACCTGCCCGGCGGAACGACCAGCGGACTGCGGGTGGTACGCGACATCCTGGAGGGCGTGGAGGACGTGCACTTCGCCCAGCTCTCCAGCTCCGACGTCGTGCGTCACCGGCTGGTCAGTGACATCGTTGACGCGTACGCCCGCTGGGACGCCGAGCGCGAGGCCCAGCAGGGCCAGGGCGTACACGCCGTACCAGGCCGTACCGCCCATGGCGGCCGCGCCGGCCGTCGCCGCTAAGTGCATCAGGGGAACCAGTTGTCCATCGAGATCGCCAACGAGTCGGGTACCACCGTCGACACCGACGCGGTGCTCGCCGTCGCCCGGCACGCCCTCGACGAGATGGGTGTGAACTCACTCGCCGAGCTGTCGGTGCTGCTCGTCGACGTCGAGTACATGACCGAGCTGAACCACCGCTGGATGGGTGGGGACGGCCCCACCGACGTACTCGCCTTTCCCATGGACGAGGGCAGCGTCGATCACGGGCCGGGCGAGGTGAACGGCGGTGAGCCGGCGCTCCTCGGCGACATCGTGCTCTGCCCCGAGGTGGCAGCCAAGCAGGCCGCGGCGGCCGGGCACTCGTCCGACGACGAGCTGCACCTGCTGACCGTGCACGGCGTACTGCACCTGCTCGGGTACGACCACGCGGAGCCGGAGGAGGAGCGGGAGATGTTCGCGCTACAGGCGCGGCTCCTCGACAGCTGGCGCGCGACGCGGGCCCAGTGATGCCTGGTCACTTAGCGGCGCTGCCCGCGTCCCTGGCATCCGCCGGTGCGCCCGGCGGCCTACCCGATCTCCAGTTGCTGTTCTTCGCCGCCGGACTGGTGGTGCTCGCCGGGATCTTCGCGATGGCCGACGCCGCGCTCGGCGCGGTCTCGCCGGCCCAGGCCGGTGAACTGGCCCGGGACGGCGTACGCGGCGCACGTACCCTCCAGATCGTCGCGACCGACGCGGTCCGGCACATCAACCTGCTGCTGTTGTTGCGGCTGCTCTGCGAGCTGACCGCGACCGTCCTGGTCGCCCTGGTCGCGGTCGACACCTTCGGTGCGGGCTGGACCGCGGCCCTGGTCACCGCGGGCGCGATGACGGTGGTCAGCTTCGTGGTCGTCGGCGTGGCGCCCCGGACCATCGGCCGGCAGCACGCCTACACCGTCGGCCGGGTCACCGCGCCACTGGTCCGCTGGCTCGGCCGGGTGCTGAACCCGCTCGCCTCGCTGCTCATCCTGATCGGCAACGCGGTGACGCCGGGCCGTGGCTTCCGGGAGGGCCCGTTCGCCACCCAGGTCGAGCTGCGGGAGCTGGTCGACCTGGCCGAGCAGCGCGGCGTGGTCGAGCACGGCGAACGGCAGATGATCCATTCGGTCTTCGCGCTCGGTGACACCATCGTCCGCGAGGTGATGGTGCCGCGTACCGAGATGGTCTGGATCGAGGCGCACAAGAAGCTGCCCCAGGCGCTGCTGCTCTTCCTCCGCTCCGGCTTCTCCCGGATCCCGGTGATCGGGGAGAGCGTGGACGACGTGCTCGGGGTGCTCTACCTCAAGGACGTGATCCGGCAGACCCAGGGCGGCGACGCCAGCGCCGACGACCGGGCGGTCTCCGACGTCATGCGGACCGCGACGTTCGTCCCCGAGTCCAAGCCGGTCGACGACCTGCTCTCCGAGATGCAGGCGGCCCGTACCCACATGGTGGTCGTCGTCGACGAGTACGGCGGCACCGGTGGGCTGGTCACCATCGAGGACATCCTGGAGGAGATCGTCGGCGAGATCACCGACGAGTACGACGTCGAGCGCCCGCCCGTCGAACGGCTCGACGACGGCGAGGTGCGGGTCACCGCCCGACTGCCGGTCGAGACTCTCGGCGAGCTGTTCGACGTCGAACTCCCCGCCGACGAGGTGGAGACCGTCGGTGGGCTGCTCGCCCAGGCGCTCGGCCGGGTGCCGATTCCCGGCGCCGCGGCGGACGTGGGCGGGCTGCACATGATCGCGGAGGGCACCACCGGCCGACGTAACCACATCGACTCCGTACTGGTCCGCCGGGTGACCGAGGCCGACGACCGGGACCGTCCGACCCATACCGACCCCGAGCTTCGGGGTACCCAGTCAACTCGGGAGCAGCACTCCCGGTCCGAGGAGAGGCAGCCCGCCGATGCCTGAGTCGTCCCCCGTACCGGCCGCACCGGCCGGGCGCCATGCCCCGTCGGCGACGGTCGACCTGACCGCCGAGGACGCCAAGCTGGTGATCCTGGCCCGAGGCGCCCGTGGCCGGATCGGTGCGGTCGAGGGAGCGGCGGTGCGGGACCAGGACGGCCGGACGTACGCCGCCGCAAGCGTTTCGCTGCCGTCGTTGACCATCACCGCGTTGCAGCTCGCGGTCGCCTCGGCGGTTGCCGCCGGGGCCACCCGGCTGGAGGCCGGTGCGGTGGTGACCGAGGCCTCGACGCTGGACGGGGCTGGCCACGCCGCCGTACGGGACCTGGCGAGCGACGCACCGATCCACGTCGCCGCCCCGGACGGCACCCTGCTCGGCACGGTGCAGGAGTGACGATCCGCCAGGTCGCCGGTTACCGGGCGGGGTTCGCCTGTTTCGTCGGGCGTCCCAACGCCGGCAAGTCGACGCTGACCAACGCCATCGTCGGCCAGAAGATCGCCATCACCTCCAGCAAACCGCAGACGACCCGGCACGTGATCCGCGCGGTGCTGCACCGGCCGGACTCGCAGCTCGTCCTGGTGGACACGCCGGGCCTGCACCGGCCGCGTACGTTGCTCGGCGAGCGCCTGAACGACCTGGTCCGGCAGACCTGGAGCGAGGTCGACGTGATCGGGCTCTGCATCCCGGCCGACGAGCCGATCGGGCGGGGCGACCGGTTCATCACCGGCGAGTTGGCCGAGCTGAAGCCGACGGTGCTGGCCGTGGTGACCAAGGCCGACCTGGTGGACAAGAAGCGGCTGGCCGAGCAACTCCTCGCGGCCACCGAACTCGGCGAGTTCGCCGAGGTGGTCCCGGTCAGCGCGGTCTCGGGGTACCAGGTGGAGACCCTGGTCGACGTGATGACGAAGTACCTGCCCGCGTCGCCGCAGCTCTATCCCGACGACATGCTCACCGACGAGCCCGAGCAGATCCTGGTGGCCGAGCTGATCCGGGAGGCGGCTCTGGAGGGGGTTCGGGACGAACTGCCGCACTCCATCGCGGTGGTGGTCGAGGAGATGATCCCCGAGGGCGGGCTGACCAAGATCTACGCCGATGTCTACGTGGAGCGGTCCAGCCAGAAGGCGATCGTGATCGGGGCCAGGGCCAGCCGGCTCAAGGATGTCGGTACCCGGGCCCGCCAGCAGATCGAGGAACTGCTCGGCACCCGGGTCTACCTCGACCTGCACGTGCGGGTGGCGAAGGACTGGCAGCGGGATCCGAAGCAACTCCGCAAACTCGGCTTCTGACCGCTGAGCGGCAGTCGGCTTCGCTTTGACCGCTGAGCGGCAGTCGGCTGCTGAGCGCAGCCGACTGCTGACTCTCGGCGATTTGCCGCAATTTTGCGGAACGTTCACCTGCGAACGCTCGGTAGGGCGGTTCCGCGAGCGGCCGTAAGGGGTAGGAAGGCTTCCGGAAGATCCCCTCCGGCACAGATGCAGGCTGATGCGAAACCGGTATTTTGATCTACTTCGATTCCTTGCGATCGTCCGAGTCGTCGTCTATCACGTCACCGGCTGGGCCTTTCTGACGCTTGCGTTCCCTGCCATGTCGGTGATGTTCGCGCTCGCCGGGTCGTTGATGGCCGCCTCCTGCGACCGTTGGGGCACGGCGGCGATCGGCCGCCGGCTGCGCCGCCTGCTTCCGTCGCTGTGGCTGGTGGCGGCACTCTTCGTACCGGCGATGCTGCTCACCGGGCTGCCGGTGTCCTGGCGGCTGGTGTTCTGGGTGGTGCCGCTGGCCGATCCACCGGTCAACGCCTGGGGTGCGCTGACGCTGAGCGTGATCTGGTACCTGCGCGACTACCTGTGGTTCGTGCTCGTCTCTCCGCTGGCCCGCTGGCTGTTCCGGCGCTGGCCCTGGCCCACCCTGCTGGCGCCGTACCTGCTGCTGTTCGTCGTCGAACTCGGCTATCCGGGCGCGCCGGCGGTGCTCCGGGACTTCGGGCTCTACTTCGGGGCCTGGCTGCTCGGGTTCGCCCATCACGACGGGATGCTGCGGCGGCTGTCCCGCCAACTGCTGGTGTCGCTCGTGGTCGCGTCGGGGGCCGCCGGAGCCGCCTGGATCTTCACCCACCCGGGGCCACGCGGTTACGACCTGAACGACATCCGGATCGGCAACGCCCTCTGGTCCGCCGCGTTCGTGCTCCTGGTGTTCGGACTCGCTCCCACGGCCGCCGCCTGGGTCGACCGGCGAGCGCAGGTCGGCCGCGCGGTGACCGTACTGAACAGTCGGGCGTTGACCGTCTACCTCTGGCACATGCCCTTCGTGATCGCCCTCGACCCGCTGCTGTCCGGAATCGGCCTGCGGCACTCCAGCACGGCCGGGCTGCTGGCCCGGCTGGCCGGCGTCGCGGTCCTGGTGACGATCGCGGTCATGGCGTTCGGCTGGGTGGAGGACCTGGCGGCCCGGCGGCGACCCTGCCTGCTGCCCGGCGGCGCCGGGCAGGTGCGGAGCACGACGTCGCCGATCGCCCCGTCCCGAACCGTCGCGGCCGGACGTGCGGCGGCGGAAATGCGGGTACCGGCGGGGTCGGGTGCGAACACGCCGGCCCCGGACGTCCGCTCGGTGGCGCAGCGCACCCGGATCCCGGGGTCGGGTGCCGCGCCGCCCGTCCCGACCCGCCGGGGGAGTGGGAAGGCGTCATCCAGGACGGCCGGCGGAGTCAGTTCCGCCCGATGGTGATGTCGCCACTGCCGGTCCGCACGTCGAGTGTGGCGGTCGCGGTGGGGTTGTTCGGCACCGTGACATCGGCCGAACCCGAGTCGGCGGTCGCCCGTACCTGGTAGTCGCCCGTGGGCACGAACAGGTCGACCGATCCGCTCGACGCGTGGGCCCGGACCGATGCCGCGGCGGCGAGGGTCAGCGTGATGTCGCCGGATCCCGTTTCCGCCTGCACCTTTCCGGCGCCCAGGTCGTGGCCGTCGATCGATCCGGAGCTGGCGCGCGCGGAAACCTCGGCCGGCACCCGGACGAGGCTGATGTCCCCGGATCCGGTCTGGGCCCGTACCTTGCCGCTCGCGTCGGTCACGTTGATGTCGCCGGAACCGACCTCGAGGTCGACCTCCGACACCGCGGTCAGCGTGATGTCGCCGGACCCGTTCTCGCCGCGTACCGCCACGCCCTCGGGGGCGAGGACGTCGTACGACACTCCACAGTGCCGGCCGCAGTCGGTGTCCAGGAACAGCTTCGTGCCCTCGATCCGATAGGTGTTCCCGGTCGGCTCGGCGCCACGGTACTGCACCACCCGCTCGATCCGGACGTTCGTCACCGCTCCGGTCCGCACCACCACGTCGCCGGACCCCGGGACGATCTCGATTTCGGTGATCTTGACATCTTCGGTGCGGTCGAAGGTGAGTCTCTGCTCCGCCAGGCCGTCGCAGGCGGACAGGGCGATCAGGGCGATCAGGGCGGCCGCGCCTGCCATGGCAGAGTTGGTGACGGTCCGGGAAAGCAGCATGTCGGAAGGCTATGCCGGTGCGGGCCGGACAGGCATCCGGGCGCCCCACCGACTGACCCCGACCCTGACCCTGAGGTCGGCTCAGGGTCTCGACTCGGGGTCGACCGCACCGACCAGGCCGACCGCGCCGCTCAGGCGACCAGGCCGACCGCGCCGCCTCCGCCGGTCGGCGAGCAGGGAACAATGGGCAGATGCCCGGTTACCGCCGACAGCTCTACCGCGACGACGCGGTGGTGCTGCGTGTGCAGAAGCTCGGCGAGTCCGACCGGATCATCACCCTGCTCACCCGGCGGCACGGCCGGCTCCGGGCCGTCGCCCGGGGGGTACGCCGGACCACCTCGCGGTTCGGAGCCCGACTGGAGCCGTTCGGCCACGTCGACCTGCAACTCGCCGGGGACCCGAAGGGTGAGCTGGGCAGTTCCCTGCACAGCGTCAGCCAGGTCGAGGCCATCCAGTTGTACGGCAAGGGGCTCGTCACCGACTATCCCCGCTACACCGCCGCCAGCGCCATCGCGGAGACGGCGGAACGGCTCACCCCGGTGGAGCGTGAGCCGTCGCTGCGGCTGTTCCAGCTCACCCTCGGCGGACTGCGGGCACTCGCGGACGGGGAGCACGCCAGCACCCTGGTGCTCGACGCGTACCTGCTGCGCGGGATGGCGCTGGCCGGCTGGGCGCCCGCACTGGTCGCCTGCGCCGTCTGCGGCACGCCGGGGCGGCACGGCGCGTTCTCCGTACCGGCCGGGGGGTGTGTCTGCCCGGACTGCCGGCCGCCCGGCGCGGCCCATCCGGCCCCGGCCACCCTCGACCTGATGGCCGCGCTCGTCTCCGGCGACTGGCGGGTCGCGGACGGTGCCGAGCCGCCGCACCGCCGGGAGTGCAGCGGGCTGGTCGCGGCGCACCTGCAATGGCATCTGGAGCGGGGGTTACGCTCGTTGCCGCTGGTCGACAGGGGTTCGGGCGGCGAGCGTGCGGAGCGGGCACGACACGTCCCGCAGCCGGGCGCGACGGACGTAGCGAAGGAAGCGCAGTGATCCGATCGATGACCAGGGGAGATCGCCGGCAGCCGGTGCCGCCGACGCCGCATCCGTCCGGGGCCCGGCCCCCCGCGCTGCCCACCGAGGCGTTGCCCCGGCACGTGGCCGTGGTGATGGACGGCAACGGCCGGTGGGCAAAGGAGCGCGGACTCCCCCGGACCAAGGGGCATGAGCAGGGCGAATCCTCCCTGTTCGACACCATCGAGGGCGCCATCGAACTCGGCATCCCGTACCTGTCGGCGTATGCCTTCTCGACCGAGAACTGGCGGCGTTCGCCCGACGAGGTGCGCTTCCTGATGGGCTTCAACCGGGAGGTCATCCGGCGGCGTCGGAACCAACTGGTCGACCTCGGGGTCCGGGTCGTCTGGTCCGGTCGCGCCGGCCGGCTCTGGAAGAGCGTGATCTCGGAGTTGCAGACGGCCGAGGAGATGTCCCGGGGCAACTCGACGTTGACCCTGCAGTTCTGCGTCAACTACGGGGGCCAGGCCGAGATCGCCGACGCCGCCGCCGCGATCGCCCGGGACGTCGCCGCCGGCAAGGTGAATCCGGACAAGGTCAACGAGAAGATGATCTCGCGGTATCTCTACCACCCGGAGGTGCCGCCGGTCGACATGTTCCTCCGGCCGTCGGGGGAGCAGCGGATCTCCAACTTCCTGCTCTGGCAGAGCGCGTACGCCGAGTTGATCTATCTGGACACTCTCTGGCCGGACTTCGACCGCCGACACCTCTGGTACGCCTGCGAGCTGTACGCGCAGCGGGACCGGCGGTTCGGCGGTGCCCTGCCCAACCCGGTCGCGCCGGAGCCCTCGCGCCACTGACGGACAGCAGCCGACGATCGCCTCGCTGCCTCGCTGCCTCGCTGCCGGCGGTCGGAAATCGGGTGCGTCCGGTCAGGAGTGGGGCTATGGTGGGCGACATGCGGTACTGATTCCCCTTCATCCGAGCCGACCCGCCCCGCCTCCGTGCGGCGTGGGTGTGAGCGCTCCGGGAGTCCGTACCCTTTCTGCCTTCTTTGGCGATACCTCTGGTGACCGGACTTCCGGGGATCCCTTTTCCAGCGCGCCACTGCCGCTGCGAAAGCAGGGGCGGTCCCGACCAGGAGGAGAGCCCGTATGGCTGCCAAGCGAAAGTCCAGAAGTGCCACCCGATCCCGATCCACCGAATCGGGTTTTGCCGCCCGCGCCGCCCGGCAGGATGCCGAGACGGTCGAGCTGGCCGCGCCGGTCGTGCTGCCGGGCGACGACGCCGGGGCGGACCACCAACCCCCGGCGCCGAAGGCCGGTCCCGTGATCCGAGGCGGCGGCCAGTTCACCGGCGTGGGCCGGGGACGCGGCTCCTCCGCGTCCCGCCGGTACGCCTTCCGGCGTAGCTGAATCGCGCCCCGTTTCCGCCTGGCGGGGTCGGCTCGACTGCCGACCCCGCCGGCCGGATCCTTCCCGGCCCTGCCGGACGGAAGCGGGACGGTTCCTCCCTGGCCCCGCCGGACGGAAGCGGGACGGTTCCTCCCTGGCCCCGCCGGACGGAAACGGAACGGCTTTCCCGGCCGAACCTGCGTGCGGGCTGGGGCTGGCGCAAGTGGACCCGCGAGCCGAATCGCCTCGGTGGCCGTCAATCCCGGGCTGCCGACGGCAGCGGTCCAATGTGATACTTACCCGACTTCCGACCATGGGGTGGCTGGACTGCGGGGCAGTGGGGGCGAATCGGGATGACGGGCGACGTCGCGGGGGTAGAGCCGCTCCGGTCCACGGATCCGCGGCAGCTTGGCCCGTGCGAACTGCTCGGGCGGTTGGGCGAGGGTGGCATGGGCACGGTCTACCTGGCCCGCCTGGCCACCACCGGCCGGATGGTCGCGGTCAAGATGATCCGTCCCGATCTGGCCCACGACGCCGAGTTCCGTCGACGGTTCCGGGGCGAGGTCAAGCGTGCCCGGCAGGTGCCGCCGTTCTGTACGGCGGAGGTGCTCGACGCCGACCCCGACCACGAGCCGCCCTACCTGGTGGCCGAGTACGTCGACGGCCCCAGCCTGGCCAGCGTCGTGGCAGATCGTGGTCCACTCACCTCGGGCAACCTGCACGGGCTCGCGGTCGGCATGGCGACCGCGTTGACCGCGATCCACGGTGCCGGGGTGATCCACCGAGACCTCAAGCCGAGCAACGTGCTGCTGCCGCCGGGTAGCCCGAAGGTCATCGACTTCGGCATCGCCCGGGCCATGGCCGGGACCGGGGCCGGATCCGGTACCCGGACGGATCAGCTGGTCGGCACCGCCGCGTACATGGCGCCGGAGCGGTTCGAGTCCGCCAGCAAGAGCGTCCTCACCCCAGCCGCAGACGTCTTCGCCTGGGGTGCGGTGGTGGCGTACGCGGGCACCGGGCGTACACCGTTCGCCGCCGAGACCCCGGCGGCGACCGCCGTACGGATCCTCACCCAGGAACCCGACCTCGAGGGCCTGGACGGTCCGCTGCGGGAACTGGTCGAGCTGGCCCTGGCCAAGGAACCGGGAGAGCGACCCGCCGCGCGCGAGTTGCTGGACCGGTTGCTGGGCGGTGGACCGGAGCGGTCGGGTGCGCTGGCGTCCGCGCTCGCCGGGCAGCCCGATCTGCTGGCCGCGGCCGAGCAGGCGCAGGCGGTCACGGAGCAGCGACCGGTGGCCGAGACCGCGCTGGGCGTAGAGCCGCACCCGGACGACGAACCGGGGCAGGCCGCCACCCGACAGGACAGCCCGCAGGTCCGTGCCGCCGCCCGTACCGGCGCACCCGTCCTGGCCGGTCGGTCGGGTCCGGCGCGGACCACGGCCCCGGGGACCCCGGTCGCTTCGCCGGGATCCCCGGCCGGGCCGGAGCGGCGGAACCGGGTACGTCGGTGGCGTCGGACCGCCATTGCCCTGGTGGCTCTCGTCGGCCTGCTCGGCGGGGGTGTCGTGGCGGGCTACGCCACCGATCTCCTGCCGTTCACGGTGGTGCGGAATGTCCAGCCGAACGTGTCGCCGGGTCTACTGGCCAACGCCGGTACGAGTCCGTCGGCAACCGGGGCCGGCGCACCGACTGCTCCGGTCCCGTCCGGTCAACCCGGCGAGACGCCGTGGGCCGGTAGGGTGGTGGTGGACGACCCGCTCACCGTCTCGTCGTTGTGGGTACCGAAAACGGACGAGACGCATGAGGTCAGGTGCGCGTTCGACAACGCCATGGTGGTGACGAAGCGCAGCAATGGGCCGTACCGGTGTCGGGGGCCGGTGAGCACCTGGCTGGATGTCCGGGTGGAGGTCGAGGTCACCCTGGTGGAGCCGGGCAGTTGTGCCGCGATCTGGGTCCGGTTCACCGACAAGGCCGGCGGTCACGCGTTGCAGATCTGCGCGGACGGTTATTACCTGGTGGCGCACGGAATCGACAGTGAGAATGCGGCGACTCCGGCCGGCACCTACGAGTTCCCGCCCGGACGGACGTTGAGCGCCGGCACTCCGGTCCGGGTCGGCATCGTGGCCCGGGGTGAGGAACTGGAGTTCTACCGGGACGGGGAGTTCGTCGGCCGGGCGCGGGACGCCAGGCCGATCGCCGGGCGGGTGGTACTCGGGGTCTTTCCCAGGACCGACAACGGCTCCGAAAAGCCGCTGTACAAGGTCGAGTTCCGGAACATCAAGATCGAAACACCGGCCTGACGGCCGCGATCGCCACCGGTCAAGCCACTTTGTCGAAGTAGCGGTTGGCGCGCGGCACTCGGTCGGCAGTCGTGCCGTGGCCAGGGCGCTGCGGTCGGCCGTCGCGCCGCGATCGGCCACCGCACCTCAGTGTCGCGAACCGTTGCGGCTCTGGTCGAGGAACAGCCAGGCGCAGCCGCTGTCGGCGGGCGGGCAGGTTCGCGACTGGCGTAGGTCGACCGTCCGAAGTAGCTCGACGGCGTGCTGGGTGAGCCGGTCCGGGATCAGCAGTGCGGCGGGATCAACGAGAGGACGACACCATGACCGACCCATCACGGCGACTCTCCGCGACGTCCGACCGGCGGGCGGTCGGGGCGCTGACCGCGCTCTCGGTCGCGGCGTTCGGCTACGTGACCGCCGAGATGCTGCCGATCGGACTGCTCACCGTGATGGCCGCCGACCTCGACCGGTCCCGGGCCGAGATCGGGCTGCTCGTCACCGGCTACGCGGTCGTGGTGGTGACCGCGTCGGTTCCGCTCGCCCGGCTCACGCAGCGGGTCCCCCGCCGGATGCTCTTCGCCGGAACGCTCGGCGTCTTCGCCGCCGCGATGCTGGTGTCGGCGCTGGCCCAGAGCTATCAGGTCCTGTTCGTCGCCAGGTTGCTCATCGCGCTGACCCAGGCACTGTTCTGGTCGGTGGTCGTGCCCACTGCCGCCAGCCTCTTCGGCCCTGAGGTCCGGGGCAGGGTGGTGGCGCGGATGGGTCTCGGCCCCGCACTCGGCCCGGTGCTCGGCGTACCGGTGGGCACCTGGCTCGGCCAGCAGGCCGGTTGGCGGGCCGCGTTCGCCGTACTGGCCGGAATCGGGCTGGTCACCTGTGCCGTGGTCACCGCACTGCTGCCCGCCGGGCCACCGCCACGTGGCGCTGCCGCGCGCGGAAGTGCACCGGACCGCCGCAGGTACGCCTTCCTCCTGTTCGCCACCGCGGTCGGGGTGACCGGGACGTTGACCGTCCAGACGTACATCACCCCGTTCCTCGTGGACGTCAGCGGGTTCGCGGCGGCGACGCTCGGCCCCCTGCTGCTGATCGCCGGTCTCGCCGGCCTCGGTGGCACCCTCGTGGTCGGCCGGTTTCTCGACCGGCATCCCTGGGCGGCGATGGCCGCACCACTGCTGCTGATCACGGCAGCGTTGCTCGGGCTCTACGCTCTGGGACAGTTCAAGGTGCCCACGGTGGCCCTGCTGGCGGTGGCCGCCGCGGCCTTCAGTGCCCTTGCCGTCGCAGTGCAGTACCGGGTGCTCCAGGTCGCGCCGGTCAGCACCGACGTCGCCTCGGCCGGGGCCGGCTCCGCCTTCAACGTCGGTATCGCGGCGGGTGCCCTGCTCGGCGGAGTTCTGGTCGAGGGTGCCGGGGTACGTCTCGTGGCGCTGGCCGGGGGACTGCTCACCGCGATCGCCGCCGTCATCCTGCTCGCGGAGCTGCGGCCGACCGCGTCCGACGATCTGGTGCACCGCACGCGCCCGGCCGAGCCGGCGCCACCACCGGAACAATCCGCACGGCGACGACTCGGCTGGCCGGTGGCGGTGGGTGCCGGGCGGGGACGGGGTCCCCGGAGTACGGCACCGTCGGCCCGACCGGCCCACCCCGTCCGTTCCCGATGAGCTGACCGTGCCCATGAGCTGGCCGTGCCCACGACCTGGCGGCGACGATGAGCCGGTGGCGACCGGTCAGCCGACCAGCGGCCGGAAGGTGCCGAGCGCGACGCTGACCGCGAGGGCCCCGGCGGCCAGCGCGGTCGCACCGACGATCAGGGCGGCGTCGGCGCCGCCGAACCGCTGACGCCGGGCAGAGGTACGCGGCGAGCCCGAGTCGAAGCCCCGGGCGTCCATCGCGGTGGCCAGTCGGGTACCCCGGCGGATCGCGCCGACCAGCAGCGCGAACGCGGTCGAGCCGAACAGCCGCATCCGGGCCAGCGGGTTGCGTCCGGCGTCGATTCCCCGGGCCCGCCGGGCCATGCTCAACATCTGCCACTCCAGCGCGAGCAGCGGTACCAGGCGGAACGCGGCCAGCGCGCCGATCGCGAATCGGGGTGGAGCCTTGACGTTCTGGATCAGCGCGTCGGTCAGGTCGGTGGGGTCGGTGGTCGCGAATACCAGTACGCCGGGCAGCGCCACCGCGATCACCCGGAGTGCCATCCCCAACGCCGTGACCAGCACACCGGTGGTGACCAGGACCGGTCCGACCTGCAACAGCGTCGGGCCGGTCCGCTCGGCGGCGAAGAGCACCAGGGTGCACAGGATGCCGAGGGCACTGAGCAGCAGTGGCCAGGCCCGCCGGGCCAGTGCCGGATACCCGATGCCGAACAGGGGCACCACGGCCAGCTCGAATCCGATCGCGACCGCCGGCGCGACCGGATCCACCGTCGCGATCAGCGCGATCGAGACGACCAGCGCGGCGGCGAGCTTGGCGACCGGATTGCGCCGGGCCAGTGGCGCGTCGGAGGCCGCGATCGGCTGGTAGGGGATCATCCGGCCCGCCGGGCGGGTCCGTCGAGGGATCCGCTCGGGCCGGTCACCGGGCCGGCGCGGTCGCCGAGCGACACCGTCCGGTCGGCCAGCGCCGCGACGAAGTCGGCGTCGTGGGTGACGGTGACGATGCCGTGCCCGGCGTCGCGTAGCCCGGCGAGCAGGTCGACCAGCTCGATCCAGGTGCGCCGGTCCTGGCCGAAGGTGGGCTCGTCCAGGATCACCAGCCGGGGCGCGGTGGCCAGCGCCGTCGCCACGCTCAGCCGTCGCGCCTGGCCACCCGACAGGGTGTACGGGTTGGCTCCGGCCAACTGGTCCAGCCGAAGCCGGTCCAACAGCTCGTCCACCGTGGACTTCACCGCCGGCTCGGGCTGACCGATCCGCCGTGGCCCGAGCGCCAGCTCGTCGAAGACGGTGCTGCTGACGAACTGGTGCTCCGGGTCCTGGAACACGGAGCCGATCCGGCTGGCCAGTACGGGCGCCCGCCACCGGTGCGGTGCCGTGTTGGCGTACCGTCCGGCGAGTGCCCCGGTGGCCGACAGCCGGCCGGTCCCGGGTCGGAGCAGGCCGCCGAGCAGCAGTGCCAGGGTGGACTTGCCGGTGCCGTTGGGACCGAGTACGGCGAGCGCCTCGCCGGCGCGTACCCGGAGGTCGGTCGGGGCCAGCCGGGGTGCCAGGCCGAGCCGCTCGGCGGCGAGCAGGGTGTCGCCGGCCGGGGCGAGCGCCCGCCGGGGTGCCGGCGGCGGCCCCGGAACCCAGACCCCGGCGGCGGCCAGTGCCGGACCGTGCGCCGCGAAGACCGCCTCGGGGGACCCGTCGGCCCGTACGCCTCCACTCGGCTCCAGTACCACGACCCGGTCGACCAGCGGCAGCGCCTCCGACACCCGGTGTTCGACCAGGATCAGTGTGCTGTCGGCGTCCACCGCCGTCGCGACCGCGTCGCGGACCAGTGCCGCGCCGGCCGGATCCAGGTTGGCGGTCGGCTCGTCCAGCAGCAGCAGACCGGGCCGGAGCGCGAGTACGCCGGCCAGGGCGAGCCGCTGCTGCTCGCCACCGGAGAGTGCCGCCGTCGATCGGTCGAGCCCATAGGGAAAGCCGACCCGGTGCAGCGCGCCGGAGACCCGGGGCCAGATCTCCGGCGCCGGTACGCCCCGGTTCTCCAGCCCGAACGCCACGTCGTCGCCGGCCCGAGCCATCACCAACTGCGTCTCCGGGTCCTGGAAGACGATGCCGACCCGCTCCCGGCCCTTGCGGGGGTCCAGCCCGTCGATCTCGACGGTGCCCTCCTGCTCTCCGGAGTCCTCCGCGAGCAGCCCGGCGAGCGCGGCCAACAGGGTGCTCTTGCCGGCTCCGGAGGCGCCGAGCAGTAGTACCCGTTCGCCGTGCTCGATCCGCAGGTCGACGTCACGGACCGCCCAGGCCCGCCGACCGGCGTGCCGCCACCCGAATCCGCGCAGTTCGACCGCGCTCACCGCAGCACCGTTTCGACCGTGTCCCCGTCCGCGCTCCGTCGCCGGTCAGACGGCGGTACGTTCGCGGCCGGCGGGGAACCGGTCCAGTACGCCGGTCTGGGCCAGGGCCCGGGTCAGGACCCAACTGCCGGCCCCGGCGATGACGGCGGCGCTGACCACCGTGATCAGGAAGACCGGGAGCCGGAACGAGTCGAAGTCGAGCTCGGAGTAGTAGCGCCACTGGTCGAAGAGCGCGGCGACGAGCCCGGCGAGGGTGCCGGATCCGACCGCGACCGGCAGCCGGAAGGAGCGATAACGGACGGCGAGGAAGGCCGCCTCCGCGCCGAGGCCCTGGGCGAGTCCCTGCATGATGGCGACCGTGCCCCACTGGCTGCCGAGCAGTACCGAGACGAACGCCGCGACGAACTCGCAGTACAGCGCGGCGCCGGGCTTGCGGATCACCAGCCCCCCGAGTACGCCGGGCAGCAGCCACACGCCGTAGATGACCGCCTGGGCCGGCGGGAAGAAGGTGAACGCGCCCTCGGTGGCACTCCAGACCATGTTCCAGGCCCAGAAGATGACTCCGAACGCGACCGCGATGACCGACGCGACGACGATGTCGACCGTGCGCCATCGGGTGTTGCTGGATTGCTTCATGATCTTGCCTCCCAGTCGCGCAGCGAACCAGGTAGGACGCACGCCGCAATCCGGAGGGCCCGGACTGCGGCGCGGCTGGAGACTCGACCGAACTCCCTGCGCTGGCATTACCCAGATCAGGTTCGAGGGTCTGCGGGTGTGACCCGCACTCTCAGCGCTGTGCGCTCCCCTGTCGGATGTGCAGTTGTTTCGCAGACGCTAGCACCGGATCGGGCAGCGCCGATAGCGGCGGGGCAGCCAGATGTGGTCGTCGACACCCTGTGCCGGGTTAGGCTGGGTGGCCCAGTTTCGCCACCGATCCGCCTGTTTAGGAGATGTCGTAGCCGTGACCGTGCCGGACCGGGTCACCGCTCGGGATGCCCGGTCGGGCGACGATATCGGCACCACCCTCCCGCCGGTCGACGACGCACCGCTGCCCGACCCGGAGGTGGCCGGGCGGCCCCGTCGGGGGCGGTTCGGTGACCAGGTCGGCTCGGTCGAGGTGCTCGCCGGGCTGCTCATCCTGCTGGTCGTCTTCCGGGGACCGGTGGCATCGGTCATCTCCACCCCGCGGTTGCAGACCTGGACGACGGTCTTCGTCTCGGTGATGGTGCAGGCGGTGCCCTTCCTGGTCTTCGGGGTACTGCTCTCCGCCGTCATCGCCGTCTTCGTACCCCGGTCGTTCTGGGCGCGGGCGCTGCCCCGGCATCCGGCGCTCGCCGTGCCGGTGGCGAGTGCGGCCGGCGTCGTGCTGCCCGGCTGCGAGTGCGGCTCGGTGCCGATCGCCGGGTCACTGATCCGGCGTGGGGTCACCCCGGCAGCCGCGTTGGCGTTTCTGCTCGCCGCTCCGGCGATCAATCCGATCGTGCTGGCGGCGACTGCGGTCGCCTTTCCGAACAACCCGGAGATGGTGGTCGGACGCGCCGTGGCCAGCCTGATCGTCGCTATGATCATGGGATGGCTCTGGTTGCGGCTCGGCCGGGCCGACTGGCTCCGGCTGCCCCACCGCCCCGAGCTGGACGACCTGTCGAAGGGCCGTGCCTTCTGGGCGGCGGTACGGCACGACGTCGTGCACGCCGGCGGGTTCCTGGTGCTGGGTGCGATGGCCGCGGCCTGCATCAACGTGCTGGTGCCCGAGCGGTGGTTGCAGACCCTCGCCGACAATCCGGTGCTGTCGGTGCTCGCCCTCGCCGTACTGGCGGTGTTGTTGTCGATCTGTTCCGAGGCCGATGCCTTCGTAGCGGCCTCGCTGTCGCAGTTCTCGCTCTCCGCCCGGCTGGCGTTCCTGGTCGTCGGCCCGATGGTCGACCTCAAACTGATCTCGATGCAGACCGGCGTCTTCGGCCGCCGGTTCGCGGCCCGGTTCGCCCCGGCGACGTTCGTCGTCGCCGTACTGGTGGCGGTCGGCGTGGGAGCCGTGGTCCTGTGAACCGCGGCCCTGTGATCCGTGGTTCTGTGAACTGCGGTCCTGCGATCCGTGGCGCCGTTGTCGGGGGCGCGCGGTGAGCCGGCAGGCGCAGGCGGTGGTGCTGCTGCTGCTCGGCGGCTCGGTGCTCAAGGCCAGCTTCACCGACGTCTACCTGCGGTACGTCAAGGAGGGGCTGCGCCCGTTCCTGATCGTCGCCGGGATCCTGCTGGTGGCCTGCGCGGCGATGACGCTCTGGTACGACCTCCGGCGCCGGGGGCCGGACGGGCACGGCTCTGACGGGCAGGACGGGCCGGACGGGCACGGCTCTGGCGGGCAGGACCACGATGGGCACGGTCACCACGAGCCACGGGTGGGCTGGCTGCTCATCCTGCCCGTACTCGGACTGCTGCTGATCTCGCCACCGGCCCTCGGGTCGTACGCCGCCGGGCAGGCCGGGACCGCGCTGACCGGTCAGGAGACCGAGGAGTACCCGCCGCTTCCGGAGGGCGACCCGGTGCGGATCACCCTGTTGGACTATGCGGGGCGGGCCATCTTCGACCAGGGCGTCACGCTGCACGACCGTCGGGTCCAGCTCACCGGATTCGTCGCGCCCGGACCCGACGGGGAACCGATCCTGGCCCGGATGATCCTCTCCTGCTGTGCCGCCGACGGCCGCCCGATCAAGCTGGGCATGTCCGGGGACGTCCCGACCGGGGTGCCGGCGGACACCTGGGTCGAGGTGGTCGGCCGGTACACCACGCGGCTCGGCAAGGATCCGGTGAGCGATGTGGACATTCCCTATCTCGAGGTCGAGTCGTGGCGGCGGGTCGCCCCGCCGAAGCAGCCGTACGAGTGAGTCGGAGGATTCGTGACACTGAGCGCGCAGGGCTATCTCGACGTGGTGACCGAGACGATCGGGCGGGTGGCGGCCGGCCAGCGGGAGGGTGTACGTCTGGCGGCCGACCTGATCACGGCGGCACTCCGGACCGGGGGTGTGGTGCAGGCGTTCGGCACCGGGCACTCGGAGGCGTTGGCCATGGAGATCGCCGGTCGGGCGGGCGGGCTGGTGCCGACGAACCGGATCGCGCTACGAGACCTGGTACTGCGTGGTGGTGAGTCGGTCGAGATCCTCGGTCCCACCCTGGAGCGGGATCCGACGGTGGCGCACCGGCTCTACGAGCTGTCCCCGATCGACCCCCGGGACGTCTTCGTGATCGCCTCGAACTCGGGCGTGAACGGCACCATCGTGGAGTTCGCGTCGCTGGTGAAGGAACGTGGGCACGGCCTGATCGCGATCACCTCCCGGGAGCATTCGGACGGGGTGCCCTCCCGGCATCCGTCCGGGCGGAAACTCGGTGACGTGGCCGACGTGGTCCTGGACAACGGCGCCCCGTACGGCGACGCGACTCTGCCGCTGCCCGGTGGCGGTGCGGTCGGCGCGGTGTCGTCGATCACCGCCGCGCTGCTCGCCCAGCAGATCGTGGTGGAGGTGGTTCGTCGGCTGGTCGAGGCGGGGGAGACGCCGCCGGTCTACCTCTCGGCGAACATCCCGGACAGCGACGGGCACAACAACGCCTTGGAGGCCCGGTACGCCGGGCGGATCCGGCGGGGCGCCTGACCGGGACGCCGGAAGGCGGATGCCCGGGTCGGTTCAGGGCGGGATGACCGGGCCGGTTCAGAGCGGGATGATCCATGTCGTCCGTGATCTCGCGCAGCAGTGCGGGATCCCGCCTGTCGTCCGGCGAGCGCGGGATTTGACGGCCGGGTGACCCGGCCGGAGCAGACTGCGTGGTGGTGACACCCGGCGAATTCGCCTCGCGTTTCATGTTCGGCCGCACTGGGCAAACTGCTTCGAACTTCGATCGGGATCGGCCCGATCGGTGGCGGGAGGTGCCCGGGTGGCCGTGGAGACCGAGAAGCAGCGTTGGCAGCGGAACTTCGCCGACCTGTTGCAGGAGTTGCGGGTGGCGCAGACGGGGGTGCAGATCCTCTTCGCGTTCCTGCTCACCCTGCCGTTCAGCAACGGCTTCCCCAGGGCCACGGAGTTCCAGAAGGACACCTATGTCGTCGCGCTGCTCGCCGCCGCCGCCGCCACGGCGCTGATCATTTCGCCGGTCGCGTTCCACCGGGCACTGTTCCGGCAGGGGCGCAAGCCGGAACTGGTCCGGTACGCGCACAGCATGGCCACCGGCGGCCTGGCATTCATGCTGATCTCGATGGTCAGTTCGGTGCTGCTGATAACGGACTTCATCCTGCCCCGCCCGGTGGCGTTCGTGCTCAGTGGGCTTACCGGCGTGTGGTTCCTGACCTTCTGGGCCGCCCTGCCGTTCATGCGCCGCAACTGGGCCGAGGACGAGGATGACGAGGACGACGACGACCTTCCGGACCGCGACGTCCTGCCCCGCTCCTGAATTGGGCCTGGAATTACTCTCTGCAATCCATACTGGACAGTAGCCGTAGTCCGATGATCGGCTTGTCTACGATGTCTGATCGACTGAAGTCGCCCAGCTAGACAAGGCTTTTTTGATCATTGCCATCTTCGCCTCAGCGGGTCGCCCCCTACGCCGACGCCCTTGACGGAGAGTTATACGCGGCACGGTAACTACGGATGGCGAGAGGCGAGGATGGCAGATTTGCTGGGGGGGCTGTCGACCGGGAGTTCGGTGGCAGCGGCCGTGGTGGGCCTGATCGGGGGATTAGGGCTCGGAGGTTTGCTGCGCGGCTACATCCGACACCGGACGCGGATGCAGTCTGAGCGGGAATGGTCGGCGCGGACCCAGGCCCGGACCACGGGTCTGATCCGGCTTGCCGGCGGTGCGCAGGCGGACGTACGGATCGACGAGCGGGACCGCGACGGACACCGCATTGTCGAACTCCGTGGGCTGGAACCGCACGGATCCCGTCGAACAGACGGGAGCAGGGCGGCATGAGCGAGCGTTGCGAGCGGATCGGCTGGCTCGGGGTCCAGACTCATGACGACGCCGAGCGCGGCGAGGTGGCGGCATGAGAAGTGGGGACAATGCGATGGCGCGGGCCGAGTCGGCCGCCCGGTTGGGGGACCGGGGGCAGGCGGAGCCGGACCTGAGCTTCGAGGAGTTCTGTCAGCAGAACATCGTGCAGGTCGAGCGCTTTCTGTCGAGTCAGTGCGCGGACCGTGGGCTGGTCGAGGATGCCGTACAGGAAGCCTTCATCACCGCCCGGGACAAGTGGGAACAGATCCGCGACTACGAGAAGCCACTGGCCTGGATGTACAAGACCGCGCGGTACAAGCTGCTGGTCCTGCGGCGGCGCTACCGCCAGGACGTGGTGCTGGGCCTGGACGAGGTGCCGCCGGAACGCCTCGCCGAGCCGGCCGACTCCGCGGAGGCGCGGGAGTTGCTACGGGGCTGGTTGCCACAGTTGCCGCCGCGTCAGGCGGAGGTCTTCACGATGGCCTTCGACGGCTGGTCCGATCTGGAGATCGCCCAGGTGCTCGGGATCGCCTACAACACGGTGCGCGCCTACCGGCAGGAGGCTCGGCGCCGGTTGAAGGAACTCGCGCAGGAGGCGGGATTCGATTCGCCCGCCGGAAGGGGGCGAGGATGAACCTGGACGACATCCTCGCGCTGGCCTCGGACCAGACGCTCAGCCAGTTGGAGCGGGCCCGGGCCCGACGGGCCACCCGCCGGGTCCAGCAGGAGTACCAGCGCGCGGTCTCCGAGGGCCGGGACCTGATCGACGACATCGACGTACGGGATCCGCTCGCGGCGGACGTCGAGGAGGCGGCCCGGATCAGCCGGGCGGCCCAGCTCGCCAAGCTCGGCACCCTCACCTGGGTACGGGCCAGCGAGGAGCTGAGCTGGTCGGACGAGATGTCACTGATCTTCGGCTACCCGCCCGGAACGGTCCGACCCTCGATCCGGCTGCTGACCCGGCTGATCCATCCCGACGACGCCGCCGAGGTACGCCGAACCGTCGAGGCCGCGTGGCGGGAGCGCACGGTCAAGGAGACGACGTACCGGGTGGTGCGCCCGGATCGGGTCACCCGGTACGTGCACTGCTACGTCGAGTTCGTCGTCGACGGGGACAACCGCCCGTACGGCATCGTCGTCACCGGGCAGGACATCACCGAGGTCGAGTTGGCCCGGCAGGAACGGGTCCGGTTGGCGCGGCGTCGGGAAACCGTGCAGACGGAACTGGCCGGGCGTGACCCGGCCACGGGTCTGCTCAGCCGACAGCGGTTCGCCGACGAGATCGACACCGCGCGGCGGGGCGGATCCGGCGTACTGCTGGTGGTGGCCGTCGAGCCGGTGGCTCCGGCGGTCGGCACCGGCACGGACGACCAGGACCGGCTCGCCTCGGCGGTGGCCACGGTCGTCCGTCGGGCCGCCCGGCGCGCGGACGTCTGCGGCCGTACCGGCTCGGGCGAGTTCGGTGTGCTGATGCACCGGACGACGCTCGACTCCGCCACCGCGCTGGCCGAGGTCATCGTGGCGGGTATCCGGAACCAGTCCTTCCTGGTCGGCCAGGCCCGAGTGCGGCTCGACGCGGCCGGCGGCCTGGTCCGGTACCAGGGCCGGGACGAGACCCGGGGGATCGACCTGCTCGTCGACGCGGAGACGGCCTGGCGGCGGGCCAGGGAGACCGGGGTTCCGTGCGTGGCGCTGGACCAGCCGGCGCCCGCCGACGAGCGCCGGGAGATCTGCCGGAACCGGGTCCGGGCGTACCTCGCCGACGACCGGCTGACCCTCTACACCCAGCCGATCCTGGACATGAGGCTCAACCAGATCACCCGGCAGGAGATCCTGCTCCGGTTGGTGGACGACGGCGGCAAGGCGTACTCGGCGTCGACCCTGCTCGGCGACGCGGAGCGGATCGACGAGGTGCTGCCGATCGACAGGTGGGTCATCGACCGGACCATGGAACTGATCGCGCGGGGCGCGCACACCTCGCACTATCAGGTAAACCTGTCCAGCCGGTCGCTCGGGGACCCGCACCTGCTCGAGCACGTCCAACGCAGTCTCCAGCACTACGACGTCGATCCCGGCCAGCTGACGTTCGAGATCACCGAGACGGCACGGATCGCGAACCTGACCGAGGCGCACAACTTCGCGCACGGGATCCGGGAGATCGGCTGCCAACTCGCCCTCGACGACTTCGGGTCGGGATACGTCCCGTTCGCCTTCCTCACCTACTTTCCGGTGGACCTGGTGAAGGTGGGCGGCGAGTTCATCTCCGGCATCCAGGACTCGGCGGCGAACCGGACCATCGTGCGGTCGATCGTCGACATGTGTCGGGCGCTCGGCATCCGTACCGCCGCCGAGCACGTCGAGGACGAGGCGACGATGAACCTGCTCCGCGACTACGGAGTGGACTTCGCCCAGGGATACCTGGTCGGCAAGCCGAAGCCGGTCAACACTCCGCACCGACCGGTGTCAGCCCCGACCGAAGCCGACTACACCGACCCGGAGCGGGGATTGCGGGCCGCTACGGGATAGCCCGGGGGGCCGGGGGAAGGGACCGGCTGGGCCAGTCATCCGCCCGCCAGCTCGACGGGCCCGAAAGGGCACCTGGTCGAGCCGGGGCGGCGAGTGGCCCAGCCGGTCCGCCGGGGGGCACCGAACGACCATCCCAGCAGGGAGTATTCCCACGCCATGCAACGACTCCACCCGCTCGCGGTGTCGTATGGGGCGTGACGAGTCGAGTAGGGCCGCCGCTGGCAGCGGCAGACAGGCCGGGGCGCATCCGCCTTCGGGTCACGGCGTTTCTGCTGCTGGCGCTGTGGGGAGTCGCCGTTGCGACCGCCGGATGCGCTCGGGACCAGGCGCCAGGATCCGAGGGTACGACGGCAGCGCCGGTTCCGGCGCAGCGGACCGGGTCCACCGGAACGGGCTCGCTCGACGCGGCTCTCCTCCCGTCCACCTGGCTCGGGGCAGGATGGCGGGAGGGCCCGACTCCGCCGGAGGAACCGCCCTGGCCGTGGTTGCAGGCCGACTGCCCGACGTACCGGAACGAGGACTATCCGGCACAGGGGTACCGACGGGACGCGGTGCAGCGCCGCTTCCATCACGCACAGTCGAGCCTGACCGCGACGCACGTCGTCGAGGCGTACGAGCCCGGCTGGGCGGCGCGGGCGATCACGGATGTGCGGCGGGTCGTCGGGACCTGCGCGGAGTATCCGGTCCTGGGCGGAGCCCTCTCGTTCGCCGTTGTCGAGGCGGACTTTCCGGCCGAGGACACGCTCCTCGTCCGAGGACGGATCGAGTCTCCCGGGGCACCGGACAGGGTCACGCTCTTCGTGACCGTACGCCGTGGGGACCTGCTCTCGACGCTGAATTTTCCGGACCCGACGGACGAGCAGGCGGCGTACGCGGCGGCGACGAAGCTGGGCGATCTCCTTGGCTAGCCGGCGCGGGCTGGGCCGGCGGGAAGTTCTCGTCTCGGCCGCCACCACACTGGCGGGACTCGGTGTGCTCGGCACCGGGCTGGCCCGGCGGTGGGCGGACGGGAGCGCCGCCACCCCGGTCCCGGGACCGACCGCGACGCCGGCCCGGCCCAGCCCGACCCCGGACCACCAGGCCATCGCGCGGGCGCGCGTCGAGAGGTACCTGAAGGGGGTCGGTGGTCGGGTCGGATTGGCCGTGCGGGACCGGGTGACGGGCCTGGAACTCACCGTCGGCGCCCGGCGGTTCCAGACCGCCAGCATCGTCAAGGTCGACATCCTCGCGACGCTGCTGCTGCGGAGGCAGGCACAGGGGCGCGCACTCAGCCAGGCCGAGCGTCAGCTCGCCCGATCGATGATCGTGGTCAGCGACAACGACGCGGCGAGCAGCCTGTGGCGGACGATCGGCTACCGCGCCGGACTTTCCGCCGCGAACCGCACGTTCGGGCTACGGGAGACGACGCCGAACTCAAGCTGGGGGATGACGACGACCACCGCCGCCGACCAACTTCGGCTGTTGGCGTCGATCATCGGCCCGACCGGTCCGCTGGACGGCGACGGTCGTGATCTCCTGCTCGGCCTCATGCGTCAGGTGCACCGGGACCAGCGGTGGGGGATCACCGCGGCGGCCGGCGCGGAGAGCACCGCGAGCTACGTCAAGAACGGTTGGACGACCATCGACGCGGACCAGGGGCGCTGGCTCGTCAACAGCGTCGGACGGATCACCGAACCGGGGCGGGACTGGCTGATCGCCGTACTCTCCGACCGGCATGCCAGCCAGTCGGCCGGGATCAAGCTCGTGGAGCGGGTGGCCCGGTACGCGCTGACCGAGCTGCGCGCCGTACCTCCGGCGGCAGCGGACTCCTGAGCCGCTCCAGGGGATCGGGCGGGGGATGTCCGCCGCGGACCGACGGGAGAGCCGGGCGGGCCGCCCCGTGGCGGCCCGCCCGATGGGTACGGGGGTCAGCCGGTCTGCCCGACCTTGTCGACGACGGCGAGGGCCAGTACCGCCGACGCTCCCGAGACGCCGAGGAAGGCGTAGCTCTCGGGATCGAAGACGAGGACCATCTCGCCTGTTCCGCCCGTTGACGGCCAGGCGATTCCGATGCCTGGCCGTCCCGCGCCGTCCGTGACGTTCTCGACGGCGCGTAGACCCGTCACCGTCGCTGCGGCCTCGTACAGCGCGGCCCGCGACTGCGGTCGCAGGTAACCTCCGGCGAAGTAGTACACGTCCTTGCCGGCGGAGTTCACCGAACCCGGCTCGCCGCTGCGATGCTCGGCGAGATAGGCCCCCATCGCCGCCGCGTCGGTGGGCAGGTCGGAGCGGTACCCGGGTTCCGGTGTGCACGGCTCGGTCTGACCCGGAAGCACCTGGCCGCCCTTCACCACGGCGGCCCGCCCGTTCCGGCAGCCGGGAATGACGGCATCGGCAGTGCCGTCGGCGGAGGTCGTTCTCACCAGGCCGTCCCTGGTCCCGTTCACCGACATCCAGCTCTCCCGCAGGTCCCGGCCCTCCTGGCTGCGCGTGTAGATGAACTGGTCCGGGCGAGGGGTCGTGTCGGGCAGCCGGAGCGCCGCAGCCGCCGCGTTCCGCAGCACCTGGCCGGCGTCGGCCCGGGCGGCAGGCACGTCACCGCCGACCTGGTCGGGAGCGAGCACGAGTACCGAGACGATCGCCGCCGCGACACCCGCCGCCGCCACTCCGCCGAAGACGAACCGCCGGCCGCGGCGGGCCCCGCGTCGGATCGTCGCGGGCGCAGCGGGCGTGACGGGCGTACCGGTCATCGCGGCCAGGAGCCGGTCACGGGCCGGCGCCAACTGGTCGGAGGATGCCAGCGGGACCTCCTGACCCACCTGCTGGAGCAGTCGCAGATCATCCATTGCTCAGTGCCTCCTCGATCGTGCTGGTGGAGTCGCCGCCCAATTCCGCGCGGAGCAGCTTGCGGGCGCGGTTGAGTCGTGACCGGACGGTGCCGACCGGGATCGCCAGCGCCGTGGCCACCTCGTCGTAGGTCAACTCCTCCCACGCGACCAGCAGCAGTACATCGCGGTCGCCGGTGGAGAGCCCGGCCAGAGCACCGAGCAACACCTGGCGCAGCGACTGCGCGGTCACCACCGTGGCGACCCGGTCGGCGTGCGACGCCTCGCTCGGCGCCGGGACGTACGCCTGCCGCAGCCGGTATTCGCGCTCTTCCTCGCGCCGGCGCTGACCGACGACGTTGGTGGCGATCCCGTACAGCCACGGCCGGGCATCGGGGTGGGCGGTGTCGAACCGCTCCCGACGACGGAACGCCGCCAGGAACGTCTCGGCGACCAGGTCGTCCGCGACTCCGGCACCGAGCCGCCGCGCCAGGTAGCGATGGATGTACGGCGCATGCCGGTCGAAGATCACCGCGAAGCTCTCGGGATCCCGCACGGACCGCTCGATGACCGCCGCGTCCGTCAGCGTACTGACGTCGACAGCCTTGACCCGTCTTAGACGATTCATGCACGACCTTTCGCGGAGCAGGGCATCATCGCCTGTTATCCGCAGGCCGTAGGGAAACAGTTCACGACCCGGATCCGGTGCCAGCGTGCAAGGGCTGGCGGGCGGTCAGTCGGCGGTGAGGTCGCGGCGTCTGTCGCCGTTCACGAACGACCCGATGCCGTCGAGAGTCGCCGGCTGGCCCGGAGGTTGTCGATGCCCACGTCGAGCGCGGCCTCAAGATGCGTTATCCGGCCGGTCGCGAGCATCACCACCACACCGCCCTGGATGCCTGCGAGCAGGGCGGCTGACGTCTGGTCGGCGTCGAGTCCGGGGTCGACCTCGCCGATTCCCTGCATGTGTCGGATTCCCGCGCTGATCTCCGCCTGCCAGGTGCGGAGCAGCTCGGTGACCACGGCCTGTGCGCCGGGGGTGCTGCGGCCGAGGTGCGCGACGAGGCCGTTGAGCGGGCAGTCCATCCCCTGGCCGAGATAGCGGGCGACCACCCGGTCCCGCCAGGCCGTCCACGCCGGCCAGGAGGTGAGGTCGCCGAGCTGTGGCTGCTGGTCGGTGAGCACCCGGTCGGCCTCGTACCGGGCGACCGCGAGGAGCAGCTCGTCCTTGCCGTCCGGGAAGTAGTGGAAGAGCTGGCTCTTGCTGGTGCCGGTCCGGGCCCGTACGTCGTCGAGGGTGGTTGCCGCGACTCCGCGCTCGCGGACCTCCGCCGCCGCCCCCTCGATGATTCGTTGCCGGGTCGCGGCGCCTTTCTGGGTCAACGTCCTATCCATGCCGTCCCGTCCCCTTGGACTCTCCGGTCCATTCTACGGGCTCCGTCACTCCAGTTTTTGGACTTGCCGGTCCACTTTTTCCGGCGCAGGGTTGGGGACCGGCGGCCCACTCCCGGGCCGGCCGGACGCTCGGGCGACGAGCATCCTCGAAGGAGCGCGTTCATGAACGACTATTACCTGCTCGGCCGGTCGGGGCTTCGGGTGAGCCGGCTGGCCCTGGGCACGATGAACTTCGGCACCGCCGGCTTCCACGCCGCATACGGCAAGACCGAAGAGCAGGCCGAGCCCATCTTCCGGGGCTACCTGGAGGCGGGCGGCAACTTCGTCGACACGGCGGACTTCTACACCGCCGGGGAGAGCGAACGCATCCTCGGCCGGTTGATCGCGTCCGCCGGGGTTCGGGACAAGATCGTGCTGACCAGCAAGTTCACCAACAGCATCGACCCGGCCGATCCGAACGCCAGCGGCAACGGCCGCAAGCACATCATCCGGGCGCTGGACGCGACCCTCCGCCGGCTCGGCACCGACTACCTCGACCTGTACCTGCTGCACACCTGGGACCGGATCACCCCCGTCGAGGAGGTCGTACGTACCTTCGACGACCTGGTACGCGCCGGCAAGATCCGGTACGCCGGCCTGTCCGACGTCCCCGCCTGGTACGCCGCCCGTGCGCAGAGCCTCGCCGAGGCGCACTCGGGGACGCCGATGATCAGCCTCCAGTTGCCGTACTCGCTGATCGCCCGGGGCGTCGAACCGGAGTTCGTACCGATGGCCCAGTCTCTGGGGTTGGGGTTGACCGCGTGGAGCCCGATCGGTGGCGGGCTGCTCACCGGCAAGTACCGGCGGACCGGCGACGGCCTGTCCGGCGACGGCCGGCTCGGTGCGCCGGGCGGGTACCAGCGGCCGATCGGCGAGCAGGAGTGGCGGGTGATCGACGCGCTGGAGGGTGTGGCAGCCGAACTGGGCCGGAGCATGGCCCAGGTGGCGATCAACTGGGTGGCCAGCCAGCCCGGGGTCGGGTCGGCGATCATCGGGGCGAGCAGCCCCGAGCAGTTGGCGGGCAACATGGCCGCACTCGACTTCGAGATCCCGGCGGAGGCACGCCGCCGACTCGACGAGGCCAGCGCCGTGCCGCTGGTGGGGCCGTACCCGATGTTCACGCCCGAATACCAGTCCTGGATCGTCAGCCCTGGCCTCGGCATCGGCGACAAGCCGGCCGGCTACGCCCCGCCGATCTGGAACGGCGTCGCCCGGCCGGTCGCCTGACGCCCTCGCCGGCTCCTCCGGTTCGCTCCGTGCATGAGGAGCCAGGACAGGATTGCCAGGCCGGTTTCATCCGACCCGCCTTGAATCAGCGGTTCAGTCTCCCGTGCCAAACGCACTGCAAACCTTCCAGCCGTCTTCGTTGACGAGCCCAAAATTCCCCTCCAGCGTCTCCGGGGAACGGTCGGCATCCGTTTCGCCTTCAAGCCTGAATTCGATGCGTACGGTAGCGTGACTGCCCGATCTTACTTCGTCGACAATCTTCCAGGAAATCTCGGCACTTGCTAGATCCTCTCGGTCGGACATGATCTCGTTCTCGTCATACTCGCCAAGCATGGCTGCACACGTGTACGACTTCATCCGAGTGATGTCAGACGCAAATGATGCTTCGAGAAACGAGTCGACGACCTCGCTGGGAGTTTCGATAACCGCATCCACGGCAGCCACCCCGACGGCGAGTGCGCCGCCGAAGTAGAATAGCGTGGCCACAATAATTGCGACAATTCCGCCGGTGTTGATCCTGGTCGACCTGACATGGGTAACAATGGCGCCGGCCCCGGCGAGGATGCTGTTCTTGTTGCTGAGAGGCCCAGTAGCAGAGAGATTGATGTTCCCGATGGCGGTAGCACCCGGTCCGATTGCGCCCTGGGTGGTCGAGCCCATCTGGTCGAGGAGGTCCTGTAGCTGTCTTCCGAACTCGGGGTCGCGGCGCACCTCGTCGCCGACGGTCTGCGCCAGCTGATCCACCCGGTCGGCATCAGCGGGAGCGGCTTCGAGGGCATCGAGCGTTCGCGCCCCCAGTGGGGTGGCGCGAAGCCTGGCTGCCGCAAACTGGTAGATCATAGCGGCGGCGTTACTTCGGGCCTGATCGGCGACGAGGCTGCCTAAGCCCTGGAGTTGCCCAGCCATTACGTTTGCCACGCTCGCGCCCAGCTCAGCAATGTCCATCATGAGGAGACCGTTCACCAGAGGGGTGGAGATCGGAGCCCCACCGTAGCGGTACAAGGCAAGCCAATGCGACCCCCGTCTCCCTGCTGGTCTGTCGGATTTCTATCGCTCGGATAGAGCGCTCGGTGGATCGTGGAGATCTTCCTGGATGCGGCAGGTGTTGTGCCAGAGGTATTCGCGGCAGCAGCCAATGGTATTTGCGGCAGCAGCCAATGGTATTTGCGGCAGCGGGCGGTGATCCGGCTGATCTGCCGGGTGATAAAAGATCATGATGTGCACCTGCATGGCCGCCGAACGGCCGAACTCCCACCGTTCACCGACGGGGAAGACCTCGTCGCGTTGAACGCAACCGGCGCCTTCCGGAGGATGTGGACCAGGTCGGTCAGGCGACTCAGGCCGCGTGGACAACGGAACGCGGGCAGGACAGGTCGATAACGAAGCTTTCGCGCTGGGCAGTGCGTCCTTGTCGACCGCTGTCCTACCGGGAGCTTCGCCCTACTCGGAGCAGCGACACGCCGCTCTCACCTGCCAGCTCACGTGCCAGGAGCGCGATGAGAACGGTTTCAGTGGGTGCCGACGGTGTGTACGAAGGCGCGCCAGGCGTCGGGGGAGAAGGTGAGGATCGGCCCCCGGCGGTCCTTGCTGTCGCGCACGTGTACGGCGTCGGAGAGGTTGTCGGCCACCTCGACGCAGGTGTCGCCGCCGTTGGAGGAGCGGGTGGAGGTGCGCCACCGGGCGTTGCTCAGGTCCATGTCTTCACCGCTTCCTTGAGCAGGTCGAGGGACTGCGAGCGCGGCAACGCCTCGCTGCGGACGCATTCCCACGCCTCTTGCAGGCTATCAATCTCGTCGGCACGACCAGCAGGTCGACGTTTGGCAACTCGGCCATCGCGATCAGGTGGTCGAGCTGCTCCCGCATGATCGCCGGGGTTCCGATCAGCCGACCCAGCACGGTGGCGTCCAGCACCGCGAAGAGCTGCACCGGCATCTCCCGGGTGAGGATGGCCTGCCGTTCCAGCCGGACGGTGACCCGGCGCTCGATCTCCTGCTCGGTGAGCCGGCTGCCGGCGGCGATCACCGTCCGGGCGTACGCCTCGGTCTGCAACAGTCCCGGCACCAGGTTCGGCTCGAACGTCCGCAGCACGCGGGCGTTCCGTTCGGCGTCCCGCCACGAGCGGAACCACTGACCGTCCCTGGTGGCGACCCGGAGCAACTCGACGAAGAGGCCGCCGGTGTCAAGCTCGCGGTCCGCCAGGGCCAGGTAGCGGAAGTCCAGCGGGCGGGTGCCGGTCTCCACCGCGCTCACCAGGGAACCGGAGAAGTTGATCCGCCGGCCGAACTGCTCCTGCGACTGGCCGGCGGCGACGCGCATCCGGCGGAGATGCGCCCGGATGAACTCGATCAGCGGGGCCGCGACCGGTCGCTCGCCCTGTTGGTCCTCGCGAGCCTGGCCATCCTGTTCGTCCACCATCCCCCCTCGCCGCCCCGGCACCGTTCCGCCGGCGCCGGTAGCTACCTCGGTCGATTCCTGGACGCACCGTAGTGATTCCTGCCCGGACAGTGAAGCCCCTGGCGACATCCGTGGCGAACTCCAGGACCCTCGTGGAACGGGACCCATCTCATGTAGACGGCTGACCGACCGAAGACATATTTGGTGCTACCGGCGGGTAACAAATCGGCGTAGCGTTGTCCGCACGGACGCAGGAGCGTTAGGAAGGGCCCCTTCTACAACAGAAAACGATAAGCGGGGGCCCTTCCTTACATCCCCCCGAGGAGGTTGCCGTGACCACGACAGAGCGGAACACGCCGGCGGCGGGCGGGTCGGACGGAGCCGGGCCGAGTGGGTCGGACGGAGTCGGGCCGCTGCCGAAGGAGGCCGGTCAGGTCACCGAACGGGAGGCCCGGCAGGTCGCCGAGGCGGCCCGGGAGTCCGAGTGGGGCAAGCCGAGCTTCGGCAAGGAACTCTTCCTCGGCCGGTTCCGGCTCGACCTGATCGACCCGTGGCCGACCGCTGATCCCGAGCGCGCCGCCAGGGCGGAGGAGTTCCTCGGCCGGCTCGGGGCGTACGTCCGGACCGAAGTGGACGGTGCGGCGATCGAGCGCGACGCGTACATTCCCGACGAGGTGTTCCAGGGGCTCGCCCGGCTCGGCGCCTTCGGGATGAAGATCGACGAGAAGTACGGCGGCCTCGGCCTGTCGAACCTGCACTACTGCCGGGCGTTGACGCTGGCCGGCTCGGTCAACCCGTCGATCGGGGCGCTGCTGTCGGCACACCAGTCGATCGGGGTGCCGCAGCCGCTGAAGATGTTCGGCACCGACGAGCAGAAGCAGCGCTTCCTGCCCCGGCTGGCCGCCGGTGAGGTCTCCGCGTTCCTGCTCACCGAGCCCGACGTCGGCTCCGACCCGGCCCGGCTGGGCACCACCGCCGAACCGACCTCCGACGGCACCGGCTACCGGCTCAACGGGGTCAAGCTGTGGGCCACCAACGGCAGCGTGGCGAACCTGCTGGTGGTGATGGCCCGGGTGCCGAAGGCGGAGGGCCGGCGCGGCGGGATCACCGCGTTCGTGGTCGAGGCCGACTCGCCGGGGATCACCGTCGAGCGGCGCAACGCCTTCCTCGGACTGCGCGGGCTGGAGAACAGCCTGACCCGGTTCTCCGACGTGCTCGTACCCGCCGAGAACGTCATCGGTGGCGAGGGACGCGGGCTGAAGATCGCCCTGACCACGTTGAACACCGGACGGCTCTCGCTGCCGGCGATGTGTGTCGGCGCCGGCAAGTGGTCGCTGAACGTGGCCCGGGGGTGGGCCGCCGACCGGGTCCAGTGGGGTCGGCCGGTCGGCGAGCACGAGGCGGTGGCCAGCAAGCTCGCCTTCATCGCCGCCACCACGTACGGCATGGAGACCATGCTCGACCTCTGCTGCCTGCTCGCGGACGACGACACCAACGACATCCGGATCGAGGCGGCGCTGGTCAAGCTCTACGCCAGCGAGATGGCCTGGCAGATCGCCGACGAGCTGATCCAGATCCGGGGCGGGCGCGGCTACGAGACGGCCGACTCACTGGCCGCCCGGGGCGAGCGGCCGGCGGCCGTCGAGCAGATCCTGCGCGACCTGCGGATCAACCGGATCTTCGAGGGCTCCACCGAGATCATGCACCTGCTCATCGCCCGGGAGGCGGTCGACGCCCACCTGTCGGTGGCCGGCGACATCATCGACCCGGAGGCCGAACTGGGCCGCAAGGTCCGGGCCGGCGCGAAGGCCGGTGCGTTCTACGCGAGGTGGTTGCCGTCGCTCGCGGTCGGTCGCGGCCAGAACCCGAGCGGGTACGCCGAGTACGGTGCCCTCGCCGGCCACCTGCGGCACGTCGAACGGTCCTCCCGGAAACTGGCCCGGTCGACGTTCCTGGGGATGTCCCGCTGGCAGGGGAAGCTGGAGCGCAAGCAGGGCTTCCTCGGCCGGATCGTCGACATCGGGGCGGAGCTGTTCGCGATGTCGGCGGTCTGCGTACGGGCCCACGCCGAACGCCAGACCCGGCCGGAGGGCGTCGAACTGGCCGACCTGTTCTGCCGGCAGGCCCGGGTACGAATCGCCGCACTGTTCCGGGCCCTGTGGGAGAACACCGACTCCGTCGACGTGTCGGCGGCGAAGCGGATCCTCGCCGGCCGGTACGCGTTCCTGGAGCAGGGTGTGATCACCCCGGCCGACGACCACCCGTGGGTGGCCCCCTGGCAGCCCGGCCCCTCGACCGCCGAGGACGTACGCCGTCGCATCCCACCGGCCTGAGCCGGCGTCGGCACCGTGTGTTCGTTTACCAGCGCCAGAACTCCTTCGGAGCGGTGAGCGGAGCCAGGGTCTCCCACAACTCTTCCGGGATGTCCCAGGTGGCCAGCCGCGCGGTCTCGGCGATCCGTTCCGGGCGGGAGACGCCGACGATGGTCGAGGTGATCCGGGGGTCGCGGGTGGAGAACTGCAGCGCCGCCGCCGCGAGCGGTACGTCGTGCGCGGCGCACGCCTCCTCCATCGCCCGGATCCGGCGCAGCACCTCGTCGTCGGCCTGTCGGTAGGCGTACTTGGTGAAGGTGGCGGGGCCCTTGGCCAGTACGCCGCCGCCGAACGGCGCCCCGTTCACCACGCCGACGCCGAGCGACACCGCCTCGTCGAGCAGGTCCCCGGCCGACCGGTCCACCAGGGTCCAGCGGTTGTGCGTGATCAGTGCTGTGAAGACGCCGGTACGCAGGTATCGCGCCATCAGGTCCACCGGGCCGCCCGCCACGCCGAGCTGCCCGATGACGCCCTCGCGTTGCAGGGCCAGCAACGCCTCGACCGGCCCGCCCGGCGCCATCCCCTCCTCGAAGCTGATGTTTTCCGGATCGTGCAGGTAGACCAGGGGCAGTCGGTCCAGGCCCAGCCGTTCGAGGCTGCCCTCGGCCGACCGGCGGACCTGCGCGCCGGAGAAGTCGCCGGTCTCGAAGTTCCGGTCCACTTTGGTGGCGAGCACGAAGCCGTCCGGTACGCCACCGATCCGCGCCAGGGCGGCACCGATCCGCTGCTCACTCTCCCCGTCGCTGTAGCCGGCGGCGGTGTCGAGGAAGTTGAACGGACCGGTGAACGCGGCTACCGCGGTCTCGGTGCCGCGTTCGGCGCTGACGTCGTACCCGAAGAGGTCCGGCATGCTGCCCAGGGGGCCGCCGCCGATGCAGACCGGCGTGACCAGCAGGCCGGTCGCACCCAGCGGGCGGCGGGGAAATTCGATCACCGGCCCATTCTCGTGCACCCGGACTCGCCCCCACCTCGGGGTAGGCGGTGATCACCACGTGGGCGCCGCCTGCCGACCGCGTCGACGAGGTCGGCTCGACCGGGTTCGTCAGCGTCGTACGGCACCGGGTCGTAGGCCGAGAGTCCGCAGTTCCAACGCGGCGAGGGCTTCGACCGCCGCGTCGTCGCCGCGCCGCCACGCCTGCGCGACATCCGGGTCGATCCGGGTCAGCCGGTGCAGCGGTTGGGTGGCCAGCGCCCGCAGCGCGAGCAGGTCCCGCCCGGCGGGCGCGGCCCGCAGTGCCCGGGCGGCACCGGCCCGGCGCATCCACCGCAGCCGCAGGGGCAGCCAGCCGAGCAGTACCAGTCCCAGGGGAAAGACCAGCAGGGCAAGGGAGAGGGCGAGCGCCAGGTCGCCGACCAGTTCCTGCTGGTCCCGGCCGGCGTCGGCCATCGCGCGGGCGGCGTCGGCGGCCCGGTCGAACGGGGCGGTCAACTCGTCCCCGACCACCGGTACCTGGTCGAGCTTGCCCCCGGCGTCGGCGAGATTGTCCGCCAGCCCGCTGCCGGCGCCCTCCAGTTTCTGTCCGGGTACGGCGAGTTTCTGGATCAGGTCGTGCAGCCCCATCGCGGCCCGGATCCAGAGGTAGATCCAGGCGACCACGAACAGGTCGGTGAGGAGTTGACGGGCGGCGGTCGGAAGACGATCGGCGTAGATCCGCATGCCGGTCAGGGTGCCACGGGCCGACGAGCGGCGCCGGCCGCGAAAGCGGCTGCGGGACGGGCATCCGTCCGCGTGGTCCGGGCGGGGGCGCAAGAGTGGGCCGGAGGCCGGGGATCCCCTCCCGGCCTCCGGCCCACCGTCCCCCTCCTTACCCCCGGCCCGGCACGATGGTGTAGTCCACCCCGCCCACCACGAACTTCTCGCCGCCTTCGCGGGCCGGCCCGACCTGCAACACCTGGAGCACGTACGGCTTCTGAAGCGCCTCGCCGGCGGCGAAGCTCAACTGGAGGACCGGACGCTCATCCGGATTGATCAGCAGATCCTTGATCTGTGCCCGGTTCGGATCGACCTCGACCTGGTTCCGGCCGATCACCTTGACGCCGTCACCTGCTCGGCCCGCCTTCACCCACCGCTCGAACAGCTCCGGGCCGAGGTCGACCACGATCCGCACCCCCGGTACTTCCTGCTCCACCGGCCGGAACACGAGGTCGAAGTTGGCCGGCTCCCGAAGCGCGTTCGCCAGTGCGTACGGCCGGACCGTGGGCGATCCACCCGACGTGGCCGGAACGGTGTTGGCGTTCTTCCAGACGAGGTTGTTGTTGTACTGCGTGTTGATGGACGTCGAGGTGCCCTCGAAGCTCATCGGATCGGTCGCCGACTCCCAGCGGAGCAGGAGGCAGAAGTGGCCGATGGACGGCACGTTCGGCCACGCGATGGAGGTGACCGTCTCACCGGGCGCCACCACCAGGCTGCTCGCGCCGATCGGGGTCCAGTGCGCCGGCCAGTTCGCCCCGCCACCCGAGGTCGTGTAGTACGCACGCAGAGTGCCGCTGCTGGTGCCCTGCCCGTACGGGCCCGGGTTCCGGAGCTTCGCGAAGATGTAGCTCGTCGACCCGACGACCGGGTTCGTGCTGCTCGCACACTCGATCGCGGTGGGGCAGATCTTGACGTCCGGGCTGTTGAAGAAGGACGAATAGATCGCGCCGTGCGGCTCGTAACCGACGTCGGACGCGGTGTCCTTCAGGTAGACATCGGTACGCTCGGACACCGCCGCGCCCGTGTCCGACCCGGTGCCGGTGGCGCCGCCCAGGGCTGCGCCACTGGTGGAAACCGTCATCAGGGTCGCCAGTATCGCGCCGAACAGCAGTATGACGGCTCGTTGCAGGCGTGGACCAGCAGTGGAGGTCATGGCAGGTTCTTCTCCTCGGGTACTGGGGACGGTGAATGGCGAGGAGCGCTCTCGCTGAGGCCGGCGAAAGAACTGTATGTCAATGACTGGAGACAATGGAACAGGCGAAAAATTTGATTGCCGTGCGTGCCCGCATTTGCCAGGGAGGGGGTTATTCTCGAATGCGGTGTAATGCGAATGGATAAAATGCACGACTATTTGTATCAACGAGGCCCCGGTCGTCCTCCTGTACGGCCGCGTGTTTCCGGGCGTGCGGGGACGCGGTTCGCGCCTCCCGAGGAGGAGGTACCGACCACCCGGGTCGGTTCGGCGCCCGGTCGAGGATGCCGGTCGGCCGGTGCGGCAGCTCAGGTAGCGGCGGACCGCTCTACCGGAGCGAGACCCAGTCGGTCGCCACCGCGTACTCCGGAGTCCGCGCGTGCAGCTGGACCGGACCGGACGGGGGCGGACCCAGCGAGAAGAAGCCGACCGGATCCACCGGCACCTCCTCGTACGGGCCGTGTCCGGTGCGGGCGACGACCCGGCCACCCCGGGCCGGCGAGAGCTGGCCCACGATGCCGTTCCCGGTCACCTCGATCGCGACGACGACCGGGCCGGCATGGAACGCGAGAGTACGGGTGGAGCCGGCGGACCGGGTGAGCCCGGCGGGCTCGGCGTCACACGCCGAGTCGAAGGTCAGCTCCGCGATGGCCAGCTCGGAGTCCACGGTCCGCCAGGCGAACGCCGCGTAGGCGGCGGTCAGGAACTCCTCGGGTGGCGGTCCCACGGCGCGCAGGGCCTCGCCCAGCTCGCTCAGCAGGACGTTGTCATCGACCGGCGGCCACGGCTCCATCGTGCTCACCTCCGCTCCCGTGCGCGCCCGGGGGCTCCCCGACGAACGGAGCCAGCGCGGGACAGTTCCGCAGCTTGCGCAGACACCGGGCCTGCGAGGGGCCGATGCTGCCGATCGGCATGCCCAGCCGCTCCGCGATCTGCCGGTAGCTGCTCGGGGGATCGGCGACCAGCAGGGACAGCAGGTCCCGGCAGCGTGCCGGAAGCTGACCGAGTGCGTCCCGCAGCGCCTGCTGGCGTTCCGTCCGGAGCAGGTCCTCGTCCGGCGCGGTGGAGTCCGCCAGCAGGAAGACACCGATCGGCCCCGGGGCGGCGTCGTCGTACGGATCGAACGGCTGGATACGCCGCCCGACGCGGAGCAGCCGGTAGCACTCCCGTCGGGTGGTGGTGGTCAGCCAACTCGCCAGCGCCGCCGGCTCGCGTACCCGGCCCAGGTGCTCCACCAGGCGCAGCCAGACGGTCTGGTTCACGTCCGCCGCGTCGGTCCGGTTCAGCCGATGCGCCCGGATCACCGACAGCACCAGCGGGGTGTATCGGCGGACCAACTCGGCCCAGGCCAGTTCGTCACCGTTCGCGGCGGCGGACACCAGCCCGACCAGGGTCGGGTCCGCTGTCCGGACGCCCTCGGCCGGGCCGTCGTCGGGATTGTCAGTCAACGAGTACGCCGTAGTCGGGGTGCCACTGGGGGTTGCCGAGCAGCACCAGTCGGGCCTGTTCGGCGTCGAGCCCGCCGGCGCTCATCAGGGCGGCCAGCCGGCCCGAGACGTGCGCTGCCGCGAAGGAGGTGCCGGCCCAGTCGGCGAACCCGGAGAACAGCCGGGCGGGCCGTCCGGGCAGCAGCAGCCGACCGTCGACGTACGTGCTGGTCCGCTCGCCGACGGCGCACGCGTTCACCCAGGACCCGAAGCCGCTGTACGACGCGGGCGTGATGCCGGTCCCACCTCGGCTGACCGCCGCCACCGCCAGTACGTCCGCCAGCGCCGCCGGCCAGGTCGGCCGGTTGGCGCCGGTGTTGCCGGCGGCCGCCACGACGACGCGGCCCTGCGGTTGGCCGGCCAGGATGTTGACCAGCGGCAGTGGCGGCAGGTCGTCCTGGGTGACACAGCCCAGTGACAGGTTGACGACCGACACCTCCGGGCCGAGCCCGGCCAGCGCGGCCACCAGCATCTCCTCGTCACCGAGGCCGGTGGGGTCCAGCGCCTGCTCCGGGTCGAACCGCACACCCGGCGCGGCCTGCCGGACCACTCCGGCGACGAAGGTGCCGTGCCCGCCCTGTAGGCCGAGCACGTCGGTGTACAGGTACAGCGGGTCCTCGTCGTCGGCCTGCGGCAGGTAGCTGCCGCCGAGCCACTGTGGATGACGGGTGGCGGCCAGCCGCCAGACCCCGGTGTCGCAGATTCCCACCGTCACCCCGGCGCCGTCGCCGCCGTGTGCCGGATCCGGCTCGGGCAGCGCGGCGGCGGCCTGCGGCGGGCCTCCCGGGTTGCCCATGATGTTGCCGTAGCCCACCAGCACGTGATGCGGTTGCACCCCGGGGACCGGCTGGTTCGGCCACTGCCGCGGGTCACGCAGTTTCGTCACGACGGACGGCACGTCGGTTTCCCGGTCGAAGCGCAGCCGGGTGACACCGGCGAACTCACCACCCCGGGTGACCTGGTACCCGAGGCTCGACAGCCTGGCCGTCACCCGTTCGGTGTCCGCGTTCGCCACCAGCAACTGCCGGGGGCGGTAGAGGAACTCCCGACCCGGCACCTCGTGGCGGCGGACGTTGCGGTCGGCCGCCACCGCCTGCTGAAATGCCTGCTGGTACGCGCTGTCGTCGTCTTTGTCGGCGGCGGCGGGCGCCGCCCGCAGTCCGGCGCCCAACGGTGCCGTGGCGGCCAGCACGGACAACGCCATGAGACGTCGACGAGACAACCGACCGATCGGGCGCGGCGCGACGGGAGGGTCAGACGGCACCGGTCCTCCAAATGGTCGGGAGAAGTGTGGTCGACGGCAGCAGTCGACTCTCGAACATTCCCTGGTGACGCCGATTCTTTTCCTCGGATAGTCGATTGTCAATAATTAGTATCCGACACGTCGGCCGGAAATCGCCCCGTTCCGCGAGACCCGCGAAGATTGACCCGAGGTCATTTATCGGGGACCCTGTCTGCCATGGGCGAGAGCGCCGGTCCCGCTGCTCCCACGGCCCAGACCGCCCTCGACGCCGTTCAGCGCTATCCGCGCGAGGCAATCATGCTCGGGCGACGGGTGCTGACCACCGGGCATCCCGACCCGGATGAGCGCTCCACCGCCGAGCGGGCCATCGGGTTGGCCCTGCGGGAACTCAACGACCTGCCGGGTGCCCTGCGGCACCTGCGTCGCGCGCTGCGGGCCGCCGAGTCACCCCGGGTGGCGGCGCTCGCGGAGATGAGCCTCGGCTACGTGCTCGCCAACGCCGGACGTACCGCTGCGGCGCTGGCCGCGGTCACCTCGGCGTTGCCCCGGCTGACCGGCGCCGACGCCGGGCGGGCCCGGATGCAGCGGGGCGTGGTGTTGCACTACCGCGGCCAGTTCGACGAGGCGGTCCGGGAGTACGGGATCGCGGTGGACATCGCCCAACGCGAGGGCGACCTGCTTCTGGAGGCACGCGCCCGGAACAACCGAGGGCTGCTCAACGCGCACCGGGGCGCGAGCCTGGGCGTCGACGACGACCTCGGCCCGGCCGCCGCCATCTTCCAACAGCTCGGTCTCGACCTGGCCGCCGCCGACGCGCGGTGGAACATCGGCATCGCGGCGAGCCACGGTGGCGACGTACCGGGGGCGCTGCGCCGCTTCGCCGCCGTCGAGAGGGAGTACGGCCGGCTCAAGGTGCCCCGACCGGCGCTGCTGCTCGACCGGTTCGAACTGCTGCTCTCCGTGCCACTGCTGGACGAGGCGGTCGAGGTGGCCAGCATCGCCGTACGGGAACTGCGGCGCCGTGGGATGGCCTCCGACCTCGCCGAGGCGCTGCTCGCCCGAGCCCGGGCCGCGCTGCTCGCCGGTGACCTGGACACCGCCACCGAGGCGGCCGCCGCGGCGCGGGCCCGGTTCCGCCGCCAGGGGCGCCGCACCTGGGCCGCCTTCGCCCGGCACGTCGAGTTGCGCGCGGAGTTCCGACGCGGGAGCCGCTCGGCGGCGCTGCTGGCCGCGATGGTGCGTACCGCCGACCAGCTCGACGCCACCGGATGGCCGGACCCGGCCCTGACCACCCGGATCGAGGCCGCCCGGCTGGCCACCGCGCTGGGCCGTACCGGTCGGGCGGTCGCACTGCTGGAGGTCGCCGCCCGGGCCCGCCGGCGTGGCACGGCGTCGCGGCGGGCGCAGGGCTGGTTCGCGCTCGCGCTGTCGCGGCGGCTCGGCGGGGACCAGCGGGGCGGCGCCCGCGCGCTGCGGCGCGGATTGGCGGTGCTCGACGGCCACCGGGCCGCGCTGGGCGCCACGGAACTGCGCGCGCACAGTGGCGCCCACGGACAGGAGTTGGCGGCCGAAGGGCTGGACCTCGCGATCAGCTCCGGAACGCCCGCCCAGGTGTTGGCCTGGACCGAACGGTGGCGGGCCAATGCGCTCCGGATGCGCGCCGTGCTCCCGCCGCAGGACGCCGGACTCGCCGCCGCCCTTGCCGAGCTGCGCATGGTCAGCGGCGCGCTGGAGGAGGCGCTGCTCGCGGGTCGGCCGGTGCACGCGCTGCGTCGTCGCCAGACCTGGCTCGAACGGCACATCCGGGAGCTGGCCCGAGGCGTGGACGGCGGCGGCGGGCTGCTGGCGCCACCGGGTGTCCGTACCCTCGGCCAGCGGCTGGGCCGGGCCGTACTGGTGGAACTCGTGGCCCACGGCGAGCGGCTCCGGGCGGTGCTGGTCCGGGACGGTCGGGCGACCCTGCACGACCTCGGCCCGCTCCCGGCGGCGCTGCACGCGGCCCGGCTGCACCGGTTCGGCCTGCGCCGGCTGGTCGTCACCGGGGACACCCCCGACGCGCGGGCCGGGGTCGCGCACGCCGCGGCGGCCCTGGACCGGCAGCTGTTCGGACCGTTGCGAGCACGTCTGGCCGATCGTCCCCTGGTGATGGTGCCGATCGGAGCGTTGCACGCCGTACCGTGGGCGGGACTGCCGACCTGCGCGGGACGTCCCGTGACGGTGGCTCCGTCGGCGACGGCGTGGCTGCGCGCCACGCACCGGGCGGTGCCGGACGGACCGCCGCTGCTGGCCGCCGGCCCGCGCCTGCCTGCTGCCGACACCGAGGTACGTCTGCTCAGCCGGGTGCTGCCCGGTGCGCGCCTGCTCGCCGTCGACGGCGCGACCGCCGAGGCGGTGACGACCGCGCTGAACGGGGCCCGGCTCGCACACATCGCTGCACACGGGAGATTCCGGGCGGACAACCCGCTCTTCTCCACGCTGGAGCTCGCCGACGGACCGCTGACCGCGTACGAGTTGGAGCGGCTGCCCCGACCGCCCGGCTGTGTCGTGCTCTCCGCCTGCGACTCGGGGTTGTCCGGCGTACGCCCCGGCGACGAGGTGATGGGGTTCACCTCGGTGCTGCTGGCCCTCGGTGCCAGCAGCCTGATCGCCAGCGTGCTGCCGGTGCCGGCGGACCTGACCACCGAGCTGATGCTGGACCTGCACCGACGGATGGATGCCGGCGCCCGGCCGGCGGCCGCGCTCGCCGCCGCCCAGCGGGGGTTCGCCGCCTCCGACGACGGGTCCGCGCAGGCCACAGCGGCGGCCTTCGTCTGCTTCGGTGCAGGCTGAGCAGGGCTTTGACGCGGCGGAACTCACCGGCCGGCGCGGTTCGGCGGCGGATCCGGCTCAGCGGCGGGCGCAGTCCGGGCAGGTGCCGAAGATTTCCAGGGTGTGGCTGACGTCGGCGAACCCGTGTTTGGCGGCGACCCGCTCGGCCCAGCTCTCCACCGCCGGCCCCTCCACCTCGACCGTACGGCCACAGGCCCGGCAGACCAGGTGGTGGTGGTGTCCCTCGCTGCATCGGCGGTAGAGGTGCTCACCGCCCGGCGGACGCATCACGTCGATCTCGCCCGCGTCGGCCAGCCCCTGAAGGGTGCGGTAGACGGTGGTCAGCCCGACCCGTTCGCCCCGGCTCCGCAGCATCGCGTGCAGGTCCTGGGCGCTGTGGAAGCCTTCCACCTCGGCGAGCAACGCGCTCACGGCGGTCCGCTGGCGGGTGTTGCGCAGGGCCGTTCCGCTGTCTGCCGTCGTCATGTCACCCTCCCGCTGCGTCGCGCCTGATGCCTGTCCCGGGGGGCGCGTCATGTGGCCTCTCCTGAGTGGCTGACCGCGTCCGCCACGATATGCGCGATGTGCTCGTCGACCAAGGCGTAGGCGATTTCCCGACCGCGTCGGGAGCCCCGGACCACGCCCGCGCCGCGGAGTACCCGCAGGTGTTGCGAGACCAGCGGCTGCGGCGCGCCGAGCTGCTCGACCAGTTCGTGTACGCATCGCTCGCCGCCGGCGAGTTCGCTGACGATGGCGAGCCGGATCGGTGCGGACAGGGCACGAAGCAGCTCTCCAGCGCCGGAAAAGGCCTCGTAGCCGTTCGTGCTCGTCATCCCGTAACGGTAACCAATGTTAACCGCGTACTGCCCGGCGGTCGGTGATCGCAAGGTCAAGTCCCCCGTCGCGTCAGCCTTCCCGCAGCACACCGACCGGCCGCGCCGGCCCCGCACCCGGAGCGGCTCCGCCGGGTCCCGTCGGCAGCGGCTCGGCCGGGTCGCGGTCCACCGGCGGCTCGTCCGGCCGGGCCCGGTCCGCCGACGCGCCGGTAGGCCGGGTCGCGACCGGGTGCGGCGCCGCCCGCCGGGCGGATTCCAGCACCACGTCGCACGGCTCCACCTGGGGAGCCGATTTCGGTACGGCTCTCCGCCGGCCCAGTGCCCGACGCAGCGACACCCCGACGGCGACCACCAGGAACAGCCCGATCGCCAGGATCACGATGGTGGCCCCGAGCGCCGTGTTGGCGGTGCCGGCCAGCCACACCCCGGAGCCGGAGGCCAGCAGGCCGAGCCCCATCGCGGACAGCATGGTGCCGAGGAAGCCCCGGGTGAAGAGTTGCGCGGTGGCCACCGGCACCACCATCAGGGCGCTGATCAGCAGCAATCCGACCGCGCGCATCGCGATGGTCACGGTCACCGCCGTGGTGACCGCGAGCAGCAGGTTGAGCGCCCGGACCGGCAGGCCGGAGACCCGGGCGTACTCCTCGTCGTGGGAGATCGCGAAGAGTGCCGGTCGCAGCGTGATCATCGTGGCCAGCACCACCACCGCGAGTACCACGATCACCACGAGATCCTGCGGCGACGTGGTGGTCAGCGAGCCGAAGAGGTACGCCATCAGGTTGGCGTTGCTGCGGCTGCCGGAGAGCCCGACCAGCATCACCCCACCGGCGATCCCGCCGTAGAAGAGCATCGCCAGCGCGACGTCGCCGGAGGTGCGACCGCGTTCCCGGATCAGCTCGATGGCGACGGCGGCGACCGCCGCGACGATCACCGCCATGAGCACCGGGGACCGGTTGAGCAGCAGGCCGACCCCGACGCCGGTCAGCGCGACGTGCCCGATCCCGTCGCCGATCAGCGACATCCGCCGCTGCACGAGGTAGATGCCGAGCGCCGGCGCGGTCAGCCCGATCACCAGGGCGCCGATCAGGGCCCGGATCATGAAGTCGTACTGGAAAAGGCTCACGACCCCTCCTCGCTGCGCTCGTCGGCGTCGTGAGCTTGACGACTGAGCCGGCTGATTCGCTCGCTGCGCTCGCTCATGACCCCTCCTCGCTGCGCTCGCTCATGACCCCTCCTCGCTGCGCTCGCTCATGACCCCTCCTCGCTGCGCTTGTTCATCCGCCCCACATCCCGACCGACTCCTCGGGCGCGTGCGGGTGGACGTGTTCGTGTCCGGGGGCGGCGTGGTGACCGGCCGGCTCCGGTACCGCGCCGTCGTGCGCGATCTCCCCGTGGTGTACGACCACCGCACGGGTGATCAGTGCGGAGAGTGGGCCGAGTTCGTGGGCGACCAGCAGCACCGTTCCGCCAGCGGCGACGAACCCGCGCAGTGCCTCGGCGAACGCGTCCTGGCTGGCCGAGTCGACCCCGGCGGTCGGCTCGTCCAGGATCAGCAGCTCCGGCTGGCCGGCCAGCGCCCGCGCGATCAGGGTGCGCTGCTGCTGGCCCCCGGAGAGAGTGGCCACCGGATCACCGGCCCGGTCCGCGAGCCCGACCGCGCGTAGCGCCTCGGCCACCGCCGTCCGGTCGGCGCTGCCCGGTGGGCGCAGTACGCCCCGTCGGGCCAGCCGGCCGGAGGCGACCACTTCGGCGACGGTGGCCGGTACGCCGCTGCCGGCGCCGATCCGCTGCGGCACGTACCCGATCCGGGACCACTGCCGGAACCGGCGCTGCGGGGTGCCGAACAGCGTGACGGTGCCGGCCGAGAGGGGCACCAGGCCGAGGATGGCCCGGATCAGGGTCGACTTGCCGGACCCGTTCGCGCCCAGTACGGCGACCACCTCACCGGTCGTCACCCGCAGTGAGACGTCCCGGAGCACGGGCCGGTCGTCGTAGGCGACCACCCCGTGCTCCACGGAGACGACAGCGTCCGTCATGGTGTCCCCTCGCTCCGCTCGGTCATGAGCATCCCAAGGCGGTCTTCAGGGTCTGCAGGTTGGTGCGCATCACCGAAAGGTAGTCGCCGGTACTGCCCGGTTGCAGGCCCTCGATCGGATCCAGCACCTCGGTCTTCGCCCCGACCTCCCGGGCGATGGTCTCGGCGACCTTCGGGCTGACCAGGGTCTCGAAGAAGATCGTGGTGGCGCCGTGCTCCCGGGCCTCGGTGGCGACGTCGGCCAGCCGCTGCGGGGCCGGCTCGTCCTCCGGGGTGAGGCCGGAGATGCCGATCTGCTCCAGTTGGTAGCGCTGGGCCAGGTAGGCGAAGGCGGTGTGGCTGGTCACCAGTTCACGCCGCTGGCAGGTCTTGAGGCTCTGGGCGTACTCGGAATCCAGGGCCTCCAGGTCGGTACGCAGCGCCTTGGCCCTGGCGGTGTAGTCGGCGGCCCGGTCCGGGTCGACGGAGCCCAGCCGATCGGCCAGCTTGTCGCCGATGCTGGCCAGTCGGGTCGGGTCCAGCCAGACGTGCGGGTCCTTGCCGCCCGCGCCCTCCGCGTGCTCCTCCTCGGCACCCGCCGCCTCGCCCGTGTGCTCCGCGCCCTCGCCCTCGTGCTCGTGTCCGCCGGCCGCCGCGTCCAGCAGCGGCTGCACGGTCGCCACGTCGAAGGCCCGGTCGCCGCCCTGCTGTTCGACCGCCTCGTCCACGCTCGGCTGGAAGCCGGCGAGGTAGATCACCAGTTCCGCGTCGCTGACCTGGCCGACCTGGCCCGGGTTCAGTTCGAGGTCGTGGGGCTCGGCGCCCGGCTTGGCGAGGTTCGTCACCCGGACGGCGTCTCCGCCGACCCGCTCGGTGACGAACTGGAGGGGATAGAAGGCGGCGACGACGTCGACCCGGTCGGGATCGGTGCCGGCGTCGTCGGCGGTGCAGGCGGCGGCGCCGGCCAGCGCGAGCAGGCCGGTGGCGGCGACGGCCACGGTACGGAGGGCGGAGCGGATCAGCATGTCATCCACTCTCCGCGACAATGAGAATGATTGTCAAAAACGCATGCTTGCATGAGAGCGCTTCACGTCATGGTTCCCGGCTCGGTGGCTTGGTTGCTCGGTGGCTCGGTGGCTTGGTCAGAGGATCTTCGTCAGTGCGGCGGTGAACAGGAGAGCCAGGACCACCAGCCGGATCGTCCGGGTGGCGGGGGTCTGCACCGGCCAGGTGGTCACCAGTAGGGCGCCCAGGCCGACGGCGAGCGCCAGCAGCAGCGCCCCGCCGATGATCCCCGGTGCGAAGAGGGCGACCAGGACCAGCACCAGGACGCCGAGGAACACCGACGTCGGGTTGGCCCTTGCCAGGCGGACCAGCAGAACACTCTGCGTACGCTGCATCCCACAGACTCTACGAGATATCGATTCTCCGGCCGGTGAGCTGTCGTGCGCGACACCCCAGCACCCCGGCCGACCGACGATGGGAGGAAGCACCCGGTGCTCGTCACGAACCGGTTCGTGGTCGCGGAGGACGCCGCCCCGGCCTTTACGGAGCGGGCCCACGCCGCGCTCGCCGCGCTCGCCGCCCGGCCTGGCTACCGTCGTGGCCAACTGCTGCGGGCCCTCGACGACCCGAGCCACTGGTGCCTGATCACCGACTGGGAGTCGGTCGGCACCTATCGCCGGGCCCTCGGCGCCTTCGACGTCAAGATCCACGCCACCCCGCTGCTCGCCGAGTCGCTCGACGAGCCATCCGCGTACGAGGCGCTCGCCACCGCCGAACCGGACGGCCCGGTCGAAGTCACGCCGAGCGACCGGGCCGCTGACTCCGGCCGGTGATGCGCCGGGCACTACCCTTGCCCCATGACCGTTCCCGGACCGCCCGGTGGGCCGGCGTCCTACCCCGGGCCCGCCATGGCCGACGGCCCGACCCCCGCTGACGTACCCGGCCCGTCCGGCGTGCCCGCCCCGCCCGGCACACCCGGACCGCCTGCCGCGTACGGCCCCCCTGGCGGTCACGAGGCGCCCGCTGGCCATGGCCCCTCTGGCGCTGGCCACGGCGGGCCCGGTGGTTACCCGGCCCCCGCCGGCTACGGGCAACCTGGCGCCGGCTACGGGCAGCAGCCCGGCGCCGGCTACGGCACACCTGGCGCCGGTTACGGTGCGCCCGGTGGGTACGGGACGCCGCTGGCGCTGCCGTACGGCTTCGGGCCGGTGCCGCCGGGCGTGCCCGCCCCGCCGCCCGGCCCCGGTGCCGCGCCACCGTTCGCCGCACCACCCTCCGAGGGGCGCGGAATACGGATGTGGCTCGGGATCGGGGTGGCCGCCCTCGCCGTGGTGCTCTTCTGCGGAGGCGGCGGAGCGGCGCTGGTCGGACTGCTGGTCTCCGGCTCGGAGGCGCTGAACGAGCAGGCCAGGACGGTGGTCGGCGAGTACCTTGACGCGATCGACGACGAGGAGTTCAGCAAGGCGTACAACCTGCTCTGCGACTCCGCCCAGCAGCAGGAGTCGCCGGCGGAGTTCCAGCGTCGGGTGAGCGCGGAGCCGGAGATCGCCTCGTTCCAGGTCGGCGACGTGTCGCTCACGACCGAACTGAGCGTGCCGGTGGACGTGACCTACGCCAGCGGCGGTCAGGACAATCTTCGGGCCCTGCTCGACCAGGACTCGGCCGGCGGCCTGAAGGTCTGCGACATCAGCTAGCCATGTCCGGTTCGGCGGCAGATGGGCGGCCGGGCGCTGGTGGTGCGACTCCGGACGTGGAGTAATCTGCTGGGCTCGGGGGCGCTGGTGACCGTACCGTTCCTTGTGCACGGCGCCGACCCACCCGGGCCCGGACGCCGTCGGTGCCCACCGCCCGCGACCGTTGTCCCTGTTGACCGTCCAGACCCTGTCCCCGCCGGCCGCCAGCCGGTGTAGGAGGTAACCATGCCAGCCGACCGTATCGACGCCGTCGTCAGTCTCGCGAAGCGTCGAGGCTTCGTCTTCCCGTCCAGCGAGATCTACGGGGGCACCCGGTCGGCCTGGGACTACGGTCCGCTCGGCGTGGAGCTGAAGGAGAACGTCCGGCGCCAGTGGTGGCGGACCATGGTGCAACAGCGGGACGACATCGTCGGCCTGGACTCGGCGGTCATCCTGTCCCGGGACGTCTGGGCCGCCTCCGGCCACCTCGACGCGTTCGTCGACCCGCTGACCGAGTGCCAGTCCTGCCACAAGCGGTTCCGGGCCGACCACCTGGAAGAGGCGTACGCGGAGAAGCACGGTCAGCCGCCGGCCTCGCTCGCCGAGCTGAACTGTCCGAACTGCGGCAACAAGGGCACCTTCACCGAGCCGAAGATGTTCAACGGCCTGATGAAGACCTACCTCGGCCCGGTGGAGAGCGAGGAGGGCCTGCACTACCTGCGCCCCGAAACCGCCCAGGGCATCTTCGTCAACTACAACAACGTCGCCGCCTCGGCCCGCAAGAAGCCGCCGTTCGGCATCGCCCAGACCGGCAAGTCGTTCCGCAACGAGATCACCCCGGGCAACTTCATCTTCCGGACCCGGGAGTTCGAGCAGATGGAGATGGAGTTCTTCGTCGAGCCCGGCACCGACGAGGAATGGCACGAGTACTGGCTGCGGGAGCGCTGGAACTGGTACCTCGACCTCGGCCTCTCCGAGGAGAACCTGCGGTTCCTCGAGCACCCGAAGGAGAAGCTCTCGCACTACTCGAAGCGGACCGTGGACATCGAGTACCGCTTCCGGTTCGGTGGCACCGAGTTCTCCGAGCTGGAGGGCATCGCGAACCGTACCGACTTCGACCTCTCCACGCACAGCAAGCACTCCGGCGTCGACCTGTCGTACTTCGACCAGGAGAAGCAGGAGCGCTGGGTGCCGTACGTGATCGAGCCGGCCGCCGGCCTGACCCGGGCGGTGCTCGCCTTCCTGCTGGAGTCGTACGACGAGGACGAGGCGCCGAACACCAAGGGTGGCGTCGACAAGCGGACCGTGCTGCGTCTCGACCCGCGGCTCGCCCCGGTGAAGGTGGCGGTGCTCCCACTGTCCCGCAACCCCGCCCTCTCCCCGAAGGCGAAGGATCTGTCCACAGCACTCCGCAAGCGCTGGGCGGTCGAGTTCGACGACTCCCAGGCGATCGGCCGCCGCTACCGCCGCCAGGACGAGATCGGCACCCCGTTCTGCGTCACGGTCGACTTCGACACCCTGGACGACAACGCCGTGACGGTCCGGAACCGGGACACCATGGCCCAGGAGCGAGTCTCCCTAGACCAGGTCGAGCACTACCTAATCGAGCGCCTCCCCGGCTGCTGAGGTGTAAGGAAGGGCCCCTTCTTATCGTTTTCTGTAGAAGAAGGGCCCCCTACTAACACCTCGCAGCGGGCGCCGGATGCCCGGCGGGACCGGTGCGCGTCCTCCACCAGGCGACGGACGCGTTCCGGTTCCCGCCGGATCTGACTCGGCGGGAAGTGCAGGATCAGCACTCCGTACCGGCTGAGTTCGTTGTGCCGGTCCATGGTGCGACGCCAGTCGGCCGGTGCCAGGTGGAACTCCTGCGAGTCGACCTCCAGCGCGATCGCGGCGTCCGGTAGGTAGCCGTCCGGGGTGGGCAGGCGTGAGCCGTCCGGGCCGAGCAGCCGGGGATTCCAGATGATCTCGGGAAGTACCCGGCTCGCGGACAGGCAGGCCCGAAGCTCCGCCTCCGGCGACGACCGTACGCCGTGCAGGACCTCCGCGAACGCCTGCCTGACCAGCGCCGTCCGGCTCCGGCCGGCGCGGATCACCTCCTCGTCGAGGGCGTGCAGATCGGTGAAGTCGCGCTGGATCGCCTCCGCCATGACCGACCGCACGGTACGGAGATCGCGCAGTCCCCGGCAGGCGTCGACGACCGCGCGTGCGGGTGAACAGATCTGGTAGAGGCCGGCGTCGCGGGCGTGCTCGTCCAGCGCGAGAGCCCGCCACACCACCACGTGTCCGGCCGAGGCGCGGCGCGTTCCGTGGGGCACGAGCAGGTGCATCCGGTCCACCTTCGGCGCGTAGCGGAACCCGTACCAGTTCAGGGCCGCCGGTCCGGTGAGCTGCCCGCCTCGCCCCACGTAGAGGGCGGCGGCGATGCGGCGTTGCTCGTCGGTGAGCGTGCCGCTGACGAGCGCGTACGTGGCCGGCAGGACGCGTTGCCACCGACCGCGGCGGGTCTGGCGGTACATGTGCATGTCGTCGATACCGACGGTGAGTAGCTGGCGCCGTGTCACGATGTGCTGTTGACGGTCGGCAAGTTCCTCGATGTCCGGTCGTGGATCACGGGGTGCGCTGACTGTGGTCATTGGTGCAGGCTGCCCGGGGTCACGTACCTTGGCAGGGCCGTTTGTCGAGGCTGTGGATAACCAGGGGTGCTGTGCACAACGCACCGGGATCGCGGAAGGTCTGCTATGGGTGAGCTGTTAAGAAGGGGCCCTTCTTCTACTGAAAGCGATAAGAAGGGGCCCTTGCTTACACGCTCATTGCGGTTGGGGCGGGATGAGGTGTGGCCGCCGGTGGTGTTGGCGCCGATGGCGGGAATTACGAATGTCGCGTTTCGGCGGCTTTGTCGGGAGCAGGGTGGCGGGCTGTACGTCTGCGAGATGGTCACCACCCGGGCGCTGGTGGAGCGGAATCCGAAGACGCTGCGGATGATCGCGTTCGGTGGCGACGAGCGGCCGCGCAGCCTCCAGCTCTACGGGACCGATCCGGCGGTGACCGCCGCGGCCGTGCGGATGGTGGTCGAGGAGGATCTCGCCGATCACATCGACCTGAACTTCGGCTGCCCGGTGCCGAAGGTGACCCGGAAGGGCGGCGGGGCGGCGCTGCCGTGGCGCCGCCGGCTGTTCGCCCGGATCGTCGGGGCGGCGGTGCGGGCGGCCGCGCCGGCCGGGGTGCCCGTGACGGTGAAGATGCGCAAGGGCATCGACGACGACCACCTGACGTACGTCGAGGCCGGTCTCGCCGCGCAGGAGGCCGGTGCGGCGCTGGTGGCCCTGCACGGGCGTACGGCCGCGCAGCGGTATTCCGGCACCGCGGACTGGGACGCCATCGGCACGCTGAAGCAGGCGCTGGACGTGCCGGTGCTGGGTAACGGGGACATCTGGGAGGCCGACGACGCGCTCGCGATGGTGGCGCACACCGGGGTCGACGGCGTCGTCGTCGGCCGGGGCTGCCTGGGGCGGCCGTGGCTGTTCGCGGATCTGGCGGCGGCCTTCGACGGCCGTTCCGAGCGCCGGTTGCCGGACCTCGGGGAGGTGGCCCGGACCATGCGCCGGCATGCCGAGCTGCTGGTCGACTGGTTCGCCGGGGGAGACCGGCCGGACACCGCCGAGCGGGACGGATGTGTGGACTTCCGCAAGCATGTGGCCTGGTACCTGAAGGGCTTCCCGGTCGGCGGCGAGCTGCGTCGGGCCCTGGCGATGGTGAGCGGTCTGACCGAACTGGACGATCTGCTGGGCAAGCTCGATCCGGCCGAGCCGTTTCCGGTCGAGACGCTCGGCCAGCCCCGGGGCCGGACGAACTCGCCGGGCAAGGTCTACCTGCCGGACGGCTGGTTGGCGGACCGGGACAGCGACGAGGTGCCGGCCGGTGCCGAAATGGCCGATTCCGGCGGCTAGGCCACCGGGCGCCGCAGGCCCGCCGGTCGACGAGGCGGACGTCGTCGACCGGGTGGTCAGCCGGATCTGGCCGGCGCGCCGGGCCGGTTCCCTCGGTCGAGGTCGATCAGGTGATGGGCACCGGCTGGTCGTCGGCGGGCGGCCCGCTCTCCGGTGCCGCCGGCGGCGTACCGGGGACGGAGGCCGTGGCACCGGCGGGCCGGGGCTCGGGTACGACCGGAGCGCCCACCCAGGGCACCTCGGGCGAACGGTGGAAGGTGATCCCCGCCGTACTCCACCGCGCGCCCTGGCCGGCCAGCCTGACCCGGAAGTCCGCCCAGTCGTGGGTCGACGCGGGTGACCAGCCGAGTTCGGCGATGGCCGGCAGCCGGGGAAACGTCATGAACTCGACGTCGCTGACCGTCCGGATCGTCTCCGTCCACAGTGGTGCCTCGACGCCCAGCACCGCCTCGGCGGGCACCCCGGCCAGGTAACTGCCGGGATCCCAGTCGTACGCGGCACGGACCTCGACGAGCCCGGCCCAGTCCTTGCCGAGCGGGGTCGCCTCGGAGTACTTCATGTCGAGATAGGTCCGGTTGCCGGGGGAGAGCACCAACTTCGCGCCGCTCCGCACGGCGGCGGCCACCACCGGATCGTCGGTCGACGTGCCCCAGTACTGGACGACCCGTCCCGCGCTGTGCTCGGCCACCGCGAGCTGGTGCCAGCCCAGGACCCGCTTTCCGTGCCCGGTGACGATCCGCTGGACCCGGTTCATGAAGCGGGTGTAGTCGGCCGAGCCCAGGGTGAACGCCTCGTCCCCGCCGACGTGCAGGTACGCGCCGGGGGTCAGCGCGGCCACCTCGCCGAGTACGTCGTCGACGAACCGGTACGTCCGCTCGTTGTCGACGTCCACCGCGCTGAATCCCACGTCGGTGCCGGTGTACTCCGGTGGCGCCTCGCCGCCCGGGGCGAGTTCCCCGTACGCGTTCAGTGCCGCGTTGGTGTGTCCGGGCAGGTCGATCTCGGGTACGACGGTGATGTGCCGGGCGGCGGCGTACGCGACGATCTCGGCGTACTCCTCGCGGGAGTAGTAGCCGCCGGGGCCGCCGTCCACCTCGGTGGCGCCGCCGACGGTGGTGAGTCGGGGCCAGGAGTCCACGGCGATCCGCCAGCCCTGGTCGTCGGTGAGGTGCAGGTGCAGGTGGTTGAGCTTGTACCGGGCCAGGTGGTCGATGAACCGCAGCACGTGCGGTACGGCGAAGAAGTGCCGGGCCACGTCGAGCATCGCTCCCCGGTAGCCGAACCGGGGGTGGTCGGAGATCACGCCGCCGGGGATCGCCCACGGGCCCGGTTGGCGCCGTCCGGCCTCGATCTTCGGCGGCAGCAGTTGACGCAGCGTTTGTACGCCGTAGAAGAGCCCGGCGGCGGTCCGCGCCCGGACCACCACGCCGGTGGCGCCGATCTCCAGCCGGTAACCCTCGGCCGGCGAGCCGTCCCGGGCGTGCCGTTCCCCGGCCAGCCCCTGCCCGTTCCCGGTCAGCAGGAGCGAGATTCCGCCCGGTGCGTCGGCCGGGCCGGCGGGGACGATCGGCAGCGGATAGCCGGTGGGGCGGCGGAGCAGGTCCGCCAGGTAGCGGCCGACGGCGGCGGCGTCCGGACTGGCCGTGGTCCGGATCGTCGTGCCGGGGGTCAGGATGAACTCGACGCCGCTGGCCGGTTCGACCCGTACCGGGGCCGGTAGCACGTCGGCGAGTCGGGGCGGGGTGTCGCCGCCGGTGGAAGCGCGGGTGGACCGGGACTGAAAGGTGGCAGGTCGCACGGCAGATCTCTCCGGGGGGAGCCGCAGGTGATTCCGGGCAAATTTCATGAAACGTACGTTCGAAATGGCCCCGTGTCAAGGGTTGGTCACCCTGTGGTACGACCGATCCGGGACTCAGAGTTTGTCAACGGTGCGGACCCGGCGTTATTCCGAAGGCGTCGCCGACTCCGTGGCGAATGTCACTGCCCGTCGGACCGCCGTGCTCTCGGTGACTGATCATGTTCGTGGGATCGCTCCCACAAAACCTCCCGAACACGTACAGGGTTCACGGCTGTGCACATTGTCACCGAATGGTCCCAAGGCACCCGTGGGTCGCTTAGCCTTCGCCCACCAGTAGCCAGCGTTTTCCCTGGTACGAGAAACCGTCTCCTGGGTACGTACAGGGCGGCTAAACCTTCGTTCAGTGTCGAACGGCGCGCGTGGGAGGCTCCGTGGCATCGCAGCAGACGTCGGAACACAAGTACGTATACGACTTCACTGAGGGCAACAAGGACCTGAAGGACCTGCTCGGCGGCAAGGGCGCGAACCTGGCCGAGATGACCAACCTGGGGCTGCCCGTACCCCCCGGATTCACCATCAGCACCGAGGCGTGCAAGGCGTACCTGAGCACCGGAGCGCAGCCGGACGGACTGGCCGAGGAGATCGGCGCCCACCTCTCCGCGCTGGAGGAGGCCATGGGCAAGCGCCTCGGCGAGCCGGCCGATCCGTTGCTGGTCTCGGTTCGCTCCGGCGCCAAGTTCTCCATGCCGGGCATGATGGAGACGGTGCTGAACGTCGGGCTCAACGACGCGAGTGTCGAGGGACTCGCCGCCCAGGCCGGTGGCAACGAGCGATTCGCCTGGGACTCCTACCGCCGCCTGATCCAGATGTTCGGCAAGACGGTGTGCGACGTACCGGGCGAGGAGTTCGAGCACGCGCTCGATCGCGCCAAGCAGGCCAAGGGGACGACCAACGACCTGGACCTGGACGCGGGCGACCTGCAGGCGCTGGTCGACGCGTACAAGACGATCTTCACCAAGCACACCGGCCGGGACTTTCCGCAGGCGCCCCGGGAACAGCTCGAACTCGCCATCAACGCGGTCTTCGAGTCGTGGAACGCCGATCGGGCCGTGCTCTACCGCCGGCAGGAGCGGATTCCGGCCGACCTCGGCACCGCGGTCAACGTCGTCGCGATGGTCTTCGGCAACCTCGGCGCGGACTCCGGCACCGGGGTCGCCTTCACCCGCGACCCGGCCAGCGGCGCACAGGGCCTCTACGGCGACTACCTGGCCAACGCCCAGGGCGAGGACGTGGTGGCGGGGATCCGCAACACCGTCCCGCTCCAACAGCTCGAAGAGCTGAACAAGCCGGCGTACGACGAACTGCTCGCCATCATGGCCCGGCTGGAGGAGCACTACCGGGACCTGTGCGACATCGAGTTCACCATCGAGCGCGGCAAGCTGTGGATGTTGCAGACCCGGGTCGGCAAGCGCACCGCCGCCGCGGCGTTCGTGATCGCCGCCCAGCTCGTCGACGAGGGACTGATCGACCTCGACGAGGCGCTGCACCGGGTGAACGGCGCACAGCTCGCCCAACTGATGTTCCCCCGGTTCAAGCTCGGCCCCGACCTGACGCCGGTCGCCCAGGGCATCGGCGCCTCGCCGGGAGCGGCGGTCGGCAAGGTGGTCTTCGAGGGGAAGCGGGCGGTCGAACTGGCCGACGCCGGCGAGGACGTCATCCTGGTCCGCCGGGAGACCAATCCGGACGACCTGCCCGGCATGATCGCCTCGCGGGGCATCCTCACCTCGCGGGGTGGCAAGACCAGCCACGCCGCGGTGGTGGCCCGGGGGATGGGCAAGACCTGTGTCTGCGGCGCCGACGCCTTGGACGTCAACGTCCGCGAGCGGCAGTTCACCGTGGACGGCCAGACCGTCCGCGAGGGCGACGTGGTCTCCATCGACGGCACCACCGGAAAGATCTACCTCGGTGAGGTGCCGGTGTGGCCGTCCGAGGTGGTCCGGTACTTCGAGGGCAGCGTCGGGCCGGACGAGGCGGACGACGCACTGGTGGCCGCCGTACACCGGATCATGACGCACGCGGACGGGCAGCGGAGGCTGCGGGTCCGGACGAACGCCGACACCGGTCCGGACGCGGCGCGGGCCCGGCGGTTCGGTGCCGAGGGGATCGGGCTGTGCCGGACCGAGCACATGTTCCTCGGCGACCGGCGCGAGCTGGTCGAGCGGCTGATCCTGGCCCGGACGGACGACGAGCGGAAGGCCGCGCTGGCCGACCTGCTGCCGTTGCAGCGGGCGGACTTCGTGGAGATCTTCCGGGAGATGGACGGCCTGCCGGTCACGGTACGGCTGATCGATCCGCCGCTGCACGAGTTCCTGCCCTCGCTGGAGGAGTTGGCGGTGCACGTCGCGGTCGCCCACGAACGCGGCGAGCCGGCGGCCAAGGACGAGGCCATGCTGGACGCGGTACGCCGGATGCACGAGCAGAACCCGATGCTGGGCCTGCGCGGGGTCCGGCTGGGGCTGGTCATCCCCGGCCTGTTCGCCATGCAGGTACGGGCGATCGTCGAGGCGGCAGTGGAGTGCGCCCGGGACGGCGGCGATCCCAAGCCGGAGATCATGGTGCCGCTGGTCGGCGCGGTGCAGGAACTGGAGACGGTACGCACCGAAGCCGAGAAGATCATCGCGGAGGTGACCCGGGAACAGGCCGTCGAGGTACTGATCGGCACGATGATCGAGGTTCCCCGGGCCGCACTGACCTCCGGTCAGATCGCCGAGGCGGCCGAGTTCTTCTCCTTCGGCACCAACGACCTGACCCAGATGGGCTGGGGCTTCTCCCGGGACGACGTGGAGGGGGCCTTCTTCTGGCGGTACCTGGAGCTGGGCATCTTCGGGATCTCGCCATTCGAGTCGATCGACCGCGACGGGGTCGGCCGGCTGGTCCGGATCGCCGCCGAGGAGGGCCGGGCGGCCCGCCCGGGGCTCAAGCTCGGGGTCTGCGGCGAGCACGGCGGCGACCCGGACTCGGTCCACTTCTTCCACGAGGTCGGGTTGGACTACGTCTCCTGCTCACCGTTCCGGGTCCCGGTGGCCCGGCTGGAGGCCGGCCGGGCCGTCATCGAGACGGCCGGCTCCGACAGCCGCTGACCCTTGCGTCGTAGCCGGCCGGGACGCCGCTCGTCGCCCGGCCGGCTCAGGCGTCCAGTTCCGAACGGCTCCGCCGGACGCGACCCAGGACGACGAGGATGCCGCCCGCGCCGATCAACACCAGTGCCAGCAGCACGCTGGCGCCGAGGTCCGATCCGGTGACGGCCAGATCGGACGGTGGCGCGGTCGTCGCCGTCGGGGTGGGCGTGGGGGTCGCTGTCGGCGTGGGGGTCGGGGTCGGCGACGGCGACGTCAGCGGGTCGACAACGAGCGTCACCTCCTGGGTGTCGCTCGTCACGTCACCGGCGGCCGTCACCGTGAAGGTGAAACTGCCCGCTTCCTCGGGGGTGCCGCTCAGCAGACCGTCGGTCCTCAGGGTGAGCCCCTCGGGCAGGTCGCCGTCGGAGACGCTGAACCTGAACTTGCGGTCACCGGTGGCGGTGAACGTGAACGAGTACGACTCGTCGACCTTTCCCCGGGGCGGCTCGCCGGAGGTGATGACGGCGTTCGGCAGCACGGCGACGATCGTGATGCTCTGGTCGACGTGGAAGCCGCCGCTCCCATCGGTGATCCGGACGACGAAGGTGTAGGTGCCCGGCTCCTCCGGCCCGCCGAGAATGTCCCCGGCCGGCCCCACGGTCATGCCCGGTGGCACGTCACCCGAGAGAACCCTGACCATGAACGGCCCGCTCGCGCCCGAAGCCTCGATCCGGTAGCCGGAGTAGGTACCGCCGATGTACCAGGGCGACGGCGGGACGAACGTGGGCACGAGCACCGGTGCCACCACCTCGATGGTGACGGTCTGCTCGGCGAAGAAGCCGAACCGGTCGGTGGCCCGGACCACGAACGTGAAGGTGCCCGCCCTGGCCGGTGTCCCGCTCAGCATCCCCGATCCCGACAGCGTCAGGAACGGCGGCGGGTCGCCCGACGCGATCGAGAAGTCGTACGGGCCGCTGCCGCCCGTGGCGTAGAAGAAGTGCACGGGGTAGGGCTCGGAGCCGACCACCCGGGCGGCGGGGAGTTCGGAGGTGAAGGTGATGACCGGGGCGAACACCTCCACCGTGACGCTCTGGTCGGCGAAGTCGCCGCTCGGCGCCCCGGTGGCCCGGACGGTGAACGAATAGCTGCCCAGCACGGTCGGCACGCCGGAGAAGACGCCGGCCGCCGACAGTGTCATGCCCGGTGGCAGGGTCCCGGACGCCAGCGCGAAGCGGATCGTCTCGTCGCCGGTCGCGGTGAAGGTGTGCGTCGGGTACCGCTGCTGGATGGTGGCCGGGGAGGGCGGCGGGTCGGAGGTGAAGGTGATGGTCGCGGCGGCTGCCGGCCGCGCCGTACCGAGGAGGATCGTCAGGAGCAGTGACAGGATGACGATGGGCCGCAGCGTCTTCATCGCACTTCCAGATCTCCGGTCGCAGGGGCGGTCGACGCTTCGGCGGATCCTCCGGACGGGGCGGCGTTCCCCTCGCCTGGTGCCCTCAAATGCGACCGCGCTGCCGATCATTCCACATCGGTGCGACCACCGGCGTCCCCGCGATTTCCCGATCGGCCAGGAACAGGAGCGGTGATCACGGGCGGCCGGGCGAACGCCATCCGCCCGACTCCGACCAGAGCCCGGCGGGCAGGGCGGCCATCGGCGTACGGGTGGCCAGCGGTGCGTCCGGATCGGTGGTCGGCGGAATCGCGGTGGCCACCGTCGGCTGCCGAACCGCGGCCCAGAGCGCGCCGAGCCGGTGGGCGGCCGGCCGGGCCTCGGCGTGCAGCCGGGCCAGGTCGGTGCCCGGGGCCACCACGACGGTCAGGATCGCGTCGTCGCCGGCCGGATAGGTGACCACCCAGCCCTCGGCGCCCCGGACGACGAACTCGCGCAACGGGCCGTGTCCGACGGACTGGGCGAAGCGGTCGCCGATGCCGACGCTCGCCGCGGAGAGCGCGGCGATGTGGTGCGGATCGACACCCGGCAGGTCGCTGGCGACCAGCAGCCCGTCGACCGCGGCCAGCAGGGCGCCCGATATCTCCGGCACCGCTCGCCGCAGCCGGTGCAGTTCGGCCAGCAGGGCGGCGTCAGTATCCACTGGTCTCTCTCCTTAGCATCGGTCGGTGCCGATTGGCTTGCTTCACCCCGTCGCTCCGTGCAGGTACGACCGTCTGCGTCACGCCACCGCGTCACGCCGTCCGGGCTGTCGCCACGCCGTCAGGATCTTCTTCACGTCGTCGCGTCGTGTCGCGCGCCATTGCGCCATGTCGCCTGGCGTCGGTCCCGGTCGCCGAGGCTCTGCGCCTTCACCTGGTAACCATCCGCCTTCGGCACGCTACACCGAGCCATGTCAGGGCGCGGCCCCATGACCATCGGCAATTGTCCGGCAACTCTCGGCTGTTCGGCTGTTGTGCCTGGCAGCGGGGATCAATCGCGTAGAGTGTCGGGCGTTTGTTGACGCGCCGCCCCGGGAACCCGGGCGTAACCTGGTCGACACGCGAACTTCGTTTCCCTCGTAACGGAGGTGTGGCCCATGGGCAGCGTGTGGGAGAACCTGGTGGTCGACGCCACCGATCCGGCTCGGTTGGCGCGGTGGTGGGCGGAGGCGCTCGGCTACCAGATCGTCAACGAACTGCCGGACGAGGTGGAGATCCGCCGGTCCCCGGACGCGCTGCCCGGCCTGGTCTTCGTGCCGGTGTCGGACGGCAAGGAGGCGAAGAACCGCCTACACATCGATCTTCGCCCCGCCGACCAGGAGGCCGAGATCGAGCGACTGGTCAACATGGGCGCCCGGCACGTCGACGTCGGGCAGTCTCCGGACGACACCTGGACGGTCCTGGCCGACCCCGAGGGGAACGAGTTCTGCGTTCTCGTCCAGCGGAGTTGACGCCAGGGGTGGACACCGGCGGCGTGGCCGGCCAGCCCGACGCGGAGCGCCTGGTGGCCGAGCAGGCGAAGGACAGCGGTTACGGACGGAGCCCCTACCAGCGGGACCGGGCCCGGGTACTGCACTCGGCGGCCTTCCGTCGGCTGGCCGCGAAGACCCAGGTGCACACCGCGGGCACCGACGACTTCCTCCGGACCCGGCTGACCCACTCGCTGGAGGTCGCCCAGATCGCCCGGGAGATGGGTGGCCGGCTCGGCTGCGACCCGGACATCGTGGACGTCGCCGGGCTCGCGCACGACCTCGGTCACCCGCCGTTCGGGCACAACGGGGAGTCCGCCCTGGACGTCCTGGCGCAGCGCTGTGGCGGCTTCGAGGGGAACGCCCAGACGCTGCGCGTACTGACCCGGCTGGAGGCCAAGGTGCTCGGCCCGGACGGAGCCTCCGCCGGCCTCAACCTGACCCGGGCATCGCTCGACGCGACCTGCAAGTACCCCTGGCCGCGCCGGCCCGGACAGCCCAAGTTCGGGGTGTACGCCGACGACGCCGACACCTTCGCCTGGCTGCGCCGGGGCGGACCGGGCGGCGACGCGCGGTGCCTGGAGGCCCAGGTGATGGACTGGGCCGACGACGTCGCGTACTCGGTGCACGACGTCGAGGACGGCATCCACGGCGGCTATCTGAGGCTCCGGCTCCCGCCGCTGCGCACCGATCCGGAGGAGCGGGCCGCGCTCTGCGCCGACGTCGCCGGGCGGTACTCGACGGAGTCGGCCGACGCCCTGGCCGAGGTGTTGGTGGAGTTGCTCGACGATCCGGTGCTGGCGCCACTGGTCGACTACGACGGCAGTCATCGGGCGCTGGCCGCGCTCAAGGCGACCACCAGCGTGTTGACCGGGCGCTTCGTCGCGGCGGCGGTGGGGGCCACGCAGGAGCGGTTCGGCGTCGGCCCGCTGCGCCGGTACGCCGCCGACCTCGTCGTACCCCGGCGGATCCGGGCGCAGTGCGCCCTGCTCAAGGGGATGGCACTGCGGTACGTGATGCGTCGGCCGGGCGCACAGGGCTGGTACGAGCGGCAGCGGGAGATCCTGACCGAACTGGTGGAGGTGCTGGCGGCCCGCGCGCCGGAACCACTGGATCCGGTCTTCGCGCCGCTGTGGAAGGCCGCGCCCGACGACGCCGCCCGGCTGCGGGTGGTGATCGACCAGGTCGCCTCGCTGACCGATCCGGCGGCGGTGGCCTGGCACCGGCGCCTCACCGCCGCCGCCTGACGCCAGCGCGTGGCTCGGGGACTGTTGACTGCGTCGAGTCGCTTGTCTAGCTTGTAACTAGTTACCTGTAACTAGTTACATCGATGCGGACGAACACCTGCGGAGCACCGACCTCGGGGAGAGGATGGAGGCGGATCAGCATGGCCGAGCACGTGGTGGTGATCGGTGCCGGTGTCTACGGGGCGGCGGTGACCGCCTCGCTGACCCGGCGGGGTGCCCGGGTCACCGTCGTGGACGCCGGTGAGCCGGGAAGCGGCACCTCCGGCGCGACATTCTCGTGGACCAACTCCTGTGGCAAGCAGCCCCGGACCTACCACGATCTCAACGTCGCCGGCATGGCGGCGCACCGGAAACTGGCGGCCGAGGTACCGCACGGCGACTGGTACCACGAGGGCGGCAACCTGGAGTGGGCCGCCGACGACACCGGGCGTGCCGAACTGCGGAAGAAGGTCGACGGCGTCCTCGAATACGGGTACGAGGCGCGCTGGCTCGACCGGGCGGAGGCCGTACGCCTCGAACCGGACGTCGACCCTGCCGCGCTCCCGGCGCACGAGATCGCCTTCTTCCCGCGCGAGGGCTGGATCGAGCCGACCCGCCTGATCGGCCACCTGCTCTCGGACGCGGTCGCCCGGGGCGCCGAACTCGTCCGGAACGATGCCGTCACCGGTCTGGAGGTGACCGCCGGGGCGGTACGCGCGGTCCGGCTCGCCTCGGCACGGCGGCTCGCCGCCGATCACGTCGTCAACTGTGCGGGGCCGCATGCCGGCAGGATCGCCGCGCTCGCCGGGCTGACCCTGCCGATGCGCAACACCCGGGGCGTGCTCGTATACACCTCGCCGGTCGCGGTCTCGGTCTCCCGGGTCATCCACGCCCCGCACGTCCACCTGCGTCCGGACGGCGCCGGACGGTTGCTGCTGCACAGCGAGGAGAGCGACGGTGCGGCGCAGCTGTCCGAGAGCGGGACGATCGAGGTCGAGCGGTCGGCGGTCGACAAGGTGGTCGAGGCGGCCCGCGCGCTGTACCCGGGGATCCGGGCCGGGACCGTGGAGAGCGTCCGGGTGGGTGAACGGCCCATCCCCGGCGACGGCCTACCGGTACTCGGACGGGCGGTCGGGTTGCCCAACTTCCACTTCGCCGTCTCGCACAGCGGCGCGACCCTGAGCGTGCACGCCGGTGACCTCGTCGCGGCCGAGGTGCTCGGCACGGACCACGGCGACGCCCTGGCCGCGTTCCGGTTCGAGCGGCTCGCCCCGGCGACCCGCTGACGGGCGGCGGAACCGTGCGTACGACCGTGCTGCACGACGGCGTCCTGGTCGACGGCCGGGGTGCGGACCCGCGACACGGGGTCGACGTCGTCGTTCGGGGGGACACCGTCCGCGAGATCGTCGCGTCGCGACCGGCCGATTCCTACGGCACGGTCGACGAGATCGTCGACGCGAACGGAATGCTGGTGATCCCCGGTCTGATCAACCACCACACCCACGGTACCGGGTACGTACCGCTGTTCCCCAGCGGGCATTCGGGTCTGCCGCACGCGCAGGTGCTGGCCAACCTCGACCGGCACCTGCTGGAGGGGACGACGACGGTGCTCTGCGTGGACGGCTTCGTCACCGCGCAGGCCCTCGCCGGCACCGGTGGCGCCCACCCGATCAACCTCAGGTTCGCCTCCTGCAACATCCCGTCCTGCCTGGCGGCGGCGACCATCGCCGACGGGAGCGGCCTCACCGAGGCGCACCGCGGATTCACCGCGCGGCAGGCGGTCGGGGCCGGCGCGGTCGCGCTCGGCGAGATCGGGGCCGGGCACACCCTCGGCGGGGGCGGGGCCAGTTACCTCTACATCCCGGCCGAGATCGCAAGACGTACCGGCGTGACGATCACACCCCGGCAGGCGAACGACCTGAAGATCGCGGTGCTCGGCCGGCACATCTCGGCGTCGGCGTTCGATCCGGCCGCCGTCGAGGAGGCGCTCGCGGGCGCGGGGCTGACCGGCAGGCTGTCGGTCGCCGACGTCCGCGAGATCGTCTCGGGGATCGTGCTGCCGGCCTTCGACATCGCCCTGTCCGGCATCGCCGAGGCGGCCGAGCAGGCCCGCGCGTCGGGCGTGCCGGTGCTGGTGCACAACGCGGCGGCCTCGATGGCCCAGGTCGCCGCCGTCGCGGGAACCGACGTGACGCTGATCGCCGGGCACTCGAACCATTCCAGCTTCGTCCTGCGGGAGGCCGTCGCGCACGCCGAACGGCTGAAGGAACGGGGTGCGATCGTCGACGTCTCCACCCTGGACACGTTCGGAGCCCGGCGGCTCACCACGGGGCCGGAGCTGCTCTACGCGATGTTCGCCGCCGGAGTGGTCGACACGATCTCGACCGACTACGCGGGCGGTCACCACGACCCGATCCTGCTGGCGATCGACCGGGCGACCAAGGCCGGCGTGCTGAGCCTCCCGGCAGGGGTGGCGATGGCGACCGCCAACGTGGCGGACGCCATCCCGGGGCTGGCGCCCCGGCGGGGCCGGGTCGTACCGGGCGCGATCGCCGACCTGGTGGTGACGGACCCGGCGCAGCTCGACCACGTACGGACCGTCATGATCGGCGGCGAGATCGTCGTCCGGAACGGTGTGCGTGACTGATCGGAGGGGGTCGGTGTCCATGGCGAAGCGAGCAACGATCGGCGACGTGGCCGCGTACGCCGGCGTCTCCACGGCCACGGTCTCCCGGGTACTCAACGGTGGCGCCGTCGCCGAGACGACGGCCAGCAGGGTACGGGAGGCGGTAGCCCGGCTCGCGTACACGCCCAACGCGCTCACCAGGAGCATCTTCGCCGGCCGCGCCAGCACGATCGGGGTCGTCATCCGCGATCTGAGCAGCCCCTTCTATCTCGACCTGATCCGTGGCATCGACGAGGTCGCCGCCGCCAACGACAGTCTCGTGCTGCTCACCAACACGTTCCGGCAGATCGACCGGGAGGTCGCCCAGGTGCGGGCGATGGACGAGCAGCGGGTACGGGGGCTGATCGTGACGACCGGCGAGACGGCCGACAGCCGTACCCGGCGGATGGCCGAGAGCGGCGCACCGTGTGTGGTCGTCGCCCGTACCGTGCCGGACCCACCGCCCGGGGTGCACTCGGTCAGCCTGGACGACGCCGAGGCCGGTCGGCTGATGGCCGCGCATCTGACCGGGTACGGGCGGTCGTCCGTCGGAGTCGTCACCTCCGGGCGCCGGCCCTCCCAGCTCGAGCGCACGGCGGGGCTGCGGCAGGCGCTCGCCGAACGCGGTCTGCCGCTGCCCGAGGACGCGGTGACCGTCGCGGAGAGCGAGACGGAGGTGAGCGACGCGGTGGGTTCGCTACTCGCGCGGGCCCGGAACCGCGACCGGCCGCTGGACGCGGTCGTCTGCACCACCGGCCGGCTCACCGTCGCGGTCCACTCGGCACTGACCGCCCGGGGCGTCGCCATCCCCGACGACGTCGCGTTCCTGACCATGGACGACTTCTCCTGGGCCCCCGCGCTCGGGATCACCGTGATCGCCCAACCCTCGTACCAGATGGGCCGACGGGCGGCCGAACTCGTCGTCGAACGCCCCGGTGAGCCGGTCACGCTCGTCTTCGCGCCGACGCTGGTGGCCCGCACCTCCTGCGGCGAGGGCCCCACCTCCTCCCGCGACCACCGGTTCCCGGACCGATGATCGCGGGAGGCGGTGGTTAGTTGAACGGGTTGTCGTAGAACGCGCCGTTGCTGACGTACCTGGCGGTCGAACCGTCGAAGTGGATGCCCTCGATGCCGACCGTGAGGTTCTGGATCACCCCGCCGTACGCGTAGGCGCCGCTGATCGTCCCGGACATGCCGTGGCCGCCGCCGCAGCTCTCCGGGCGTCGCTGGTCGTCCTGGTTCGAGAAGCTCTGGTGCGGGGCGCCGTTCACGCCGATCCTGACGTTCGGGACCGTGTAGCTCGACTGGCGGCACAGGACCAGCGACAACAGGTAGTGCGAGTTCCCGTCGTCGAACTGGACCGTTCCGACGACCCGGCCCACCCGGTACTCGTAGCCGTTCGAGTAGCTGCGCAGTTGGAGGTCCACGGTCAGCGGCGCACCCCACGCCGCGTGGGCCGGCGCCGCCGTCAGCGAGGTCATGAGGAGCGTCGCGGCCAGGGCGGCGAGGGCGGTGGTGAGAAGCCTGGTCAGGCGACGACGCATTGTGCTGGTGGGGGCCATCGGCGTGCTCCATTCATCGATGAGTTTGAACATCGTGGGTAGCTTCGCCGACCCTGCTGGACTCCGACTGGACGCCGACTGGACGACGGCGGCCCCGGCCGCCGGGCCTCGCGCACCGTCGGGGGTGCGGCGAGCGGCAGCCGGAGCCACTCGGGTTACCAGCCGGAGTTCGAGCCGTCCACCCCCAGGATGATCTGGTCGAACAGGTTGCCGTCGTTGTCGTCCGTGTAGCAGACGCTGATCTCTCCCCACGGGGACGAGGTCAGCGCGATCTGCTCCTGGCGACCCGCCGTCGTCTGGCCGAGCACTCCGGCGGGCAGCCGGCCGGTGCCCGTACCGTCCGGGTTGAAGCCCCGGGCCGCGATGTCCTGGCTGGCCGTCTGGACCGTCCAGCCGACCACCGTGTTGGCCTGGTCGTCGATTCCGACCGTGGGAGCGACGGCGCCCGTACCGGAGGACGCCTCGACGTCGTCGTGCCGGGCGGTGCCGGTACTGCTGAACGACCGGCTCCACACCCCGGGGGTGCCGGTGTGGTCGGACTCCCAGGCGACGCCGAAGTCGCCGTTGAAGTTGGCCGCCACCGCCGGGCGCCGCTGCTGGCCGCCGGACGCCGAGTTGGCCACCCGCCGGGACAGGTTCACCGCGCCGTTCGACCGGGCGAACCGGGCGAGGCCGATGTTGAAGCTGGCGTTGGCGTCGGCGTCCTCGTCCCAGACGACGACCGCGTCACCGGAGGCGGACACCGCCACGTCCGGGCGGTGGTGCGTGCCGGTCGCCTGGCTCACCAGCACCTCGTACGCCTTCGTCGTGTTGCCGGTGTAGCCGGCGGCCCGGATCGTGGCCGGCAGGGTGCCCTGGATGTCCTCCCAGACCACGGTGAACCCGACGGCGGTGGCGCTGTTCGGCACGCCGTCCGGGTCGACCGACACCTTCGGCCAGAGCTGCTGACCGTCGGCGGAGGCGTTGGCCCGGCCCGAGGCGAGCACGGTGCCGGTCGGCGACACCACCCGGTACGGGACGTTGTAGAAGCCGTTGCCGTCGGGGTCGTCCGCCCAGACCACCACGGCGTTGCCCCGGTCGTCCAGACCCACGTCGGGGGTGACGTGCCGCCAGGCGGTTCCGGCGGTGCCACCGGCGGAGAGCTTCAGCTCGTACACCGGCGTGCCGTTGTTGAAGACCCGCAGGTAGATCTCCGAGTGCGTGTCGTCCTCCGGCGCGGTCGTGTCCCGGTCGTCCTCCCAGACCACGGCGACCCGGCCGTTGCGGTTGGCGGCGATGGCCGGAACGTCCTGGTCTCCGGTGGCGACGCTGTTGGCGGTGGTCCAGGTGACCGGCACGGCCGCCGCGGCCAGGCCGGTGGCCAGCGGCACCGCCGGACGGCCCGGCGCCGAAGTGGCCGGGCTGGTGGGCGTCGGCTTGGCGGGCGTGGGAGTTGCCGGGCCGGTGGGGGCCGGCTTGGTGGGCGTCGGAGTCGTCGGGCTGGTGGGGGCCGGGCTGCTGGGCGTGGGAGTTGCCGGGCTGGTGGGGACCGGGCCGGTGGGCGGCGGCACCGCCGGGGTGGCGGGAACCGGCGTCGCCGGGCCGGCCGGCAGGGAGATCGCGAGTAGGGACGTGACGAGCAGCGAGGTGATGGCGGTCATCCGGGCACTCCTGTTCAGACGGCCTGGAGGCCGGGCCGGCCATCGGCGATGACGAACGAACCGACAGTGGAAACCGGGGCGCCGTGCTCGGTGACGCTGGCCACCGCCCGGAAGTCGGCCCGGAGCTGGGTCCGGCCGATCGTGGTACGCACGTAGCCGCGCCGGTTGGAGAAGAACCTGATGTGCGGGTTGATGCTGGCGTTCGGGATCGCCGTGTCGGCGGATCCGTTGCCGCCGGAGGAGATCGAGGTGCACACCAGTTCGGTGCCGATGGTCGCCGAGGCCGGGTTGGCGTAGTCCGCCTTCAGGTCGTTCGCCCACGCCTGGTGGACGTCGCCGGTCAGCACCACCGGGTTGCGTACGGCGCGCTGGGTCCAAGCCTGCTGGACCCGGGACCGGGAGGCGCGGTAGCCGTCCCAGGAGTCCATGCTGGCCGCCCCGGCCGCGTCGAGCTGCCGGGCGAAGAAGACCTGCTGACCCATGATGTCCCAGGTGCCGTAGTGCTGGGCCAGGCCGTCGAGCAGCCACGCCTCCTGGGCGGCTCCGGTGAGCGTACGGCTGGCCAGGTCGGCGTCGGCGCAGACCTTCCGACCGTCCCCACAGGCCTGGTCGTCCCGGAACTGCCGGGTGTCGAGCATGTGGAAGGTGGCGAGCTGGCCCCAGCGGATCCGGCGGTAGAGCGAGATGCTGTTCCCGACCGGTGCGGAACTGGGCCGCAGTGGCAGGTTCTCGTAGTACGCCCGGTACGCCGCGGTGCGCCGGGCGGTCCACTGCGCGGCGGTCAGTGCCGGGGTGTTGTTCTCCCGCACCGTGCCGGCGTAGTTGTTCTCCACCTCGTGGTCGTCCGGGACCAGCAGCCACGGTGCCGCCGCGTGCGCCGCCTGGAGGTCCGGGTCGGACTTGTACTGGGCGTACCGGCGGCGGTAGTCGGCCAGCGAGACGATCTCGGCACCGACGTGTTCGCGTACCGAGCCGGCGGAGGTGGCGTCCTCGTAGAGGTAGTCCCCGAGGTGCAGGACGAGGCCGGGGTTGTCCTCGGCCAACCGGCGGTACGCCGTGTAGTAGCCGGACTCGTAGTGCGCGCACGACGCGAAGGCCATCACCAGGTCCCGGCCGAAGCTGCCGGTCGCCGGCGCGGTCCGGGTACGCCCGACCGGCGAAACGTGCCCCTGGGCCCGGAACCGGTAGAAGTAGTCGGCGTCCGGGGCGAGCCCGCCGGCGACGACGTGCACCGAGTGCGCGTCGGCGAAGCGGGCCGCGACCGACCCCGAGGCGACCAGCGTGCTGAACCGCTCGTTGGTGGAGACCTGCCACTCGACGGTCACGTCGGCGTTGGCCATCCCGCCCTGTCCGTCGGCGTTCAGCGGCGACGGGGCGAGCCGGGTCCACAGGACGACGCTGTCCGGCGCTGGTTCACCGGAGGCAACGCCCAGCTTGAAGGGGTAGGGGGCGGCGGCCAGGGCGGTCTGCATGGGAACCGCCACGGCACCCACGGCCCCGAGTCCACCCAGGACGAAGATGCGGCGGTTGATCTTCCTCATGGCCGGTAACCCTGGAGGGCGTGTGTAAACGGGGCAAGCATCGACGAGGAACGCCTGATGACGGCGGAGTGTCGCATCGAGGTGAGCAAATGGGAGCCGGCCCGGCGGTGTGCAACTGCGTGGATCGACCAGGTGTGATCAAGGGGGGCGACAGGGCAAGCTGACGGGCATGACCCAACCGAGCGAACTTACCTTCGTGATCGTCGGTGCCTCGTTGGCCGGAGCGAAGGCGGCCGAGACACTTCGCGCCGAGGGCTTCGTCGGCCGGATCGTGCTGGTCGGCGAGGAGATCGATCGACCGTACGAGCGGCCGCCGCTGTCCAAGGGCTACCTGCTCGGCACGGAGCCGAGGGAGAAGGCCTTCGTACACGACGCGGACTGGTACGGGCAGCACCGGATCGAGCTGCTGCTGGGGCGTCGGGCCACCGACCTCGACCCGAGTAACCGGACGCTCACCCTGGACGGCTCCGAGCCGCTGCGCTACGACAAGCTGCTGCTCGCCACCGGCTCCCGGGTCCGGACCCTCGACGTGCCCGGTGCCGACCTGCCCGGAGTCCGGTACCTGCGCAGGATCGAGCAGTCCGACGAGCTGGGCGCGGCGCTCCGCTCCCGCGGGTCGGTGGTGGTCGTCGGCGCCGGCTGGATCGGCCTGGAGGTGGCCGCCGCCGCCCATACCCACGGCTGCCCGGTCACGGTGGTCGAGAAGGACGAGCTGCCGTTGCGGCGGGTGCTCGGCGACGAGGTGGCGGCGATCTACCGTGACCTGCACCTGGCCCACGGGGTGGACTTCCGGTTCGGTACCGGGGTACGCGAGTTCCGTGGGCGGGACGGCCGGCTGACCGGCGTGGTGCTCGACGACGGCACGGAGCTTCCCGCCGATCTGGTACTGGTCGGCGTGGGCATTGACCCGGCCACCGAACTGGCCGAGGCGGCCAAGCTGGAGGTGGACGACGGGATCGTCACCGACGCCGCCCTGCGGACCGCCGATCCCGACATCTACGCCTGTGGCGACGTCGCCGCCGCCTACAATCCGCTGTTGGCGACCCGGCTGAGGGTCGAGCACTGGTCGAACGCCCGCAACGGCGGTCCGGCCGCGGCCCGGTCGATGCTCGGCCAGCCGGTCGAGTACGACCGCGTCCCGTACTTCTTCACCGACCAGTACACCGACACCCCCTCGCTCGGGATGGAGTACCGGGGCCACGTCGGGCCGGACGGTTACGACCGGGTGGTGTTCCGGGGCGATCCCACGGTCCGTTCGACGGCCGATCCGGAGTTCATCGCATTCTGGCTCCGTGCCGACCGGGTGCTGGCCGCGATGAACGTCAACCGTTGGGACGACGGCGAGCCGCTGGAGGCGCTGGTCCGGGCCGGCCACCAGGGCCGGTCCGTCGATCCGGACCGGCTGACCGACCCCGGGGTGCCGTTGACCGACCTGCTGCGCTGATCCGGGCATCGGGACCAGTCGGGCCCACTCCTGCTGAAACACCCGGCCGGCGATCGGGATCGGGCATTCCGATTGCCCGATCCTGCCGCACGCCCCGCTCCGAGGTGGAAACCTCCTTGGTAGGGCGTTTGTTGACCGGGAGCCGCGGACAGGAACTGGAGTGGGCCTATGAACCCCAGGACATTCGTGGTCGACGGCGGCACCAGCGGGCTCGGGATGGAGGTGGCCCGGATCCTCGCGCCCGAACACCGGGTGGTCATCCTCGGCAACATGCCGGCGGAGGTGTCCCGGGCCCGGGACGAGCTGGGCTGTGACGGCATCGTCTGCGACGTGTCCCGCAGCGAGCAGGTCCGGGACACCCTGGCGGAGGTCGTCGTCCGGTACGGCCCGATCGACGGCCTGGCCCACTGCGCCGCGATGTGGGCCGGCGGCAGGCTGGAGGAGATCTCCCCGGAGACGATCCGCGGAGCGGTCGAGGTGAACGTGCTCGGCACCGCGTTCCTGTTGCACGAGGCGCTGATCCGGATGCGGGAACAGGGGTACGGCAACATCGTCTACGTCAGCGCGCTGGCGACCGAGGTGCCCCGGCCCGGCATCCCGCTCTACCGGGCCACGAAGAGCTTCGGCACCAGCCTGGTCGAGTCGTTGGCCGAGGCGCAGGGGACGAACAGCATCAAGGTGATGGAGATCCATCCCGGCCCGATGCACACCAGGCTGCAGGAGCGGGTCGGTGCCGATTTCCTCGACACGATCTTCGCGCTGCCCGAGCAGGTGGCCACCGAGGTGGTCCGGCTGCTGCTGCTCGGGGCCGACGACCTCTACGTCTCGGGCCAGAAGGTGCTGCGCGCCGACGGACGTTGGTAACCGGCTCCGATGGTCAGCGCCGGGCCGGCTTCCGCCGAGCCACCCCCCTCGGCGTGGGCGCCACTGCGGGTGGCGACCTACCGCAACCTGTGGGTGGCGATGCTGGTCGCCAACATCGGCACCTGGATGCAGACCGTGGGTGCCCAGTGGCTACTGATCGACGAACGGAACGCCTCCACCCTGGTCTCGCTGGTGCAGACCGCCAGCATGCTGCCGATCCTGCTGCTCGCGCTGCCCGCCGGCGCCCTGGCGGACACGCTCGACCGGCGACGGCTGCTGATCGCCGTACAGTTCTTCATCGTCGGGGTGGGGGTGGCACTGACACTGCTCACCGCGACCGGGCGGATGCCCCCGGCGCTGCTGCTCACCCTGACCTTCGCCTTCGGGGTCGGCCAGGCGCTCACCCTGCCGGCGTGGGCCGCGGTCATTCCCGACCTGGTGCCGCGCAACCTGTTGCAGTCCGCCTCCGGGCTCGGCTCGATCAGCGTCAACGTGGCCCGTTCGGTCGGCCCGGCGCTCGCCGGCCTGCTGATCGCCTGGACCGGCGTTCCGCTGGTCTTCGCGCTCAACACCCTGGCCTTCCTGTTCTTCGCGTTCGTCCTGATCCGCTGGCGGGCCGGTAGCGCACGCTCGGTCGAGGTGCCGGAGCGGTTCACCGCCGCGTTGCGGGCCGGCGGCCGGTACGTCCGGCACTCGCCGATCGTGCAGCGGCTACTGCTGCGGGCCCTGCTCTTCCTGATCCCCGGCAGCGCGTTGTGGGCGCTGCTGCCGCTGGTCGCCAGCCGGCAACTCGGGCTCTCCTCCGGCGGGTACGGCGTCCTGCTCGCCGCCCTCGGTGTCGGTGCGGTCGCGGGCGGGCTGGTGCTGCCCTGGGTACGGTCCCGGCTCTCGCCGAACCAGTTCCTGCTGATCGCCGGAATGGCGTACGGGCTGGCCATGCTCGTGGTGGCGCTGGTCAAGATCGAGGCGGTGGTGCTGATCGCGCTGGTGCCGGCCGGCCTGGCCTGGGTGACGGTGCTGTCCAACGTCAACGCCGAGATCCAGCTCTTCCTCCCCGGCTGGGTGCGCGCCCGCGGGCTGGCCGTCTACCAGGTGGCGTTCGCCGGCGGTCAGGCGCTCGGCGCGCTGGCCTGGGGCATCGTCGCGGACGCGTCGAGCCTGGTCATCGCCCATGTGGCCGCCGCCGTGCTGATGATCCTCGGCGGGCTGACCGTGCGGATGTGGCCGCTGCCGGACCTCCGCGCCGTCGAGCGGGACCCGGCGACGCACTGGCCGGATCTCGACCTGGTGCACGAGCCCGACCCGAGCGTCGGGCCGGTGATGGTCGTCCTGACCTACACCGTCCGGGAGGAGCACCGGGAGCGGTTCGTGACGGCCATGGAGGAGGTCCGGGCCGCCCGGCAGCGCACCGGGGCGATGCGCTGGGGCCTGTTCCGGGAGGGCGAGTCGGCGGACCTCTTCGTCGAGATCTACGAACTGGCCTCCTGGGACGAGCACCTGCGGCAGCACGGTGGCCGGTTGACCAAAGCGGACCAGGCGGCCGAACTGCGGGCGCTGGAACACGCCGACGGGATACCGCAGGTGAGTCACCTGCTGCCGGCCGAGGCGAACCCGTAATTCGGGCTGCCGGCCGAGGCCAACCCGTGGTTCGGGGGTTCAGGACTCGTCGGCCGGGCGGGGTCCGATCGGCTCGCGGACCAGCGCCCCGTCGAGGTAGCAGTACCGCCAGTCCTCGCGTGGTTCGAGCGAGCGGATCAACGGATGCCCGGTCTCCTCGAAGTGCGCCGTCGCGTGCTTGTTGGTGGAGTCGTCGCAGCAGCCGACCGCGCCACAGGTCAGGCAGAGGCGGAGGTGTTCCCAGCGGTCGTCGGTCTCCACGCACTGCGGGCAGACCTCGGCGTCGGTCTCGGTGATGTGTATCCGGTCCCCGTGCGAGCAGGCCGTGCTCATCGTCTCCTCGCGGACGTACCGCCAGCGTGACCGGAGGAGCTGGTCCGGGATCACCCGAGCGAGGTAGCGGGACTGGGCCGCGAACATCGGGCTGAGTACCGCCAGGATCAGCACGTACAGCGCGACGAACGGCCCGATCCGGGGGTTCAGCCCGGCGGCCAGCGCCAGGGTGGCCAGGATCAGCGAGAACTCGCCCCGGCCGAGCACGGTCAGCCCGACGTTGCTCGCCCCCCGCTGGTTGAACCCGAAGAGCGAGCCGGTGATGAGCCCGGAACCGATGTTCACGACGATGGTGATCAGCACGGCGATGGCCACCGGCACCGCCACCGAGCCGAACGCGCCGACGTCGATGCTGAGTCCGAAGGCCACGAAGAAGATCGCGGCGAAGACGTCCCGGAGCGGGAGTACCAGCCGTTCCACCCGTTCACGTACGGCGGTCCGGGCGACGACGAGCCCGATCATCAGTGCGCCGATCGCGTCGGAGACGCCGACCTCGGCCGACAGCCCGGCCACCAGCACCACCAGGCCGAACATTCCGATGGCGAGCAGCTCGTCCTCGTGGCTGCCGATCAGCCAGCCGACGGCCCGGGCACCCCACTTGGCGACCACCACCAGCAACAGCAGGTATCCGAAGCTCACCCCGATGTGCATCGCGATCTCGGCCGGGGAGCTGGCGCCGGCCAGGATCGGGGAGAGCAGGGCCAGGTAGAAGGCGAGGAACAGGTCCTCGATCACGATGATGCCGAGGATGATCGGGGTCTCGGCGTTGGCCAGCCGGCGCAGTTCGATGAGCAGCTTGGTGGCGATCGCCGACGACGAGATGCCCAGCGCACCGGCGATCACGAAGGCCTCCGAGGTGCCCCAGCCCAGGCTGAACCCGAAGGCCAGGCCGGCGCTGACGTTCAGGCCGATGGAGCAGGCCGCGGCGATGAAGAGCCGCCGCCCGCTGCCGAACACCTGCTGGACCGGGAACTCGACCCCGAGGTTGAACAGCAGCAGCACCAGTCCGACGGAGGCCAGCAGGGCCAGGTCCTCGGGGTGTTCGATCAGCACCGGACCGGGTGTGGCCGGCCCGAGCACGATCCCGGTCAGCATGTAGAACGGGATACTGGGCAGGCCCATTCGGCGCCCCGCGCGGGCCACCAGACCCGCGATCAGGACTATGGCGCCGAACCCGATCAGATCAGCGTGCATCACGTCTCCCACCAGGTGTCGTGCCGGTGGCCTGGCGTACCGGGCCCGGGTGCGGCGGCGTCGGGGCACCGCCGGGACTTCGGCGCGGTGGTGCCAGGGGTCGAGGGCGTCGGCGGGTCAGGCGGATGCCCGGGGTGGAGCGGGACGGTCGGGCGCGACGGCGGAGCCGGTGGCGTCAGGCGAAGAAGGTGCCCGAGAGTACGGCACCGACCTTGCGGGACTGTTCCTCGCTCAGCTCGATGACCGCGGTCGGTTCGTCGGACCGCGAGTTGAAGACGTACAGGTCCCGGGTGCCGTCGCGGCGTACCACCACCGAAACCCGGTCGCCGCCGTGCCCGAGATCGATGTCATACCGCTTGCCGATGCCCGGCAGCTCCTGCACGTGTACGCCCTGGCCCATGACCCTCTCCCCAGTGAATCGACCATTTCACGGACGAACTGACCGTTGCGACCGAGCGGCGTCGGCGGTTCGTGGCAGCCAGCCTACGTCGCCGACCAACTGAAAAGCGGGCCCCGGTCGCCGGACCGGAGCCACTTAGGCTAGCCTAATCTAATGGCGGATGGTAAGAACGGGACCGGGGTCAGGTACGCCACCGTGCTGCGTAAGCGGTGGCTCACTCCGCACATGATCCGGGTGGTGCTCGGCGGGGACGGGTTGGCCGGCTTCACCGCGGACACGTACACCGACCACTACGTGAAGTTAATCTTCCCGCCGGCCGGCGTCGACTATCCCGTGCCGTGCGACCTGGACCTGATCCGCCGCGAGTGGCCGCGTGAGCAGTGGCCACGGATGCGGACGTACACCGTCCGGGCCTGGGACGCGGCGGCCGGGGAGTTGACGCTCGACTTCGTGTACCACGGCGACGAGGGGCTGGCCGGGCCCTGGGCCGCCCGGACCCGCCCCGGCGACCAGATGCTGTTCCGGGGCCCCGGCGGCGGGTACGCCCCGAACCCGGCGGCCGACTGGCACCTGCTGGTGGGTGACGAGAGCGCCCTGCCGGCGATCGGCGCGGCGCTGGAGCGGCTGCCGCACGGCGCCCCGGCGCGGGTCTTCGTCGAGATCGCCGGGCCGGCGGAGCAGCAGCAACTGACCACCGCCGGAGCCGCCGAGATCGTCTGGGTGCACCGCGACGGTCGGGTCGTCGGGGAGGCCCTGGTCGAGGCGGTACGGGCGCTCGCCTTCCCGCCCGGCGCGGTGCACGCCTTCGTGCACGGGGAGGCGAACTTCGTCCGGGAGTTGCGCCGGATGCTGCGGGTGGAACTCCGGGTGCCGCAGGATCAGCTCTCCATCTCCGGCTACTGGCGTCGGGGCGACGACGACGAGAGCTGGCGCTCGTCCAAGGCCGAGTGGAACCGGCTCGTCGAGGCGGAGGAGACGGCGGCGGCGGTCCGCTGAGCCGAGCCGCGTCACCCCGGCCGGAAACCCGGGCCCGCCGGCACACCCCCTTCGCCGAGGAGATCAGTCCGGCAGGGCAGGATGTACGCCGGAGGGGGTGACGGATGGCTGGTCGGATCCGGGACGAGGACATCGCGGTGGTGCGGGAGCGCACCTCGATCGCCGACATCATCTCCGAGACCGTCACGCTCAGGTCCGCCGGTGGGGGCAACCTCAAGGGACTGTGCCCGTTCCACGACGAGAAGACCCCGTCGTTCACGGTGGCACCTGCCCGAAATGTGTATTTTTGTCATGGGTGTGGAGCCGGCGGGGACGCGATCAAGTTCCTGATGGACGCCGAGCACCTGACCTTCGTCGAGTCGGTCGAACGGCTCGCCGACCGGGCCAACATCCAGCTCCGGTACATGGAGGCCGGGCCGGCTCCGGTCCGGCAGCAGCAGGGCCAGAAGCAGCGCCTGGTCGCCGCGCACGCCGCCGCCGCCGAGTTCTACGCCGGCCAGCTCGGCACCGCCGGAGCCCGCCCGGCCCGGGAGTTCCTGGCCCAGCGCGGCTTCGACCGGACGGCCGCCCAGACGTACGGCTGCGGTTTCGCCCCGGACGCCTGGGACCCGCTCACCAAGCACCTGCGGCAGAAGGGCTTCACGGGGCAGGAACTGGTCACCGCCGGCCTGTCCCGCGAGGCGCGGTCGGGCTCGCTCATCGACCGGTTCCGGCGCCGGCTGCTCTGGCCGATCAAGGACCTGGCCGGCGACGTGATCGGGTTCGGGGCACGCAAGCTGTTCGACGACGACGACGGCCCGAAGTACCTGAACACCCCCGAGACGCCGCTCTACAAGAAGTCGCACGTGCTCTACGGCATCTCGCAGGCCAAGCGGGAGATCGCCCGGCAGGGACGAGCGGTGATCGTCGAGGGCTACACGGACGTGATGGCGTGCCATCTGGCCGGCGTACCGACCGCGGTGGCGACCTGTGGCACGGCGTTCGGCGCCGACCACATCACCGTGCTGCGCCGGCTGTTGATGGACACCGACGCGGTGGCCGGCGAGATCATCTTCACCTTCGACGGGGACGCCGCCGGTCAGAAGGCGGCACTGCGGGCCTTCGAGGACGACCAGCGGTTCGTCGGACGTACCTTCATCGCGGTCAGCCCGGACAACATGGACCCGTGCGACCTTCGGCTGGCAAAGGGCGACCTGGCGGTGCGTGACCTGGTCGCCCGGCGGGAGCCGCTGGTCGACTTCGCGCTGCGTCACATACTCAACCGGTTCGACCTGGACACCGTCGACGGCCGGGTGGAGGCGATGCGCCAGGCGGCGCCGCTGGTGGCCAAGCTCAAGGACCGGGAGAAGCGCCCCGAGTACGTCCGCAAGCTGGCCGGCGATCTCGGCATGGAGATCGAGCCCGTGCAGCGTGCCGTGCTGAACGCCGCCGCGCAGTCCGGGGCCGGTCCGACGCGCCGGGGAGGCGCCCCCGAACCCGCCCCGGCTGGCCGGCGCGTGCCGGTGGTGGACAACCCGCAGTCGATGGTGGAGCGGGAGGCGCTGAAGCTCGCCCTCCAGGTGCCGGTGCTGGCCGGGCCGATGTTCGACGCACTCGCGCCGGAGTCGTACCTGAATCCCGTACACCAGGCGGTCCGGGCGGCGATCGAGGCGGCCGGGGGCGCGGCGTCGGCGACCGCCGGTGCGGTCTGGATCGAACGGGTCCGGGACGCCTGCGGCGACCTGGGCGCCGCGGCGCTCGTCGGCGAACTCGCCGTGGAACCGCTGCGGATCGACGCCGAGCCCGACCCGCGGTACGTCTCGATCACCCTGGCCCGACTGGAGTGGGGCGCGGTCACCAACCGGATCCGGGACCTGAAATCGAAGGTCCAGCGGGTCAATCCGGCGGCCAACAAGGACGAGTACTTCACGCTCTTCGGGGAGCTGCTCTCGCTGGAGCAGCACGCCCGAGCCCTGCGCGAGCAGGCGATGGGGGGTCTGTAGCCGTGGCACTGTTCAACCTGTTCTCCCGGGGGCGGCGGCTGCCGGCCGACCGCCGTCCGGTGGCGCTGGACCGGGACGAGCGGGTACTCGACTGGGCCAAGGTGGCCGACGGCGACGAGATCGTGGTGGTCACCGACCGGGGGCTGTGGCTGCCGGGCGATACCGCGCGGATCGGCTGGCACGACGTCCACAAGGCGGTCTGGTCGGGCCGGGACCTGGCGGTCACCTCCGCCGACCCGGTCGAGGAGCGGGCCGACTACCGGGTGGTCGCCGACGGGCCGGTCCGGACGTACCTGCTCGTCGATCCGGGTGACGTGCCGCACCAGGTACGGGCCCGGGTGACCCGCTCGGTGGCCTACACCGCCCATCACCGGCTGTCCGGCGGCGGCCTCCGGATCGCGGCCCGTCGGGTACGCGGCGTCGACGGTCTGACCTGGACCGTCCGGTACGACCCCGGCACCCCGATCGGCGACGACGCGGTGGTCGAGGAGACCGACCGCCTGGTGGCGGCGGCCCGCTCCGCCACCGATCCCGACCTGTGATCCCCTGCCTCCTGAGCGCGATCTCCTGAACCCGGACAACCTCGTGCGCGGCCCGGCGCTCGCGGAGGCTGCCGGCAGCCGGAAACTCGGTGGACGTGTCGGACCAGGCGGTTAGGGTCGACGCCGTGGCGAGCGACGGTGTTCTCATCCAGGCCCGAGGGCTGGTCAAACGGTTCGGAGACTTCACCGCCGTCGATGGGATCGACGTCGAGGTGCGGGCCGGGGAGGCATTCGGCTTCCTCGGGCCGAACGGCGCCGGCAAGAGTTCGACGATGCGGATGATCGGCTGTGTCTCGCCACCGACCGGTGGCGAGTTACGGATCATGGGCATGGATCCCCACCGGGACGGGCCGGCGATCCGGGCCCGGCTCGGGGTCTGTCCGCAGTTGGACAACCTCGATCCCGAGCTGACCGTCCGGGAGAACCTGACGACCTACGCGCGCTACTTCGGCATCCCGCGCCGGGTGGCCCGGGAGCGGGCCGCCGAACTGCTGGACTTCGTGCAGCTCGCCGAGCGGGCCGGCAGCAAGGTGGAGCCGCTCTCCGGTGGCATGAAGCGCCGGTTGACCATCGCCCGCGCGCTGGTCAACGAGCCCGACATCGTGCTGCTCGACGAGCCGACCACCGGGTTGGACCCGCAGGCCCGACATCTGGTCTGGGAGCGCCTGTTCCGGCTCAAGCAGCAGGGCGTCACGCTGGTGCTGACCACCCACTACATGGACGAGGCCGAGCAGCTCTGCGACCGGCTGGTGGTGATGGACGGCGGTCGGATCGTGGCCGAGGGGTCGCCCCGGACCCTGATCGAGCGGTACTCCACCCGTGAGGTGGTCGAGCTGCGCTTCACCGCCGACACCCAGGAGGACTTCGCCGGCAAGTTGGCCGGTCTCGGCGAGCGGATCGAGGTGTTGCCGGACCGGATCCTGCTCTATGTCACCGACGGCGACGCGGCGGTGGCCGGCGTGCACGACCGGGCGTTGACCCCGGCCAGCGTGCTGGTCCGGCGGAGCAGCCTGGAGGACGTCTTCCTGCACCTCACCGGCCGGACGTTGGTGGACTGACATGTCGCTCGCGGACGCCCTCGCGCCGCCCCGCCCGAGGACCGGGCTGGTCGGCCGGTTTCCCGCCCTGGCGGTGCTGGAGTACAACCTCGTCGCGTACCGCCGCACCTGGCGGGCCGGCGTGTTCTCGTCGTTCCTGCTGCCGTTGCTCACGATGGTCGGCTTCGGGGTGGGTGTGGGCGCCTACGTCGACGCCGGAGTAGGTGGCGTCTCCTACCTCGACTTCATCGTGCCGGGGCTGATCGCCTCGACCGCGTTGCAGGTGGCGGTGGGCGAGTCGACCTGGCCGGTGCTGGGCAACTTCGAGTGGATCAAGACCTACTTCGCCCAGGCGGCGACGCCGTTGCGGGTGGCCGACATCGTCGGCGGCCAGCTCGCCTTCGTGCTGTTCCGGGTGCTCGCCAGCAGCCTGGCGTTCATCCTCGTCGCCGCGCTGTTCGGGACGCTGCACTCGGCGTGGGCGTTGGCCACGCCGCTCCTGGTGCTGCTGATCGGGTTCTCGGTGGCGCCACCGGTCTTCGCCTACACCGCGTCGATCCGCAGCGACAGCTATCTGGCGATGCTGTTCCGGTTCGCGGTCATCCCGATGACGCTCTTCGCCGGGGTCTTCTTCCCGGTCGAGTCGCTGCCGGCCGTGCTGCGCTGGCTGGCGTACGCGTCGCCGCTGTGGCACGGCGTCGACCTGTGCCGGGCCGCCACCCTCGGCGTCGCGCCCGCCTGGTCGGTTCCCGGTCATCTGCTCTACCTCGCCGCGTGGGGCGTCGTCGGCTGGTTGCTGGCCCAGGCGCGGTTCCGCCGCCGGTTGGTGATCTGACCGCCGCCGTCCGGTGCCGGCCCCATCCGTGGCCAGCCCCGCCCGGGTAGTTGTTCCGCCGTCCGTCCCTGACCGAAGGAGAGGTTCCGTGGTCAGTATCGTCCTGCCTCGACTGATCGGTTTCGAGACAGCGGCCCGCCGTTCCGTCTCGGTGGCCGAGCGGAACATCGCGGCGCTGCGGTCCGCGTACTGGGTCGTGCTGATCTCGGGCTTCTTCGAGCCGTTGCTCTATCTGCTCTCCATCGGCGTCGGGGTGGGGGCACTGGTCGGCGACCTGACGCTGCCCGGCGGCGAGGTGGTCTCCTACGCGGCGTTCGTGGCGCCCGCGATGCTCGCCTCCTCGGCGATGAGCGGCGCGCTGGCCGAAACGACATTCAATTTCTTCGGCAAGATGAAGTACATGAAGCTGTACGACGGCATCCTGGCCACCCCGGTCAAGCCGTTCGAGATAGCGCTCGGTGAGCTGGGCTGGGCGATGCTGCGCGGCACCGCCTACTCGGCGGCGTTCCTCGCCATCATGGTGGCGCTGGATCTGACCAGTGCGGTCCGGGCGCTGGTCGCCTTTCCGGCCGCCGTACTGGTCGGGTTCGCGTTCGGCGCGCTCGGGATGGCGCTGTCCACCTTCATGCGGAGCTGGCAGGACTTCGACCTGATGGGTTCGGCTCAGTTCACCCTGTTCCTGTTCTCCGGGACCTTCGTACCCGCCGAGGCGTACCCGTCGGTGCTGCGCTGGGTGGTCGAGGTGACCCCGCTCTACCGGTCGGTCGAGCTGATCCGGGGCATCTCCGTCTCCGGCGGCGGATGGAGCCAACTCGTGGACGTGCTCTATCTGCTCGGGCTCACGGCGCTCGGTCTGGTCGTCGCGGGGCGGCGGATGGGTCGACTGCTCTGCAAGTGAGCTGGTTGGGCCGACGGGTGCCCCGGCAACGACTACCTTCGGTAGTGGGAACCGTACCCGGTCGGCCGGCGACAGCCGTGCCCTCCGCGCGGTCGACGAGGCCGGGTGAGCGAGGCCGGGTGAGCGAGGCCGGGGTGAGCGAGGTGGCCGGGTGAGCGAGGAGCGGGGAATCGAACACCCGGGCCGGCTGTCCAGGGGCTCCTGGTGGAGGGTGCTGCGGCGGACCTTCCGGGAGGCGCGGGCGGACGACGTCACCGACTGGGCGGCGGCACTGACCTACTACGGGGTGTTGTCGCTCTTTCCGGCCCTGCTGGTGCTGGCCTCCGTGGTGGGCCTGCTCGGCGACTCGGCGGTACGCGGAGTGCGGGACGTGGTGCGGGACGTCGTACCCGCGCAGTCCGCCCGGGACATCCTGCTGGGCGGGATCACCCAGGTCCAGGGCAGCACCGGCACCGCCAGCCTGGTCGCGGTGCTCGGCATTGTCGGGGCGTTCTGGACGGCGTCGGGCTACATCGGCGCCTTCGTCCGGGCCGCCAACGCGATCTACGACGTACCGGAGGGGCGCCCGCTCGTCCGGACCCTGCTGCTGCGGATCGGAGTCACCGCCCTGGTCGGCCTGCTGGTGCTGGTCAGCCTGGTGATCCTGGTGTTCAGTGGGCGGCTCTCCGCGCAGGTCGGCCGGCGGCTCGGCGTCGGTTCGGCCGGGGTGGCGGCCTGGGACATCGGCAAGTGGCCGGTACTGCTGCTACTGGTCAGCCTGACGTTCGCGGTCCTCTACTGGGCGACACCCAACGCGCGGCAGAGCTTCCGGTGGATCAGCCCGGGTGGGATCTTCGCCGTGCTGCTCTGGGCGGTGGCCTCCGCCGGTTTCGCGCTCTACGCGGCCAACTTCGCCTCGTACAACAAGACGTACGGCTCGCTGGCCGGCGTGGTGGTGTTCCTCGTCTGGTTGTGGCTGTCCAACCTGGCCATTCTGCTCGGCCTGGAGTTGAGCGCGGAGCTGGAACGGGAGCGGACGATCCAACTCGGCGGCCCGCCGGATCGAGAGCCATTTGTCCCGCTTCGCGATGATCGCAAGCTCCGCAAGCGGGGTCACGGCGAGTGACCAGGCCCTTTCCTTGATCAACAGCTAACTTTCGTCCGTAGAGACAAAAGTTAGCGTCAGATTGGATGAAGCTCTAGACATCGACTCCGGAAGGCTCCTACTGTGTCGAGCACAACGCGCTTGCGTTGCCTCGAGATGAACGTGAGCCTGACGGAGGTGACTCTCTGTGCGCACCCCGGAAGCGCTACACCTCCGACTGCTGCGGCTGCTGCGCGACGAGGGCGCGGTGTCCAGGGCCGAACTCGCCGACCGCCTGCAGATTCCCCGACCTCGCCTGATCGCCGAACTCGAGCGGCTGGTCGGCCTCGGTTACGTCGCGGAGGCGGGACTCGCCGCATCCCGGGGCGGGCGGCGTTCCACGCTGGTCGAACTCAGCCCCGACCTGCGGTTCGCCGCCGTCGACCTGGGCGCCAGCTCGATCGACGTCGAGGTGGTCAACGGCCGGCTGGAACCGATCGCACACTACGCCGAGGCGGTCGACATCCGCTCCGGCCCGAAGGCCATCCTGCAACGCGTCAACGAACTGCTGCAGAAGGCCAAGGTCGACGGGGCGTACGAGCGGCTGCACGCCGTCGGGATCGGCGTACCGGGGCCGGTGAGCTTCCGCGACGGCGTACCTGTCTCACCCCCGATCATGCCCGGCTGGGACCGTTTTCCGGTCCGTGAGCTGCTGACCCGGGAGCACGGCTGCCCGGCGGTGGTGGACAACGACGTCAACATCATGGCCATCGGCGAGCGGCACGGCGGCGTGGCGCACTCGGTGGACGACTTCCTGTTCGTCAAGATCGGCACCGGCATCGGCTGCGGGATCTACCTCTCCGGTGAGGTCTACCGGGGTACGGACGGCTGCGCCGGCGACATCGGGCACATCCAGGTCGACTCGCACGGTCCGATGTGTTCGTGCGGCAACGTCGGCTGCCTGGAAGCCCTGTTCAGCGGCGCCGCGCTGGCCAAGGAGGCCGGCGTGGCAGCCCGGAGCGGCTCCTCACCGGCCCTCGCCGAGCGGCTCACCGCCGCCGGCTCGGTCACCGCGCTCGACGTCGCCGAGGGTGCGATCGAAGGCGACGTGACCTGCATCCGACTGATCCGCGACGGCGGGCGTCGGGTCGGTGGCGTGCTCGCCGGCCTGGTCAGCTTCGCCAACCCGTCGATGATCGTCATCGGGGGCGGACTGGCCCAGCTCGGCCACATCCTGCTCGCCGAGATCCGCAGCGTCGTCTACCGGCGTTCGCTGCCGCTGGCCACCGGCAACCTCCCGGTGGTCCTCTCCGAACTCGGCCCGCGTGCCGGAGTCACCGGTGCGGCCGTGCTCGCCACCGACGTCGCATTCGGGGAGGCGTCATGACCCGGGCGGAGCGAGCACCCGTCATGACCGAGCGCAGCGAGGAGAGGCCATGACCGAGAACAGCGAGGAGCAGAACCCGGCCGTCGCCGGGGAGGCCACCGAGCCGCAGCCGTTGCTGGCCGCACCCGCCGACACGGTGCCGGGCGAGGTCGTACTGCGCCTCACCGACGTGGTGAAGACCTTTCCCGGCGTACGGGCCCTGGACGGCGTCCAGTTGGAGGTACGGGCCGGCGAGGTGCACTGCCTGCTCGGGCAGAACGGCGCCGGCAAGTCGACTCTGATCAAGGTGCTCTCCGGCGCCCACCAGCCCGACTCGGGGCAGGTGGAATGGCTCGGCCAGCCGACCACCTTCGCCAACCCGCAGGCCGCGATGAAGGCCGGCATCGCCACCATCTACCAGGAACTCGACCTGGTCGACGACCTGTCGGTGGCGGAGAACGCCTTCCTCGGCCACGAGCCGCGCACGCTCGGATTCGTCCGTCGGGGATACATGGCCCGGCGGACCCGGGAGATCCTCGCCCGGCTCGGGCACGCGGAGATCCCGGCCCGCCGGATGGTGCGCTCGCTGCCGGCCGCCGGCAAGCAGGTGGTCAGCATGGCGCGGGCACTGTCGCACGAGGCACGGCTGATCATCATGGACGAGCCGAGCGCGGTGCTGGCGCACGACGAGGTCGGCAACCTGTTCCGGATCATCCGGGAGCTGACCGCCCAGGGCATCGCGGTCATCTACATCTCGCACCGGATGGAGGAGATCCGCGAGATCGGCGACCGGGTCACCGTACTCAAGGACGGCCGTACCACCGCCGCGGACCTGCCGGCCCGGACCACCCCGACCCGCGACCTGGTGAGCCGGATGACCGGCCGGACCATCGAGTACGTCTTCCCGGACCGCCCGACCGCCGAGCCCACGGGCGAGGAACTGCTCCGGGTACGCGAACTGAGCCGCGAGAGAGAGTTCGCCGACGTCTCGCTGACCGTGCACAGTGGTGAGATCGTCGGCATCGCCGGCCTGGTCGGTTCGGGCCGCTCCGAGCTGCTGGAGACCATCTTCGGCGCACGCCGGGCGCAGGCCGGCACGGTGTCGATGGCCGGGCGCCCGCTGCGCCCCGGCAGCGTCGGTGCCGCCGTCCGAGCCGGACTGGGCATGGCACCCGAGGAGCGCAAGAGCCAGGCCCTACTGCTCGGCGAACCCATCTACCGCAACGTCACGCTGGCCACCTTCACCCGCTGGGCCCGGCTCGGTTTCACCAACGCGGGCCGGGAACGGAGCGAGGCGGCGGCGGTGGCCGACCGGTTGGACCTGCGCCCCCGGGACGTACGTCGTCCGGTGCGGACCCTCTCCGGCGGCAACCAGCAGAAGGTTGTGGTCGGGCGTTGGCTGCTCGGGAACACGAAACTGCTGCTGCTCGACGAGCCGACCCGAGGCGTCGACGTCGGTGCCCGGGCGGAGCTGTACCAGGTGATCCGGGCGTTGGCCGCCCAGGGCGTCGGCGTACTGCTGGTCTCCAGCGAGGTGCCGGAGGTGCTGGGCCTGGCCGACCGCGTACTGGTGATGCGGGAGGGCCGGGTGGTCCGCGAGGCCCCGGCCGGAGAACTCGACGAAGACACCGTGCTCGACCTCGTGATGGCGGGGTCGCTGATGGAGGGCACGCCAGCATGAGCGAGCGGAGCGAGGCGTCGGCATGAGCGAACATACAGCGGAGTGGAGGTCGGCATGAGTGAACGTACCGAGACCGCCGTGCCGGCCGGTACGGCACCGGACCTGCCGGCGCAGTCGTCCCCGGTGTCGCCCGCACCGGCCGATGCCGGGCACGGCGCCCCGGGGGTCGGGAAGGCGTCCGGCCTGAGCGGTCTGTGGAACGGCGACGCGGGTGAGTCGATCCGGCGCAACCTGGGCCTGGTCGGGGTGCTGGTGGCACTGATCGTCATCGGCATGATCACCCGGCCCGACCTGTACGGCAACATGAACTGGGTCGGCGACAACATCATGTCGATCCTCACCCTGGCCTCGGTGGTCGGCGTGGTGACGGTCGGAATGACCTTCGTGATCATCGGCGGCGGCATCGACCTCTCGGTGGGTGCGATCGTCGCGCTCGCCGGAGTCTGGTCCACCACGGTCGCCACCCAGAACTTCGGCGCGGGCGGAATGATCTTCACTTCGGTGCTGGTCGCGACCTGCGTCGGCTTGATCAACGGCCTGCTGATCTCGTACGGCCGGCTGGTGCCGTTCATCGCCACCCTGGCGATGCTGGTCGCTGCCCGGGGCCTGGCCGCCGAGATCTCCGACAAGCAGACCCAGGTCTCCAACAACGAGACCATCAACAGCATCGCCAGCGCCCGGCCCCTGGGCATTCCGCTGCTGGTCTACATCCTCGCCGCGGTGGTGGCCGCCGGCTGGGTGCTGCTCAACCGCACCACGTTCGGGCGGCGTACGGTCGCGGTCGGTGGCAACCCGGAGGCGGCCCGACTGGCGGGAATCAACGTCAAGCGGCACACCCTACTGCTCTACGCGCTCTCCGGACTCTGCTGCGGAATCGCCGCCGTCATGCTGACCGCGCAGGCGAACTCGGCCCAGGCGGCCATGGCCAACCTCTACGAACTCGACGCCATCGCCGCCGCGATCATCGGCGGAACGCTGCTCAGCGGCGGCCGGGGAACCATCATCGGCTCCCTGCTCGGCGTGATCATCTTTGCCACCATCACCAACCTGTTCGCGATCAACGGCCTGTCCACCGAGGCACAGAACATGGTCAAGGGCGGAATCATCGTCGCCGCCGTACTGGTCCAGCAGTTCCGGTTCAAGTCCGTCACCCAACTCTTCGCCAGAAACAGGCTCACCTCCAAGAGCTGACACACCGCACGAGGTTCCCCCGGGGCGGCCTCCGCCACCGACGGCCGGACAACCGGTCAGCGGCGGAGGAGTGATCGCCGGTTCAACCACATCCCACCCCCCACTGAAGTCGAATATCAGGAGGTCGTCATGACCCAGCACGATCCGCTCCGGCCGGTGCGTGACCTGTCGCGCCGCCGGTTGCTGCTCGGCGGGGCCGCGGTCGGCGCGGGCGCCCTGCTCACCGCCTGCACCAGCAACGAGGCCGACCCGGAGGACAACGGCCAGGTCAAGGCCGCGGACAGCTCGGCCAACCCGAACAGCGCGCCCGGCAAGAAGGTGGTCATCGGATTCTCCTCTCCGGCGGCGGACCACGGCTGGACGGCCGCCATCACCAAGAACGCCGAGGCGCAGGCGAAGCTCTACACCGACGTGGAGTTCAAGGCGGTCGCGGCCGGTGCCGACGCCGCCGCCCAGCGCGCCACCCTATCCACGCTGATCTCGCAGAAGCCGGACGTGATCGTCCTGCTACCGCACGACGGCAAGGAGTTGAACGCCTTCGGCCTGGAGGCCATGGCGGCCGGCATCCCGGTGGTCAACCTGGACCGGGCGTTCCCGGACGCGCTGGCCTACCGGCTCCAGATCAAGGGCGACAACTACGGCATGGGCGTCTCCGCCGGCCGCTACATCGGCGAGCAGATGAAGGCCAAGGGCATCGCCAACCCGATCATCGGCGAGATCGCCGGCATGGACGAGCTGGAGCTGACCAAGGAACGGTCCGAGGGCTTCAAAGCCGAGCTGGCCACCTTCGGCTTCAAGGTGGAGAACCGGCGGGCGGCCCGGTTCACCGCGGACACCGGCCAGGCCGAGGCATCGCAGCTGCTCCGGGCGCTGCCGAAGATGGACGCGCTGTGGAACCACGACGACGACCAGGGCATCGGCGTGCTCGCCGCGATCAAGCAGGCGAACCGGTCCGAGTTCATCATGGTCGGCGGCGCCGGCTCGAAGGCCGCGATCGACGCGATCGCCGCGGACAACACGGTGCTCAAGGCGACGGTCACCTACAGCCCGTCGATGGCCTCCTCGGCGATCTCGCTGGCCCGGCTCATCGCCCAGGGTCGGGGCATGTCCGACCTGGTCGAGTTGCAGGTCCCGAAGGAGATCACGTTGGCCTCCGAGACCATCACGAAAGAGAACGCGAGCACGTACAGCAAGCTCGGGTTCTGACACACCGGGGGGAGACCCACCTTGTCCACTGAAGAAAAAGAACTGCGGGTCGGCATGGTCGGCTACGCGTTCATGGGCGCCGCGCACTCACAGGCGTGGCGCACCGTGAACCGCGTCTTCGACCTGCCGGTGCGGGCCCGGATGGCCCTGATCTGTGGCCGGAACGAGTCGAAGGTCGCGGACGCGGCCGGCCGGCTCGGCTGGGACGGGCACACCACCGACTGGCGTGAGCTGATCGCCCGGGACGACATCGACATCGTCGACGTCTGCACCCCCGGCGACAGCCACGCCGAGATCACGATCGCGGCGCTGGAGGCGGGCAAGCACGTACTGTGCGAGAAGCCGCTGGCCAACACGGTCGAGGAGGCTCGGGCCATGGTCGCCGCGGCGGCCAAGGCGCAGACGGTGGGCGTACGGGCCATGTGCGGGTTCAACTACCGCCGCGTCCCCGCGGTCAGCCTGATGCGGGAGCTGGTCGCGTCCGGCCGGCTCGGCGTGATCCGGCACGTCCGTGCGGTCTACCTGCAGGACTGGATCACCGATCCGCAGTTTCCGCTGGTCTGGCGACTGCAGAAGGACAAGGCGGGGTCCGGTGCGCTCGGCGACATCGGTGCGCACATCATCGACCTGACCCAGTTCGTGACCGGCCAGCGGATCACCGGGGTCAGCGCGATCACCGAGACGTTCGTCAAGGAGCGTCCGCTGCCCGCCGAGTCGAGTGGACTGGCCGCCTCGGCCGACGGCGCCGCCGGTGCCGGAGCCACCGGGCAGGTCACCGTCGACGACGCGGCGGTCTTCGTGGCCCGGCTCGACGGCGGCGGACTGGCGACCTACGAGGCCACCCGGTTCGCGACCGGCCGGCGGAACGCCCTCCGGGTCGAGATCAACGGTTCGCTCGGCTCGGTGGCGTTCGACCTCGAACGCCTGAACGAGCTGGAGTTCTTCGACGCCACGGAACCCGGTGTCGAGCAGGGCTTCCGGCGGATCCTGGTCACCGAGGGCGACCACCCGTACATGGCGGCGTGGTGGCCACCGGGGCACATCATCGGCTACGAGCACTCGTTCACGCACGAGTTCCGCGACTTCCTCGCGGCGCTCGCCAGCGGATCGGATCCGACCCCCTCGTTCGCGGACGCGCTCCAGGTCCAGCTGGTCCTGGACGCCGTCGCGCGATCGGCGGATCTCGGCTCCTCCTGGACCGAGGTGGAGCCGGTGCCCGCGCCGGTCTCCGCGTAACACGTAACGCACCGAACCGGCGTACGCCGGCTTCCCGCCCGCCGGGCGCGGAGCCGGCACCGCCGGAGGCAGTTGTCCATCCGTCGGGGTGGACCGACCCGCAGGTGGGCCGGTGCTTCCCGACCCGAGAGCTTTCCGGAGTGACCGGCGAGGGTCCGGCCGCGGTTGCGCCCCGCGATCGGATCGAGGTCCCTCCGGAGGGTGTACGCCCGCACGCCGGAGCCCGTTCCGGTGGGTGGTGCGTACGGCAGATGATGCGGCCGTCCGGTACGGCCGGACCGGGATTCCCCGGTCGTGCCGGACGCCGGAACTCCGGCCAGGACGAACCCTCGACCAACGGCACACCCCCGCACACCACCCCCACACCTCCCACCCCCGCACACACCCCCACCCCCACGTACCACCCGAGCGGCCCGAGCGGCGCCCGGCCGGCACCGCCGGCCGCGAATGCGACGCCGGGAACGTCGGGCACCCCGCCGGGTGCCCCGCCGCCGGAGCAGACCACCCATCCACCGTCCTTACACAGCATTGGGACAACTGAACAAGGACAGCTTGCGACCGGAGCCGGCAGCGTACGGCTGGCCGGTCGCCAGTGGAGAACGGGGGAGGCAGGACCGAGACGCCGACCGGCCCTGCCTACCAAGCCCCGTCCGCCCGCCCGGTCACGGACCCGGGCAGCGTCGTTGCCGCCGACTCCGGCGCTGCTCAAAGGGATGTTCCACCGCGACGGTCGGGCGGACGGGGCGCTTTTCACTTGATCACGGCAAGATGTCCCGATAGACGGATTCGGCGAACGATCCGGCAGTTGCCCGGTTCACCGCCGTACATCCCGGACCGGTGTCGCGAGGCCCGATCCGGCACCGGAGGGAGGAGCACTCATGCGTACAGGTGTCTGGCTGGTGGGCGGGCGTGGTTCGGTGGCGGTGACCAGCACGGTCGGGGCGCTGGCCCTGCGGGCCGGTCTCGCCGAGCCGACGGGCTGCGTGACCGAGCTGCCGGCCCTGCGCGCCGCGGCCCTGCCGGCACTGGCCGACCTGGTCTTCGGTGGACATGACGTGGTCAGCACTCCGCTGACGAAGAAGGCCGAGGCACTGGCCGAGGCCGGTGTGCTGCCGGCCCGACTGGTGGCGGCGCTGACCGAGGAACTCGGCGCGGTCGAGGCGGAGCTGCGCCCGGCGCCGACCGGTGAGCGCCAGGCGTCGGTGATCGAGGCGATCGTCGCCGACCTGACCGGTTTCCGGGAGCGGCACGGGCTGGACCGGGTGGTGGTGCTGAACGTCTCCTCCACCGAACCGGTCCCGGCGCCCCATCCGGCGCACGCCGACCTGGCCCAACTGGACGCCGCGCTCGCCGTCGGCAGTCCGCTGCCGGCCAGCTCCGCGTACGCGTACGCGGCCTTCACGGCGGGCTGTTCCTACGTGGACTTCACCCCGTCGACCGGTGCCCGACTGCCCGCCCTGGCCGAACTGGCCCGCCGGGTCGGTGTTCCGTACGCCGGGCACGACGGCAAGACCGGCGAGACGCTGGTGAAGTCCGTGCTGGCGCCGATGTTCGCGATGCGCAACCTCAAGGTGCGGACCTGGTCCGGGCTGAACCTGCTCGGCGGCGGGGACGGCGCGAACCTGGCCGAGCCGGCGGCGAACGCGGCCAAGTCGGCCAGCAAGCAACGGGTGCTCGGCGAGACACTGGGCTACCTGCCGCAGGGCAACACCCGGATCGAGTACGTCGACGACATCGGCGACTTCAAGACCGCGTGGGACCTGGTGACCTTCTCGGGCTTCCTCGGCACCGCGATGCGGATGGAGTTCAGCTGGCACGGCTGCGACTCCGCGCTCGCCGCGCCGCTGCTGCTCGACCTCGCCCGGTTGACCGCCGCCGCGCACCGGGCCGGTCGCACCGGCCCGCTGACCGAGCTGGCGTTCTTCTTCAAGGATCCGCTCGGCGAGGTGCCACACGCGCTCGCCGAACAGTGGGGCACCCTCTGCGCGTTCGCCCGGGGACTGGACGCCGACCGTACGGAGGGATCCCCGGATGCCGTCGCTCGCTGATCTGGCCGAGTTGGTCCGGGCGCCCGCCGCGCTCTCCGTACCCGGGGACGTGGTGGCGGGTGCCGCCGCCGCCCGGGCGCTGGACCAGCGCGTGCCGGGGCTGGCCGCGGCGTCGGTGCTGCTCTACTGGGGAGGGATGGCCGCCAACGACTGGGCGGACCGCGAACTGGACGCCCGGGAGCGGCCGGAGCGGCCGATTCCGAGCGGGCGGGTCTCGCCGGGGCTCGCCCTCGGTGTCTCGGCCGGGCTCACCGCCGCCGGGGTCGCCCTGGCCGGCCTGACCGGGGGTCGCCGGGCGCTGGCCGTCGCGGTGCCGCTGGCGGGCACGATCTGGGCGTACGACCTGGTGGCCAAGAACACCTCGGCCGGGCCGGCGGTGATGGCCGCCTGCCGTGGCCTGGACGTGCTGCTCGGGGCGAGCCAGGGGCGTGCCGTCCGGGCGGTGCCGGCGGCGCTGACCGTGGCCGCGCACACCTACACGGTGACCGAACTGTCCCGGCGCGAGGTCTCCGGCGCCTCCCGCGCGCTGCCGGCCGCCACCCTGGCCGGAACCGCCGCCGTAGCCGCCGCCGCGATGTCCGCCCGCCGTTCCGGTCCGGATGCCGGGCAGCGGACCGCTCCCGGCTCCGGGTCGGGCTGGCGGGCGCTGGTGCCGGCAGCGCTCGCCGGCTGGTACGGGTTGCAGTACGGCACTGCCCAGGCCCGGGTGGCCGCCGATCCGCAGGCGTCCCGGGTACGGGCGGCGGTCGGCGCCGGCATCACCGGACTGCCGGCCCTCCAGGGTGCACTGGTCGCGCGGGCCGGTGCGGCGGTGCTCGGGGTCGCGGTGGCCGCCGCCGCCCCGCTCGGCCGCCGGCTGGCCCGGAAGGTCTCCCCGACATGACCACCGCCCCCGCCTCCGGCCTGCGATTCGGGTACGGCACCAACGGCTTCGCCAACCACCGGCTCGACGATGCGCTGCGCGTGCTGGCCGACCTCGGCTACCAGGGGGTGGCGCTGACCCTGGACCACGACCACCTGGACCCGTTCGGCCCCGACCTCGCGGCCCGGGTGGCGGCCGTCGGCCGGCGGCTGGCGGAGTTGAACCTCGGGGTGGTGATCGAGACCGGGGCCCGGTATCTGCTCGACCCGTGGCGTAAGCACGCGCCGACCCTGCTGCACGACGACTCCGCGCTGCGGGTCGAGTTCCTCCGCCGGGCCGTCGCGATCGGCGCCGACCTGGGTGCCGAGGCGGTCTCCTACTGGTCCGGAGTACGGCCGACCGGGGTCGATCCGGCGACCGCCTGGGACCGGCTGGTGGCCGGCTGCGCCGAGCTGGTCGACGTCGCCGACGACGCCGGGACGGTGCTCGGCTTCGAGCCGGAGCCGGGCATGCTGGTGGCCGACATCGCCGACTGGCAGCGGCTGCGGACCGCCCTCGGCGCCCCACCGCACTTCGGCATCACCCTCGACATCGGACACTGTCGCTGCCTGGAGCCGCTGCCGGTGCCGGACTGCGTCGAGCAGGTCGCCGCGCACCTGGTCAACGTGCAGATCGACGACATGCGGCGAGGCGTTCACGAGCACCTGGAGTTCGGCACGGGAGAGATCGACTTTCCGCCGGTGCTGCGGGCCCTGTCCGACGCCGGCTACGCCGGGCTGGTCGCCGTCGAACTGCCCCGGCACTCGCACGCCGCGCCGACGGTGGCGGCGCGGTCGATCGAGTTCCTGCGGGCCGCCGAGGCCGCCGGCCGGGCCGCACCAGGTCCGACGACCGGAGCAGCCGGCCGGGCGGCACCAGGTCCGACGACCGGAGCCGCCGGCACGCCGGTGGCCGCCGTCCCGGACCGGGCCACGGCATCGGGGCCACCGGGCTGACGACCACGAACGGGGGAACGCGACCACCGACGGAGCTGACACCTAGGCCTGGGGAGGACCGATGGAACCGGAACCGGAACGACTGCGGGCGGCGCTGGAGGCCGTGGCGGACCAGCGGCTGCCCGATCGGGGCTGGCTGACCGAGGCGCTGCGCCGGGTCGAGAGCGAACCGGCGGCGATCGGCCGGCTGTTCGCGTCGGCGGGCCGCAGGTGCGGCCGGGGACCGCTGCCGGAGCTGCCCGACTGGACCGCCGACGACGCGGCCCGGGTACTGCTGCTCACCGCGCTGCCATCGGCCGAGGTGACCGGCGAGGTCGAGGCCCTCTACCGGTACGGCGACGGAGCCGAGAAGCGGGCGGTGCTGCGGGCGCTGCCGATGCTGCCGATCGGGGACGCCGGAGTGCCGCTGCTGCACGACGCGATCCGGACCAACGACACCCGGCTGGTGGCCGCCGCACTGGGCCCGTACGCCGACCGGCTCGATCAGGCCGCCTGGCGGCAGGCGGTGCTCAAGTGCGTCTTCACCGGGATCCCGCTCGCCGTCGTGCACCGTCTCGACGAGCGGGCCGACGGTGAACTGGCGACCATGCTGGCCGGTCTCGCCGAGGAACGCCGGGCGGCGGGGCGGGACATGCCGGCCGACGCGACCGCGCTGCTGGACCGACTGAGCACTAAGGAGGCCTGATGCGGATCTTCGACCCGCACATCCACATGACCTCGCGGACCACGGACGACTACGAGCGGATGGCCGCCGCCGGGGTACGTGCCCTGGTGGAGCCGGCGTTCTGGCTCGGGCAGCCGCGCACCAGCGCCGCCTCGTTCACCGACTACTTCGACTCGCTGGTCGGCTGGGAGCCGTTCCGGGCCAGCCAGTTCGGCATCCGGCACCACGCGACCATCGCGCTGAACCCGAAGGAGGCGAACGACCCGCGCTGCCGGGAGGTGCTGGCGCTGCTGCCCCGCTACCTGGACAAGGACGGCGTGGTGGCGGTCGGCGAGGTCGGGTACGACTCGATGACGCCGGAGGAGGACGAGGTCTTCGCCGCCCAGCTCGCCCTGGCGGTCGAGCACGAGCTGCCGGCCCTGGTGCACACCCCGCACCGGGACAAGGCCCGGGGTACCGAGCGGAGCCTGGCGGTGGTCGCCGAGTCGGGCCTGGACCCCGGCCGGGTGGTGATCGACCATCTGAACGAGGTGACCGTCGGGCTGGTCCGGGACACCGGCTGCTGGCTGGGCTTCTCCATCTACCCGGACACCAAGATGTCGCCGCCGCGAATGGTCGAGCTGCTGCGGACGTACGGGACCGAGCGGATGCTGGTCAACTCGGCCGCCGACTGGGGCCGGTCGGATCCGCTGCTGACCCGGGTCACCGCCGACGCGATGCTGGCGGCCGGGTTCGACGAGGACGACGTCGACCGAGTGCTCTGGCGCAATCCGGTCGAGTTCTACGGCCAGTCCGGCCGGCTGGAGCTGGGCGACGAGCTGGGCGACGGCACCGCGGACGGCACCGCCGACGAGCCGCCTCCGGCCGCCGCGGGCACCTTCGAGGGGAACTCGATCCTCCGGGGTGGTAGCTGATGCGGCTGCGGCACGCCGACGGGCAACTGGTGCACCTGAGCTACTGCACCAACGTGCATCCGGCCGAGGACCTGGCCGGGGTGATCGGACAGCTCGACACGTACGCGGTGCGGATCCGGCAGCGGCTCGACACCGACGTACTCGGCCTGGGGTTGTGGCTGGCCGCGCCGGTCGCGGCCGGGCTGGCCGCCGACCCGCAGGCCCGGCGCCGGCTCCGCGCCGAGCTGAACGCGCGCGGGCTGGAGGTGGTCACCCTCAACGGGTTCCCCTACCAGGCCTTCCAGGCGCCGGTGGTGAAGCAGGCGGTGTACCAGCCGGACTGGACCACCCGGGAGCGGCTGGTCTACACGCTGAACCTGGCCACCATCCTGGTCGACCTGCTGCCCGACGACGCCGTCCGGGGCTCGGTCTCCACCCTGCCGCTGGCCTGGCGGGAGCCCTGGGACGAGCGGAGCTCCGCTCGGGCGGCCGGGGTGCTCGCCGAGCTGGCCAACGGGCTGACCGAGATCGCCTGGCTCTCCGGCCGGGCGGTCCGGGTCGGGTTCGAACCGGAGCCGGGCTGCGTGGTCGAGTCCACCGCACAGGCGGTCGCCGAACTGTCCCGGGTGGACACCGACCGGCTCGGCATCTGCCTGGACCTGGCCCATCTCGCCTGTGCCTGGGAGGACCCGACACAGGCGCTGGCCCGGCTGCGTACCGCCGGGTTGCCGGTGGTGAAGGTCCAGGTCTCGGCCGCGCTGGCCGCCGCCGACCCGGTTGCGGCCGTGGACACTCTGCGCGGGTACGTCGAACCGCGCTTCATGCACCAGACCCGTGCCGAGTCCTGTGCCGGGGCCACCGATCCGGCCGATCCCGCCCACGCCGCCGACGACCTGGACGAGGCGTTGGACGCCGAGCTTCCGGGCGCCTGGCGGGTGCACTACCACGTGCCGTTGCACGCCGTGCCCGCCCCGCCGCTGGAGTCCACGGTGCCGGTGCTGCGGGACGCCCTGCGGGAGCTGTTCACCGGGCCGGTCGCCGGCTGCGACCACCTGGACGTCGAGACGTACACCTGGGGGGTGCTGCCGGCGGCGCAGCGCCCGGGGTCGGACGAGGAACTGGCCACCGGGATCGCCGCCGAACTGGCCTTCGCCCGCGACGAACTGACCGCGTTGGGGCTGACCCCGGCCCCGGCCGGACCGACGGCACCCACGCCGCTGCTGAGGAGGCGCGATGGCTAATCCACTTGTCGTGATCGACGTGGTCGGGCTGACCCCCCGGCTGCTCGCCCACATGCCCCGGCTCCGGGCCCTGGCCGACGCCGGCTGCCAGGCCGAACTCGGCACGGTGCTGCCGGCGGTCACCTGCTCGGCCCAGGCGACGTTCCTCACCGGCGCGCTGCCGTCCGAGCACGGCATCGTCGGCAACGGCTGGTACTTCCGCGACCTGGGCGAGGTGTTCCTCTGGCGGCAGCACCACGCGCTGATGGGCGGGGAGAAGGTGTGGCAGGCGGCCCGCCGGGAGCGCCCGGACTACACCGTGGCCAACGTCTGCTGGTGGTACGCGATGGGCGCCGACGTGAACTGGACGGTGACGCCCCGGCCGATCTACTACGCGGACGGGCGCAAGGAGCCGGACTGCTACACCGACCCGCCGGAGCTGCACGACGAGCTGACCGGAAAGCTCGGCGGCTTCCCGCTCTTCACCTACTGGGGGCCGGGCGCCGGACTGCCGTCCTCGGCGTGGATCTGCAAGGCCGCCCAGCAGGTGATGGCCGACCACGACCCGGACCTGACCCTGGTCTACGTCCCGCACCTCGACTACGACCTGCAACGTTTCGGTCCGTCCTCGCCGCAGGCGGTGGCGGCGGCGGTAGCCCTGGACGAGGTGCTGGGCCCGCTGCTGGACGCCGCCGCCGCCCGGAACGCGACGGTGGTGGCGCTCTCCGAGTACGGCATCACCGAGGCTTCCCGGCCGGTGGACGTCAACCGGCTGCTCCGCTCGGAGGGGCTGCTCCGGGTCTACACCCAGGACGGGATGGAGTACCTGGACCCGTGGACGTCCCGGGCGTTCGCGGTGGCCGACCACCAGATCGCGCACGTCTACGTCAGGGACCCGGCCGACGTGCCGGCGGTGGCGAAGCTCTGTGCCGGGCTGCCCGGGGTGGCGCAGGTGCTGGACGACGCGGGCAAGGCCGCACACGGGCTGGACCACGAGCGCTCGGGCGAACTGGTGCTGGTCGCCGAGCCGGACGCCTGGTTCACCTACTACTACTGGCTGGACGACTCCCGCGCCCCGGACTTCGCCCGGCTGGTGGAGATCCACCGCAAGCCCGGGTACGACCCGGCGGAACTCCTCTTCGATCCGGCGGCGCCGGGAGCGGCCAAGCGCCGGGCGGCGGTGGCACTGGCCCGGAAGAAGCTCGGGATGCGCTACCTGATGAGCGTGGTCGGACTCGACGCCGGGGCCCGGGCGATCCGCGGCTCGCACGGCCGACTTCCCGCCGATCCGGCGGACGCCCCGGTGCTGCTCTGCTCGGACGCCTCGGTGGCCCGGGACCGGTACGCCGGCACCGAGGTCAAGGGACTGCTGCTGCGGCTGGCCGGGCTGGCCGGAGCGGGTGCCACCGGAGCCGAATCATGACCGCGACGGTGCCGGACGTCGATCTCGGCGCGCTACGGAAGCGCTTCGACGCTCAGCTCGCCGCCTTCCTCGACCGGCAGGATCCGGACTGGCCCGACGGGGCGCCGCGCGGCGTCTTCACCACGCTGAACCGGTTCGTGCTGGCCGGCGGCAAGCGGCTCCGGCCGATGTTCTGCTACTGGGGCTGGCGTGGCGCGGGCGGCGTGGACGGCACCCCGATCGTGGCCGCCGCGGCCGCGCTGGAGCTGTTCCACGCCTTCGCGCTGATCCACGACGACATCATGGACGGCAGCGACCGGCGTCGGGGCGAGCCCTCGGTGCACCGGCTCTTCGCCGACCTGCACGCCCGGTCGGCCTGGCGCGGCGACCCGGCCTCGTACGGGCGGAGCACCGCGCTGCTCTGCGGCGACCTCTGTGCGGCGTGGGCCGACCAGCTGTTCCACGAGTGTGGGCTGACCCCGGAGGAGGTGCACCGGGGCTACGGCGTCTTCGCCACCATGCGTACCGAGGTGATCGCCGGGCAGTACCTGGACCTGGTCTCCGGGGTGGGGGACGGGTCGGTGGCGAGCGCGCTGACCGTGATCCGGATGAAGGCGGCCCGCTACACCGTGACCCGGCCGCTCCAGATCGGCGCCGCGCTGGCGGCCGGGTCACCGGAGTTGCTGGCCGCGCTGGCCGAGTTCGGCGATCCGCTGGGTGACGCGTTCCAGCTCCGCGACGACGTGCTCGGGGTCTTCGGCGACCCGGCACTGACCGGGAAGTCGGTGCTGGACGACCTGCGCGAGGGAAAGCCGACGGTGATGATGGCGCTGGCCCGGGGCAGTGCCAACCGGGCCCAGGCGCTGCGGTTGAAGGACCTGTTCGGCAATCCCGACCTGGAGCCGGCGGGCGCCGACGAGTTGCGCGGGATCATCGTCGAGACCGGTGCCCTGGACCGGATCGAACAGATGATCAAGGTACGCACCGACGCCGCGATGGCGGCGCTGGCGGTCGCCCCGATCTCCCCCGAGGCCGACGCGGTGCTCGCCACGCTGGCCGCCGAGGTCGTGGACCGGGAGAGATAACCCGCTCCCGGCTCACCGGCACCGGAACTTTTCACGTGATGAACGAAAGTTCGCGGTAGTCGGGGCGAAAGTATAGACACATCGACACGAAGAAATTAGTGTCTTGCCCAGCACAGAGTTGTTACGTCGAGGTAAACCACGGCGCGGTTAACCCATCGACTGGCGACCTCCGTACTGGCGCACCCGCGTCGGCGGCGGTCGCAGCTTGGGCGGAACGGCGTCCCCCGGGCGGATCTACCCCGACGGCATCTGGCGCGACGGCGCGCGCCCTGCCTTGCCACACCTGGTTAGGACGGGAGTGCACGAATGTCTTCAACCGACCATCCACATTGGACCGACCATGGTCGCTGGACCAGTCGACGGCAGGGGTTCGGCCGGCGACGGTGGGCGACCGGTGCCGCGCTGCTGCTCGCCGCGACCGCCGTACCGGCGGTGCTCGGCCCCACCGCCCCGGCCGTGGCGCACCCGATCACCGCCGCCGACTTCCAGCAGGTCACCCTGGCCCGTGGCGTCGCCGAGGTGGGCGAGCCGATGACGATCGCGGTGCTGCCGGACCGCTCGGTCCTGCACACCGCCCGCAACGGCACGCTCCGCCGTACCGATGCCGCCGGCAACACCGCCGTGCTCGGCACCCTGCCGGTCTACACCCACGACGAGGAGGGCCTGCAGGGCGTCGGCGTCGACCCCGGCTTCGCCACCAACCGGCAGATCTACCTCTACTACGCCCCGCCGCTGTCCACTCCGGCCGGCGACGCGCCCGCCAACGGCACCGCGGCGCAGTTCGCACCCTTCGCCGGGGTCAACCGGCTGGCCCGGTTCACCCTGAACGCGGACTTCACCCTCAACACGGGCAGCCAGGTCACCGTGCTCGACGTACCGGCGGACCGGGGGATGTGCTGCCACGTCGGCGGGGACATCGACTTCGACGCGGCCGGCAACCTCTACCTCTCCACCGGGGACGACAGCAACCCGTTCGAGTCCGCCGGCTACTCGCCGATCGACGAGCGGACCAACCGCTATCCCGCGTACGACGCGCAGCGTTCCGCCGGCAACACCAACGACCTGCGGGGCAAGATCCTGCGGATCAAGGTGAACGCCAACGGGACGTACTCGATCCCGGCCGGGAACCTGTTCGCACCGGGAACCGCGAACACCCGGCCCGAGATCTACGCGATGGGCTTCCGGAACCCGTTCCGGATGAGCGTGGACAAGGCCACCGGGCACGTCTACGTCGGCGACTACGGGCCGGATGCCGGCACCACCAACGCCAACCGGGGCCCGAGCGGGCAGGTCGAGTTCAACCGGATCACCTCGCCCGGCAACTACGGCTGGCCGTACTGCACCGGCACGAACACCAGCACCGAGACGTACAACGAGTGGACCTTCCCGGACGGGCCGGGTGCGGCGAAGTACAACTGCACCGGCGGACCGACCAACAACTCGTTCCGGAACACCGGCCAGGGCACCCTGCCGGCCGCCCGCCCGGCCTGGATCCGGTACGCCGGTGACGCCGGCACCCCGACCGAGTTCGGCGGCGGTTCCGAGTCGCCGATGGGCGGCCCGGTCTACCGCTACAACGCCTCGAACCCGTCGACCACGAAGTTCCCGGCCTCCTTCGACGGCCAGTTCTTCGCCACCGAGTTCGGCCGGGGCTGGATCAAGCCCATCCACGTCAACGCCGACGGCACCCGTGGCGCGATCGACACCTTCCCCTGGGTCGGCAAGCAGGTGATGGACTCGGCGTTCGGGCCGGACGGCTCCTACTACGTGCTCGACTACGGCACCGGCTACTTCAACGGCGACGCCAACTCGGCCCTCTACCGGTTCGACTACGTCGGCAGCGGCAACCGGGCGCCGATCGCGGTCGCCAGCGCCAACCCGACCTCCGGGACGGCGCCGCTCACCGTCACCTTCTCCTCGGCCGGCTCCTCCGATCCCGAGGGTGGCGCCCTGACGTACTCCTGGGCGTTCGGCGACGGCACCACGTCGACGGCGGCCAACCCGACGAAGACGTACACCGCGAACGGCAACTACACGGCGACGCTGACCGTACGCGACCCGGCCGGGGCCACCGGCACCGCCAGCGTGACCGTCGGAGTCGGCAACACCGCCCCGACGGTGACCATCACCGCGCCGGCCAGCGGCCAACTGGTCGCGTTCGGCGACGCCGTGCCGTTCCAGATCACCGTCACCGACCCGGAGGACGGCACCATCGCCTGCTCCCGGGTCAAGATGACGTACGTGCTGGGCCACGACACCCACGGCCACCAGATCACCTCGGCCAACGGCTGCTCCGGCACCCTCACCATCCCGGTCGACGGCGAGCACGACGACGCGGCGAACATCTTCCCGATCTTCGACGCCGAGTACACCGACAACGGCGGGGTCACCACGCACACCCAGCACATCCTGGCGCCGAAGCACCGGCAGGCCGAGCACTACGGCACCTCGTCCGGGGTGGCGAAGTTCGCCAAGGCCACCGCCGAGGGCGGGCAGACCGTCGGTGAGATCAACAACGGCGACTGGATCGCCTTCCAGCCGTACCGGCTGAACAACGCCACCTCGTTCACCGCCCGGGTCTCCTCGGCCGGCGCCGGCGGCACCCTCCAGGTCCGGACCGGCTCGGCCACCGGCACCGTGATCGGCTCGGCGACCGTCCCCGTCACCGGGAGCTGGGACACCTTCACCACCGTCACCGGAAGCATCGCCAACCCGCCGGCCGGGACCACCACGCTCTACCTGACCTTCGCCGGCTCCGGCACCGGCGCCCTGTACGACCTCGACGCCTTCACCTTCGTCACCGGCGGGGGCGGCGGTGGCGGCGGTACCGGCCCGATCGTCGGCCTGGCCGGCAAGTGCCTGGAGATCGACGGCGGAGCCACCGCCGACGGCAGCCAGGCACAGATCTCGACCTGCACCGGCACCCCGCGCCAGACCTGGACGGTGAGCGGCCAGACGCTGCGGGCCCTCGGCAAGTGCCTGGACATCTCCGGCGCCGGCACCGCCAACGGCACCAAGATCCAGCTCTGGACCTGCAACGGCACCGCCGCCCAGAACTGGGCCCCCCAACCCGACGGCACCCTCCGCAACCCCGCCTCCACCAAGTGCCTAGACGTCTCAAACAACAGCTCCACCGACGGCCAGGACGTGCACCTCTGGGACTGCATCTCCACCGCCGCCAACCAGAAGTGGACCCTACCCTGATGTAAGGAAGGGCCCCTTCTTATCGCATTTTGTATAAGAAGGGCCCCTTCCTAACCCCCCAAAGGGAGAGCGAAGATGCGCAGACGACTTCTCCGGTCGATCCTCGGCGTCGCCACCACCACGTTGGCGGTACTGGCCTGCACGACCGTGCCGGCCGGGCCGGCCAGCGCCGCCGACGCCCCGTACGACGTACTGGTCTTCTCCAAGACGGCCGGTTTCCGGCACGACTCGATCGCCGCCGGCACCCAGGCGATCCGCGAACTCGGCGCGGCCAACAGCTTCACCGTGACCGCCACCGAGGACGCGGCCGCGTTCAGCACCGCAAACCTGGCCCAGTACGAGGTGGTGGTCTTCCTCAACACCACCGGCGACGCGTTGAACGCCGCTCAGCAGAGCGCGTTCGAGTCCTACATCCGCAGCGGCAAGGGGTACGTCGGGGTGCATGCCGCCGCCGACACCGAGTACGACTGGCCGTTCTACGGCAACCTGGTCGGGGCGTACTTCGCCTCGCACCCGGCGATCCAGCAGGCCAACGTGAAGGCGGTGGACCGGGGGCACGCGGCAACCGCCCACCTGCCGCAGACCTGGACCCGGACCGACGAGTGGTACAACTACCGCACCAACGCCCGGTCGACCGCCCGCGTGCTGGCGACGCTGGACGAGTCGTCGTACTCCGGTGGCGGGATGGGCGCGGACCATCCGCATGCCTGGTGCAAGACGTACGAGGGTGGCCGGTCCTTCTACACCGGCGGCGGGCACACCCAGGCGTCGTACGCCGAGCCGGCCTTCCGGGCGCACCTGCTCGGCGGCATCCGGTACGCGGCCGGCCGGTCCAAGGCCGACTGCCGACCGGAGTCCGGCTACAGCACCCTCTACAACGGCTCGACCACCGGTTGGTCCCAGGCCGGTCCGGGGAACTTCACCAACTCCGACGCCACGCTGACCTCGGTCGGCGGGATGGGGCTGTACTGGTACAGCGCGAAGCAGTTCACGTCGTACTCGCTGAAGCTGGACTGGCGGCTGGCCGGCGACGACAACTCGGGCATCTTCATCGGCTTCCCGCCGTCGAGTGACCCGTGGTCGGCGGTCGACAACGGCTACGAGATCCAGATCGACGCCACCGACGCGGCCGACCGGACGACCGGCGCGGTCTACACGTTCAAGTCCGCGGACATCGCGGCCCGGGACGCGGCGCTCAACCCGCCGGGCGAGTGGAACACCTACGAGCTGCTGGTCGAGGGGGAGCGGCTGCGGATCTACCTCAACGGTGCACTGATCAACGACTTCACCAACACCAACCCGGTGCGGTCATTGGCCGGGCACATCGGGATCCAGAACCACGGCACCGGCGACGACGCCTCGTTCCGGAACATCCGGATCAAGGAACTCGGTGGCGGACCGGACCCGGACCCGGGTACCAACACCACGGTCCAGGCCGAGGCGTTCAGCGCGCAGAGCGGGGTCCAGGTGGTCGGCAAGGCCGGTGCAAACGGCGGCTCGACGATCGGGTACCTCGATCCGGGTGACTGGGTGGCGTACAACGGGCAGAACCTGACCGGGGTCAGCTCGCTGCGGGCCCGGGTCGTCTCCGGCGGTGCCGGCGGCACCCTCCAGGTCCGGACCGGTTCGCAGACCGGCACGGTGCTCGGCACGGCGACGATCTCGAACACCGGCGGCTGGGAAAGCTACGCCGAGGTGAGCACCGCGCTGTCCGGGGTGCCGAGCGGCACCCAGAACCTGTACCTGACCGTCGCCGGTTCCGGCACCGGGCTGTACGACGTCGACGAGTTCACCCTGGTGCGCTCGACCTCCGGCGGCGGCGGTTCCGGAACCGGTCCGGTCGTCGGGCTGGCCGGCAAGTGCCTGGAGATCGACGGCGGGGCGACCGCCGACGGCAGCCAGGCGCAGATCTCGACCTGTGTCAGCGGCTCGGCCCGACAGACCTGGACGAGGACCGGTCAGACGCTGCGGACCCTGGGCAAGTGCCTGGACGTCTCCGGCTCCGGTACGGCGAACGGCACGAAGATCCAGCTCTGGACCTGCAACGGCACCGGGGCGCAGAACTGGGCTCCCCAGTCGGACGGCACCCTGCGCAACGCGTCGTCCGGAAAGTGTCTGGACGTGTTGAACAGCAGTTCGGCGGACGGCCAGAACGTGCACCTGTGGGACTGCGTGGCCAACACCGCCAGCCAGAAGTGGACTTTGCCCTGAGATGAGCGGGCGGCGGCCGGGCGCGTGACCCCCCACCACTGTGGCGCGCCCCCGCCGCCCGCCCTCGTCCCGGTCCCGGCTCCTGCCGTGATCACCCGATGGCAGCCCCGCCTCCTTGGCCCGGGAGGCGGGGCTGTCTTGGTCCGCCCGGCACCGCCTGGATGACGGCTGGGGTGGTCGGCGCGGGTAGTGCCAGTTCGGCCGCGTTATCGATGCTTTTCCCCATATCGACAGAAGTTCGCGCTGACGCAACAGAAGGTATAGACACATCGACACCTTCGAATTACTGTGTCGAGCAAAGGTCATACCTATTACGTCACGGTAACCGGCGGCGCGGTTAACCCACGACAACGATCAGCGTGCCGGTTTGCCCATCGGCCGAGGGTCGCGGCTTCGCGGGAGGGCGACCTCCCGGGGAGAGATCCACTCCGACGGCATCCGGCGCAACGGCGAGCGCCCTGCCTGTACGCACCTGTTCAGGACGGGAGTGCACGACCATGTCTCCACCTCACCACCTCCAACCACCCAGCGGCCCCCGGCTGGGTCGAGCCCGCACGACGAGGCGCCGGTCCTGGGCCACCGGAGCCGCGCTACTGCTGGCCGCGACGGCCGTACCGGCGGTGCTCGCCCCGGCGGCCCCGGCCATGGCACACACGATCAACGCGGCCGACTTCCAGCAGGTCACGCTCGCCCGCGGCCTCGCCGAACTGGGTGAGCCGATGTCGCTCGCGGTGCTGCCGGACCGTTCGGTCCTGCACACCGCCCGCAACGGCACGCTGCGCCGGACCGACGCCGCCGGCAACACCTCGGTGATCGGGAACATTCCGGTCTACACCAACGACGAGGAGGGGTTGCAGGGCGTCGGGGTGGACCCCAACTTCGCCAGCAACCGGTACATCTACCTCTACCATGCCCCACCGCTGTCCACGCCGAGCGGCAGTGCCCCGGCCACCGGCAGCCAGTCGCAGTTCGCGGCGTTCGCCGGGGTCAACCGGCTGTCCCGGTTCACCCTGAACAGCGACTACAGCGTCAACATGAGCAGCCAGGTGGCGGTGCTCGAGGTGGCGACGGACCGGGGGATGTGTTGCCACGTCGGCGGGGACATCGACTTCGACGCGGCCGGCAACCTCTACCTCTCCACCGGAGACGACAGCAACCCGTTCGAGTCGTCCGGCTACACCCCGCTCGACGAGCGGACCAACCGCTACCCCGCGTACGACGCGCAGCGTTCCGCCGGCAACACCAACGACCTGCGGGGCAAGATCCTGCGGATCAAGGTGAACGCGAACGGGACGTACTCGATCCCGAGCGGGAACCTGTTCGCACCGGGCACCGCGAACACCCGACCCGAGATCTACGCGATGGGTTTCCGCAACCCGTTCCGGCTCAGCGTCGACAAGGCCACCGGCGTCGTCTACGTCTCCGACTACGGCCCCGACGCCGGCTCGACCGACTCGAACCGGGGGCCCAGCGGGCAGGTCGAGTTCAACCGGATCACCTCGCCCGGCAACTACGGCTGGCCGTACTGCACCGGCACGAACACCAGCGCCGAGACGTACAACGACTACACCTTCCCGAGCGGGCCGAGCGGGTCGAAGTTCAACTGCACCGGCGGCCCGACCAACAACTCGTTCCGGAACACCGGCCAGACCACCCTGCCGCCGGCCCGCCCGGCCTGGATCCGGTACGCCGGTGACTCCGGCAGCCCGTCGGAGTTCGGCGGTGGCTCCGAGTCACCGCACGCCGGCCCGGTCTACCGGTACGACGCCAACAACCCGTCGGCCACCAAGTTCCCCTCCTCCTTCGACGGCCAGTTCTTCGCCACCGAGTTCGGCCGGGGCTGGATCAAGCCGATCCACGTCAACTCCGACGGCACCCGGGGAACCATCGACTCCTTCCCGTGGAGCGGCAAGCAGGTGATGGACTCGGCGTTCGGCCCGGACGGCGCGTACTACGTGCTCGACTACGGCGCCGGCTGGGGCAACGGGGACGCCAACTCGGCGGTCTACCGCTTCGACTACGTCGGTGGCGGCAACCGGGCGCCGATCGCGATGGCCAGCGCCACCCCGACCTCCGGGACGGCGCCACTGACCGTGGCCTTCTCCTCGGCCGGCTCGGTCGACCCGGAGGGCGGCTCGCTGACGTACTCCTGGAACTTCGGCGACGGCACCACCTCGACGGCGACCAACCCGACGAAGACGTACAGCGCGGACGGGCAGTACACGGCGACGCTGACCGTACGGGATTCGGCCGGCGCGACCGGCACCGCCAGCGTGCCGATCAACGTCGGCAACACGGCGCCGACGGTCACCGTCAACGCCCCGGCGTCCGGCCAGGTGGTGGCGTTCGGTGAGGCGGTGCCGTTCCAGGTCACCGTCACCGACCCCGAGGACGGCACGATCGACTGCTCGCGGGTCAGGATGACCTACCTGCTCGGGCACGACAGCCACGCCCACGAGATCACCTCCACTACCGGCTGCTCCGGCACCATCACCATCCCCGTGGACGGCGAGCACGACGACGCCGCGAACATCTTCCCGGTCTTCGACGCCCAGTACACCGACAACGGCGGGCTGACCACGCACAACCAGAGCGAACTGGCGCCGAAGCACCGGCAGGCCGAGCACTACGACACCTCCTCCGGAGTCGCCAGGTACGCCAAGACCCCGGCCGAGGGCGGCTACACCGTCGGCGACATCAACAACGGCGACTGGATCGCGTTCCAGCCGTACCGGTTGAACAACATCGGCGGATTCACCGCCCGGGTCTCGTCGGCCGGCTCCGGCGGCACCATCCAGATCCGGACCGGCTCGGCCACCGGCACCGTGATCGGCTCGGCGACCGTCCCCGTCACCGGTAGCTGGGACACCTTCACCACCGTCACCGGCACCATCAGCAACCCTCCGACCGGCACCACCACGCTCTACCTGACCTTCGCCGGCTCCGGCACCGGCTTCCTCTACGACCTGGACGCCTTCGACCTGACCACCGGCAGTTCCAGCGGCTCGGGGACCGGTCCGATCGTCGGACTGGCCGGCAAGTGCCTGGAGATCGACGGTGGCAGCACCGCCGACGGTGCGCAGGCACAGATCTGGACCTGCACGGGTTCGACCCACCAGACCTGGACCCGCAACGGTCAGACCCTGCGCACCCTCGGCAAGTGCCTGGACGTCAACGGCAACGGCACCGCCAACGGCACCAAGATCCAGCTCTGGACCTGCAACGGGGGTGCCGCCCAGAACTGGGCCCCGCAGTCCGACGGCACCCTCCGCAACCCGCAGTCGGCCAAGTGCCTGGACGTCTCCAGCAACAGCTCCACCGACGGCCAGAACGTCCACCTCTGGGAATGCATAGCCGGCGCCGCCAACCAGCGCTGGACCCTGCCCTGACGTGAAAGGAAGGGCCCCTTCTTATCGCTTTTTGTAGAAGAAGGGGCCCTTCTTAACCGCCCACGAGGAGAGCGACAATGCCCAGACGAGTGTCCCGCCCCGACCGGAAGCCGACCCGTTCCTTCCTCGGCGTCGCCACCACCATGCTGGCGGTGCTGGCCTGCACGACCGTGCCGGCCAGCCCGGCCAGCGCCGTCGACGCCCCGTACGACGTACTGGTCTTCTCCAAGACCGCCGGGTTCCGCCACGACGCGATCCCGGTCGGGATCCAGACCATCCAGCAACTCGGCGCGGCGAACAACTTCACCGTGACCGCCACCGAGGACGCGGCCGCGTTCAACACCAGTAACCTCGCCCAGTACGAGGCGGTGGTCTTCCTCAACACCACCGGCGACGTGCTCAACTCCACCCAGCAGAGCGCGTTCGAGTCCTACATCCGCGGCGGCAAGGGGTACGTCGGGGTGCACTCCGCCGCCGACACCGAATACGACTGGCCGTTCTACGGCAACCTGGTCGGGGCGTACTTCGCGTCGCACCCGGCGATCCAGCAGGCCAACGTGAAGGTGGCGGACCGGGGGCACGCGGCAACAGCCCACCTGCCGCAGACCTGGACCCGCACCGACGAGTGGTACAACTTCCGGACCAACCCCCGGTCGACCGCGAAGGTGCTGGCGACGCTCGACGAGTCGTCGTACTCCGGCGGCGGGATGGGCGCGGACCATCCGCACGTCTGGTGCAAGACGTACGAGGGCGGCCGGTCCTTCTACACCGGCGCCGGGCACACCCAGGCGTCGTACAGCGACTCGGCCTTCCGGGCGCACCTGCTCGGCGGTATCCGGTACGCGGCCGGCCGGTCCAAGGCCGACTGCCGACCGGAGTCCGGTTACACCAGCCTCTACAACGGCTCGACCACCGGCTGGTCCCAGGCCGGTCCGGGCAGCTTCAGCAACTCCGACGCCACGCTGACCTCGGTCGGCGGGATGGGGCTGTACTGGTACAGCGCGAAGCAGTTCACGTCGTACTCGCTGAAGCTGGACTGGCGCGTTCCCGGCGACGACAACTCCGGGGTCTTCATCGGCTTCCCGTCGTCGACCGATCCGCAGTCGGCGATCGACAACGGGTACGAGATCCAGATCGACGCCACCGACAGCTCGGACCGGACCACCGGCGCGATCTACGGCTTCCAGGCCGCGGACAGCACGGCCCGGGACGCCGCGCTCAACGCGCCGGGCGAGTGGAACGGCTACGAGCTGCTGGTCGAGGGGGAGCGGCTGCGGGTCTACCTGAACGGCGTACTGGTCAACGACTTCACCAACACCGACCCGGTGCGGTCGCTGGCCGGGTACATCGGGATCCAGAACCACGGCACCGGCGACGACGCCTCGTTCCGGAACATCCGGATCAAGGAACTCGGCTCCAACCCGGATCCGGGTACCAACACCACGGTCCAGGCCGAGGCGTTCAGCGCGCAGAGCGGGGTCACCGTGGTCAGCAAGTCCAGCGCCGTCGGCGGCGCGCTGGTCGGATACCTCGACCCGGGCGACTGGGCCGCGTACAACGGGCAGAACCTGACCGGGGTCACCTCGCTGCGGGCCCGGATCGCCTCCGGCGGCGCCGGCGGCACCCTCCAGGTCCGGACCGGTTCGCAGACCGGCACGGTGCTCGGCACGGCGACGATCTCGAACACCGGCGGCTGGGAAAGCTACGCCGAGGTGAGCACCGCGCTGTCCGGGGTGCCGAGCGGCACCCAGAACCTGTACCTGACCGTCGCCGGTTCCGGCACCGGGCTGTACGACGTCGACGAGTTCACTCTGGTGCGCTCGACCTCCGGCGGCGGCTCCGGCACCGGACCGATCGTCGGGCTGGCCGGCAAGTGCCTGGAGATCGACGGCGGCAGCACCGCCGACGGTGCGCAGGCACAGATCTCGACCTGCACCGGCTCGGCGCGGCAGACCTGGACGGTGAACGGCCAGACGTTGCGGGCCCTGGGCAAGTGCCTGGACGTCAACGGTTCCGGCACCGCCAACGGCACCAAGATCCAACTCTGGACCTGCAACGGGGGCACGGCGCAGAACTGGGCACCCCAGTCGGACGGCACCCTCCGCAGCCCGTTGTCCGGGAAGTGTCTGGACGTGTCGAACAACAGTTCGGCGGACGGCCAGAACGTGCATCTCTGGAGCTGCCTGTCCGGCGCTGCCAACCAGAAGTGGACCCTGCCCTGAGCTGAGCGGGAAGCCCCGCCTCCGGGCCAGGGAAGCCCGCCTCTCGATCGGGAGGCGGGGCTTCCTTGGCCCGCCCGACACCGCCTAGAGTGGTCTCGGCGATCCTCGGTGATGGCCGGCGACCGGGCGGGAGGCGCAACCTGCCCGGCAGAGGTGCGAGTACGCACGTGCCGGTGTCGTCGCCGGGGGAGTTTCGCCACCGTCCCGGACGGTCACCCTCGCCCCGGTCCACCGGCGCCACATCCGGCGCAGTCGCGAATCCCGCGTGATCAACAGGGAGAAAGACCATGGCGCGACCCATCACGCTCTTCACCGGCCAGTGGGCCGACCTACCGTTCGAGGAGGTGTGCCGGCTCGCCTCCGAATGGGGCTACGACGGGCTGGAGATCGCCTGTTGGGGCGATCACTTCGAGGTCGACAAGGCGCTCGCCGACGACTCGTACGTCGAGCGCAAGCGGGAGACGCTGGCCAAGTACAACCTGAAGGTCTGGACGATCTCCAACCACCTGGTCGGGCAGGCGGTCTGCGACCACCCGATCGACGAGCGCCACCAGGACATCCTGCCGGCCCGGATCTGGGGCGACGGGGAGCCGGAAGGGGTCCGGCAGCGGGCCGCCGAGGAGATCAAGGACACCGCCCGCGCGGCGGCGAAGCTCGGGGTCAAGACCGTCGTCGGGTTCACCGGCTCGTCGATCTGGCACACCCTGGCCATGTTCCCGCCCGTCCCGCCATCGATGATCGAGAAGGGGTACGAGGACTTCGCCAACCGGTTCAACCCGATCCTCGACGTCTTCGACGAGGTCGGCGTACGGTTCGCGCACGAGGTGCACCCCAGCGAGATCGCGTACGACTACTGGACCACCAAGCGGACCCTGGAGGCGATCGGGAACCGCCCGGCGTTCGGGCTCAACTGGGACCCGTCGCACTTCGTCTGGCAGGAACTCGACCCGGTGAACTTCATCTTCGATTTCGCCGACCGGATCTACCACGTGGACTGCAAGGACGCGAAGGTGCGTACCGGCGACGGGCGCCGGGGCCGGCTCGCGTCCCACCTGCCCTGGGCGGACCTGCGCCGGGGGTGGGACTTCGTCTCCACCGGGCACGGCGACGTGCCCTGGGAGGACTCGTTCCGGGCGCTGAACGCGATCGGATACGACGGCCCGATCTCGATCGAGTGGGAGGACGCCGGGATGGACCGCCTGGTCGGTGCCCCCGAGGCGTTGCAGTTCGTCCGCCGACTGGCGTTCGACGCCCCGAGCGCGGCCTTCGACGCCGCGTTCAGCAGCAAGGACTGAGGCCGAGTTTCAGCAGCAAGGACTGAGGCCGAGTTTCAGCAGCGAGCACTGAGCCCGCGTTCAGTAGCGGGGACTGAGACTCACCGCGGGGTCATGGACGGCGTGAAGGGGTCGGCCCGGTATCGGGCCGACCCCTTTCGTCCAGCACGGGACCGGGTGTGCCTCGGTCAGAACGTGGTGCCGTTGGCTCCCGATCCGGATGCCGCCGCCCGCGAGGCGGGCGTCGTCGCCGAACCGGATGACGCGGTCTTCTTGCCCGATCCGACACCCGAGTCGGCGTAGGTGCCGCCGTCTCCGGAGCCCAGTTCGGCGGACCCGCCGCTGCCCGTACCCAGTTTCTCGCCCAGCCGGGTGTGGCTGAGTCGATCCTTGCCCTCGGTGTAGAGCCGGTTGGCCTGGGCCTGAGCCACCCCGGCCGCTTCCTGCACCGTCGGGTGGTCGAGGACCTGACGGCCCTTGAGGACCAGTTCCTCGTACCTCTCCCGGCCCGCGCGGGCGCCCAGGACGAAGCCCACAGCCAGCCCGCCGACGAACCACAGCTTTCCGCGCATGACGGCTCCTTTCCATGTCTGACGCGGTCGAGTGCCCCCAGGTCTTTCCGGTAGGCGACCGTGTCGCGCCTGCGTTGTCTGTCCCCAAGCCGGTACCCATCCTCCACCGATGTCATGCCTGGTTGGGGCCCGCATAGCGATTTGTCCGGATATCTGACAGGTCGTGTCGTCGGGTCACCTCGGGCAATAACCCAGTAGCCCGGCACCCCCACATGTCCTGTACTCTTGTCCCGTCGCACGGCGCCGGAGATCCAGTGCCGGGCCAAGGCGATCCCCCGTAGCTCAATTGGCAGAGCAGCCGGCTGTTAACCGGCAGGTTTTTGGTTCGAGTCCAAACGGGGGAGCTTTCCCAACATCCCGCCCGCCGACCCTGTCGGCGGGCATCGTCATATCTGGGGTCTGCCCGGCCTGCGGCGTTCTGCCCGCTGCCCGGCGGAACCCGTGGATGTGGCCGGCCGCCCGACAGGCGGCGCAAACGGGGTGGGTGGGAGATGGCGGGGTCGCGGAGCCGGATCGTGCTGCTGCTCGCCGCCGTGCTGGTAGTCGGCTGGCTGGCGGTGGGTGTCGTGTCGGCGCCGTACGCGGGCCGGCTCAGCGAGGTCGCCACCAACGACAACGCGGCGTTCCTGCCGGCCGACGCCGAAGCCACCCACGCCGAAGAACTCGCCGCCGGATTCGTCGACCGGGAGACCATTCCCGCCCTCGTCGTCTACGCCCGGGACAGCGGGATCACCGACGCCGACCGGCAGCAGGTGGCCGCCGACGCAGCCCGGTTCGCGGCGGTCCCCGGCGTCGTCGGTCCACTGCCACCGCCGATACCCAGCGAGGACGGCCAGGCGCTGCAGGTGATCGTGCCGGTGGACAACACGGAGGACGACCAGACCAGGGCCGTGGTCATGGAACTGCGCCGGATCGCCGGCCACGGGCGGGACGACGGCCAGACGGTCGTGGTCGGTGGCCCGGCCGGCCTGCTCGGCGACCTGATCGAGGTCTTCTCCTCGATCGACGGGCCGCTGCTGCTGGTCACCCTCGGTGTGGTGCTGGTGATCCTGCTCGTCGTCTACCGCAGCCCCATCCTGTGGATCATTCCGCTGCTGGCCGCCGGCCTGTCGTACGCACTCGCCGCGCTGGCCGTCTATTTCCTGGCCCAGGCCGAAGTGATCATGCTGAACGGGCAGGCGCAGGGCATCCTCACCGTGCTGGTCTTCGGCGCCGGCACCGACTACGCCCTGTTGCTGATCGCCCGCTACCGCGAGGAACTGTGCCAGCACAAGAACGCCGTCGAGGCGATGCTCGCCGCCTGGCGCGGTGCCGCCCCGGCCATCTTCGCCTCCGGTGGCACCGTCATCGCCGGCCTGCTCTGCCTACTACTGTCCAGCCTCACCTCCAACCAGGCACTCGGACCGGTCGCCGCGGTCGGGATCGGCGCCACCCTGGTCGTGATGCTCACCTTCCTGCCCGCGCTGCTGATGATCGGTGGACGGTGGGCGTTCTGGCCGCGCTCGCCGTACGTCGAACACGCCGCGTCGGTCGGCCGGCTGTGGAAGCCGATGGCCCACTTCATCGCCCGGCGGGCCCGGCTGGTCTGGGTGGTCACCACCCTGATCCTGATCGGGCTCGGCTTCGGCCTGACCCAGTTGGGTGCCACCCGGCTCGGCCAGACGGAGCTGTTCACCCACCGGACCGACTCGGTCATCGCCCAGGAGGTGATCGACCGGCACTACCCCGGCGGGCTGGGCAGCCCGGTCACCATCTTCACCCCGGTCGGTGCCGCCGACCGGGTCACGGTGGCGGCCCAGTCCGTACCCGGCGTGGCCGAGGTGCATCCGCAGCCGACCGGGGACAGCAACGGCACCGATCCCGGAGGCTCGACCGGCCCCGGTGCGGGACCGGGCACGCCGGGCGGTGCCGCCGCCGAGCCGAAGGTGGTGGACGGCCGGGTCCAGCTCCAGGCCACCCTGACGGCGTCGGCCGACAGCGAGCAGGCGGAGGAGACGGTACGGCGGTTGCGGGTCGCCGTACACCGGGTGCCGGACGCTGACGCGGTGGTGGGCGGCTTCACCGCGATCAGCGTGGACACCGCCGACGCGTCGACCCGGGACCGCAACGTCATCATCCCGGCGGTACTCGGGGTGATCGCGGTGATCCTGGCCCTGCTGCTCCGGGCACTGCTCGCGCCGGTGGTGCTGATCCTCACCGTCGTACTGTCGTTCCTGGCCACCCTCGGGTTGTGCGCACTGCTCTTCCAGTACGTCTTCGGGTTCCCCGGCGTCGACGCGTCGTTCCCGTTGTTCGCCTTCGTCTTCCTGGTCGCACTCGGGATCGACTACAACATCTTCCTGATGAGCCGGGTCCGGGAGGAGTCCGTCCGCCGGGGCACCCGGGCCGGGGTGCTGCGCGGGCTCGTCGTCACCGGTGGAGTCATCACCTCCGCCGGCATCGTGCTGGCCGCGACCTTCTCGGCGCTCGCCGTACTGCCCCTGGTGATCCTGATCGAACTCGGGGTGGCGGTCGCGCTCGGGGTGCTGCTGGACACCATCGTCGTACGCTCGCTCCTGGTGCCGGCCCTGACCTACGACATGGGGTCCGCGATCTGGTGGCCGTCCCGGCTCTCCCGCGAGCCGAACCATCCCGGCCGGGGATCATCGGCGACACCGGGTGAGTGAGATCGTGTCCGGCCGTGAGTGAGACCGTGTCCGACCTGCCGGCGGAGACCGACGTGGTGATCGTCGGTGGCGGCCTGGCCGGGCTGGCCGCGGCCCGCCGGATGCACCGCGCCGGTACGCCCTGGCTGCTGATCGAGGCCGCCGACCGGCTCGGTGGCCGGGTCGCCACCGACGCCGTGGACGGCTACCTGCTCGACCGCGGATTCCAGGTCGTGAACACCGCCTACCCTCGGCTGACCGCCCTGGTGGACGTCGCCGCACTGGACCTCGGGCTGTTCACGCAGGGGGCGCTGGTGCGCCGGGGCGAGACGCTGCACCGGATGGTCCATCCGGTCCGGGATCCGCTCGGCGCGGGCCGTACGGTCCTCACCGGCCTCGCGGACGCCGCCGGCCTCGGCCGGGCCGCTCAGGTCCCCGGCGTACGCAAAATCAGTAGCGTGGGGCGGGCAACGGACCGACTCCGGCTGGCCGCGCTGGCGGTCCGCTGCGCGACCTCCCCGGTGGACCGGCTACTGGCCGCTCCCGAACTGAGCACCGAGATGGAGCTGCGCCGGGCCGGTCTCTCCGACCGGATCATCGAGGAACTGCTCCGGCCGTTCCTGTCCGGGGTGTTCGGCGAGCGGGAGCTGACCACCTCCAGTCACGTCTTCGCCATGATCGTCCGGTCCTTCGCCCGGGGACGGATCGGCCTCCCGGCGGCCGGGATCGGTGCCCTGCCGCAGGCCGTCGCGGATCCGCTGCCGGCGTCGCTGGTGGCGTTGGGCGTCTCCGCCTCGTCACTCCGGCGGGGATTTGTACGCACCTCGGCCGGCGACGTCCGCTGTCGAGCCGTGCTCGTGGCCACCGACCCGGTCACCGCGAGCACCCTGTTGCCGCCCCTGCGCCGGGTACGCATGCACACGCTGAGCACGTACTACCACTCCGCCGTCGAGCCGCCGATCGACGAGCCGATCCTGCTGCTGGACGGGGACCGGCGAGGACTCGTGGCGAACACGGTGGTGGTCAGCCACGCCGCGCCGACGTACGCTCCGGCCGGGCGGCACCTGATCGCCAGCTCGGTGGCCGGTCCGATGGTGCCGCCGGAGTCGCTGGTCCGCGCCGAACTGAGTCGGTTGTACGGCCGTTCCGTCGACGGCTGGGACCATCTGACGACGGTGACGGTGCCGGGCGCGCTGCCGGCGGCACCGGCGCCGCAGGGGGGCCTGCGCAAGCCGGCGGCGGTGGGGGAGGGGATCTTCGTGGCCGGAGACCATCGGGCGAGCCCGTCGGTGCAGGGCGCCCTCGCCAGCGGGTGGCGTACGGCCGGCGCCGTTCTCCGGTATCTGGGCGGCTGAGCGTACGCCGAGCGTGGCTGCGTGTGGGTGCGTGGCCGCGCGGCTGCCGGGCGCCTACCGCTTGCGCTGGCTGTCGCTTGGCGGCACCTCGATGTCGATCCTGGTTGCTATTCTCGCCGTGCCGGGGCGCCCTCCGTCTGCTGACAGGGGGAACTCGATCTTCGTGGGTCGGTCACCGCATGTCGGTGGCCGGTCGGCGACGCAGCGGGTTAATATCCCCGCGCCGGCAGGGGGCGGTAGCTCAGCAGGTTAGAGCAGGGGACTCATAATCCCTCGGTCGCGGGTTCGAGTCCCGCCCGCCCCACTGATGATCTTATACGCGAACCGTCCCTCCGCCGTGATCAGCCGATGGTCTGTCTGCGGCGGGGGGTGAATAGGATCGCCGTATGTCTGAACTGGCGGCCGTCCTGGTCGACCGCCGCCCTGAGGCGGACGAACTGCGCCTGACCGAGCGTCATGTGTTGGCTGACGTGCACGCCGTGCTGCGGCTGTGTGACTCGGGGCGGTTGCGCTGCAGTGACAAGACCCGACGACCGGCTGCGACCAGTGTCGTTTTGATCGCCGATACGCTGTCGGGCGGCGACTTCTATCCGGACGAGGCGATCGCCGCGTACGCCTGGCCACTGCTCGTGCAGGCCGGCGGCCTGGCCGATATCGGGGGCGGGAAACTTCAGCTGACCGCCCGGGGCCGGTCGGCACTCGGGAAGCCGGCTGCGGAGGTCATCAGGGGGCTGTGGCGTTCCTGGAACACCAAGGCGGTGCTCGACGAGCTGAGCCGGGTCGAGCACATCAAGGGCCAGCGCGCCACCAACGTGCTGACCTCGGCGAAGACCCGGCGGCAGCGGGTGTCCGCGGCGCTGGCCACCTGCCGGCCCGGTGTCTGGGTCGAGGTGGATGATCTGTTCGCCTCGATGCGTGGTAGGGGCCTGTCGCCGACGGTCGCGCGCAGCGACCGGGCGCTGTGGAAGCTGTACCTGGTCGATGCCCAGTACGGCAGTCTCGGCTACGCCGGGTTCGGTGCGTGGGAGATCCTGGAGGGCCGGTACACCCTTGCGGTCATCTTCGAGTACGCAGCCACGCTGGGCCTCGTCGACGTCGCCTACGACGAACCGGCCGGTGCTCGTGACGACTACCACGGCAACTGGGGCGCCGACGACCTCGACTACCTGAGCCGCTACGACGGGCTGCGCGCGGTGCGGCTCACCGGGCTCGGCGCGTACGCCCTCGGCCTGACCGCGTCGTACCGGGCGCCGGCAGACGCAGCACCGATTCGCAACCTGAAGGTCTTGTCCAACCTCGATGTGGTCGTCACCGGTGAGCTGAGCCCGGCCGACCGCCTTGTCCTCGACGGCTATGCGAAACGGACCACCGAGCGGGTCTGGACGCTCACCGCGGAGACCGTACTCGCCGCCGTGGCCGCCGGTCGCAGCGTCGATCAGCTCCGCGACTTCCTGGTTGGTCGCATGGCGCAGCCAGAGCTGCCCGCGATCCTGCTGGTGTTGCTCAACGACGTGACCGCCCGCGCCGGGCGACTACGCGACTTGGGTCAGGTGCGCCTCATCGAATGCGCCGATCCGGCACTGGCCGCACTGATCCACCACGACCGCCGGCTCCGGCCGCTCTGCACGGCGATCGGTGAACGGCACCTCGCCGTCACGACGGAACAGGAACCGGCCTTCCGCCGGGCGCTGCAGGCGCTGGGTTACGCCTTACCCGTCGGATGAGCCCGGACTGACGGGCGATCTCTGCCGACACTGCGAGTTCGGTAGCCGCGTCGTTGTGCCGACACGCTGCCATCGTCATCGAGCCGTGGGTTGTCTGCTGGTCCGGGTTGGTAACGTCCGTGGTTTGGTGTCGTCGGGTCGGGAGGAGGCCGATGGGGAAGAACAGTCGTGTACGACACAAGGCCAAGCGGAAGGCCGCGGAGGCGGCTCAGCGTCGAAGGGCTGTCGGGCCGCCCGGCCCCGGCGACCCGCTGGGCCTGTTCGGCGCGCCACGTGTTCCGTCTCAGCGTCAGCTCGCGGAGCAGATCATCGACCAGGCGGTCCACGCCCAGCACCGCGAAGAGACGGCCGAGCTCGGTCGCTGCCGCGCCCTGCTGGCCGCCGGCCCCGGCGGTACCACCGGCATCCAGGTCGTCAACCGGGCCTTGTTGGCCTCCCTGCTCCGCGAGGTCGAGCATGCGTGGCGGCGTGGCTGGCAGCCGGCCGAGCTGGTACGGGTGGCCCGCCGCGAGTGCACCACGCGTCACGGCCGGCTCATGGTCGATGCCATCGCGGCGCAGATGCGCAGCTATTCCACTGCGACTGTCGACCGGCGGTGGCAGTCGCAGTTGGCTGCCCTCGACGCGCAGGTGTGGTGGGATCACGACGACCACTATGTGGCGGTCTGGGGTGAACGGCAGGGCCTCGACCGTGCCGGCATGATCACCACCATCATCGAGGTGCTTCATCTGCTCGCGACGCTGCCGCCGATCGAGCCGGTCGGCCCGATGCCCGGCGCTGCCAGGTCCGACGCGGTGACCCAACCGGCGGACCTCGATCAGCGGATGCTTGATCGGGTCCGGGCGTTGCTGGCCAAGGCGGAGTCCACCGACTTCCCGGAGGAGGCCGACGCGTTCACGGCAAAGGCACAGGAATTGATGGCCCGTCATCGCATCGATCACGCCCTGCTCGTCGCCACGACGGGTGAACGCGACCAGCCGGTCACCCGCCGGGTGAGCATCGACAATCCGTACGAGGCGCCGAAGACGCTGCTGCTGCAGGTCGTTGCGGAGGCCAACAACTGTCGGGCGGTGTGGATGAAGCGGTTCGGATTTACCACCATCGTCGGCTTCCCGGCCGACCTGGAGTCGACCGAGCTACTGTTCACCTCGCTGCTCGTGCAGGCGACGAGGGCGATGACGCAGGCCAAGCCGAGCACTGACAAGTACGGGCGCAACACGACCCGCTCGTTCCGGCAGTCATTCCTGACCGCGTACGCGTCGCGGATCGGCGAACGGCTCAGCGCCACCACCGAGGGGGTGGACCGGGAGATGACCGCGTCGGCGGGCGCCGCCCAACTGCTGCCCGTGCTCGCGGCGCGCGACGACGCGGTGCGCGATGCCTTCGAAGAGCAGTTCCCCGAGCTGACACAGCATGCGACGGCCATCAACAACCGAGAGGGCTGGGCATCGGGCCGGGCCGCAGCCGACCGGGCTTCGCTGCACGAGCGGCAAGCGGTCGCACACGACTGATCAGCTGCTGTGTCATACCATGACGGATGGCACAGATTTGACTCGAAGCCTGCGGGCGGCCGGGCGGTGGCTGTGGCCCAGACGAGGCTTGCGGGAGCTTCCGGGCGACGGCGGATCAGGCTTAGTGAGCACCCCGCGTCCGTGACCTGGTCAAACGTACTGGTAGTGGATCACCGGCCACTTGGATTTGCGGTTCGCGCGGCGACGCGTCCGGCCCACATATGTCCCATTCTCCTCTGGGACTTGGACCGGACGATCTCATTGGTGGTGGACGGCGCATCGCTCGCCTGCGGTGGAACCGTCAACGGCGGCGATAGCGTTCGATGAGTTGGCCGTCCTCGGCGCAAAAGAATCGCCAGCCGTTGGTCTCAGGGCGTTTGCGGGCCGGGTTGAGGTGGCGGACCGTTTCGACAGCTGCCTGGCTGGGGGACTTGAAGGTCCGTACGAGGTCTGAGTGAGGTGCTTCGGTGATTCGGAGCCTTTCCGAATCGAGATCGAGGTAGCCGGTGACGCGTCGTCCCAGGTAGGTCGCGGTCACTTTGATCTCATCCTGGCGCTGCTCGGACGCCGACGGCTCGTGCTGGGGATTGTCCGAGGCGGGCGCTTGGTTGGACGTGCCGAACACGCGATCGACCGCTTCTGTCAGTGACACCCCTGCAATCTTGGCTGCGAAGGCCAACTTCTCGTATGCGGCATCGCTGAACTCGACCGTGGGCATGCGGCGCCTCCCTCTAGGTTGCCTAACCTACCTATAGAGAGCTTGACGCTACCTAGGTGTTGTGTCAAGGTGCATCCAGGCCAGCAGACCGAACCGCACACACGGCGGCGCCGGTTGTTGTCGCGCGGGTAGGCGTTGACATGGCACGCTTGGGGCAGCATCCGCCGAGAGGTGAGGCGATCCGATGAGCGTGACAGTGCTGGAGCACCCGGGACCGTGGAGCGAGGACGAATACTTCGCGCTTGGCGAGACCCCGAACCGGATTGAGCTGATCGATGGGAGCTTGTGGGTGAGTCCCGCGCCGAGTAAGCGGCATCAGCACATCGCGCTCCTGCTTGCTATGGGACTCTACGCGCCGGCTAAGCAAGCCGGACTGCTGGTCCTGCAGGACGTCAACCTCCGGCTGGTCAGTGGCCGCATATTGCAGCCGGACATCGTCGTGGCCGATACCGACGACGTCGGCAACACGGTTGAGGCCGTCGAGGTCAAGCTTGTCGCCGAAGTGGTATCGCCAAGCAACGCCGGAACGGACAGACTGCTGAAGCCACAGCTGTATGCAGCGGCCGGGATTGGCTGGTATCTGCGGGTGGAGCAGCCGCAGGACTCGGTCGAACTGCACCTTCAGAGACTGGACGGCGACCACTACGTTCCGTACGTCGTGGCAGGTTCCGGCCAAGCGCTCGCTTCGGACGAGCCGTTTCCTTTCCGGGTCGAAGTAGCGTCTCTGTTAGACCACCGCCGCCGTGACTGACACCCTGGATGTTCGGCCTTGGTTGATAGAAGGTCTGGACACGTACACAAGGATCTCCGATCCCGCCCCAGGTCAGTACCTCGAGTTCACACGAGGTGCCTCACACCATCCTGGCCAAGAGAGGGCCGACTGCGGAGAAGGTGGCTGAGTCGACTACTCGCACCCATCGACCTCGCCGCGCCCGTACCCCTCACAGCAGTCCGCCCAATGCGCGCACACTCGCAGCTCGAACCCTTGCCGGAGGCTCCGGGCGGCGGCGGATGCGGTTCGCGCGGCGACACGTCCGTCCCACCAGCAAAAACACAAGACGTGGCGCGAGATCATCCGACTTCCAGCCGGCTTGTTCAGGGTCGGACACGGTGGGTTGCCCTCGGGCCGGCGGCAGGAAACCGCCGACCCGAGGGCCCGGATCAGGACACGACGAGCGTGGTGGTGTTGGCCCGCCCGTACGACCGGATCACGATCTCCGGCGCCCACTCCCGCTCGGTGAAACGCGGGAAGTGCCAGCCGGCCGGCGGCCGGGTCTGGCCCAGCGTCACCGACGACACCCGACCGGTGGTGGTCAACGTCAACGTGCGCCCGGACGGGTGTGCGAACGTCAACCGGGTGCTGTCAGCGCCGCCGGACGTGAGCTGCCAGTCAGGGTCGAGGTGCCAACTCTGGCGCCACAGTGATGCGGCCGGAAAGTCGTCGCTGACGATCATCTGGTTGACGTCGCGGTTGACGTTGATGTTCCGGGTGTGGGCGATGCCGTACACGGTGTCGCCGAGGTTCCAGGCGTGTGCCGGCGCCTGCACCTTCGAGCTGGTGATCGACGCGTACGCCGAGCCGGTAACGGTACGACCGTCCGGGATCGCGACATTGTGGGCCTGCGGGCTGTTCTGGTAGGCGTGGTACGGGCTGGTCGAGTCGTATGAGTAGCGACCCGGGCCGACGAGCACCCGCACGCCCCGCGTACTCCAGGTGACACCACCGGCGCGGTCGTGGTGTCCGTGCGCCCGCCGGCCCGGCCCGTAACGGACCGTGTAGTAGTTCGCCGCCGGATCACTCCACGACCAGCGGCCGACCACCCAACCGGCCTGGTCGTCGCGCAACACCCGCTCCGTCCACGACGCCGGTCCAGGCCGGCCGGGCTGCTCGTCCGAGTCGCCGATCTGGACGATGCCACCGTCGGGCTCCGTCATCCACGAGTACGACGCCAACGCCTTGTCGACGATGGTACGGATCTGCGCGGCGTCGTCTTCGTAGCCGGCCTGTCCGGCGAGTACGTCTGCGGCGTATCCCCAGAGGACCGCGTTGACCTCCTGGTACATCGACGACTGCTCCCAGGAGATGCCGATGTTGGAGAACGACTGCGACGACTCGCTGACCATGCGGGTTCGTGCGGTCTGCTGCCACGCTGGCCGGTCGATCAGGGCGGCGGCGTAGGTCAGTTCGAGGTTGGACATGAGTCCGTGGTTGTGGATCGAGAACCCCGGTGGGCCGTAGTAGCGGGAACCGAGCAGCACCCGGGCGTCCGCCTCCATCGCCGGCACCAGTTGTGGGTCGCCGGTCAACGCGTACAGGCAGCTACCGACGCCGAGGCGGCGGGTCGCGGCTGCCTCGTCCCACCCGTACTGGGTCGTGTTCGGGTCCGGGTTCTGCTGGTAGAAGGCAAGGTACTGGCCGACGATCGTCGCGAGGGACTCGTCCTGGTCGTCGAGGACGGCGCGGTACGCGAGCGGCCGGATCCAGCCGAGGCTTTCGAAGTACAGCCGCCACGTCACGTTCAACTCCGGCGGGGTGCGCCACCACGATGCCGGTATCTGCCCGACGGTGAACACCGGCGCCGGCGGCATACTCACCAGGATCGGCTCGCCGTCCGGGACGGGCTCTGCGGCGGGATTGCCGCACCGGGCGTCCGCTTCGGGGGACACCGGGGAGCGGCCGTGCTCGTCGGGCTTCGGCGGAGCGAACCGGTCGCGGATCTCGGCCGGGGTGTCGATCGTCGCCGGGTCGATCGGCAGGATGTGCGGGTCGTCGGCGGTGGCGGGCGACGCGTGGAGTATCACCGCGGCGAGCGTTGCCACCAGAATTCCGGCAACGTGCGGGACTTTCGGTTTCATCGGCACATTACAGCTCACCGACATCGGCTGGAGTAGCGCCGGTCGGGCAGGATTGCGGCAGTCAAGCGGCTGAGTGAATGGCCTGTTTCACGGCTTGGAGCACGTTTCGGCGTGACTTATAACCCGAACGACCATTGTCTCACCCGGCGGTTGAGGGCGGGCCGCACGTTCGACCAGACCACGGATGACCACAGACGAGTTCGTGCCCTGTCGGAGCGCCTCAGCCTCAACCCAGCGGGACGCGTCTTCGGGTAGCCGGATCGAGTGGACAACCGTCGCCGGCCGGGGGTGTGCTCAACCTCGGTACCACTCCAGTCCCGGTCTTCGAGTGCCCTGAAAGCACCTTCACGGCTGGCCATCGGGATCCCCCTTCACCATTCTTCGAATGGTGTCGATTTCCTCGCGGTCGAGTTACCGGCCGCCGCCTTGGTACATCTCCCGGACACGGGCTACGTTCTCTTCCAAGGTGTCGAGTCCCACCGCAGCCCGACGCTCATCCACGCTCTCTGGATCCTCAATCGGGAAGGGCTCATGGCCCGCCCCCTTTTCACAAAACTGGGTGCCGTACACCTGCGGCTGGCCCTGGATGATTCTCACACGGTCGTCCAACAGCGCGATGTTCGAGAGCTTGACCTCTCCCGGCCCGGCCTCCTTCATCATCCCCAGGCAGCACGTCATGAAGTCGAGGTCATCGGCGGCGTGCTGGGCCAGGAGCCACGCCGCTGACGATGCCTCGACTCCGACCTTCGACACCGTAGGCCAGCCGATCTCGGCGATGATGTTCTTGAGGCGTGCCGTGTTGACACGGTCGATCTCCGCATCCCAGGTGGCCGTGCCGATGAGGAAACGGGTTCGCATCTGCTCGTCTGCATCGGCCATGGCTAGCAGCTCGGCCGCGATCTGCGGGTACTCGGCGGGCGGGTTGCCGATCAGCTGCGAGGCGGTCAGGTGGAGGCCGTCAGGGTTCGTCATGAGCTGTCCTCCGAGAGTCTCGACCTGGGCGGGGGATAGCCGATCATGAGTGCATCGTGGTGCCTCCCTTCCCATTCTGCCTGGTCAGCACGTATTAGTTTTCGGAAAGGTCCCCATCGACGACGTTGTCGCTGGTGGTCGTTCGAGAGGGCGTCGGGTGTGTACCTGACGGCAGGCATCGTGGCCGCTCTGGTGTTCGATCCAAGCGATCGCGCGGCCTGGACTACGAGGAGGTGTCGGCGCGTGGGTTCGTCGGCAGCGGGTTGATCAACTAACTGTTCACGTCGACATTGCCTGCTGATCACTGGGGTGGGCCTCCGGGTTCGCGCACGCCCGGCAGAGTGCCTACCCGATCGCGCCTTCAGCGCGCCGCAGACCGTACACCCGGAGCGTTGTCCTTGCCCCCACACGGACGTCGGCCGCGCCGTAACCGAATAGGCGCCCTCGCGCTGTTGGCGTTCGCCGTGGTCCTGTTCGGCGCGCCCGCCCCGGCCGAGGCGCACCCGTTCGGGGATCCACAGACCATCGCCATCATGCCTGACCAGGACCGCCCCGATGTCGTACACGTCCGCTGGAAGGTCGGCGGGCTCGACGACCTGACCCTGCTCGGGATCTCGCTCGACCTGCTACCGCGAGACCGGGTGATGCTCGACGGCGCGGTCTTCTACCAGGACTCGGACGCGGCGGCGCTCGCCACCTCCGACCGGTTCACCGCCTACCTGCTGCGGCAGATCACGGTCAGCAGTGGCGGACGGGCGTGCGCCGGTTCCGTACAGCCACCGAGCGACCTGGCCAGGACCGGGGCCACCGTCGACTACACCTGCCCCGGCCCGGTCGGCACGGTCGCCGTCGCGGTCCGGACGCTGACCGACCTGAATCCGGCGTACCGGACGCTGGCCATCGGTCCCGGCGGCGCACGCGCGGTGTACGAGTCGGGCAGGGACTCGCACGACTGGGCGCTTGACAAGACGGCGGCGCTGGCCGGCGTACCCGGAGGAACGTCGGCCACCGGCACCCCGGAACAGCAGCTCGGACGCAGCGCCGCCATCCAGCTCGGCGTCGTGCTCGGCGGAATACTGCTGGTCGCGGTCGGCGGGCTGGTGCTGTTCCGCCGGTCGACCCGCCGCCGCCGGGTCGCCGAGGCGCTGCCGAACGCGCGTCCCGGGCAGCTCGGATGAGCGCAACCGCCGTCATCCAGGCCGCCGCCATCTCCGACCGGCTACAGAGCCTGGTCTCCGCACCGGGCGTACCGCCGCTGGCGTTCGCGCTCGCGTTCCTCGCCGGGGCAGGCCATGCGGTGGCGCCGGGGCACGGCAAGAGCCTGGCGGCGGCGTACCTCGTCGGCTCGCGCGGCAGGATCCGCGACGCCGCCTGGCTGGGCGGCTCGGTGGCGGTCATGCACACGCTGTCGGTCCTGGTGATCGCCCTGGCGTGGACGTTCCTGTCCCTCGCCGACGTCATCCGGATGCCGCAGCTCACCACCTGGCTGGAACTGGTCGCCGGCCTGCTGGTGGTGGCCACCGGCCTCTGGCTGGTACGCCGCCACCTGCACGCCGCCGCCCACCCGCACCGGCACGCCCACCCGGACCAGCACTCGCACTCACATGGCCACGACCACGACCACGACCACGGCCACCCGCACAGCCATGCCCATGACCACGGCAAACGACCCGGGCTGGTGCTGCTCGGCATCTCCGGTGGGCTCACGCCGTCCCCGGCCGCGTTCCTCGTGCTGGTCACCGGCCTGTTCATCGGACGCGCCGGCTTCGCCCTGCTGCTGGTCCTGACCTTCGGCATCGGGATGGCCGTCGTCCTGTTCGGCGTCGGCCTGCTCGCGATCGCCGGCAACTCCGTCGTCGTCCGGGGCGCGCGCTCGCACGCCCTGCTGCGCCAGGCCACCCGGGTGGCCCCCGTACTCGCCGCCGCCGGCATCACGGTCTTCGGCATCGGCCTCACCACAGTCGCGGCGATCCACCTCACCGCTGTCACATAAGGAGAAACCCCCAATGACGCACCAATCGCGGGTGGGCGCCAGACGCTTGCGCGCGCTCTGGCCCGTACTCGTGGTCGCACTCGTCGCCGCGACCGGGCCGGCGCTGGTCCCGACGGTGGCGGTGGCGGAGGAACCTCCGCCGCCGGCTGCCGCCGGGGCGCCGAGCCTCAACCTGACCGACGGGCAGACCCTCGACGGCACGGTCACCGTCACCGCCGAGCCCACCAGCGAGGACGACTCGGTAGTCAGCCTCACCGTCGACGGTGATCCGATCGACGCCGACAAGACCGCCGGCACCGCACGCTTCGGCTTCGACATGGGCGGCAACGGCACCGAGGCCCGCTACCGCAACTACCTCACCGTCAACGGCCGCACCGCCGAGGCGGACCGGATCTACTTTCCCACCATCCCGGGCGGGAACAGCGGCAGCCTGGCCTTCCCCGGCGACTGGCTGCGCTCCGGGGTGAACACCGTCACCGTGCACGCCGGCGCGGCCTGGGTCGACACCACCAACACCAGCGCCATCGGCTACGAGCAACTCCCGTACGGCGAGGGCGGCCGTTGCCCCAACTACGACGACTTCCCGCTGAGCAGCATCAACCTCAGCCTGCTCGGCGTGGTTGCCGACGGCGAGCAGAACCTGTTCAGCTACAACTTCGGCGACGGCACCTGCGGCAGTGGCCGGAACCTGCTGACCCAGGATCTCACCTTCGTCGTCTCCGGTGAGCCCGGCAGCACGGCCGGGTTGAGCACCCGCCTCGACACCACCAAGCTCGACAACGGCCGGCACACCATCGCCGCGACCGCCCGGTCGGGCGCGAAGCAGAGCGTCGCCGTCGAGGTGAACAACGCCGCGCCCGGGGCGGCGAAGCTGACCCCGGCCGACGGCGCGCTCGTCCGGGGTACCCGACCGGTGATCGCCGCGCTGCCGAACGGCAGCACGGAGAGCGTCGAGTCGCTGGCCATCGACGGCCGGTCCGCCGAGAACGCCGAGACGCTCGCCGCCGGTACCGCGACGCTCGGCCTCACGGTCGAGGCCGGCAACTCGGTCGAGGCGAAGTACCACAACTACGTACTGGTCAACGGGAACCGGGTCGAGCTCGGCGGCGACTACGCGGTGAGCGGCGCGGCGTACGTCGGCCTCGACTTTCCGGCCCGGTTCCTCCGGCCCGGGGACAACGTCGTCGAGGTCAAGACCGGTGACTACAACGGCAGCGCCAACGGTGCGACCTGCCCGAACCACGACGACTTCCGGCTCACCCGCAGTTCGGTGAGCCTGGCGCTGAGCACGCCGGGGACGGTGACGCCCGGTACCACGTACCTGGTCACCACCGCCGGCGGGGCGGTGACGAAGACGGCGACCACCGACGCCTCGCTCGCGCTCGGCGACGGGACCTGCGGTGCGAACAAGGAGGCGGAGTTCCACTTCACCGTCGACGGCGCACCGACCACCCGCACCATCGACACCCTCGGCAGCGGCGGCGACGCCCACCTGAAGGTCTTCGTCGGCGGCAACGGCGCCGACAACGGTTTCGACAACAAGGTGCTGGTGAACGGCATTCCGCTCGACCTCGGTGTCTGGGAGAAGGAGGTGGCCGATCTCGCCTTCCCGAACGAGTGGCTCGTCCCCGGCGTCAACGTGCTGGAATTCGTCGCCGGCAGCGACCACGGCGGCGACAAGCCGGGCGGCTGCGACAACTACGACGACTTCACCCTGCGCGACTTCCAGCTCGCCCCGGTCGCCGGGAAGGCGACCCAGCTGACCAGGATGATCGCCGGGACCACCGTCACCATCGGTTCCACCAGCTACCCGGTGGGATCGCCGGTGACCGTCCACATCGGCGACGGCACCTGCGGCAGCAGCCACAACGCCGCGCTGGACAAGACCGTCCTGTTCGACGTCACCGCCGAGGACGGATCCGCGCTCCGGGCGCTGGGCAAGCGGGCGGACGTCGACACGACGGCGATCGCGGACGGCGCGCACACGATCAAGGCGACCGTCGGCGACAAGACCTCGACCCGGCAGTTCACCGTCGACAACACCGCGCCGGTAATCGAGAGCAGCGTCCCGGCGCAGGGCCAGCGGCTGACCGCGACCGTCGCGCTGGACATCAGGGTCAAGGATGCCACCGGAGTGGCCGGTACGCCCGCCATCACCCTGGACGGCAAGGCGGTCGCCCAGGGCGACCAGATCGGCCACGGCCTGCCCGCCGGCAACCACACCCTCGCGGTGACCGCGACCGACACGCTCGGCAACTCGGCCACCCGCGAGGTGCACTTCACCAGCGCCAGCATCCCGGACGTCCCGACCGAGCTGGGCGCTGCCGTGACCGGCGGCAACTCGCCGTCGGCCACGCTCTCCGCGAAAATCCCCGGCGAGGACGGCGTACCGCTGACGGCCACCTTCACCAAGGCGGACCTGGTGGTTCCGACCGCGGGCTACCAGGGCGAGGCGTCGGCCGTTCCGACCACCCTCGACGTCGCGCACGACAAGGGCGTCGACGTCGGCTCGCTGCGCCCGCTCGACGGCCGGACCATCGACACCCCGTCCAGCCGGGACGTGGTCTTCCAGCGGTACGACGTGAAGCTCGGGGCCACCACCGAGACGCCGATCCTGCGCTGGGAGGGTACCGCCGACCCGAAGCGGGTGGTGGCGCTGCGGGTCTGGGATCCGGCCGCCAAGAAGTGGGTCGTGCTGACCAGTTCCCGTGGCCAGGCCGGACACAGCACCGTACTCACCGCGCCACTGAGCCCGGAGCACCGGGACGGCGGCACCGTGCACGTGCTGGTCACCGGCGAGGACCCGTTCGCCGACGACCTGTCCCCGCGCGACTCGTCCGCGCAGAACGACAAGGACCGGTTCGAGGACCCGGCCTCGTACGACTTCGCGCTCGCGCACTTCACCGACACCCAGTACCTGAGCGAGGGCGCGGCCGGCGGCACGTACGACGACTTCGACGGCCGGGCGGAACCCTCGGACATCCAGACGGCGGAGGAGCAGGCGATCTTCACCGCGGCGTACCGGGAGCAGACCCAGTGGATCGCCGACAACGCGGCGGGTCGCAAGATCGCGTACACCGCGCACACCGGTGACGTGATCGAGAACGACTACTACGACCCACTGGCCAAGAACCCGGACGGCTCGTTGCAGCGGCCCGGCCTCAACGAACAGGTCGAGCGGGAGTTCGAACGCGCCTCGAGCTACCAGCGGATCCTCGACGACAAGGGCGTGGTGAACCAGGTCATCGCCGGTAACCACGACAACCAGCTCGGTGCCGAGACCGGCCCGAACTCCCGGTTCAGCCGGACGTTCGGCGCCGACCGGTACTACCAGGTGGCCGGGGGATGGCCGGCGGGCGCCGAGTATCACGCCTGGGACGAGGTGGCCAAGGCCGATGGCAGCGTCACGCCCGGCAAGGACAACCAGAACAACTACGTACTCTTCTCCGCCGGCGGGCTGGACTTCGTCGCCGTGGGCCTGTCGTACGGGGTGACGCCGGACGAGGCCCGCTGGGCCGACTCGGTCTTCAAGCGGTACTCCGACCGCAACGGGATCCTGCTCTCCCACGACTACCTGAAGCCGTCGACCAACCCCGACGGCCGGGGTGCGGCCTTCTCCGCGCCGGACGGCTCGCCGCTGTACAAGCTGGTCGTGGAGAACAACCCGAACGTCTTCCTGGTTCTCGCCGGGCACGAGCACGGCGTCGGCACCAACCTGAAGACGAAGGTCGGCGTGACCGTGACGCACGACGTGGTCGAACTGCTGGCGGACTACCAGTTCTACACGGTGTCCGCCGGTGAACTCTGGCCCGACCTGGTCGACGCCGCCGGCAACATCGACCTCAACCGGGACGGCAAGCCGGACCACAAGTCCACCGACCGGTTGCAGTTCGGGGCGAGCTTCCTGCGCCTGATGCAGTTCGACGTCGACCGCGCCGAGATGCACATCGACACGTACTCGCCGCTGCTGGAGAACTTCGGGGCGACCGAGTACGACATCCGGGCGGACGGCAGCCAGACCACGCCGCGGTACAACGGCGCGGAGGACAACCTCACCCTGCCGGTCGACCTCACCACCCGGAAGACCTCGTTCTCCACCGACTCGCTGGCCGCGTACGTGCCGTCCGGCGTGGTCGGGACGGACGAGGTGACCGCTGACGGCACCGCCACGGTGAACTGGGCCGGACTCCTGCCGGGCACGTCGTACGCCTGGATCGTCTCGGCGCGCAGCGCTGACGACGGCGTGGCCGTGGCGCAGCCGGCCGTGTTCCGTACCGCCAAGGGGGCGCCGACGGTGACCGTCACCTCGGCCGCGACGGACTGGGGCACGGCGGCGAAGGTGACGGTCAAGGTCACGGCCGGCGCCGCACCGGTTTCCGGCACGGTGGAGTTGCGCGAGGGCAGCACGATGCGCGGCTCGACCACACTGTCCGGCGGCCCCGCGACGTTCACCCTGCCGGTCGGGCTCGCACCCGGCGACCACACGCTCACCGCGTCGTTCACCGGAAGCGAGTACCTGGACCCGGCACAGGGCACCGGCACCGTGACGGTGAAACTGCCGCCGGCCTGGAGCGCGTCGAAGGTCTACAACAGCGGTGACAAGGTCAGCTACCAGGGCAGGGTCTACTCAGCCTCCTGGTATGCGAAGAACCAGAAGCCGGGTGACCCGAACGGCCCGTGGCAGGAACTGGCCATGACCGAGGACGGGCTCACGATCTGGACGGCGTCCCGGATCTTCAACGCCGGTGACATCGTGGTGGACGACGGCAAGAGGTTCCGCGCCCGCTGGTACACCCGGAACCAGGCACCCGGCGATCCCAACGGCCCGTGGGAGGAGATCGCCCCGCCGCCGCCGGACGGCAGCCCGGCGGCCTGGACGCCCACGACCGTGTACGGTGCCGGCGACCGGGTCGCGTACCAGGGCCACGTGTACGAGGCCCGGTGGTACACCCGCAACCAGGCACCGGGTGGACCCAACGGCCCGTGGAAGTTGATCAGATAACGGACAGCGCGCGACCGGCCCGGGACCGCGCCACCACGCCGCTATCGTCGGCGTGGTGGCGCGGCTCCTGGTCGTACGGCGGCACACTGACAAACCCGTGGGCCGGAACAAATGGAGGCGATCAGTGCAGCGCGTCGTCCGGTGGAACATCGACTTCTTGGTCAAGAGCGCATGGAAGATGCCTCACGGCACGTGGAACGACCTCGACCAGGGCCACGTGGCGTACTTCGACGTCGACGCCGAACAACTCGCCAAGGTGTCGCCCGCGCTCCGTGAGGCTCTCACCCGCAACGGGCAACTTGGCCAGATTGTTGATCACACTTATTCCGTTGTCGGCGGCAACAGGATCATGACCTTTGTGGTCGAGTTCCGGTGAGCGTACGCCAACTGGACGAGCCCGGCGCCGCACTGGTGGCGCCGGGCTCGATCGTATCGGCCAGGGAGGCCGTCGAGCCCTCGGTGGGCCCTCCGCAGCGTGTTGACTGGGCCGTGGCGTACGTTTCCGACGACGGCGGCGCCACCCACGGCGAACTGGCCGACGAAGCCATCCCTACGCAACGATGCAGAGCAGATCGACCTCGGTGCTCGGCCGATCAGAGTTATCGGCCACTCTGCCCCGTCTCACCTAATTTGGGTGTTTGTGGTGTTCCGCGAGATTCGGGTATTGCCAGACGGTACGCAGATCATCAGCGCGTGGCGAGAGAAGGAGCGACCATGACCGACCAGATCCGCGCCGCCCACCTACCCGACGGCAGCGTCGTCTCCAGCGCCCACACCACCTACCTCAAGGACCATCCGTCAGAGACCGACGCATGGCGCGGCACCGGCGGCGGGCATCACGGAGACTGGGAGGTCGACAAGGCGTTGGCGGGCGGCGCCGAAGTGCTGCGGGTAGGCGACAGGTCCATTCAGGTCGTGGCTGGCGCGCGGTGGGGAAACCTGACCGTCCCCGAGCGGGCCGCCCTCGACGCCTGGACGCGGGGGAGCGCCGACACCAACGGCATGCTGTACGCCGTCCGACACGCCCTGGCCGTCGAACGGAACGCCGTCGGGCCGCCGTTGGCTCCGGACGCCCGGGAACGTCTCGCCCGGCACCTGTACCTGACCGCCTCCGGCAACGCCGACGCCCAGCCCCACTGGGACCACGGCGTCGACCAGCCCGTCGACCGTGGGCCGTGGCTGGCGGAAGCCGACACGATCCTGGCCGTCGTCAGGGGTGACAAGGCATAGCCGTCGTGGTGTCGGCGCTGCGCGCCATCCCGTCTCCCCGGTGAGCGCCGGTGGGCACCCTCAGCTCAGGAGTTCGCGGGTCAGGACCTCGGTCCACCAGCGTTCGACCTGATCGGGTTGCCAGCCGCGTTCGTCGGTGAGGGTGGTGTAGACGTCGATGTTGCAGATCGCCGCGTAGATGTCGACGGCCTTCGGTATGCCCAGTCCTTCGCGGAGTAGGCCGTCGGGCCAGGACGAGAACACCTGGATCCTGGTTTCGTCGGCCCGCCGACGGCCCTCGCGGTAGATGGCTGCCAGCACCGGTTCGGAACGGCCCGCCTCGCGTACGAGTGTGATCACGTCACCGGCGCGTTCGAAGAGGCGCCGGTCGTACGCGGCCATCGCCGCGAGCTGCCCTTCGGGATCGTTCTCGGCGCCCTCCAGGTCGGCGAGCGTCTGTGCCGGATCGGCGGCGAGATTGGCCGCATCGGCGAGGGCCCGGGTCAGCCCGGTCTTGTTCCCGTACGTCGCGTAGACGGTCGGCACCGAGACTCCGGCCTCGCGCGCCACGTCACGTACCGTCGTCGCCGCCCAGCCCTGGGAGACGAACAGCCGACGGGCGGCGTTGGCGATCTCGCCTCTGGTCTCTGCCGCTTGAGCGGCGCGGCGCAGCGAGTCGTACCTGCGCCTGCCTGTCTCGGCACTCATGGCTTGCCCCTTTTGCTTTCCGCACATTACATTCAATATATGTCACGTAATCTCGGCGCCGGGTGGAGCACCTGGCCGTTCTCCCGGACCGCCGGGCTCGCCGGACTCGGCTTCGCCCTCCTGATCGTCTCCGTCAACGCCTTCCTGGTGCCAGCCGGCCTGCCCCACACCGGTGCGGAGACCGGCGACGTCGTCCAGTTCTTCACCACCCAAAAGGACACCGTCGGCGTCGCGTCGGCACTCGCGCCGATCGCCTGGGTGCTGGCCACCCTGTTCGGCGCCGGCGCGGTCTCCGTGCTGTGGCGATCCGACCGCGCGCAGGGCACAGCCTGGTCCCTGGTCGGATTCGCCGGGGTGATCCTGCAGAACATCACCTTCACCGGTGTGATGGCCACCCGGCTCGCGCTCGCGTCGACGACCGCGCAGGACAGCAACACGGTCGCCGGACTCTGGGCGCTGCACGACGCGCTGTTCGTCTTCAACGGCACCTTCCTGGCGCTGGCCATGACGGGCCTGTCCGTCAGCGGACGACGCGCCGGCCTGATCCGTCGTTGGCTCGGCGGGATCGGCCTGCTGGCCGCCGTACTCCAGTTCGGCTCGGCCGTGCTGAGCCCGCTGGTCATCGACGACCCGGGACCGGTCGGTCTCCTCGGCCTCGTCGGCTGGCTGATCTGGGTCGTGTGGATCGTCGCCTACGGCCTCACGCTGATCCGCCTGACACCCGTCGCCCAGTCAGTTGACACCGCCTAGCCGTACCGGCCCTGATCGCCCCGTCGCAGGTCACCACGCCCGCCGGATACCGGGGTCGGCCGGGCGTCGGAGGCCCCGTCGGCGGCGGGCGGGGTGCGCTCAGTAGGTGTGGAAGCCTGCCCCGCTCTTGCGTCCGGTCCGGCCGCCGTCGACCAGTTCCACCAGCAGCGGGCAGGGCACGAAGCGCGGGTCTCCGGTGTGGTCGAGCAACACCGCCAACGTGTCGACGACGGTGTCCAGACCGATGAGATCGGCGGTGGCCAGTGGGCCGGTGGGATGCCCGAAACAGTCACGGAAGATCTTGTCCACGACCGCCGGCGTGGCGGTGTCCTCCGAGACGACGGCCGCGGCTTCGTTGATCATCAGCATCAGCACGCGGTTGGTGACGAACCCGGGCGCGTCGGCCACCACGATGGGCTCCTTGCCGATGCTCCTCAGCAGGTCCACGGTGCTCTCCAGGGTGGCCGGGCTGGTTTCCGGCGCTGTGATCACCTCGACGGCGCGCTTGATCGGGGCCGGATTCATCAGGTGCGTACCGAGAACCCGGTCCGGGCGCCCGGACGCCGTACCCAGGCGGGCGATCGGGATGGCCGAGGTGCACGACGCCAGTACGGTCTCGGCCGGGCAGATCCCGTCGAGCCGGCGGAAGATGTCCTCCTTGAGCGGCGTCCGCTCCGGGGCGCACTCCACCACGAAGCCCGCATCCCCCAGGTCGTCCAGGTCGCCCGTGCACCGCACCCGCGAGATCACCTCGTCGAAGTCGACGCGCTTCCGGCCGCTGAGTGCGGACAGTCGCAGGCCCTGGACCAGGCGCCGGGGCACGCTCGCGCGGGCCGGCGCGGACGGTTCGACCACCGTCACGGCATGGCCGGCCTCCGCGAAGCACTGGCCGACGCCCACCCCCATCTGGCCGGCGCCGACGACGCCGATCACCGGCAGGGTGGTGCCGGTCCGGGCATTCGCCACCTCGCGCGTCATCTCGTACCTCCGTTTCGCTCTCGGTCCGCCCCCAGGGCCGGCCCGTCTCGGCCGGCCCGTGCTAGAGCTCGTAGCTGTCCTCGTCGTCGACCGGGACGAGCCGGTACCGGTCGACCAGCGCGGCCATCGCCTCGACGGTCGAGTGCTCGAACAGCAGCGCGAGCGGCACCTCCGTCCCCGCCAGCCGGGCCAGTTCGTTGCGCAGCGGGATCAGGCTCATCGAGTTCCCGCCGGCGTCGAAGAACTTGTCCCGCACGCCGATGTCCGCTTGCCCCAGCACGTCGCACCAGACCCGGTGCACGGCACGCTCGGCGTCGGTGCGTGGCCCGCGGTCCACCGGTCGGCTCGGGCCGGGCAGCGCGGCCCGGTCCAGTTTTCCGTTCGTCGTCACGGGAAGCCCTTCCAGGACCATCACGATCGGCAGCATGTAGTCGGGCAGCCGGTCGGCCGCGAAATCCCGCAGCGTGCCCGGGTCCACCTCACTACCGGCGGCCGGCACGACGTACGCGACCAGGCACCGGTCTCCGGGCCGGTCCTCGCGGGCGAGGACGGCGACCTGCCCGACGGTCGGATGGGCGGCGAGCACGGCCTCGATCTCGCCGGGCTCCACCCGGAATCCGCGGATCTTCACCTGTGCATCCGCCCGCCCCACGAACAGCACCTGACCGTCGGGCGCCCAGCGCACGAGGTCGCCCGTGCGGTACATCCGCTCACCCGGCCCGGCGAAGGGGCAGGCCACGAAGTGTCCGGACGTCTGGCCCGGCCGCCCGACGTACCCCCGGGCCAGGCCCGGGCCGGCGATGTACAGCTCGCCGGTCACCCCGACGGGAACGGGCTGGAGATGACCGTCCAGCACGTACACCCGGGCGTTGTCGATCGGGCGGCCGATCGACGGGGCGGCGTCGTCGGGCCGGATCCCCGCCTCGACCACGCCGGCCGTCGTCATCACGGTCGCCTCGGTCGGACCGTAGGTGTTGCACAGCCGCGCCGGAGTCGCCCATCGGCTCGCCAGGGCCGCGGTCAGGCGTTCGGCGCCGACCACCCAGTTCGTCACCCCCCGTACGGTGGCCGGGTCCAGCACGCCCAGCAGGGTGGGGACCACGCTGGCCACGCGGACGTCGGCCGAGCGGATCATCTCGACCAGCGTGTCCGGGTCACCCCGCTCCTCGTCCGTCGCTATCGCCAGGGTGCCGCCCGCGGCGAGCACGACGGCGATGTCGAAGACGGCCGCGTCGAAGCTGAAGGAGGCGAACTGCAACGCCACCACGCCCTCGGCCGCACCGAGCAGGGGCCGCATCGCCTCGGCCAGGTTCACCAGGCCGCCATGGGCCACCGCCACGCCCTTCGGGCGGCCGGTGGATCCCGACGTGTACGTCACGTACGCGACCTGGCGCGGGTCTACGGGCGTACCCGGCGAGTCGGCCGACTCGGCCGCGATCGCCGCCGCCGAGTCCTCGTCCAGCACCACGGGCCGGGCCGGGCCGAGCGACAAGCCCGCCAGCGTCCGGGCCGCCGCGAGCAGCACCACCGCCCCGCTGTCGGCGAGCAGGTAGCTCAGCCGGTCCGCCGGATAGTCCGGGTCGAGGTAGGTGTACGCCGCGCCGGCCTTCCAGACGGCCATGATCGCGACCACCAGCCGCACGCCGCGCGGCAGGCACAGACCCACCACGTTCTCCCGATCCACCCCGACCGCCGCCAGGTACCGGGCCAGCCGGTTCGCCTGGGCCTCCAGCTCGCCGTAGGTCAGAACCTCGGCGCCGCACCGCACCGCCACCGCGTCCGGCGACCGCGCCGCGCGGGCCGCGAACAGGTCCAGCACCGTACCGGGTGGAATCGGCCGGGCGGTGTCGTTCCAGCCGACCGTCACCCGGGACCGCTCGGGCTCGCCCAGTACGTCGATCCGGCTGAGGTGGATACCCGGATCGGCCGCCACCCGCTCCAGCACCCGGCCGAAGCGCTCGGCCAGGGCCGCCGCCGTCGGCGCGTCGAACAGGTCGGTGGCGTACAGGATCGTGCCGTCGATCCCGGCCGGGCTCGCATCGTCGGCGCGCCGCTCTACCAGGTCCACGGCCAGGTCGACCCGGGCGGCGAGCGGTCCGGCCCGCAGCGGACGGACCTGGAGCCCCGGCAGGTCCCACCGGGCCGGTGTGCCGGCCTGCACCGCGAGCAGGACCTGGAACAGCGGGTTGCGGGAGAGCGAGCGCGCCGGATTGAGATCCTCGACCAGACGCTCGAACGGCAGGCCCTGATGCGCGTACGCGGCCAGGTCCGCCCGGCGCACCCGGGCCAGCAGCTCCGCGAAGGACGGGTCGCCGCTCAGGTCGGTGCGCAGCACCAGCGTGTTGACGAAGAATCCGATCAGCCGGTCGAGGGCCGCGTCGCCCCGGCCGGCGACCGCCGTACCGATCGGGATGTCCGTGCCCGCCCCCATCCGGCAGAGCAGGACCCCCAGCGCGGCCTGGGCGAGCATGAACATCGTCACCTTCTCGCGCCGGGCCAGCTCCACCAGCCGGGCATGCGCCCGCGCGTCCAGGCGGAACGCGACCGACTCGCCCCGGAACGAGGACACGTCCGGCCGGCGCCGGTCGGTCGGCAGCGTCACCTCCTCGGGTACGCCCGCCAACGCCCGCCGCCAGTACCCGAGCTGCGCGCTGACCACGCTGTCCGGATCGGAGAGGTCGCCCAGCACCCGGCGCTGCCACAGCGCGTAGTCGGCGTACTGCACCGGCAAGGGTTCCCACTGCGGGGCGTTCCCCGCCAGTCTGGCCGCATAGGCGGTACTCACGTCCCGGGCCAGCACCTCGATCGACCAGCCGTCCACCGCGATGTGGTGCGCCACGACCAGCAGTACGGCGTCCGACGGGCCCAGTTCGAGCAACCACACCCGCCACGGCAGCTCGGTGCAGAGGTCGAAGCCGCGGTCCGCGTACCCGGCCAGCTCCGCCGCCAGCCGGTCCTCGTCGGTCCGCACCACCAGCAGCGGCCAGCGCCCCGACGCCCCCGCGAGGATCCGCTGGTACGGAACCCCGCCGGCCTCCGGGAAGATGGTGCGCAGGCTCTCGTGCCGGTCCGCTACGTCGCCCAGCGCCGCCTCCAGCGCCGCCACGTGCAGGTCGCCGGAGATCCGCAGCGCGAACGAGACGTTGTAGACCCCGCTCCGTACGCCGTCCAGGCGGTTGAGGAACCACATCCGCTCCTGCGCGGACGACAGCGGCACCCGGTCCGGGCGGGACATCGGCGCGAGCGGCACCGCCGGCTCGCCGCCGGCTTCGTCGAGGAGACGGGCCACTCCCGCCACTGTCGAATCGACGAACAGGTCACCCACGCTGATTTCGGCCTGGAACGTCGCCTGTATCCGGGCGATCAACCGCATGGCCAGCAGCGAGTCCCCGCCAAGGTCGAAGAACGACTCCTGGGCGCCGACCCGGGCCAGGCCCAGCACCTCAGCGAACATCTGGCACAGCAGTTCCTCCGCCGCCGACTCCGGGCCGCGCCCGTGGCCCGCGAACTCGGGCGCCGGCAGCGCGGCCCGGTCCACCTTGCCGTTCGGCGTCAGCGGCAGCGACGGCAGCACCACGAGCGCGGCCGGGACGAGGAAGTCGGGCGCGCGGGCGGCCACGTACCCGCGCAGCGCCACGGTGTCCACCGGTGCTCCGGCGGCCGGAACGACGTAGCCGACCAGGCGGATGTCTCCCGGACGGTCCTCCCGGGCGACGACGGCGACCCGGTCCACGGACTCGTGCGTGGCGAGAAGCGCCTCGACCTCGCGCGGCTCGACCCGGAACCCGCGGACCTTCACCTGCTCGTCCGCCCGTCCGGCGAACAGCAGCCGGCCCCGGTCGGTCCACCGCGCCAGGTCACCCGTGCGGTACATCCGGCCGCCCGTTCCGCCGTCCGTCCCGCCGCCGTCGGGCCCGCCGACGGGACAGGCGACGAAGCGCTCGGCGGTCAGGGCCGGCTGGTGCAGGTAGCCCCGGGCCAGTCCCGGGCCGGTCACGTAGACCTCGCCGGTGACGCCGGGTGGTACCGGCCGGAGGAACTCGTCCAGCAGCAGCACCCGGGTGTTGGCGATCGGGCCCCCGATCGGCACCGTCCCGTCGTCGACGTCCTCCGGCAACGGCTCGCTCATCGTGGCGCACACGGTCACCTCGGTCGGCCCGTACGCGTTGACCAGCCGCCGGCCCGGCGACCACCGGGCCACCAGCGCCGGCGGGCACTCCTCCCCGGCCACCACGACCGTCGCCACCTCGGCAGGCAGGTCCGGCACCGACGCCAGCACGGACGGTGGCACCGTCACGTGGGTCACCCCGAACTCCCGTGCGGTCGCGCCCAGCGATCCGAGCGGCGGCAGCCGGTCCGGTCCCACCAGCACCAGACAGGCCCCGGACAGCAGTGCCATGCAGAATTCCGACACCGCCGCGTCGAAGCTGGGCGAGGCGAGCTGCAACACCCGTGATCGCGGTCCCACCTCGCACTGCTCGATCTGGGCGGCCGCCAGGTTTCCCAGCCCGCGATGCGTCACCAGCACGCCCTTCGGAGCACCCGTCGACCCCGACGTGTAGATCACGTACGCCGGGTCGTCGGGCCCCACCGGGCTCTCGGCGGCGCTCAGACGACGCGCGGACCGTCCCGCCACCGTGGGCTCGTCCACGACCAACCGCAGGCGGTCCGGCGGGACCAGGCCCGCCGTCGCCGGGGAACACACCACCACCGCCGGATCGGCGTCACCGATCACGAGGCCGATCCGCGCCGCCGGGTACGCCGGGTCGACCGGCACGAAGCCGGCACCCGCCTTCGTCACGCCGAGCCATGCCGTCGCGAGTTCCACCGACCGTTCCAGCAGCACCCCGACCAGGTCGCCGCGCCCGACTCCCAGGGACACCAACTCCCGCGCCAGACGATTCGCCGCCCCGTCCAGTTGCGCGTACGTCGACGACCGCCCGTCGCCCAGCACCGCCACCGCGTCCGGAGTGCGGTCCACCTGCGCCTCGAAGAGCCGGCCCAGCGGCGCCAGCGGAACCGGCCTGGCCGTGTCGTTCCACTCGTGGAGCACCCGGCTGCGCTCCGCCTCGGCGAGCAGGTCCATGCGGCCGATCCGGGCGTCCGGATCGGCCACCATCCGGGTAAGTACCCGCACCAGGCGGTCGACGATCCGCTGGGCGTCGTCCCGGTCGAACAGATCCGGTCGGTAGTTGAGCCGGAGGTCCAGGCCGTCCGCTGGAATCACGGTCAGCGAGAGCGGGTACTTCGCCATCTGCCGCCCGCCCAGCGCGGTGAACCTCAGGCCGCCGGTGCCGGACCTGCCCCGGGGGTCGCGCGGGAAGTTCTGGAAGACCACGACGGTGTCGAAGCGGGCCCCCGGCCCCGCCACCCGCTGTATGTCGGCGAGGCCCACGTACTGGTGGTCCAGCAGCGCCGCCTGCTCCTGCTGGACCTGCACCAGCAGGTCGGCGACGCGTTGCGCCGGGTCGAACCGCACCCGTACCGGCACGGTGTTGAGGAACAAACCCAGCATCGTCTCCAGGCCGGGAAGATCCGTCGGGCGCACCGCCGTGATCGCAGCGAACACCACGTCGCGGCGGCCGGTCGCGCTACCCACCAGGATCGCCCAGGCGACCTGGACGACGGTGTTGACCGTGAGGGAGTACCGGCCGGCCAGGTCGCGCAGCGCGGTGCCCAGTTCCCCGCCGACGGCGGCGAAGACCGAGCCGGCCAGGGCGGCCGGCGCGTCAGCACGGTCGGCGGCGGGCGCGATCTGGGTCGGTTCCGTCGCGCCCGCCAGCGCCTCCCGCCACACCCGCAGGGACGCGTCGCGGTCCTGACCGGCCAGCCACACCAGATACTCGCGGTACGAGGTCACGGGGGGCAGCGCGGCGGTGCTGCCACCCGCGTCGTACGCGGACCACAGCTCGCGCATGAGGATCGGCAGCGACCAGCCGTCCACGAGGATGTGGTGCAGGGTGAGGATCATCCGATGCTTCTCGGGTGCCAGCCTGACGAGTGACACCCGCAGCAGCGGCGGCGCGGTCACGTCGAACGGCTGGGTGGTCGCCTCGACGGCCAGCCGTTCGGCCTCGGCCGTCGCCGCGTCCTCGGCGAGCCCGCCGAGGTCGGCCTCGTGCCACGGGATGTCCAGCCGGCGGGCGATGACCTGCACGGGTCGCTGCCTTCCGGCGAGCTGCCGGAACCCGGCCCGAAGGCTCGCATGCCGGTCGAGCACCGCCTGCCACGATGCCCGCAGCACGGCCGGGTCCAGCGGTCCGTCCACGGCCGTGACGAACTGCGCCGTGTACATGGTGGTCGTCTGCTCGTCGTACACGGTGTGGAAGAGCAGTCCCTCCTGGAGCGGGGACAGGGGCCAGATGTCCTCGACCGGGGTCTGGTTCGGCGGACGGTCGACGACCGTCATGACGCCGGTCCCGTGGACGTGACCACCCGGACGTGGGCGGGCGGCGGGGGCAGGCACCGTCCGGGGGGATAGGCCAGCAGCAGCCGACCGCTGTCGTCCTCGATCGGTTCGAAGCCCGCGAAGCGCAGGGTGACCAGCATGACCCGGTTCTTCCCGGTGGCGACGAACCGGGCCAGCGGCCGTAGGCCCCGGTCGACGGCCGACCGCATCACGTGGTGGAGCAGCACGGCACCGGCACCCCGGGACATGACGCGGCACGACATCAGCAGCAGGTGCAGGACGGCGTCGGCGCCGCTGAGGTGGGTGACCGACAAGCCGATGGTGCCGTAGTCGCCGAACCGGTCCCGCAACCGCGCGACCAGCACCTCGTACTCGGGTGAGTCGACGAGCGCCCGCAGCTCGTGCTCGTCGAAGGTCACGCCGGTCGTGTTGAGCTGGTGGGTACGAACGGTGAGTTCGTGGGCGCGGGCGAGGTCGTCGTCGGTGGCGTGACCGATCGTCATCACCAGGTCGAGCGACGCGAGGAACTCGGCCGAGGTACCGGCGAAGCGTTCCTGCGCGGCGGCGCGCGCCCCGTCGGCCTGGTACATCTGGCGGCGTGCCGCCGACTCGTCGGTGATGAAGGCGGGGCGGAACTCCGGCAGGTCCGGCAGCTCGGCGATGCCGGTGGACCGGTAACACCGCACCTCGGGATGCGCGGCGGCGACCTCCGCGAGTTCCACGTCGTCGTTGTCGACGAAGGCCATCGTGTCGAGTCCGATGTTCAGCCGCTCGGCGATCCGGCCCACCGCCTCGGACTTGGCACCCCAGCCGATCTCCACGGCGCAGAAGTACTCCGCGAGCCCGTGCGTGGTCAGGTGGGCGTGGGAGAGGTCGCGGTCGCCCCGGCTGGCCACGGCGTGCAGGATCCCCCGCTGGTCGAGGGTCCGGATCGTCTCGACCGCGAACGGAAGGGGGGTCGCCGGATCGCCCTCGATGACCACGCCGTTCCAGACCGTGTCGTCCAGGTCCCAGATGACGCACTTGACCTTCTGCATGCCCCGTCCCCTCACAGCGTCCGATCCGGGCCTGCCGTGCGGAGCGCGAACTCTCCGATGTCGAGCTCGCCCACCTCGCGGGAACCCTCGATGATCTGCATGATCTTCGCGTCGCGGAAGAACCGGTTCACCGGACTGTCCGACCCGCAGCCGGCCGCGCCGAGCAGCTGGACCGCGTCCTGGCTGACACTGGCCGCCGCGGCGGCGCCCGCGTACTTGGCCACCACGGTCTCCGCCGTGGCCGACGGTGCCCGCCGCTCCCGTAGCCGGGCGGCGTGCGCGCAGAGCTGCCGCGCACCCGAGGTCGCCACGTAGGCGCGTCCGAGGATCGCGCGTACGAGCTGGTGCTCCGCCAGCCGAACGGTGCCCTGCACACGCCGCGCCGCGTGCTGTACGGCATGGTCCAGGCATGCGGTGGCCAGGCCCACGCAACCCCAGGCGACGGTGTGCCGCCCGTGGTCGACGGCGGTCGCCGCCACGTGGGACAGCCCGAATCCCGCCGGTGCGACGAGGTTGTCCCGCGGCACCCGGACATCCTCGAACCGGATGTTCGCGAGCTGGGCGGCCCGCAGGCCCAGGGGGTCCGTGATCGGCTCGACCACCACGCCGGGCCGGTCGGATTCGACCAGTACGGCCACCGGCAGCCCGTCCTGGCGACCGAACACCAGGAACACGGTGGCGAGCCGCCCGAGGCTGACCCAGAGCTTGCGACCCCGTACCACGACATCGTCGCCGTGACCCCGCACGGTGGTGCTCATCGCACCGAGGTCGCTGCCCGCGCCTTCCTCGGTGGCCGCGAACCCGGCGATGTTCTCGCCGCTCGCCAACGTCGGGAGCCAGGCCGACCGTTGCGGCCCGGTTCCCCAGCGGAGCAGGGCGGCGGCCACCATGCCCTGCACCGTGACGAGGCTGCGCAACGCACTGCACACGCCGCCGAGCGACGCGCACAGCTCGCCGAGGTCGTGCTGGCCGAGGTCGGCGCCGCCGTACCGCCGGGGGAGGTCCGCGGCGAGGAACCTGCCGGTCGCCATCGTCTTGACGATCGTGGCGGGCAGCCCGCCGGCCCGATCCCACCCGCCCACATCGGCTCGGACGGAATCGACGAAGCTGGTGACGTCCACGGTGTCAGCCGTCCCGGGCATCCGGCGAGACGGCGGCGCGCTTGCGTCGGACGAACGCGGCGATCCGGCCGGCGGTCCGGAAGTTGTCGATGTCGAGGTCCTCGACCTCGACCTCGATGCCGAACCGCTGCTCGACCCGGGTCACCAGTTCGACCGCCTGGATCGAGTTGACCAGGCCCTCCGCGATGTAGTCCTGGTCCTCGGCGAGCGCCATGCCGCCGGTCGCGGCGGACAGAAACTCCAGGATCTGCCGGGTGATGTCGTCACTGGACACCTGCCGGATACCCATCGCGCCTCCCTCGTCTCGCCCTGCATCGCCTCGCCGTACCGGCCCCGCTCGCCCGACGGGTGGGCCGGCTACAGGCAGATCGTTCTGTTGTCCGGGGCGTGGTGCTCGACGAGCATCGCGCTCCACGCCGCCGCCGGGCTCATGTTCAGGACGACGGCGCGGCCCCCTTCGGGCAACTCGCCGCTGTCGATCGCGGTGCTGAGGTTCAACAGCGCGTCGTTGGGTCCGAGGTGACCGTTCTCCCGCAGGTTGTCCAGACATCCGTCGGAGATCTTCACCCCGAGGGACTCCCCGATGACCCGTAGCGCCGCGGTGGACAGGTTCTGGCCGACGTAGCACGAGATGTCGTCCTGGTCGACGCCGTTGCGCTCCAGCAGCCTGCGGTTCAGCGCGGCGATCCGCTTCCTCGACTCGACGGCCAGCGAGAACGTGTACCGGGGCAGGTCGGCGCACACCTCGCGCCAGTCCTGCGGCGGGTTGCCGCGGTAGTCGACCTGGAACAGATCCCAGTAGGCACCGTTCGTCTCGAGCAGGATGTCCCGTACCCGCAGCGGCCCCTCCCGGGAGACGACGACCGCCTGCCCGCTGTCGCCGTTGACCGTCACCGGGTGCCGGTACCGCCGGGACGCCACCGGCCTGCTGCCGTGCGCGACGAGGATGTGCGAGATCTCCGGGTCGGCGGCCAGCAGCCCCCGCGCGGTGAGCAGCGCCGGAACGATCGACGCGCAGCCGAGCCCGCCGATGGAGAAGGCCCAGGCCGCGTCGGCGCCCAGCGCCGCCTGCAACCCGGTTGCCTCGGAACTCGCGAGCGTGCCGGGCGCGCGGGCCTCGACGAGGATCACGCCGTCGAGCGCGTGCGGGCTGAGCCCGGCCGTGGCCAGCGTCTGACGACCCGCGCGCACCGCGAGGTCCACCGTGCTCAGTTCCTTGTCGACGGTGACCCGCTCGATGCCGAGGGCCAGGCACAGCGTCCGTTCCCCGTCGCCGAGGTCGGCCAGTTCCGGCAGATCGGTGAGGAGGACGCGGTCCGGCAGGTACGTGGCGACGGCCGCCAGCGACATGGTCACCTCCCACCCCCCGCCTCGATCTGGTCCAGTTCGTCCTGACTGAGTTCCACGAGGGGGAAGTCCGAGGGGACGTGACCGCCCGCGGTCGGGTCGGTGGCGTGGCCGGCCAACCCGACGAGCATCGCCGCCCACCCCTCGCACAGCTCGCCCAGTGGGCCTTCCGCCAGCAGGTGCTCCGGCGCGGACAGGGACAGGTGCAGTTGCGCTCCGCCCAGGGTGTCCCGGACGACGCCGACCGCCTCGATCGCGTGCGCGACGGGCACCGTCCCCGCCAACTCCCCGCCCAGGTCGAGCAGCCGCCAGGGATCCACCCCGTCGCCGATGATCGCCCCCGCGTAGCGCAGGCCGATCGAGGGAGTGGGCAGGCCCGCCAGGCGGCGGCCCGCGTCCGGAGCGAGGTGACGCAGCAGCCCGTATCCCAGCCCGTTGCCGGGAACCGCCGCGAGTTGCTCCCGGGCCCGCTTGACCATCCGGCCGGCGGTCGGCCCACCGGCCCGGATGTCGGCGAAGTCCGCGTCGCCGAACTCCAACCGCACCGGGTGCGTCGCGGCGAACCAGCCCACCGTGCCGGAGGTGTCCACATCGCCCGCCAACGGTTCCCGGCCGTGCCGCTCGACGTCGACCAGCACCGGCCCCGCGCCGTCACCGCGCGTCGCCCGCCACTCGGCCGCCGCCGCCGCGAGCGCGATCAGCAGGACGTCGCCGGTCTCGGCGTGGAAGGCGTCCGGCACGCGGGTCAACAACTCGCCGGAGACGCCGTACGGCAGCGCGGCGGTGACCCGACGGAGGGTCGAGGTGGTGTCGCGACGCGGGTCGAGGGGCCGTCCGCCGGGCGGCGGCTCGCCCGGTGCCAGGATCCGCTCCCAATCCGGCAGCTCCGCGACCAGATCCGGATCGGTGGACCGTCGGGCCAGCGCCCGTGCCCACCGCCCGAAGGACGCCTCGATCCGGGGCGGGGCGGGCGGGTCGCCGTCCCGCACCGCCGTGTACGCCGCAGCCAGGTCGGGTAGCAGGACGCGCCAGGAGAGGAGGTCGACCACCAGGCCGTGGACGACCACCACCAGTCGGCCCTCGACGTCGGGTCCACGGTCCAGCCACACCAGTTGTGCCGTGACGCCGTCCCGTGGGTCGAGCCGGCCCGCCGCCGCCCGGCCATGGGCGGCGACCGCGTCGGCGAGCGCATCCGGGGACAGACCAGCGGCGTCCACCCCGCGAACCCATGCCCGCACGCTGTCGATCGCCGGCGCGGACGGTTCCGCCACCTGAAGCGACCACGAGGCCGGGTCGTGCTCGTCGGCGCGGAGCAGCCGGGACCGCAGCATCTCGTGCCGGTTGACCAGAGCCAGCACGGCGGCGCCCAGGGCGTCGAGGTCCAGGCCGGCGGGGGTCGCGACCAGCGCGGAATGCGCGAACACGGCGGGCATTCCCGCCCGCTCGGCGAACTCGCGCATGGCCGGGGTCAACGGGATCGGCCCGGCGTCGTTCTCGGGTACGACCGGCGCGTCGGTCCCGGGCCGTTGGGCCACTCCCGCCAGTGCCGCAGGGGTCCGGTGGGTGAACACCTGCTGTCGGGTGATCAGCAGCCCGGCCCGCCGGGCCCGTGCCACCAGTTGGATGGACTTGATGGAATCGCCGCCCAGGGCGAAGAAGCCCTCGTCCGCACCGACCCGCTCCCGCCCCAACAGGTCCGCGAAGAGCGCGCACATCACCTCGGCCGCGTCGGTTCGCACCCCTGTCGGCGTCGGGTTCTCCGTCCGGGGCCGGCTGCCGGCCAGGGCCTCGCCGGGCGAGGTCTCGGCGGGCGGGGTCTCGGCGGGCGGGGCCTCGCCGGCCAGGGCCTCGGCGGGCGGGGCCTCGCCGGCCAGGGCCTCGACGGGCGGGGCGGGAGCCGGCCCGGCCACCGTCGCCCCGGGACCGCCGCCGGCCCGCACCAGGTCCGGGCCGGCGATATCTCCGATCGCCGTACCCGGGTCCGTCATCGCCGCCGCGACCAGGGCCGGGTACCAGGCGGCCAGGCGCTCCGCCGTGGCCCGGTCGAACAGGGCGGTCGCGTACCCGACGTCGCCGATCATCGGCCCGGTGCCGTCGTCGGAGATCCCGAACGACAGGTCGAACTTGGCCGTGCCGGGCGCGACGTAACCGATGTCGGTCCCGGCGTAGCGGGAGAAGCCCAGCTCGCCCAGCCCGCCGGTGTACGGCAGCACGTTCTGGTACGTGTAGCTCACGTCGAACAGCGGATGCCGGGCCAGGTCCCGCTCGAAGTCCCCGGCCGAGAGGATCTTGCCGAGCGGTACCTCCTCGTGGTCCAGCACCCCGGCGACCGTACCCGCGCAGCGCTGGACCAGTTCGTCGAACCGCAGGTCGGCCGTGACCTGGGTGCGGAACGGCAGCACGTTGTTGAAGTAGCCGACGAGGTCGTTGGCGGTGGGGTGGATACGCCCGGAGGTGGCGACCCCGATGCACACGTCGCCCTGCCGCGTCCAGCGGTAGATCAGGACGTCGAGCACGGCCAGCATGGTGACGAAGGCCGTCACCCCGTTGCGCCGGCTGAACTCCCGGACCCGGTCGGCCAGCTCGGCCTCGATCACCAGGGTCAGGCCGTCACCCGCGTACGACTGGACGGCGGGGCGCGGGTGGTCCAGGGGCAGTTCCTCCCGGTTCAACCCGGCCAACTCGCTGCGCCAGAACTCGAGGCCGCGCCGCAGTCTCGGTCCGGTCAGTCGGGCGCGATGCCAGGCGGCGAAGTCCAGGTACTGGACGGTCAGCTCGGGCAGCCGTGCCGGGACATCCTCCGTACGTGCCCGGTAGAACTCCGCGAGGTCCCGCATGAACACGGTCGGCGACCAGCCGTCGAAGACGATGTGGTGGAAGACCAGCACCAGCACGTGATCGTCCTCGGCCCGCTTGATCAGGGTGGCCCGGAAGAGCGCATCCTCGGCGAGGTCGAACGGGGCCACGACCGTCTCGTGGATGAGTGCCCGCACCCGCCGGTCGCGGTGGTCGTCGCCGAGCCGGCTCACGTCGACGAGCGGCAGCAGGGGCTCGGGCGCCACGGTCACGACGTACGGCGTGCCGTCCTCGTCCGTCCGGAAACAACTGTGCAGCACCTCGTGCCGCCGGGCGACGTCGGCGAGTGCGTCCTGGAGCGCCGCCACGTCCACCTTGCCGGTCAGGTGCATCGGGCCGGGGATGTTGTACAGCGCGCTGTCCGGGTTCACCTGGTCGAGGTACCACAGGGTCTCCTGGCCGAAGGACAGCGCGGGACGCCCGTCGCGGGGAACCCGGGTGATCGCCTGCTCGGTTTCCGCACCGTCGCCGGTGCCGGCGGCCCGCTCGCCGAGCAGCTCGCCCAGCCGTACGGCCAGGGCGCTGACCGTGCGGCACGCGTAGAGGTCGGCGAAGGTCACCGGTACGCCGAACCGCTCGCCGAGCGCGCGGAGCACGCCGACCCCGACCAGCGAGGTACCGCCGAGCATGAAGTAGTCCGAGTCGGGCCCGAGCCCGGTGATGTCCAGTTGTTCCGCCCACACCTCGGCGACCCGTCGTTCGATCTCGGCCCTGTCGGGACGGTCGGTGGGCACCTCCCGAGGGGCCGGCGCGGCCGGCATGTCGGGGCGTCGCATCGTCGGACGGGACGTGGGCCAGCAGGGGGTCGGCTCGAACGGGTACGTCGGCAGCTCCACCCGCGCGATGGCGGCGTCCCGGTAGTAGCGGTCCCAGTCGATCGCGGCGCCGCGCGTGTACAGCTCGCCGACGTGGTCCAGCAGGCTCCGACGCGACCCGTCCCCGGCCAGGTCGACGATCGGCAGCTCCGGTGCGAGTTCACGGATCTCCCGCGCCAGCACCCCGCCGGCGCCCATCTCCACCGCGATCGTGTCCGTACGCGAGAACCCGGCCACGACGCGTCGCAGTCCGTCCCGGTCGAACTCCGCCGAGATCCCGCGCGCGGCGGCATCGGCGGCGGCATCGGCGAGCGACAGTCGACCGCGGGCCACCCGGGTCACCAGGTTGCCCGCACCGGTGCCGACGAGGCTGACGTCCGCGCCGGTCAACAGGCCCAGCGCCTCCGCGACCCGGTAGAGGGCGTACTGCCGGGCGACCAGCGCGCTCGCCGGGTCGGATCCGGCGTTCTGCTCACACTCCACGGGGATCAGGCCGGGACAGTCGGCACGCAGCCGGGACCAGACCACGTCGTCCACGAGCGCGTCCCCCGAGAACAGGAGCACCAGCCGGGGCGAATCGGGGGCGGAGCGCTCGGGTGGGTCCGCGGACCGCAGCGCGCAGGCCAGCTCCGCGGTCGTCGCGGCGGTGAAGGCCAGCCGGTACGGATGGTCGTCGCGGCCCCGGTTCAGCACGTGCGCCACCGACCGGATGGAATGGCCCGTGTGTTCGGCGAAGTCCAGCAGCCGCGCGCAGTACCGTTCCAGCGCCCGCTGCGACCTGGCCGACACGGTGACGAGTTCGGCGGTCGCCCCGGCGTCCGGGTCCTCGCGTACCGGGACCGCCTCCTCCAGCACGACATGCGCATTGGTGCCGGTCAGGCCGAGACTGCTCACTCCGGCGCGACGAGGGACGCCGTCGGGTACGACCCAGGGCTCCTCGACGACGTTCGGATACACCGGCCCGGTGAAGTCGATCAGAGGGTTGGGCTCCCGGAAATTGATCATCGGATAGCGGGTGCCGTACCGCAGCGCCGCTATGACCTTGAACAGGCCCGCGATTCCCGCCGCGTTTCCCAGGTGCCCGATGTTCGCCTTGACCGACCCGATCGGACAGTGCCGCTCCGTCACGCCTGCCTCGATGAAGGCCCGCCGCAGCGCGTCCACCTCGACGACGTCTCCCAGTTGGGTCCCCGAGCCATGGCACTCGACGTAGCCGACGGTCGTCGGGTCGACCCCACCGTCCCGCCACGCCTGAGTGATCACGCTCGCCTGCGCCACCTGGCTCGGTGCCGCCATGCTCGCGGCACGGAAACCGTTGTGGTTGACCGCGATGCCCTTGACCACGGCGAACACGTTGTCGCCGTCGGCGACTGCGCGGGAGAGCAGTTTGACGACGAGCACACCCCCGCCCTCGCCACCGGACAGCCCGTCCGCGTCCACGTCGAACGGGCGGCACACCTGGTCGCGGGACTCCAGCCCTGGCAGGGGATTGAAGTCGGCACGCCGTTGCATGCCCGGGATGAGCGTGACTCCACCGACGACCGCGAACGGCAGGCTGCCGGCGCGCAACATGCCGACCGCCAGGTCGAGGGCCGCCAGCCCACTGCTGCACGCGCTGTCCACCACCAACGCGGGCCCGCGAAGATCGAACAGGTAGCTCAGCCTGGCCGCCAGCGATGCCCCCGACGACCCGAGCAGGGAGAGTACGTCCCGCTCGGTGTCCATCGGCCCGAACCACATGCCGCCAGCCAGGAACACCCCCGCCGCCGATCCCCGCAGCGCTGCTGGCGCGTACCCGGCCGACTCGATCGCCCGGTGGGTAAGTTGCAGCAGCAGCCGCTGGTGGGGATCCATCCGTTCGGCCTCCCGCCGGGGAATGCCGAAGAACTCGTGGTCGAAGAGGTCCACCCGATGGAGATAACCCATCAGCAGATATTCGTCGTCTAGTTCGCCGCCGCCGTTGCGCACCCTGTCGTCGCTCGGTCGCACGACGCTGTTGCGGCCCTTCTGCAGGTTGGCGTGAAAGGATTCCAGGTCCTCCGCGCCGGGAAAAATCCCGGACGCCCCGATGATCGCTATATCGTCCGTCATGCCTTATCCCCCTTCGGATGACGTCCTGATTAATCCCGGGAAGCTCCTCTAAGCGGTTGGATCAGATTTCTCGGTCGGGTCGGGACGGTGCGTCCATGCCGGTCGTGGCGACCACCCAGTCGGGCATGGCGACATTTCCTGACGGGAGGCCGTGTCGGTCCGGCCGTTCGCACGAAGCGCGCGACTCCACCTCCCCGTCGCGCCGACGGTAACGCCCGACGTCCAAGATCGGGTACGGGTCGGGTCCACGGTTGGACACGGCTCGGTCGGGGTGGGCGATGCCGGAACCATGTCCAACATCTCAGATTTTTACGGACTCCACCGGAGGCAACGGGGACTCGGACCCGGCTACCTTCGGGCCAACCGGCGGGCTGTTCCGCCGTCCCGTTACGACGCCGACAACGGCGGGTGCGACCCCTGCCTGCGAACCATGGGTCAATCCATGGCAGCCAGAGGCCGCACCCGCCGTACCGATCAGCCGTCCAGGGTCAGCGCCGTACCGCCCGGCGCCGACGGGTCAGGTAGACGAGGGCTAGTCCGGCGAGGAACAACGCCACGCCGACGCCGGCGAAGGCGATGGTGTTCGCGCCGGTGAGCGCCAGCCCGCCGCCCGAACCTCCCGCGTCGGTGTTGGGAGCTTGTGGGGCCGCGCCGACGGTCGTCCTGTCCGCCGCCGGCTCGGTGGCCGCGGCTGCCGGACGGGCGGTTCCGTTCGGAGACTTCTCCGGAGCTGGCTTCTGTCCGCCGGATGCCTGCCCGTTGCCTGGCTGCTCCTCCTGCCCGGGGGACTCGTCCTCGGGCTGCTCGGCGGGGGGTTCCTCGCCGCCGGGGTTGTCGGCGGGTGGCGCCTCGGTCGCGGGTGGCTCGTTGGCCGGTGGCGCCTCGGTCGCGGGTGGCTCGTTGGCCGGTGGCGCCTCGGTCGCGGGTGGCTCGTTGGCCGGTGGCGCCTCGGTCGCGGGCGGCTCGTTGGCGGGTGGCGCCTCGGTCGCCGGCGGCTCCTCGTTGGCCGGCGGCTCCTCGGCAGCCGGCTGGACCTGGATGCGGACGGAGTCGAGCGCGGGGATCTGGTTGGCGCGCTGCATCATCGGGATGCGGTGTGAACCATCGCCGGCCCACGCCGAGCACTGTGCGAGACCCTCGGGCAGGCCCGGCACCTGGACGATCACCGAGTCCGGTTCGTCTCCGCCGTTTCCGTCCTCCGTCGCGACGAAGAAGGCCGGGATCGGAGCGGGATCCGCTGCCTGCCTGGTGCTGCTGAGCATCCGGCACGCGGTGTGGAAGTGGCCGCGTACCAGGCCGTCGTCGTTGAGCAGGGACGTTTCCCGGTAGTAGCCGCCCTGGGCGGCGGGCAGGAACCGGTCACGGACGAGGTTGCGGGTGCTCACGACGATCCGGAACGGCTGCCCCGCTCGTACCCTCTGCGGGGCCTGGGCGATCAGCAGCGTCGGGTTCTGGGCTGCGGCAGCCACCTCGCCGAAGGCGGTCGACACGCACCGGTTCCCGTCCTGGAAGCCGGTGTGTGCCTGGAGCCTGCTGTTGTCGCAGTTGTCGCCGAGCGTGTCCAGGCCGCCACCTGGAGGGCTTGTCGGAGAGCTGCTCGCCGCCTCCTCGGGGCTGTCCTGCTCCTCGCATTCCACTGCGGACGCGGACGGCGTCGTACCGTCCGGGGTGGGACCGCCCGGGGTCGCGCCCTCTTCGCTCGCACCGTCGGGGTCCGACGTACCGGCCGACGCCGGGGGCGTGGGCTTGCAGGTGGGGGCGGCCTGCTGGGTCTCCGCGTTGGAGACCTGTGTGACACCGACCAGGCCACCGAACACGGCAAGGGCGGCGATCACGGCAAGGACCCGGCGGCGCGGGCCGGGATCGGCGGAGGCGCGACCGCGCTCTGACCGTCGCATGTGTACGAACCTCCCAATACTCCCGCGCTGCGACCTCGGAGCGACGGGTTTCTGCTTGCGTCACGGACGACCGTCTTCCGGCGGCTGGCCGATCCGTAGGCCCAGGTGGGCGTCGCGCGGGCCGTCCCGCACGCCGCATGCACACCGTAGGGACCGGTGTATCGGTGAATCAAACTCACATCGCAGAAATGCGGTTCTCTTGAACCGCAGATAATGGAAACTTATGGTGCGGCCGGTTGGCCTGCCTGCTGACCCGCAGAACGGCGAGGTGCGCAGACTTTCGTCTGATCGCCAGCGGTCGGTCAGACCGACCCGTGGGCAGGTAGGTCGAGGAGGTCACGGGCGCCCTGCCGGAGCAGGGCCGCGGCGACGGAGGTCCCGAGGGTGATCGGGTCCGCCGCCCATTCGTGCACGTCCAGCACGGTTTTACCGTCGAGGCTGATCACCCTCGCCCGGAGGCCGAGGCGCCCGTCGGGTTCGGTGCGGGCGAGCGCGGCGATCGGGGAGTGGCAGTTGCCCTGCAGGATGTGCAGCATGGTCCGTTCGGCCACGGTCTCCTGCCGGGCCCGCGGGTCGCCGAGGCTGGCTGCCAGGTCACGGGTGCTGGTGTCGTCTTCCCGGCATTGCAGGACCAAGGTCCCGGAGCCGACGGCCGGGACCAGCGTGTCGACGTCGATCGGGTGGGTGATCCGGGCGGCCTGCCCGATCCGCTCCAGCCCGGAGACCGCGAGCAGCAGTGCGTCGTACCTGTCGCCGGCGTCGAGCTTGCCGAGCCTGCTGTTCGCGTTGCCCCGGATGGCCACCGGCACCAGGTTCGGCCAGTGCAGGGCCAGCTGTGCGACCCGCCGGACCGCGGAGGTGCCGATCCGGGTACCGGTCGGCAGCTCGTCGATCCGCAGCCCGCCCGGGTGCACGAGGCAGTCCCGGACATCGTCACGGGCCAGGTAGGCGGCCATCACCGTGCCGGCTGGTGCCGGCCGGTCCCCGGGGACGTCCTTGACGCAGTGCACCGCCAGGTCCACTTCTCCGGCGACCAGGGCAGCGTCCACCTCCTTGGTGAACGCCCCCTTGCCGCCCAGCGCGGCCAGGTCACCGTGCCAGCGGTCCCCGCTGGTCGACATCGACATCACTTCCACCGTGACGTCGGGGTGCCGGTCGGCGAGCATCGCGCGGACCCGCTCGACTTGGGCGAGGGCCATCGGGGAGTTGCGCGTACCGATGCGCAGCAGGCGGGAGTCGGACATACCGGCGAGGGTAGTCGCCGTGGTGACCTGCCTCAGTCGCGGGCGCGTTCGAGTCCGTCGAGGAGCAGGTCGAGTGTGAACTCGAACTCGACCTGGCTGTCGCACCAGCCGAGCGTGGGATCGGACACGTCGTGGGCCTCGGTCGCGATCATCGCGGTCAGGGCAGGCAGGGCCTCGGCCATCGCGGCCAGATCCTCCTCCGCGACCTCGACGTCCGTCTGCCCGCCCGCAGAGGCGGGGCGGAAGATCTCCTGGGCGAACCCCAGGGCCAGGCTGCCGAACGCGTGTATCGCCCGGTGGGCGATGCGATAGGAGAACCCGCCGCCGATCAGCGTGGCGACGATCCCGTCGTAGTACGCGTACACGCTGGCCGGAATGGTGGGGCGCGAGCCGAGCAGCGCGGGGGCCCATGGGTGACGCAGCATGACCTCTCGCGCCGCGAGGAACCGCTGTCGCAATGCGGCACGCCAGTCCTCGTCGACGCCGGTCGTACCGGTGCGACGGACCGCGACCTCGATCTCGCCGATGACGGTGTCGGCAAGGCCGTTGAGCAGGCCCTCCTTGCCCGGTAGGTGGTAGTAGAGCGACATCGCCTCGACACCGAGTTCGGCGGCGAGCCGACGCATGGTCAACGCCTGGATCCCCTCGGCATCCGCGAGTGCGACCGCCGTCGCCAGGGCGCGTTCGCGGCTCAGCGGCACCCGAGGATTCTTCGTTCCCATTCGCCTCCCATCCTTGCGATCACCTTACATTGTATGGTTACCTTACGTCGTAAGGCAGAACGTGATTCCGGTCAGCCGATAGCGAGCAGCGCAGTCCACAGCGCACGAAGGCGAAGGAGCCACCCATGCACCCCCTGATCCGTACCGCCCGGGCGACCGGGCTGCTCTATCTCGGTCTCGCCCTCACCGGCGGACTCGGGTTCCTGCTCGTCCGTTCGCAACTCTTCGTAACCGACGATCCGCACGCGACCCTTGCCCGACTGGTCGAGCACGAGTCCCTCGCGCGCGTCGGGATCGCCCTCGAACTCCTCGTCGTTCTCACCCAGGCACTCACCGCCGTCTGGTTCTACCGGCTCTTCCACACGGTCGACTCCATCGCCGCCGGCAGCATCGCCGCCTTCGGCATGGTCAACGCCATCGCCATTCTCGGCAGTGCGGCTCTGCTCGGGACGGCGATCGAGGTCGCACTCACACCCGTCGGCGACGCGGCCGTCACCGTCCAACTCATGTACCTCGTCAGCGGAAACCTGTGGACGGTGGGCGGGGTCTTCTTCGGCCTGTGGCTCATCCCGATGGGCTGGTGCGTGCACCGCTCGGGCTGGATGCCCCCGATCCTCGGCTGGCTCCTCATCGGGGGCGGCGGCGGCTACGTACTCAGCGCGCTCGTCGGGTACCTCGCTCCCGGGGCAGGAGTGGTCGCCGACGCCCTCGTCATTCCCGCGACCGTGGGCGAGTTCTGGATGATCGGCTACCTACTCGTCCGTGGCGTACGCGCGCAGGCGCTCCCCGAAGCGCCGCGCGGTACGACGGTCTCGCCGCTCTCGACGGGGTCGCCCGTCTGACCTCCCCGGCGGGCCGGTCGCGTCGCGTCCGGCTGGGCAGGGGAGGGCAGGTGGGACGTCAGCGGCGCTTGGGTAGATCGAACTGGTCGGCGGCGCGGCAGTCACGCTGCCCGCCGATCGCGTTCGGCCCGATCCGGTCGAGCGCCTCGCGTGCCCGGACGCGGCCGAGGTTCCAGGCGTACCACGGATCCGGTTCGGCCAAGTCGTCGGCGATCCAACTCAGTGTGCAGCGGCGTACCGGATCGGGCAGGTGGCTCAGGGCCGGTGTCGCGTCGGCGGAGAGCGCCCGCAGGTACCAAGCGTCGATCTTGCCGGTCTCCTCGTATCGGGCGATGTTGCGCTGGGCCGCGTAGTCCTCGGGGTTGAGCACGGCCAGACCCAGCAGCATTACCACCGCGAGCCCCACGGTCAGGCGGGGGATCCAGGCCCCCTGCCACCGGATTCCGGCCGCCATGATCATCAGGAACACGACCCCGAGCGCCAGTTCGAGCGCCATGACGAAGATACGTTCGCCGGTGAAGCTGTAGACCTGCTGGTAGGTGTACATCCGGGACAGCGCCGACACCACGATGACGACGCTGAGCGTGCTGAGCAGGCCGAGCAGTATCCGCAGGAGAAGGCGCTCGGCCGGACGGTCGCGCCGCGCCCAGCGGGTCACGCCGGCCAGCACCGCCAGCGTCAGCAACGTGACGGCGAGCAGTTGCCAGAAGCCACTGCGGGCGTACTCGGCATAGCTGAGACCCGTGGTGCGCAGTACGTGCCGCTGGCCGCCGAAGAGAACGGTGAACTGCACCGCGACGAAGCCGACGAAGAGAAGCGTCAGACCGGCGATGGGCGGGGCCCACTCGACGATGCTGAGACTGCGTCGACTCGGCTTGTCTACCGTGGACAGGTCAGGAGGGGCGGACAGCGTGTACGTCGCGGCGACCGTGATCAGGCCACCTACGGCCAGGAGAAAGAGCAGCCGGAACACCGCGCCGGCATTGATCTCGGGCATGAGCGCGCCGAGGGCCGCCGAGAAGGCGACGTCGGCCGACGAGAGGAGAGCGCCGAAGACGATCAGCACGACCACGGTGGCCGCCACCGAACCCGTGATCCGCCGGGTCATCCCGGCATTCTCGGTGGCCTGGACGTGCCGACTTACCCACGGCAGTCCACGGAAAGCCGCGAACGGCGCCGCCACCAGGCTGAACAGGATAGAGCGTACGAACCGGCCACCCACGATGGCCAGCGCCGCGCAGCCCAGCGCGCCGAGGACGCAGAATGTCACCAGCCACCAGGCATTGCGGAACGCGAGAACCGAGAGCAGCGCCAGGGCCGCGGCCGCCCATCCGGCGCGGGTCCACCGCTCGACGCGTGGTAGCTGGGCGGCGGGTTGCCGCACCGCCACGACGACACCGATGGTCAGGGTGAGCCAGCCGAGCAGCCAACCGATACCGGTACGGCCGAGCGGGACGAAGAATGCGAGTCCCAGCGCCCCGATGAGGACCGCGGCCGGTACGGCCCAACCTCGCGCGGGCGCTGGTCCCGGCCATCGGGTCTCGAGGAACGACGGCGGGGGCGGCGTGTGCGGAAATCCGCGGAACTGCGGGGCCGGTGCGTGGGCCGGTACTCCCGTCCAGGTCGGTTGCGATGTGAAGCCGGGTTGTGGCCGGGGCGGGGGCGCGGTGCCGGGTTGCGGCCTGGGCGCCGGCACGGCGCCGGATTGTGGTGCGGTGGTGCTGCCGGCTGACGCGGTGCTGCTGGCTGGTGTGGTGGTGCTGCCGGCTGACGCGGTGCTGCTGGCTGGTGTGGTGGTGCTGCCGGCTGGTGTGCTGGTGCCGGCTGGCGGCGTGCCGGCCGCACCCGGGGGCTGAGAGGAGAGGGCCGGCGTGGGCGGCGTGTCAGGTGACGTGTCCGGGGTCGAGGACGAACCCGCGGCGGATGTCGTCTTCCCGCCGGACACCGCGGCTGGCACGGACACCGGGGACGCCTGCGTACTCGCGACGGGGGGCTGCGTGTCCGGGACCGGTGCCGGGGCGGGCTGGGCGTCCGCTTTCACCTGCGCCGGGGACGCAGCGACCGGCAGCAACGGAATGAACACCGCGTATCCACGGGTGCCGGGCGGGATCGTGACCGGGATCGCCCAGCCGGGCTGGCCTTCCGGCCCTGGCCACACCATGGTGGGCGGCATCGGCCCGTCACCGGACGACATGACGAGCAGGCGCGGCGTGGCGTCGCCGGCTCCCTCGTCGCCCGGCACCTCGGACGCGGCAGCCTCCGGGAAGCCCGGCGCAGGTTGCGGCTCAGACACAGCGTCCTCCTCGATCAATGGTGTCGACACTGTACGGCGCACCCGCCGCCGGTTGTTGCCCCGGCTGGGGGGATCCGATGCTCACCCCGCGTGTACCGAGAAGAGAGTAGCGGCATTGGTCCACGTCACCCGCGCAACACGACACGTGCGGGGTACCGGTCCGAGGGGCCGGTACCCCGCACGTGTCGTGGAAGGCGGGTTGGTGATCGGGTCGAAGCGGCTACCGCGCGGCTGCGGCAGCCGGCCGGAAGTCCGGGCTGCCGATGGTGCCCTCGGCCGGGTTGCTGGCCGCCCGTCCGTGGTGGGGCACCAGGAGGGCGGCCAGCGCGGCACCGACGCTGGCGACGCCGAGGGCCGCGAAGCCCCACGTGTAGCCGCTCTCCGCAGGTAGCCCTCCGGGCAGGGTGTGCGCGCCGACGATGCTGGTCATCAGCGCCGCACCGACCGAGCCGCCGATGGTACGGATGTTGGCGTTCATGCCGTTGGCGACGCCGGTCTGGTGAGCCGGAACGGCCGCCACGATCAGGTTGGACATGGTCGCGAACGCCGCGCCGAAGCCGAGGCCGATGATGGCCATCGCGAGCAGGACCTCCCACCGCTGGTCGTGGGCGAGGGTCAGGATCGCGAACGCACCGATGCTGATCACAGTGCCGGCGACGAGTATCCGTTTGGGCCCGAACCGGTGCGACAGCCGTGGCGCGAGCATTCCGGACAGGAACATCGCGGCGGTCATCGGCAGGAGGATCAGCCCGGCCTGGGTGATGCTGGCGCCGAAGCCGTAACCGGCCGAGGCGGGCGTCTCCACGAAGGCGGGAAGGAATCCCATCAGGGCGTACATGCCGACGCCGAAGAGCAGGGCGACGAGGTTGGTCGTCCAGACCGCCGGCAGTCGCATCATGCGCATGTCGATGAGCGGGTTCGCGGAACGCGTCTCGACGACGATCCAGGCGGCGGCGAGGACGACGGCGGCGAGGATGAGGCCGATCACCCGGGTCGACCCCCAGCCCCAGGACGAGGCCTGGGTCAGTGGTACCAGCAGTGCGACCAGCCAGGCCGCCAGCAGCGTGGACGCGGTCCAACTGATCCGACCGGGATGACGGGTCGGCGACGGCGGGATGACGAGGTGCGATGCGACGGCGGCGACCACGACCACGATCCCCGGTAGCCAGAACAGCGCGCGGTACCCCAGGGTTCCGGTGATCGGGCCGGACAGTGTGATGCCGATGCCACCGCCGACCGCGAGCAGCGCGGCGACGATGCCGACGGACCCGGCGACGCGTTCCCGGGGAAGTTCGTCGCGGATGATGCCGAAGGCGAGTGGTACGACACCGCCGCCCGCGCCCTGGATGATCCGGCCAATCAGCATCACGCTGATGTTGGGGGCGACCGCCGAGATCAGCGAACCGACCGCGAGCGCGGTCAGCGAGATCAGCATGACGCGGTCCTTGCCGATCCGGTCGCCGAGGCGGCCGAGGATGGGCGTGAAGATCGACGCCGAGAGCAGATACGCGGTCAGCACCCAGGTGACCAGGCTCTGGGTGGTGTTCAGATCGCGCTGAATTTCCGGGAGTACCGGAGCGATCAGGCCTTGGACCAGCGCGAACGCCAGCACACCGAGAACCAGAACGACGAGGATCAGCCGCGACGAGGCACGGGCGGGCCGGTCAGATGACAGCACGGAAGTCTCCTGCGAGCACCGGGATGGGAGCGGGGCCACCACCGGCGATGGTCGCGGCAGGCCGGTACCGCCCTGGTGCGGGCGTGAGCCGGCGTGGTGGCCGAGCAAGAACAGTTCGAGAGTACTAGTACCGTCGAACTGTTGCAAGTCGCCGCACTGTTAGCTCGACATCCTGACCTGGGAAAACGCCGGCACGGCGACGATCAGGCGGGAACGGACGGAGAGGTGCATTCGTCCGGAACGGCCGCGATTTCGCCCACATTCGCCAGTACCGCATCCAGGACTCCCGGAAAACGGGCATCGAGATCGTCGCGTCGGAGAATCGGACGTAGGTAGCGTCCGTCCCGCCGCTGCTCGATGAGGCCGCTCTCGCGCAGGATCCGCCAGTGGTGACTGGCGGTCGACTTGGAGACGCCCGGGAGCAGTTCGCCACAGCTCAGCCCACCTGGCGCGTGGGCCAGGCGGGCCACCGCCCGCAGTCGCAGCGGGTTGGCCAGCGCCTCAAGGACGTTGGGCAGGCTCAACTGCTCGCGGGTGGGCTGCGGCGCGTCCATAATTCGAGTCTACTCGAACTGTCGTTCCGTGCGGAGTCGTCGCGAGCGGGGCGCGACGGGGGGGCGGACCGACCTACCCTTCGAGATCCTGCGGGTACCAGCGCAGTTCGACGGTGTTGCCGTCCGGGTCCCGTACGTAGATCGAGGTCGCGTTGCCCCGTGCGCCGAACCGGCCCACCGGTCCTTCGCGCACGTCGAAGACGCCCGACTCGACCACCTCCGTCCAGTCCAGCGGCTCGACGACCAGGCAGATGTGGTCGACGTTCGACTCGCCGCGAGGGCGCTGGACCAGGTCGATGATGGTCTCCGGAGTGACCCGTACGGACGGGAACGGGACCTTCCCCGCCCGCCACTCGGCGACGCGTACCGGCTCCAGGCCGAGTGGTCCACAGTAGAAATCCAGCGCCCGCTCGACGTCCTGGACGTTGAGTACCAGGTGATCAAAGGCTTTCACTCGCATCCGCGTTACCTCGTTTCGATGTAGTGGGCCTGGCGCAGCCAGTCGGTCTGATCGTGGGCATCCGGCCCGGTGGATGTCGCCGTCATCCGGTGTCGGCGTCGGCCCGGTCGGCCCGGTCGCTCTCCACGATCCATCGGACGGCGGCGGCCACCAAGCCATGATCGAGCTACGATCGTTGAGCCAGATTCAACGATTGGGAAGGCGCATGCTGGAGCGGCACGAGATCGAGACCTTCCTGGCGCTCGCCGAGGAGCTGCACTTCGGCCGTACCGCCGAGCGCCTGCGGGTCACGACCGGGCGGATCAGTCATGTGCTCAAGAAGCTGGAACGCCGGATCGGTGCGCCGCTGTTCGAACGCACCAGCCGGGTGGTCCGGCTCACCCCGATCGGGCGCCAGCTGGCCGCGGACCTGGCGCCACTGGTCGCCGGGATCGACGAGGCCGTAGGGCGGGCCGTCGACGCCGGGCGCGGCGTGAACGGACAACTGCGGGTGGCGTTCCTGGGCGAGTGGACCGCGCCGACGCTGCTCAAGGCCGTCAAGCTGTTCAACGAGCGGCACCCGGACTGCGAGGTCCAGGTGCACGAGGCCCAGCTCTCCAACACCCGGTCGAGCCTGCTGGACGGCTCGATCGACATCCTCTTCGCCTCGTACCCGTTCGACGGCATGGCCTGTGGCCCGACCCTGCTGACCGAGGACCGCATGTTGGCGGTGGCCGCCGCGCATCCGCTGGCCCGGGAGGAGTCGGTCTCCCTCGAAGTCCTCGCCGACCACCCCGTCGTGCAGTACCCGGCGGTCACCTCCGCGGCGTTCAAGCAGGACCGCACGCCCGACCACACCCCGTCGGGCAGGCCGGTGCCGAAGGGCCCGACCGGGAACAGCTTCTCCGAACTGCTGTCCCTCGTCGCACTGGGCAAGGGCGTCCTTCCCGTGGGCGAGCACAGCCGGCGGTACTACCCCCGCCCGGACGTCGCGTACGTGCCGATCCGCGACGTGCCGCCGATCGAACGGGGACTCGTCTGGTTGGAGACCAACACCACCACCCGGGTACGCGAGTTCGTCCGGGCCGCGACGGACACCAACGCGCCACCGAGCCGAAACGATCCCGTCGGGCCGTAGCCGTAGCCGTAGCCGTAGCCGTAGCCGGGAACGGGAACGGGAACGGGAACGCCGACCGACGCCGGTGACGGTCGGTGGAGGCGCCCGACATGATGTGCTGGTGGACCCGCTACCGCCGGAAGCCGTGACCCGTCGATACGTCATCGGGCGGCCCGAGGATGTCGGCGGTCATCCTCGCTACCTGGAGCTGCTGCACGGGAACTTCACGGCGTTGCCCGAGGAGCGGCGTGGCCCCTTTCTCCGGGCGATGCGCGACGACGCGCGCCAGATCAGCGACGCCGAGCTGGAGTTCATGCTCCAGCCCGGTGAGACGATCGATTGGCGGGCCCGGCTCACGGCGGCCTGGCTGATCGGCTTCGACCGCCGTACCCGGTTCCGGGCCGTGCTGGGCGAGCTGCTGCTCACGAGCGAACTCGTGTACGCCGGCCAGGGCTACTGCTTCGCGTTGACCCGGTTCGGGCAGCCGGAGGACGCCGCGATCCTCGCCGCGTACCTGGACCGCTACCTGCCGCGCACCGATCGCCACTACAACCAGCCGGATGCGATGGGCGGGCTGCTCCACCTCGATTACCTGCTGGGCACGGCTCGGGCGGCCCGGTTCCTCGGCCCGGACGGCCCGTGGAGCCGGTCCGCGTTCGGCGGGCGGGATCCCATGTCCCGGGCGGACCGGATGGCGTTGCTGTGTGACATCGCAGAGTGGATCATGACGACGGACTGACGGCACACCCGGCCCGGTACGGCCAACCACGGCACGACCGCGTACGACACACCGCTGGGGACAGCGCGTTACGGGCGGCGGTTGGGGTGCTGGTCGACGAAGGCCATCCAGGGATCCGCCTCCGGCGACCCGGCCGCAGCGGGCCCGGCGGTCGATGGCTCGGCCGCAGAGTGCCCGGCCGCAGCGGGCTCGGCCGCAGGTGGCTGGGGCGCAGGTGACCCGGCCACGGGTTCCGCCCCGGTGGCGACCCGTACCTCACCGGGGAGGGCCGGACCGGTGCGGTGCGGTCCCGCCGACTGCGCCGGGGCGGAGTGGTGCCGGGCGGCGAGTACCGCCGCCAGGGCGGTGGTGATCGGAACGGCGGCGATCAGGCCGATGGTGCCGACCGCGCTGCGGACGAGTTCCTGGGCGATGAGTTGGCTGGTGAGCAGTTCGCTGACCGGCGTGGTTCCGGCGGCGAACAGCAGCATCAGCGGCAGGGAGGCACCGGCGTACGCCAGCACGATGGTGTTGATGACCGAGGCGATGTGGGCACGGCCGATCCGGGTGGCGGCGCCGTAGAGCTGGCGGAACCCGTAGCCGGGATTCGCCAGGGCCAGCTCGGAGACGGTGGCGGACTGGGTGACGGTGACGTCGTCGAGCACCCCGAGGGAGCCGATGACGATGCCGGCCAGCAGCAGGCCCTGCATGTTGACCTCACCCTGGGTGATGGCGAGGTAGTTGGAGGTTTCGTCGGCGATGCCGGACAGATGGGTGGCGGCCGTGGCGATCGCGGACAGGGCCGCGGTGATGCTCAGGCTGACCAGCGTGCCGGCCACCGCGACGGTGGTGGTCATGCTGAACCCGTGCGTCAGGTACAGCACGGTGAGCATGATCGCCGCGGCCCCGACGATGGCGACCAGCAGCGGCGAGCGTCCGTCGAGGATCGCCGGGACGACGAACATCAGCAGCACCGCGAAGGTGACACCGAGCCCGGCCAGCGCGGTCAGGCCACGCCACCGGCCGAAGGCGACGACCGCGAGCGCGAACGCCGCGCCGAGCAGCCACAACTGGTGGGACCGCTGGTGATCGATGATCGAGTACGGTCGCTCGGGGCTGCCCTCCAGGTACAGCAGCACCACCTCGTCACCGGCGGCCACGGTGACGGCACCCGGCCCGGACGGGACATCGGTGGTGATCCGCTGACCGGCACCCACCCCCTCGGTCAGCGCGACGGTGACCGTGCCGCACTCGGTCGGCGCACCGGGTGGCAGTTCCTCGCCCTCGGGCAGCTCGGGGCAGGGGACGGACTCGACCGTGACGACCTGTCCGAACACCTGGGTCGGCCCGTCGACCGCCTCCGGCTCGGGCGAATCCCGTGGCCACAGCAGCGCCATCGACACGATGGTGAGGATCGCCGCCGGAATCAGCAGGGCCAGCGTCAGCCGCCGCGCCGCCGGGCTCGACGGCCGACCGGAGCGCGGCGGGTGGCTGTGGAGATGGGCGTGGCTCATAGGTGCGTCTGACGGCCTTCCTCGTGCGGACGGGCCGGCGGAAGCCGACCGGAGTGCTCCAGCCGGCAGCATGTCACGCCGAGGCCCGGTGACGGCACCTCCGGGTCGGGTCCGAGGCAACCGTGTCACAGGTACGACACCTGAGGGCGGAGCGGCGGGCGGGCGGGTCAGGAGATGGTCGTGACGAGGTGGGCGACGGTCCCGGCGACCGCCTCGCGCGCCGGGGCCAGGTACCTGCGGGGGTCGACGACCGGTCCGGCGTCGAGCTGGGCGCGGACCGCGTCGGTGAACGCCACGTTCAGGATCGTGCCGACGTTGACTTTCACGATTCCGGCCCGTACGGCCCGGGTCAGGTCGTCGTCGGGGACGCCGGACGAGCCGTGCAGCACCAGCGGTACGGCCAGCGCCTCCCGGAGCCGGACGATCAGGTCGAGGTCGAGGGTGGCGGTGCGGTCGGTCATCGCGTGTGAACTGCCCACCGCGACCGCCAGGGCGTCGACCCCGGTGGCGGCGACGAACTCGACCGCCTCGGCCGGGTCGGTGCGTACCCCGGGGGCGTGTGCGCCGTCCTTGCCACCGACCTCGCCCAGTTCCGCCTCCAACCACAGCCCGTGCTCGTGGGCCCAGTCCGCCGCCTCGGCGGTGGCGGCGACGTTGCCGGCGTAGTCGAGCGTTGAGGCGTCGAACATCGCCGAGCTGATCCCGGTGCCCCGGACCGCGTGCAGCAGGTCGCGGCTCTCGACGTGATCGAGGTGCACGGCCACCGGAACCGCGGCGAGTTCGGCCACGGCGGTGGTCGCGGCCGCGATCGGGGCGAGCCTGCCGTGGTGGAAACGCACCGCGTTCTCGCTGATCTGAAGGATCACCGCCCGGCCGGCGCGCTCGGCTCCGGCGACGATCGCCTCCGCGTGTTCCAGGGTGATCACGTTGAACGCCGCGATCGCGGTGCCGTTCGCCTGAGCCTGGTCGACCAGTTGTCCGGTGGCGGTGAGGGGCATCCGGGAACTCCGTTCGGTCTTGACAGTTTCCCAACAAAAAGCAACGATCCACATCGTTACACAAGTTGGCGAGACCGCAGCACGAGGAGGGTCCCGAGTGGGCGGTCAACTGCTGGTGGGCCTCGACGTCGGCACGACGGCGAGCAAGGCCGTCGTGTTCAGCGAGTCGGGCGAACCGGTCTCGCAGGCCTCGGTCGGCACGCCCTGGACGTCCACCGCGACCGGCGCGGAACTCGACCCGGACGCCCTACTGGCCGCCGCCCTCGACGCGCTGGCCACGGCCCTCGCCGACGCCCCGTCCGGCCGGGTCGCCGGAGTGGGCGTGGCGAGCATGGGCGAGTCCGGGGTGCTGCTGGATTCCGCCGGTCACCCGCTCGGCCCGATGATCGCCTGGCACGACACCCGCGACGAGCGCGAACTGGCCGACCTGCACGCCCGGATCGGACCGGACACCTTCGCCCGGACCACGGGCCTGCCGCTGCGGCACCAGTGGGCGCTCACCAAGCACCGCTGGCTGCGCGGCCACCATCCGGAGAGCCGGCGTGCCGTACGCCGGCTCAACGTCGCCGAGTGGGTCGTCCGGGGACTGGGCGGCCAGGAAGCCTGCGAGCAGTCGCTCGCCTCCCGTACCGGCTGGCTGCGGCTCGACGGCCGGGACTGGTGGCCGGAGGCGCTGGACTGGTCGGGGGCGAGCGCGTCGCTGATGCCCGAGCTGGTGACGGCCGGAGCGCCGCTGGGTACCGTCTCCGAGCGGGCCGGCCTGGCCCGGCTGACCGGCGCGACACTCACCGTCTGCGGCCACGACCACCAGGTCGCGGCCATCGGTGCCGGTGCGCTGCGGCCGGGCGACGAACTGGATTCCTGCGGTACGGCCGAGGCGCTGGTCCGCTCGGTCGCCCCGGGCCTGCCGCCGGAGACCGTCGCCGGGCTCGTCGCCGCCGGAGTCACCGTCGGCTGGCACGCCCTGGCCGGACGCTGGTGCCTGCTCGGCGCCACCACCGGAGGACTGGTCCTGCAACGGGTCCTCGCCGGTCTCGGCCTGGACCGGGCCGACCTGCCGGAACTCGACGCGCTCGCGAGTCGGGTCGACCCGTCCCGGCTTACCGGACGGATCGAGGACGAGGGCCGGTCGATCAAGGTGATTCCGCGGCCGAGGGCCGGTGGACCGGGGGAGAGCGCCGAGCCGGCCGAAATCTGGCGGCTGGCGTTGGAGTCGGTGACCGAGGACATCGGCGTGATCCACGACGCGATGACCTCGTACAGCGGCGCCCACAACGACCTGGTGGCGGTCGGTGGCTGGGCGCGCAGCACGGCCCTGATGCAGGTCAAGGCCCGCCGGCTCGGACCGGTACGGCGATCCCCGGTCGCCGAGGCCGGTGCCCGGGGTGCCGCGCTGCTGGCCGGGCTGGCCGCCGGGGTCTACGCCACCGCCGACGAGTTTCCCGACGCCGCCGGAACCGGACGACACGATGGCGGATGACCCTCCGGGCGCGCATGACCGCCACGCTCCGGCCGGTACGAACAGCCGGCCGCCGTACGCGGACGAGCGCAGGCAGCACATCCTCCAGGCGATGCGCAGCCGGGGACGGGTCGATGCCGCCGAGGTCGCCGGCACGCTCGGGGTCACCGGTGAGACGGTCCGCAAGGACCTGATCCGGTTGGAGCGCAACGGTCTGCTGCGTCGGGTGCACGGCGGCGCGGTCCCGGTGGAGAGCCTCTCCCACGAGCCGGCGGTGGCGGTCCGTACCGAGTTCTCGGCCGAGAAGGAGCGGATCGCCCGCGCGGCCCTGGCCCACCTGCCGACCCACGGCGCGGTGCTGATCGACGCCGGATCGACCACCGCCCTGCTCGCGGAGATGTTTCCCGGGCATGCGGAGCTGACCGTCTACACCAACGCGTTGCCGATCGCCCTGGCCCTGGTCAGCCGGCCCCGGCTGACCGTCGTCACGCTGGGCGGCCGGCTCCGGGGTCCGACCCTGGCCCAGGTCGACGACTGGGCGATCCGTGGACTCGCCGACATCAACGTCGACGTCGCGTTCCTCGGTACCAACGGCATCTCCCTGGAGCGCGGCCTGACCACGCCGGACCTCGCCGAAGCGGCCGTGAAACGGCACATGATCTCGTCGGCGAGGCGGCGGATCCTCCTCGCGGACCACAGCAAGGTCGGGCTGATCCGGGGGAACCGGCACGGGGATCCGAGCGACATCGACCTGTTCATCACCGACACCGGACTACCCGACGCGCGGCGTCGGGAACTGGAGGGCGCCGGTATCGAAGTGGAGTACGTGTGATCCTCACCCTGACCCTCAACCCCAGTGTCGACCGGACGGTGTTCGTCGACGCCCTACCCCGGGGGGCGGTGATCCGCAGCCGTCGTGGCTGGAGCGAGCCGAGCGGCAAGGGCGTGAACGTCGCCCTGGCGCTGCACCGGCACGGGCTGCCGGCCACCGCGGTGCTCCCGGTCGGTGGTTCCGTCGGCGCCCAACTGTCCGAGATGCTCGGCCGGGCGGGACTGCCGGTCCGGCAGGTCGCCGTCCGGGGCGAGATCCGCAGCAACATCAGCCTGGTCGAGCCGGACGGCACCGTCACCAAGGTGAACGAACCCGGACCCGAACTCCACGCCGACGAGACCGAGGCACTGGTCCGGGTCGTCCTCGACAACCTCGCCGACGTCGCCTGGCTGGCCTGTTGCGGCAGCCTGCCGGACGGCGTACCCGTCGGGTTGTACGCCCGGCTGGCCCGGGCGGCCCGGGACCGGGGCGTCCGGGTCGCGGTCGACACCTCCGGCGAACCGCTGCGGGCGAGCCTCGCCGGCCGCCCGGACCTGGTCAAACCGAACGCACAGGAACTCGCCCACCTGGTCGGACGACCATTGCGGACGCTCGGCGAGGTCGTCGACGCGGCGCGGGAGGTCCGGACCCTCGGTGCCGACGCGGTACTGGCGAGCCTTGGTGCCGACGGTGCCCTGCTGGTCGACGCCGAGGCGGCGCTGCACGCCGAGGCACACGTCGCGCGGGTGGTCAGCGCGGTGGGAGCCGGCGACGCCGCCCTGGCCGGGTTCCTGCACGGCGGCGGCAGGGGAGCGCCGGCACTGCGTACCGCGGTCGCCTGGGGGACGGCGGCCGTGCAGCACGAGGGCACCCTCTTCCCGGCCGCCGATCCGGACCAGAGCGTGCTGCTCCGGGCCGACTTCGACCCGGCCCGGCCGCTGCGGGACGCGGACGCCGTACCTGGACGCGCCAACCGGTCGCCGTGACGGGCCCGGACCAGGACGGCTGATCCCGGCCCGGATCCCCGCGCTGCCCGTTGCGCCGCCCGAGGTTTGGGCCTATGTGGTGGGTGGGGACAAACTATGGCATGGGCGAGATAAAGGTGGGCACGTCCTCGTGGGCGGATCGGTCGCTGCTCGCCTCGGGCTGGTATCCCCGAGCCGTCAACACCCCGGCCGGTCGGCTGGCGTACTACGCCGAGCGGTTCGGCCTGGTCGAAGTGGACACCACCTACTACGCACTGCCGGCGGTGGAGACTACGGCGGCGTGGGCGGACCGTACGCCACCCGACTTCACGTTCAACATCAAGGCGTTCAGCCTGTTCACCAGCCATCCGACCACGCTGTCCGCGTTGCCGAAGGATCTCCGGCCCGCCGGTCGGGAGGACGGCCGGGTACGCCGTGGCGACCTGCCGCCGGGGACGTACGAGGGGTTGTGGGGAAGGTTCCGGGAGATCGTCGAGCCGATCGCCGCCGCCGGCAAACTGGGTGCGCTGCTCTTCCAGTTCCCGCCCTGGATGGGCTACGGCGAGGCGGCGAAGCGGCGGATCCTCGACACCGCCGAGCGCTGCCGGCCCTGGCGGGTCGCGGTCGAGCTGCGGAACGGTTCGTGGTTCGACGGCGACAACGCCCCGGACACGTTCGGGTTCCTCGCCCGGCACGACATCTCGATCGTCAGCGTCGACATGCCCCAGGGGTACGCCTCGTCGATCCCACCGGTCCTGCTGGCCACCGCCGAGCCGGCGGTGATGCGTTTCCACGGCCGTAGCACCGCCTGGGAGGGCGGGGACAAGCAGGAGAAGTTCCGGTACGCGTACCGGGACGACGAACTGGCGCAGTGGGCGGAACGGCTCCGCGACTTCGCCCGGGAGACCAAGGAACTGCACGTCCTGCTGAACAACTGCTGCGACGGCCAGGCCCAGCGCGACGCGGCCCGGCTCGCCGACCTGCTCGGCCCGGACGTGGGCTGGTCCGCCCGGGGTGCGGAGGATCAGCCGACCAGATCGGGAGATCGGCCGAGCGGGTCGGAGGATCAGCCGACCAGATCGGCGGGGTCGGTGTTGGCGCCGCAGAGCAGGACGGCAAGGCGTTCGCCGCTGGCGGGCCGGTAGGCGCCGGAGGTGAGGGCGGCGACGGCGGCGGCGGTGCCGTGCTCGACGGCCACCCGGTAGCGGTCCCAGAGCAGCCGCCGCGCGTCGACGACCTGCTCGTCGGTGACCAGCAGGCTCCGCACGCCGGTCCGGACCGCCACGTCGTAGGCGATCGTCCCGACGCGACGGGCGCCGAGCGAGTCGGCGGCGATCCCGGACACCTCGACGTCGACCGGACGGCCGGCGGCCAGGGCGGCGTGCAGGGCCGGAGCCGTCTCCGGCTCGACGCCGACGACCCGGACGACTCCGTCGAGGGCGGCGGCCACCCCCGCCATCAGCCCGCCCCCGCCGACGGCGAGCAGTACGGTGTCCAGCTCACCGATCTGGTCGAGCAGTTCCAGGGCCAGGGTGCCCTGACCGGCGCAGATCTCGGGCTGGTCGTACGCGTGGCAGAACAGCGCCCCGGTCTCGATCGCCCGTTTGGTCGCCGCCTCGTACGCCTCGGCGTACTCGCTGCCGTGCCGGAGCACGGTGGCGCCGAGCTGCCGCAGCTTGGCGATCTTGACTGCGGGGGTGGTGGTCGGCACGTACACCTCGGCCGGCACCCCGAGGGTCTTCGCGGCGTACGCGACCGCGACCGCGGCGTTACCGCCCGATGCCGCGATCACTCCCTCGGCCGGTAGCTCGCCGGTCTCGGTCGCGGCGAGGATCCGGTTGAACGCGCCCCGCGCCTTGAAGGACCCCGAGTGTTGCAGGAACTCCAGCTTCAGCCAGAGTTCGCCGGCCGGTGCGACGAGGTCGGGTTCGACCTGGGCGACCGGGGTCGACCGGATGTGTCCGGCTGTCCGGGTCGCGGCGCTCTCGACGTCGGCACGGGTGATCAACTTTCTCCGCCCCCTCCCACTGGCACGCCGTACGGTAGCCCGGGTGCCACCGGTCGCCCGGATAATGTGTGCCAGCCCACCCGGTCCGTCCGGACCCCGAGCCGGAGGTTGCCTGCCATCGACGCCCTCAGTCCGCGGCGACTCGCCGGACGGGTCTGGCTCGTTCCCGGCGATCCGGACCCCGAGAACATTCGCGGCAGCGTCGCCGTCGTCGCCGACGATCGCGGCAGCGTGGTCGTCGACGCCGGACACAGCCCGGCACACGCCCGGGAGATCCAGTCCGCGATCCGGGTCGCCGGTCTGCCCCCGGCGAAATGGCTGGTCTACACCCACCACCACTGGGACCACGTCTGGGGCGCCTGCGCCTGGCCCGACGTGGAGATCGTCGGCCACGTCACCGGCCTGGAGATTCTCCGGCAGGAGGCTGCCCGGCCGTGGAGTCACCGTTACCTGCGCGACGAGGTGCGGGCGAATCCGCGACTGGGACCGAGCTTCCGGGCCCGTGCACTGGCCATGCAGGGCTGGGACGACTTCACGATCCTGCCGCCGACGCGTACCTTCACCGACGAGCTGACGCTGCCGACCGGCGTACGCCTGCGGCATGTCGGCGGTGCCCACGCGCCGGACTCGACGGTCGTGTTCGTGTCGGACTCGGGGGTCGCGTTGCTGGGCGACTGTTTCTATCCGCCGCCGGCGCACCTGCGTGCCCCCGACGACGGCCTCGACCTGGCGATGGTGCGTGACCTGCTCAGCGACGACTACGAGTGGTACGTCGGCAGCCACGGCGAGCCGACCACCCTGGAGCAGGCTCGGCAGTTGGTGTCGACCTGACGGCGTAGGCCGTCGGCCGACTGTCGACGTCGATCTGAGCTGGGCAGGTGTAGACTCGGGATGTCGCTCGGGACCCCGGTGGCTGGCAGTCCGCCACCTGCGGGCATCTCCCACCTGACGAGGTCACGATGACCGAGCGGATCCGGCGATCAGGCACCAGCTCGTCCCAACTCGGCGAGTGCCCACGGCACGGGGCGCGCCTGCGCGCTGTCGCCCCGCCGCCTGCCAGGTCACGTCACGTCGTCCGACCGTGACCACTTCGGCCGCCCACACAGGATCGCCTGATCGAACGTCAGGCCGGCGAACGGATACCCCCGGTTCCGTACCAGGACGCCGCCGTGACGGCGGCATCCGCCCCTCGAACACCAGGATGGTTGACATGGTCACCGCCACTCGACGCAGCACTGTCGTTCCTTCGAGCGCACCATCCGTTCCGCGACTGCGGCTCGCCTCCGTCCGGAACAGCGGGGCGGTCCTGGACGGCGGCTGGTGGCCACGTTCGTGGGATCCGGAAGCCGAACTGCCGGGGCTCGTTCTGGCCCTGTCCGAGCGCTACGGGCGGATCCGGAACGTCATAGCCAACAGTGGCGCCTGGGATGATCAGTTCCGTCGGATCGCGGTCGGCTCGGACGTGGTGCGGGTGGGTTGGTTCACCTCGCTGGATACCGCCATGGTGATCGCTACCACGGAGCGTGGCGACCAGATCGATCTGCTCGTCGTGCCGCCCGCGACCACGGCGGCGGTGGCGGAGGAGGCGATGCGCACCGCTGCCGACCCGGCGAACGTCGTACGGGCCCGGGACATCCCCGTCGCGACGCCGGCACCGGTGCCGGCGCCGAGCGGACCCGGCCGCCACCCACAGGCCGCCCGGGACGACGAGGGGAACGTCCTGAAGCAAGCCGCCTAGGAGGCGGCCGCCGCCGAGGGGTCTACTTCGCCGGCTGGTCCGCCAGGTCGGCGGGGTCGAGGCCGAGAGTCGCGAGCAGGCCCGCGTTGCGGACGGTGTCGACCCGGTCCGGCAGTTCCTTGTCGACCCAGTCGGCTCGGGCGTGCTGACCTCGGCCGTGCAGCCATTCTACGATCTTAAGTTTGTCGATTTCCATTGCTGTTCTCTCCTCGCGGATGGCCTCGGTGGGGCTGCCGTCATTCGTGTCCGGATCGCGTCCGGACGGCTGCCGGTCGCAGCCAACGGCCCGCCATGGAGCCCGATCGTCGGGTGGCGATCATCGAAGGCCCGTCGCGCCGCGCGGCCGCGGCAGCGGGGGCTGCCCCAAACAGTACGCTGTGCCGCGTGCCGACCGGCGGGTCGCGTCCGTCGGAGCTGGCGGGCGGCCGGCTGCCGCTGGCCGGGCTCGATCGGCAATCCAACGAACTCTCGGCCCGGCGGTACCCGTGCGTGCACGCGGATGTCCGGTAACCGCGATCCGCCGTCCTTTTACCGGCCGGCGGGAAACTCCGACATCCGGGGCGTAGGGCAATCTGGATCAGGACTAGGCTGGTGCTGTTCCTGGATCCCCGGCGCCTTGGGTTTACGGACTTCGCGCACCCTCGCCGAGATGAGGTCCAGCCATGACAAGGTTCATGAGTCCAGCCCGGTCGGCCGTCGGCCGAGAGCCTCCCGGGACCAACACTCGGACCCGTTCGGTGGCCCGTACCCGCGGCCTGTGGATCGCGCTCGCGGCGTCCGCGGCCATGCTGTTGCTGCTGATCTTCATCCTGCAGAACGGCCAACCATCCGACGTGCACTTCCTGGGTGCCCACGGGCAACTCCCGATGGGCGTCGCGCTGCTGCTGGCCGCCGTGACCGGGGCGTTGCTGGTGACCCTGCCCATCCTCCTGCGCACCGGGATGCGACGTGGCCTCCGCCGGCGGGGCAGCACCGACCCCGCCACGGCCGCCGGATCTTCGAACGCCGAACCGGCCCCATGATCCACGGTGTCTGCGATACGCGGTGGGCGGAGCATTTCTGCCCGCCCACCGCGTATCGCGATCGTTCAGCGGGCCGGTACGGCCGCCGACGCCGGCTCGCTGGTCGCAGTCGGCTCGGCCGACGGCGGGGCCGAGCGGATGGCGTCGCCGTGTCCGGGCCACCAGGCGGTGTGGCCGAGTAGCGCGGTGACCGCGGGGACGAGGAAGAGGGACATGACGAACGCCGACAGCACGATTCCCACCGAGACGGCGAAACCCATCTCGGTCAGGAACGACACTCCGGCGAAGAGCATCGACGTGAACGTGCCGGCGAGGATCAGACCGGCGGCGGCCACCGACGGTCCGCCGTGTTGGATCGCCAGGGCGGCGGCGGTGCGGGGATCGTTGCCGGCCCGTGCCTCCTCGCGTAGCCGGGCGATCATGAGGATGTTGTAGTCGGTGCCGATCGCGACCACGAACAGGTACAGGATGATCGGCAGCGAGAACGACAGGCCGGATCGGCCACCGACGCCCTGGAAGGCGAGGACGGTGGCACCGAGCGTGGCCATGAAGCCGAGGCCGACTGCGATCATGAGGTAAACCGGGGCGACGAGGCTGCGCAGGAGCAGGCCCAGGATCACGGCGATCAGCACTCCGGCCACGGGGAAGATCACCCACAGGTCGCGGTTGTTCGCGTCGCGGATGTCGGCGAAGACCGAACTGACCCCGCCGACCAGTGCGGTCGTCCCGGCCGGGGCCTGGTCGTGGGCCACCTGTCGCAGGTCCTCACCGGCCAGGTCGAGTGCCGAGGTCGAGTACGGGCTGGTGTTCAGCAGCAGGCTGATCTGGGCGGTCGTACCGTCCGCGCTGATGGTGGCCGGGCCGCCGTCGGGTCCGGGCATCAGGTTCCCGACGCCGGGTACCTGGGTCAACGATTGCGCGTAGCCGCTGAGTGTCGCCGGGTCGAGGCGTTGGCCGTTGTCCGCGCGTACGTAGACGGTGGTGGGGTTGAGGGCACCGGCGGGGAACCCGGCCTTCAGGTCGTCCAGGGCGCGTGCCGACTCCGTGTTGGCGGGAAGTTGCCCGATCTGGTCGTAGTCGACCTTGAGGCCGAACACACCCAGCGCGAGTACGACCATGATGCCGCCCGAGGCGAGGGCGACCACGGCCGGTCGACGTCCGGTGAACCGGCCGAGGCGTTGGAAGATGCTGCCCGCGGGGGTGCGCTGCCAGGATTTCGACGGCCAGAACACCTTGGGGCCGATGAGCGAGACGATGGCCGGTACCAGGGTGACTGCGGCGATCGCCATGACGACCACTCCGATGGCGAGACCCGGACCGAGGCTCCGGAAGCCGCCGAAGACCGCGAGCAGGAGGGCGCCGAACGCGATCACGATCGCCGCGGCGGCGGACGCGATGACCTCGCCGACCCGGCTGACCGCCGTGGCGAGCGCGTTCTTCGAGGCGTCACCGGCGCGTAGCCGTTCGCGGTAGCGGAACAGCAGGAAGACGATGTAGTCGGTGCCGACGCCGTACAGCACCACGGTGAGGATGGTCAACAGTGACTGGTCCACCTGCATGCCGAACGCCTTGACGAACAACGTGATGACCGCGCTCGACACGGCCGACACCACGCCGACGACCACGACCGGCAGGAACGCCGCGACGGGGCTGCGGTAGATGACGAGGAGAAGGCCGACGACCAGGGCCAGCGTCACGATGCTGACGACCAGCAGTGCGGTGTCGAACGCGTCCTGGTTGTCCACGATGAGGGCGACGTCCCCGGTCACCGCGGCTGACAGGCCGGAGCCGTCCAGGGCGGACTGCACCCGCTCGCGGATCGACACGACGGCGTCACCGAGCACCGGATCGGCGGGTGGGCCGGTGAGCGAGATGTTGACGAGCTGCACCTGCTTGTTCGGGGAGACGGCCTGCGGCCCGGTGACAGCGGTGCCGACCCGGTCGATGCCGGCACTCTGGAGTGTCTGGGCGAGTTGACCGACCCGGTCGGTGTCGGCAGTGCCGAGGGGCTGGCCGTCGACGCGTTTCACGACGATGGTGGCGCTCGCCCCGTCGCCCTGACCGAACGCGCGCTCCGCCAACTGCTGCGCCTGCACCGATTCGTAGCGGGAGGGCAGGAAGCTGGCCTGATCGGTGCTGACCTGGTCGGCCAGGGAAGGTGCGAAGAACGAGCCGACGAGCAGCACGAGCCATACCGCGATGACCTTCCACGGATTGAGGACGATGGCTCGCCCGAATTTCGCGAACATGTGGAAATCTCCTGTCGAGATGTCTGACCGCCGCGACGTCTACCTGTCGCGGACTGCCGATAAGTGGCCGCACAACAGCGGCATGGGATCGATTTCCTACGCGTGCCGCCGCAGACACGCGGTGGGCATGCAGGGGGCCGGGGTCGATCAGGCGCGGCGGACCATGATGTCGCCCCAGGAGGTGCTCGCGCGGACCTCGACGGTGTCGTCGTTCTCCGCGGGACTGTCGGTCGTGTCGAGCGCGTTGTGCACCCGGCCGTGCCGGGAGGTGACGTCGAGCCACGCGGCGGTGCCGCGCCGGACGCCGACCTCGATGCCGCCGTAGGAGGTCTGCAACCCGATCGATCCGCGTACGGCCTCGCCGATCCGGACGGTGCCGTGAGCGGTGCGCGCCGTCACCGAGGCCAGTGCCCGGTCGACGGTGATGTCGCCGTGGGCGGTCTTGACGTGGACGTCGTCGCCGCTCTGCCCGATCCAGCAGTCACCGGAGGAATTCCTGATCTCGGTGCTGCCGTCGATCTCGCCGATGCGTACCTTTCCGGACGAGGCGGTGACCCGGGCCGAACCGGCGACGCGTTCCACGATGACCTCGCCATGACTCGTGTCGATCTCCAGCGGCCCGGTCTGGTCGAGCCGGATCGCACCCCCGGTGTTGAACCGGCACTCGCCGAGCCGCCCCTCGGCGCGGAACGCCGCCCACGACGCCTCGGCCCGCACACTCGACCCGCTCGGCACCTCGATCGTGACGTCGAGCGCGGGGCCCCCGCCGAAGACGTAGCGTCGCCAGCTCTTCGGTGCCCTGATCATCAGCTGTCCGGCGACGTATTCGACGGTGGTCTGCTCCGCGGCGCTCACGTCGGCCCTGCTCGACTCGTTGCGGGGCCGCACCTCGACCACGGTGTCGGCACGGTCTGTCGCGGTGATCCACGCGTGGCCGACGGGAAGCTCGATCTGAACGGAAATCGGTTCTGGTGTGTCGAAAACAGGCATGGTGGTCTCCCGAAACGTGGTCGATGGACGTTGCTGCTGGTGAGAGAGGTGGAAGAGACGACCTGAACGCGGCTAACGCGCCCGGCCGGTGACCTGCTGGCCGGGTCTCGGCTGGGAATGTCCGGCCGGTCGGCGGTCGGGGTCGGCGGCGCCGATGGCGCCGGCCGCGGCTCGTACGAGCCAGGCGTTGAGCGACAGTCCGGCCTGGCCGGCGGCCTCTTCGATGCTGGCCTTGAGGTGATCGGGGAGGCGGAGGTTGATCCGCGAGGTGGCGCCGTCGTCGCCGCCGGGTGCCGGCACGGGTGCCGGTGGCGCGGCCGGAGCGGGATTCTCGTCCGCGTCGTCGACCGGTGGGCTGGCCGGCGCCACTACGAAGGTGGGCTCGCGTCCACGCAGCCGCACGTAAACCGAGCCTGGGGCGAGTTCGCGGGTGATCTCGTCGGCCGCGTCGGACAGCGCGTCGAGCAGCGTGAGCCGGGTGGCCGCCGCCAACTGCGTGAAGAGCCGCTCGGCCAGCGCCCTGCCGTCCGGATCGGCGTCCTCCGCAGCGACGGCGAGCTCGTTGCGCAGGTGCTCGACGTACGGCCTCAGGTCCATGGTGCCATCATGGCACCAGTTGGCTCACTGCGCAACCACTCTGGCTCACGACGGGTGCCACGCACGATCTCGGTGGCTCGGGCGCGACTCTGACCGGTGTCGGCACGCCACGGTCTGGGCTGGGCTGGGCTGGGCTCAGCTGACGGGCCCGGGACGACCACCTCGCGTGGTCATCCCGGGCCCGGTGTGCGTACCCCGCCGCACGGCCCTTCCGGGACCTTCACCCCCGGCTGCCGCCCGTCGGCGCGCCGCTGGCCCGCACCTGCGCCGGTTCCGGGTCAGGAGTACCCGGGGCAACTCCGCCGCGCAGCCCGGGTAGCTCCCGCAGCCCGAGGTAGAGGAAGGGCAGCAGCAGAAGCAGGTCGGCCACGTGCGCGATGGACGCCTCGCGGGTGATCCGGCTCAGCGGAAACGCGATCGCGCCCAGGCAGAGCAGTACGCCGACCGGCAGCGGCGCGGCGCGCAGCCTGGCCAGTGCCAGCCCCAGCCCGAACAGCACGAGCGGGAAGAGTGGCCCGCCGATCCAGTAGAGCGTCCAGGCGGCGAACGGATAGGCGTTCAGCAGCTCGATGGTCGTGGCGTGCGAGGCGTCGAAGAGTCCTTCGTGGATGCTCTGTACGCCGAATGCCACGCCGCCGACGGTCGCGAAGACCGTCGCCGGCAGCGCCACCGCCACGTAGCGGGGCGCGATGTTCCGAAGCCGGTCGTACAGGCCGATCAGGCCGACGAGCCAGCACGCGCAGGAGAGCGCGACGAGCGTACCGGCGGTGACTCCCTGCCGGTCGGACTCCCAGAAGAAGCCGGCGATCAGATTCAGCACCGGACCCAAGATGAGAAACATGGACCGAACGCTATGTACGGCCGAGGGCCGGCGGATCCGCCTCGGATGGACGCCCGCCTACCGCGGTCGTCGTATCCCGGCCAGCCCGCCACGGTAGGCGAACACCACCAACTGGGCCCGGTCCCGCGCGCCGAGCTTCGTCATCGCCCGGTTGGTGTGTGTCTTCGCGGTGGCCGTGCTCATGCCCAGCCGCGCGCCCACCTCCGCGTTCGAGAGGCCGTCCGCGACCAGGGTCACCACCTCGCGTTCCCGCGCGGTGAGCGCGTGCAGGCCCGGTACCTCCGGGCCGCTGGCGTAGGCCGCGATGAGCCGGCGGGTCACCTCCGGGGCGAGCAGCGCATCACCGGCCGCCACCACCCGGACCGCCCGGCGCAGCTCGTCCGGCTCCAGGTTCTTCAGCAGAAAGCCGCTCGCGCCGGCATGCAGGGCCGCGTACACGTACTCGTCCAGCTCGAACGTGGTCAGTACGACGACCCGGACTCCGGGCAGCCGGTCGTCGGCGAGGATCCGCCGGGTCGCGGTCAGCCCGTCGGTGCCGGGCATCCGGATGTCCATCAGTACGACGTCCGGTCGGTGCGCCCGGGTCAACGCGATGGCCTCGTCCCCGTCGGTGGCCTCGGCGACGACCTCGATGTCCGGTGCCCGCTCCAGGAGTACCCGGAAACCGGCCCGGACCAGTGTCTGGTCGTCCGCCACCAGCACCCGGACGCTCATCCCGGCAACCATCCTCGGACTAGGAAGCCTCCGTCGTCGGCCGGGCCCGCCCGCAGCCAGCCGCCCAGCCCGGTGGCGCGTTCCGTCATGCCGCGCAGGCCGTTGCCCTGCGGCTCGGCGGCGCCCCGGCCGTTGCCCTGTGGCCCGGTGGTGCCTCGGCCGTTGCCCTGTGGTCCGGCGGTGCCCCGGCCGTCGTCGCGGACGGTCAGGCAGAGCCCGTCGGGGCGGTAGCCCAGGCGTACCTCGATCCGCTGGGCGTCGGCGTGCCGTACCGCGTTGGCCACCGCCTCCTGCACGATCCGGTAGGCGGTGGCCTCCACCGCCCGGGGCAGCGGGCGCGGTTCGCCGTCGTGCCGCATCACCGCACCGGTCGCGGCGACCAGCGCGGGCAGCCGGTCGAGGCCGGGTGCCGGCGGTTCCGGTCCGGGGGCGCGGGTGCCGTCCCGGAGTACGCCGACCGCGGCGCGCAGTTCCGCCAGCGCCTCCCGGCTGGCCTGCCGGACCGTCTCCAGGGCCGCCCGCGCCTGCCCCGGATCGTCGTCCAGCACCTCGGCGGCCACCCCGGCCTGCACGCCGACCACGGCGAGGGTGTGCGCGGTGACGTCGTGCAGTTCCCGGGCGATCCGGATCCGTTCCTCGACGACCCGGCGTTCGGCCGTACGGTCCCGCTCGGCGGCCAGCATCGCCAACCGGAGCCGCCGACTCCGGACAGTCTCGCCGAGCAGCAGTGCCGCGCCGAACACCACCGTCGAGCTGTCCAACGTCGCGTCCAGCGGTCCGGCACCGGTCACCACGATCCGTCCCTGAAGGTCCAGCACGATGAACAGGCCGGCGAGCACCAGACCGAGCCGACGACGCGGGGCCACCGTCACCGAGTACAGGGCGACCCAGACCGGCGCCGCCGGTGCGCCACCGGGATACCGGGACACGTGGTAGGCCAGGAACAGCCCACCCACCACGGTCAGCACCCCCGCTGGCCACCGCCGCCGGGCGAGCAGGGCCGCCGCCATCGCCAGCCCGAGGCCGTACGCCCAAAGGTCCGGCGCCCGGTCGCCCGGCTCCACCGCGACCACCGCGATCCGGTACGCCGTCAGCCCGCCGACGACCGCCACGATCCCGGCGTCCACCGCCCACCGCCTCATCCGGCCACTGTACGGAGCACGGCATCCAGGGACGTACCACGAACGTGGTAGCCACCGGCCGGACCACCCGACCCGGGTACCGAAGCCGGGCGCCGAAGCTGGGCGCCGAACCCGGTGAACCCGCGACTGTCGGCGGGCGGGCCTTGCCGGCGTCGGTAGGGTGAGCCGGATCGGACCGGAACACCACGGTCGGCGGTCGATGCGCGGGGAGGGATCTGGTGGTCGGCGCGGCAGTGGTCGAGGATCCGGAGCCGCTGCGGATCTTCACCGAGCAGCGTGGCCGGCTGCACGCCGTCGCGTACCGGGTGCTGGGCCGGTTCACCGATGCCGAGGACGTCGTCCAGGAGGCGTGGCTGCGGTGGAGTCGGGTGGCCGTCGCGGACGTCGCCGACCCGGAGGCGTACCTGGTCCGGGTTACCACCCGGCTGGCGATCGACCGGTTGCGCAGCGCGCAGGCGCGCCGTGAGTCGTACGTCGGGCCGTGGCTCCCCGAACCGATGCTGACCAGTCCGGACGTCGCCGAGAACGTGACGTTGGGCGAGACCGTCTCCTCCGCGATGCTGTTGCTGCTCGAAGCGCTGTCCCCGCTGGAGCGGGCGGTCTTCGTGCTCCGCGAGGCGTTCGACTACTCGTACGCGGAGATCGGCGAGTTCGTGGGCCGGAGCGAACCGTCGGTACGCCAGACCGCTCGCCGGGCCCGCGAGCACGTCGAGCGGCAGCGCGTCCGGTACGACACCGACCAGGCGACCCGGGCACTGGTGACCGAGCGGTTCGTCGCGGCCTGCTCCGGCGGCGATCTCGCCAGCCTGATGGACGTGCTGGCGCCGGACGTCGTACTGGTCAGTGACGGTGGCGGCCTGGCTCCGGCGCCGCGTAAGGCGATCTCCGGCCTGGACATGGTGGCCCGGGCCCTGCTGACCTTCGCGGGCCGGATGCCCGAGGATCCGGCGACCGACGTCGTGTCGTTCAACGGCGGCCCCGGCATCGTGGTCAGCTCCGCCGGTGTCCCGGTCGCGGCGGTCAGCCTGCACCTGGTGGACGGCGTCGTCAGCGCCGTCCACCTGGTGAGCAACCCGGAGAAGCTGGTCGGGCTGCGCGACTTCCGGGCCCGCTGACCGCCGTACCCCCGATGGTCAACTCCCGGCGTCCGCGGCTCGGCGCGACACCGCCCACAGCGGCACGCTCAGCCAGCGGGAGAGCCGGAACGTGGCGGTGGGGCTGCTGCTGACGATCTCCTTGTAGGTGATCGCCAGGCGTCCGGCCAGGTACCAGCGGCTCGGTGTGTCGTCCGGTCGGGTGAACTGGATGACCGCGTCCCGGCGGCCCAGGCAGACCGGCTGGTGCAGGTAGCCGAACCGGAAGGGCCGGGCCGCCCGGCCACGCAACCGCCGGCCGATGCCGTCCGCGGCGTGCGCCCCGCTGGGAATCCCGCTCTGGCAGGTGCCGTGCAGCATCCCCCAGGGTGCCGGGATGGCGGCGGCGTCGCCGATCGCGTACACCGAGGGATGCGAGACCGACCGCAGCGTCGGGTCGACCACGATCCGTCCGTGTCCGTCGACGGTGAGCCCGGCCTCGGCGGCGAGCGGCGGTGCGACGAAGCCCGTCGTCCAGAGGCAGGCGTCGACCGGCACCCGTTCCCCGTCGGCCAGCTCCACCGCGTCCGGCCCGATCCGGACGATGTCCACTCCGGTACGTACCTCGATGCCGAGCCGGTGCAGTGCCCGGTCGAGGTGGGCGCGGGCCCGGTCGCCCATCATCGAGCCCGGAGCGTCGCGGGTCAGCAGCACGACCCGCAGTCCCGGACGGCTCTCCGCGATCTCCGTCGCCGCCTCGATCCCGGTGAGGCCGCCGCCGCAGACCGCCACGGTGCCTCCGGCGCCGCGTCCGGCGAGTTCGGCCAGCCGCGCGGCGAGCCGGGTCGCCGTGGCGGGGCTGTCCAGGGTGTACGCGTTCGCGTCCGAGCCGGGCACCCTCGTCGTGTCGGCGACGCTGCCGATCGCGTACACCAGGGTGTCGTAGCCGAGCCGACGGTCACCGTCGGCGGTGTCCAGGTGCAGTTCGCGCCGTTCCAGGTCGATCCGGGTGGCCCGGCCCGGCAGGAACTCCACCCCGGTGCCCCGGATCAGGTCCGGGATCTGGTGTTCGGCGAGCCGCTGCCCGGCGGCGATCTGGTGCATGCGCAATCGCTCGGTGAACCGCTGCGACGGGTTGACCAGGGTGACCCGGCCGCCGTGCCGCCGGGTCCGCCGGGCCGTCCGGATCGCCGCCAGCATGCCGGTGTAACCGGCGCCCAGGACGACGATCCGGTGCCCGGTCAGCTTCGGTGTCATGACGTTCCTCCTGCTTCCGCTGTCGATCTACTTCCGGTGTCCGGTCGTCCACTTCCGGTGTCCGGCCGTCACACCACGGACGGCGGCGCTTCGACCGGCGTGAGCCGTACGCCCTATGACCTGAGTCACCCGGGGTCCGTCCGACGTACGGAAGTGGTTGGACAGGTCGCCCGCCCGTTCCGGCCGGGCTGACCGCGTACTTGACCCTCGACCCGGTCGAGGCCCGAGCATCGTCGGAGCAGCAGAGCCGACCGCGTGGGAGTGCAGAGTGGGACAGGACGTCGACGAAACCATGGCGAGCATCGTTGAGGCCGTCGAGTGGGGCCGGACCGGCCGGGCCGGGGCGGCCCGGGAGCGGCTCACGACACTGTGGGAGGAGATCGGCCCGACCGGTGATCCGTTCCACCGGTGCACCCTGGCCCACTACCTGGCCGACCTACAGGACGATCCCGCCGACGAACTCCGCTGGGACCTGCGGGCACTCGAAGCCGCGGACACCCTTACCGACGAGCGGGCCCAGCGCTACCACGCCAGCCTGGCGGTCGCGGCGTTCCGTCCCTCGCTCCAGCTCAACCTCGCCGAGGATTACCGCAAGCTCGGTCGGCCGGACCGGGCCAGCGAGCATCTCGCCCTCGCCCGGGAGAGCCTTCCGACGCTCGGCGACGACGCGTACGGCCAGATGATCAGGGACGCCGTCGAGCGCCTCGGCGCCACGCTGGCCCTGGATTCGACACCGGTCGGGCAGGAGGTTCCGGACCGGGCCTGACCGCGAGGCGCCGGCCGAGGCGGTACGACGAAAGGGCCAGCCCCGTCCGGGGCTGGCCCTTCCTCGTCGTGCTGGTGGTGG
>NZ_JBHSPR010000052.1:0-4079 GCF_042658085.1 Plantactinospora solaniradicis | reverse complement strand
ACCGCGAAGAACGCCATGACCAACGAGGTCAGGCAGCTCATCCAGACGCATCGGGAGGAATTGATCACCCTCCTGCGCGACCGGGATGGCGGGCGGCACGCACCGGTCACGGTCGCCGACCGCAGCGAGCCGCTGCCGTTGTCGTTCGCGCAGCAACGGTTGTGGTTTCTGGCCCAGCTGGATCCGGATTCGGTCGAGTACAACTCGCAGACGTCAATCCCGTTCAACGGCAATCTCTCGGTCGAGGCGTTGACAGCGGCGCTGGGCGGCTTGGTGGCCCGACACGAGGTATTGCGGACCCGGCTGGTCGCCGACGCGGACGGGGTGCCGTATCAGATGATTGACCAACCGGCGCCGTTCGTGCTGCCGATCGTTGACCTTTCCGGGGAGCCGGACCCGGTCGCGGCGGCGGAGGCGTGGTCGGCTGCCGACATGACAGTGCCGTTCGACCTCGCCGCGGGACCGCTGCTCCGGGCCACCCTGGTCCGGGTTCGCCCAGACCAGCATGTGTTGCTGATCAGCAAGCATCACGTGGTCAGCGATCAATGGTCCAATGCGATCCTGCACCGCGACCTGAAGGCTCTGTATGCCGCCTACAGCGAAGGCGTGGAGCCGCGGTTGGCGGCGTTGCCGGTGCAGTACGCCGACTTCGCGGTGTGGCAGCGGCGGTGGCTGACCGGTGAGGTGCTGGAGGAGCAGTTAGGGTATTGGCGGACGCGGTTGGCGGACGTGCCGGTGCTCGAGTTGCCGACCGATCGGCCACGCCCGGTGGTGCAGTCAGTCGAAGGCGCGGCCCTGCAGTTTACCGTCTCGGCCGAGGTTCTCGAGGGGCTGCGGGCGGTGACCCGTACGGCCGGGGTGTCGATGTTCATGACGTTGTTCGGTGCGTTCACGGTGTTGCTGGGCCGGTACTCGGGTCAGGACGACATCGTGGTCGGTACGCCGATCGCGAACCGGAACCGGGCCGAGATCGAGGGCCTGATCGGGTTCTTCGTCAACACCCTCGTCATGCGGACCGACCTGTCCGGCGATCCGACGTTCACCGAACTGCTGGGCCGGGTGCGGGCGGAGACTCTGGCGGCGTACGCGCATCAGGATGTGCCGTTCGAGCAGCTCGTCGACGAGTTGGGCGTGGTCCGGGACCGGTCCCGGAGCCCGTTGTTCCAGGTGCTGTTCAACTACGCCGCCGGTGATGGTGAGGACCGGGCGGTCCGGGACGTGCCCGCCGAGCGGTCCGGTCCGGTGCCGATGCCGGTGAAGTTCGACCTGTCGGTGGCGTTGGGCGAGGTTGGATCCGGGTTGGTCGGGTCGGTGCAGTACAGCACGGTGTTGTTCGACGACGATCGGATGGTTCGTCTGGTCGGGCATTTCCAGCGGGTGCTGGCCGCGGTGGCGGACGATGCCGGCCGGCGGCTGTCGCAGGTACCGATGCTGACCGAGGCCGACTGGTCGGCGCTGCGGTCGTGGAACGACACCGCGGCGCCGGCGTCCTGGACCGGCGGCGTGCCGGAGCTGATCGCAGCACGGGCTGCGGCGGATCCGGATGCGGTCGCGGTGGTGTGTGGTAGGGCGTCGCTGCGGTACGGCGAGTTGGATGCGCGGGCGAACCAATTGGCGCGCCACCTGGCTGGGCTGGGTGTGGGAAGGGAGTCGGTGGTCGGCGTCTGCCTGGACCGGAGTATCGACCTGGCGGTGGCGTTGGTGGCGGTGTGGAAGGCCGGCGGTGCGTACCTGCCGCTGGACCCCGGCTATCCACAGCAGCGGCTCGCGGAGCTGGTTACCGACAGCGGTGCGGCCCTCGTCATCGGCGATGAGCGGTTTCCCGCCGGCGTCGCGCCGGTCATACTGTCCGGCGACCCGGCGGTACGTGCGGCGGTCGACGCACCGCCATCCGTTGCGGTGCCGACGTTGCCGAGACAATTGGCGTACGTGATCTATACATCGGGTTCGACGGGCCGACCGAAGGCGGTGCTGTCCGAGCATGGCGGGCTGGCCAACCGGATCCGGTGGATGCAGGATCGGCACCAGCTGATGCCGGGTGAGCGGGTGCTGCACAAGACACCGATCACCTTTGACGTGTCGTTGTGGGAGCTGGTGTGGCCGCTGGCGGCCGGTGGTTGCCTGGTGATGGCGGAGCCGGGCCGGCAGGGTGACGTCGGCTATCTGGTGGACCTGGTCGAACGCGCCGGCGTGAACGCGATGCATTTCGTGCCGTCGCTGTTCCACGAGTTCGTCCAGCAGCCGTGGGCAGCACCGATGCAGTCGCTGCGGCTGGTGGTGAGCAGTGGTGAGGCGCTGTCCGGACCGGACGTGACGGCGTTCTACGCCCGGCACGAGCACGCTGCCGTGGAAAACCTCTACGGCCCGACCGAGGCATCGATCGAGGTGTCGTACTGGCCTTGCTTGCGCGGCGACGACGGGGCGGCCATCCCGATCGGCGCGCCGATCGCCAATACCCGGCTGCATGTGCTGGACCGGCTGCTGCGGCCAGTGCCGATCGGTGCGGTTGGGGAGCTGTACATTGGCGGAGGCGGCTTGGCCCGCGGGTACGGTGGCCGGCCGGACCTGACTGCGGAGCGGTTCATCGCCGACCCAATCGCATCGGACGGCTTCCGGTTGTACCGCACAGGCGACCTGGCCTCGTGGCGCGCCGACGGGCAGCTGGAATACCTGGGACGGGCCGACGCGCAGGTAAAAGTGCACGGCTTCCGCATCGAACCCGGTGAGGTCGAGGCGGCGCTGGTGGCGCATCCAGCGCTGTCGGCCGCCGTGGTGGTCGGGCACGGGGCCGACGCGGCACGGCGGCTGGTCGCGTACGTCGTGCCCACGGAGCCGGCTGGCGGGCTGCCGGGCGTCGAGGAGCTTCGCAGTTGGATCGGGACCCGGCTGCCGGAGTACATGATCCCGGCGGTGTTCGTGGAACTGACCAGTCTGCCGCTGACCGCGAACGGCAAGGTCGACCGGGCCGCGTTGCCGGAGCTGGACAGTGTCCGGCCGGACCTGGCCGACGCGTACGTCGCCCCGTCCGGGCCGACACAGGAACTCCTGGCCGGGATCTGGGCCGAGCTGTTGGGTGTGGACCGGGTCGGGGTACGCGACAACTTCTTCACCCTGGGTGGGCATTCGCTGCTGGCTACCCGGGTGGTGTCGCGGATCCGGGCCGTGTTCGGGGTGGAGGTGCCGGTCGCGGCGTTGTTCGACGGTCCGACGGTGGCCGAATTGGCGGCCGTGGTTGCCGGATCGGCGCAGGGCACCGATACCCCGCCGATGGTTCGGGTGGACCGCGACGGGTTGTTGCCGTTGTCGTTCGCGCAGCAACGCCTGTGGTTCCTGGCCCAGCTCGACCCCGGCTCGGTCGAATACAACATGCAGATGCCGATCCACCTGGCCGACGAGCTTTCGGTGGAGGCGCTGGCCACGGCGCTTGGCGGGCTGGTGGCCCGGCATGAGGTGCTACGGACCCGACTGGTCGCCGATGCTGACGGGGTGCCGTGGCAGGTGGTCGACCCGCCGGCACCGTTCGACCTGCCGCTGATCGACTTGTCCGGCGAACCAGACCCGGCTGCCGCCGTGCAGGCGTGGTTGGCCACAAACGCGGTGGTGCCGTTTGATCTGGCGGCTGGGCCGTTGTTCCGGGCGAGCCTGCTGCGGGTGGCCGCGGATGAGCATGTGTTGGCGTTGGCGATGCATCACGTGGTGGGTGACGAGTGGTCGGCCGGGATCCTGCGTCGTGAGTTGGACGTGTTGTATACCGCGGCCCGGGATGGGACCGAGTCGGGTTTGCCGGTGTTGCCGGTGCAGTACGCCGATTTCGCGGTGTGGCAGCGGCAGTGGCTGACCGGTGATGTCCTCGACGGTCAGCTTGACTACTGGCGGCAGCGGTTGACGGGTGTGCCGACGCTGGAGTTGCCGACGGATCGGCCGCGGCCGGCACAGCGGTCCAGTGCTGGGGCGGCGCTCAAGTTTCAGGTGCCGGCCGAGGTGGTCGACGGTCTGCGCGCGCTGTCCCGGGATGCTGACGTGTCGATGTTCATGACGGTGTTCGGCGCTTTCACGGTGTTGCTGGGCCGGTACTCCGG
>NZ_JBHSPR010000051.1:0-1864 GCF_042658085.1 Plantactinospora solaniradicis | reverse complement strand
TTGGTCGATGGGTCTGTTGGGTCGGGATCTGAGTGTGGCGTACGCGGCTCGTCGGCAGGGTAGGGCTCCGGGTTGGGAGCCGTTGCCGGTGCAGTACGCGGACTACTCCCTGTGGCAGCGTGAGGTCCTGGGTGATCTCGACGATCCCGACAGCCTGATCAGCGCCCAACTCGGGTACTGGCGAGAGGCGCTGGCAGACGCACCACAGGAGTTGGTACTTCCGACTGACCGGCCCCGCCCGACGATGCCCTCATTCCGAGGCGGGTCGGTCGGGATGGAAGTCGACTCGCAGGTCCACTCCCAGCTGACGAAGATCGCGCAGGACAGCCGGGCGACGATGTTCATGGTGGTGCACGCGGCGTTGGCGGTGCTGCTGTCGCGGGTGGGTGCGGGTACGGACATTCCGATGGGTACGCCGATCGCCGGTCGTGGGGACGCTGCGCTTGACGAACTGGTCGGGTTCTTTGTCAACACGTTGGTGTTGCGGGCTGATCTGAGTGGGGATCCGTCGTTCGGTGAGGTGCTGGCCCGGGTACGGGAGGCGGACCTGGCGGCGTACGCGCACCAGGACCTGCCGTTCGAACGCCTGGTGGAGGACCTGAACCCGGCCCGCTCCTTGAGTCGCAACCCCCTCTTCCAGGTCATGTTCGCCCTACAGAGCACATCCGGCAAGGGCGGCCCGTGGGAGCTGCCGGGCCTGCGTGTGGGCCCGTTCGGCGAGGGATCAGGCGAGATGGCGTCTCGGTTCGACCTGTCGATCGAGATGGCCGAGCGGCGTGACGCGAACGGGTCATCCGAGGGCATGGCTGGATGGGTCAGGTACTCCAAAGACCTCTTTGACGAGTCGACTGCCGAGAGTTTGGCTGGTCGGTTGGTGCGGGTGTTGGAGCAGGTGGCGGCGGATCCGGGTCTGCGGCTCAGCGATATCGAGGTCCTGGACGACGCGGAACGGTCACTGGTCGTCGGCCGGTGGAACGACACGGCGGTGCGGGTCCCCGACCAGACGATGCCGGAGTTGTTCGAGGCACAGGTCGCGGCGTCACCGGACGTGGTCGCGGTGCGCTGCGGTGCGGACGTACTGACCTACGCCGAGCTGGACCAGCGCGCCAACCAACTCGCCCGGTACCTGACCGGAGTAGGAGTGGCTCCCGAGTCGCGGGTGGGGCTGTGCCTGCCGCGTGGGGTGGACATGGTGGTCGGGTTGTTGGCGGTGTGGAAGGCCGGTGGCGCGTTCGTGCCGTTGGACCCGGCGTACCCCAGCGACCGGCTCGACTACATGGTCGCCGACAGCGACACCACCGTCCTGGTCGGCACCACCGACACCCTGTCGGGGATGTCCACGACCGGAGTTCGGCAGGTCCGTCTGGACGAGGTCACCGATCAGGTCGCCGCCCTGCCGGCGGCTGTGTCGAATCGACACGTGGCCCCGGACGGGTTGGCTTATGTGATCTACACGTCGGGTTCGACGGGGCGGCCCAAGGGGGTCGCGGTCGCGCATCGTGGGGTGCTGAACCTGGCCGAGGTGATGCGGCCGGTCCTGGGTGTGGACCAGGGTGTGGTGGCGTTGCAGTTCGCGTCGTTCAGCTTCGACGCCGCGGTCCTGGACGTGGTGGTCACTCTGGCCGCCGGTGGAACCCTGGCGATCGCCTCGACCGAGGAACGCACCGATCCTGAGGCGTTGAGCCGGATGATCCGCGCTACCGACGTCACCGTCGCCAGTGTCGTGCCGTCCCTGCTTGCCGTCCTCGACCCGGGGACTGTGCCCGGGGTCGGGAACTGGGTCCTGGGCGCCGAACGCCTGACAGCGGAGTTGGCGAGTCGGTGGACGGCCCAGTCCCGGGTCTGGAACACGTACGGGCCGACC
>NZ_JBHSPR010000050.1:0-62615 GCF_042658085.1 Plantactinospora solaniradicis | reverse complement strand
TTCCGGAGGGGGTCAAAATTCAACCGGAACCACGGGGTCAGTTTTCACGCGGCGCCGACATGCGGCGACGATGTTGGCTCGGCGGTCCCTGTTGAGGTCGTGGGGCTGTGGGGTTCGGGACATGGTCGCCACGTCCCAGGCGCGGGTGGGGGAGACCTCTGTGGCGGTCATCGGCGCCGGCCCGGCCGTACGTGCTGGGACGGATCGCCGTACGGCTGGTCCGGCTGCCTGCCCCGGCGCCCGATGCGTGGTGCGTACGCCCTTGCCTCGACCGAGGGGTCGCAAGGCCCTCGTGCGCAGCACCCTGTGCGGCCGGACGGCATCGAGCTGGGGCGGGTCCGAGCCATCTGGATCGCCGCCCGGGGCTGAGCCGGCTGGCATCGGGGTATCACCGTGGAAGAGTCCGGCGGACCACGCCGGACGCGATCCAGGCGAACAGGGGTACCGCATGTTTCTGATCTTCGGTCTGCGCACCAAGTCGGAGCGGCTGGGGCTGGTCCCGATGGACTGCCGGGTCTGCGGGCAGTCCGGCAGCATGCTGCTGGTGCGCGAGATCACCCGGTTCAGCCTCTTCTTCGTACCGCTGTTCCGGGTCCGGACGAAGCACGTGCTCTACTGCACCAACCCGCTCTGCGGCGCGCGCACCGACATCGGAGCGGGCGAGGCACGCCGGCTGCTCGCCGGAGCACCGCGCTGACCGGCTGCGTGGATAGCCCCACCCGGTCGGCAGCGACGGGTACGGACTAGATCGCGTCGGCCTCTGCGAGTCCGCCCTGCTCGGTGGCTGTGCGGACGGTTGACCATAGGTCAGCAACTCCGGCCTGTCGCCCACCCCATAGAATTCGTTCGATCTGTCGGCTCGCCCGAAGGGTGTGCGCGCGTCCGCGCAGCTGTCGGGTTCGCCGCCTCGGCTCGGGGCGGCCGAGGATGGAGCAGGCTGGGAGCGGGAGCTGGTGCATCAGTATCTGCCCGGATACCTCGGCTCGGGGATCTGTGACCGCACCATCAGCGGTGATGGCTCCTCCCACGGTGTCGGCGCGCCCTCCTCCCGGGAGAGGGATCAGCGAACTGTCCAGGCCCAGAGACCCACCGCGTACGGCACCCGGCTCCGAGGACACCGCGGTCTGCCGGCTCCAAACTTGACTAGCGAATCGGCATTGTCACCGACCCGTGCCCAATGGATGGAGGTCGGCTTGCAGGCCAACCGAATGGTCACCGGCTACCGGGCTCGCCGAGGTGAGTCCCTCTGCGGGCCGGCCACCGGCTCGGCGGTTGGTGCTCACGACCATCGGGACCATTGATAGACGCATCCGTTGCCATACCTGAAAGGTCATGCCAATTTCCGCTGAGCCTCCGGCGTTCTGGGTAGGGCGCGTGGCCGAGATCGCGGTGTTACGGGACGCGGTCAGCCGCCTGTGTGCCGGCGCCGGCGCAGTGGTCTGGATCGAAGGCGAGCCGGGAATCGGCAAGTCGTCGCTGGTGGCGGCCGGTGCCCGGCTCGGCGAGGAGCTCGGCTGCCAGGTGTCGCGGGGTGTCGCCGACCAGCTGGTCCACCCGCCGCCCCTCGGCGTGCTGCTCGACTGCCTGGAGATCGGGCCGCGCTCGTCCGACCCGCGCCGGGCGCAGATCGCGGCGTTCCTGAGCGCCCGGCGTCCCGCCCTCGACCTCGCCGACGCAACCTACGCGGCGGCCGTCGAGATGGTCGTCGCTCTGGTGGACGAGTTGTGCACCGTGGACCCGATGATGCTGATCGTCGACGACGTGCAGTGGGCCGACGACGCGTCCCTCGACGTGTGCCGCAGGCTGGCCTCGGCTGCGGCGCACCTGCCGCTGCTGCTGGTCCTGTCGTACCGTCCCGGCACACACCGGACGGCCGTGCGGCGACTGCGCGACGTTGCACGCCGGCGGGACGTGATCCGGATCCCGCTCGGGCCGTTCGACCCGGAGGCCGTCCGTAGCCTCCTCACCGAGCTGGTCGGCGCGCCACCTGGGGCCGGGTTGGTCAAGCTGGCGGCCCAGGCGATGGGTAACCCGCTGTACCTGCGGGAACTGATCGAGTCACTGGTCCGGGAGGACTTGGTGGACATCGGCGCGGAGGCCGAGGTACGCGACCCGGGGCCGGGCATGGTGCCGAGGTCGCTGGCCGCGGCGCTGGACAGCCGGCTGAGCTTCGTCCCGGCCGGCACCGTCGAGCTGATGCGGGCGGCGGCGCTGTTCGGTGGGGAGTTCGCGGTCACCGAACTCGCGACGCTGCTCGGCCGGCCGGCGATCGACTTCTCGGCCGATCTGCAGGAGGCGGTGGCGGCGGGGATCCTGGTCGAGGCCGGCCGGCGGATGCGGTTCCGGCACCCGCTGATCCGGCAGGCCCTCTATGACGGCATGCCGGCGGCACTGCGCGCGGCACTGCACCTGGACGTGGCGCGGGCACTGGAGGCCGCCAGCGTCGAGCCGCAGCGGGTGGCCCAGCACCTGCTGGCCTCCGGCGTGGTGGGGAACCGCTGGGCGCGGCGCTGGCTGACCGACGCCGGCCCGGTGCTGGCAAACCGGGCGCCGAACCTCGCGGCCGAACTGCTGCGCCGGGAGCTGGACCACGACCCGAGCGATGAGCACGAGCGGGCCTCGCTCGGCATGACCCTGGCCCAGGTCCTGATCGCCACCGGCGAGCACGAGGTCGCCGCGGTACAGGCCCGGCAGGCACTGGAGGCCGCCATCGATCCGGGCGACCGTGGCCACCTCTGGTGGATGCTCGCCCGCGCATTGTTCAGCGGCGGTCACAACGACGCGGCGGTGGCAACCCTGCATCGGGCACTCGGCTCGAGCGACCTGCCCGACGCGTGGCGGGCACGGCTGCTCGGCTCGCTGGCGATGTTCCAGCGGGCGGGCTGCGGCGACGTGGACACGGCGGACGCCACCGCGCGGGAGGCGCTGCGGACCGGAGAGGCAGCCGGGGACGCGTTCGCGACGGCGTACGCGCTGACGCATCTCTGGATCAGTCACTCCGTACGGCGACAGCATCGGCTCGCCCTGGGCAGCGTGGATCGGGCGATCGAGGCGTTGGGCACCGTCGCCGACCACGTCGACCTGCGGGCGTTCGCCCTGCACGGACGGATCTTCTCGCTGCAGAACCTGAGCCGGTGGTCGGACGCCGAGGCGGCCCTGCGCGACGCGAGGGATTTCCTGCGTACGGCCAACCGCGCCGACGACACCACCTCCGGAGTAACCGCTGCGGTGCTGATGTTCTGGCTGGGGCGATGGGACGACGCCCAGGCGGAGCTCAACGCGGCCGAGCAGAACACCTCGGCGTCGACCTATCGTGGGTTACGGGAAGGCGGACCGGGATGGCTCTGGCATGGTGTGGCCGCGCTCATCGCCACCCGTCGCGGTGAGCGGGCCCGGGCCGCCGCGCATCTCCGGGCGGGATTCGACCGCCCCGTGGTCACCGTCGCCGATCGGGAGAGCACCGACTTCCTTCTCGTGGCGCGGTCACTCGCCGCCGAGCAGGAGGGCGACCTCCGCAAGGCTCTGGACCGGCTCGGCGGGTTCCTCGAGCGCCGACCCGGCGAGATGACCCTGACCCACCAGTGGTTGCCCGGACTCGTCCGGCTCGCCCTGGCGGTGGACGACCGGTCGGCGGCGGAGGCCGGGGTACGCGCCTGCCTGGCCGAGGCGGCAGCGGAGCAGGTGCCGGCCCGGGCCGCCGCGTCGGCCGACCGATGTCGTGGCCTGTACCACGCCGACCCGGCGCCGCTGCGCTCGGCGGTGGCCCACTACCGGGACAACGGGGTGCCGGTGGAACTCGCCGGGGCGTTGGAGGATCTCGCTGCCGTCCTCGCCCAACGGTCCGAGATCGCGCAGGCGCGTACCGCCCTGGACGAGGCGATCGACCTCTACAGCGGGTTCGGGGCGACCTGGGACATCCGTCGGGCCGTCGCGCGGCTGCGCGGGTACGGGTTACGGCGCGGCGTACGGGGTGCCCGGGCCAAGCGCGCCGGACATGGCTGGGAGGCGCTGACCCCGACCGAACGGAAGATCGCACTGCTGGTCGCGGCCGGTCGGTCGACGCCGGATATCGCGCAGAACATGTTCCTCACCCGTCGGACGGCCCAGACCCACATCTCGCGGATCCTGGCGAAGCTCGGCATGCGCAGCCGGGTGGAGATCGCGGGTGCCGTGTTCAGTTCGGAGCCGGACAGCGTCGCCGCCGACCGCTGACGGGCGCCCGTCCGGACCCGATGGGCCCGGACGGGCATCCCCCCTCGACTACCGTGCTAGCTGGCCGGACCGATGAGCCGCCAGGGCTCCTGGTCGGGGTTGGCCCCGGTGCCGGGCGCGTTGCCCTGGGTCCACCACTTGGCCTGCCAGACCTTCCCCCCGTACTTCACGGTGACGTCCTGGACCGCCTGGCTCGCCGGGTTGTAGACCTTCCCGGCGTCCCAGGCCGGTGCCGAGCAGCCACCGGCCGCCGGGGTCGTCTTCGCGGCCCCCCGGTTCTGCTCCGGCACCGAGGCGTACGTGGTGCTGCCGAGCTTGACCGTGGTGTTCACCGGTCCGGTGGCCGGGATGTAGTAGACGATCGGAAGGTCCAGGCTCTGCCCGGCCGGGATTATCTGGCAGTAGTCCAGCGCGTAACTGACCCGGTGGAAGGCGCCGGACAGTCCGGTGCCGGCATTCGGGCCGGTGTGTCCGGCCTGCACCTGCCATCGGCCACCCTGGGCGCTGGTCTGCCAGTTGCTGTCCTTGATCAGCGCGGGCGTGGAGGTCGGCAGGTCGAACGAGATGACGTTGTCCCTGCCGCCGCCGATGGTGACCCCGGTGTTGTTGCTGATCCGTACGGTCGGGGTCAGTGGCCACAGGCTTGCCGTCTCGGTCGGGTACCGCACCAGGTCGACGGTCACGTCGACAGCCGCCGCCGGTCGCTGCACCGAACTGTCGGCGCTGCGGTTGTCGCCGTACGCCCCGGCGCCCTGGAGCCGTTCGTGCAGCCGGCGGGTCAGGGTGTGGCCCATCACGCAAGGATTCGCGCCGGTCGGCTCGGCCGGACACTCGTAGTCGCCGGAGAGCTCCCACATCATCACGCCACCCGCACCCTTGCGGTTGACGTAGTCCACGATCTGGTCCAGGCTCCCGGTGTCCTGGATGGAGAGATAGGTCTTCTTCTCCGGGTTCCACAGCGACGCGGTGCGGGTGGTCGCGTCCCAGTGCCGGTCGTAGCTGCCGGTGCGCCGGTCGTTCGGGTCGGTGTCCGGGGTCAGGCCGACCGCCTTGGCGTACCGGGGGGTGAGGTCGTACTCCAGGTTCTTGGCGTGCCACATCGGGTTGACCCCGGCGCCGATCTCCCGGCCGTCCGGGCCGAGGTCGTGCCAGATGTTGTCGATGCCGACCGCGCCGTTGCCGCAGGGCCGGACCAGTCCGGTGCCCGGCGGGCAGTTGCTGCCGACGGAGCTGCCCCACAGGCCGTTGCTGCCACCGCTGACGTTGCGCCAGCCCCGGGTGTAGTACGGGATGCCTATGTTGATCCGCCCGGCCTGCAACGCGCCACGCAGGTATTGGAACGCCCAGTCGGTGTTGAAGAAACCGATCTTCTGGTACTCCGGGGTGGAGTACAGCTCGCTCAGCTCCGGGTCCTTGCCGTCGTCGTACAGGGCCGCGTTGGGGCCGACCACCTCGTTCCAGGAACCGTGGTAGTCGTACGCCATCAGGTTGGCGAAGTCCTGGTAGCGCAGCGCCTTGTGGTTCTCCATGCCCCGGACCAGGTAGCCGGAGCCCGACGACGCGGAGGTGAGCAGGTAGTAGCGGCCGCTGCTGGCGGCGGCGCGGTCCAGCTTCTCCCGCAGCGTCTTCATCAACGCCGTGTACGACGTCGGCAACCCCTTGCGCCGGGACCGGGCGGTGTCCCAGTCGTTCGGGTTGCCGGTGTCGTCCAGCACGGTCGGGTACTCGAAGTCGATGTCGACACCGTCGAAGCCGTACCGGGCGAGGAACTCGACCACCGAGTCGGCGAAGGTGTTGATCCCGGCCTGGTTGGTGCTGCCGTCGGTGTTGGTGGTCATGCTGTAGAAGCCGCGGCTCTGCGCCCAGCCGCCCACCGAGATCAGCGTCTTCACCCGGGGATGCAGTCGCTTGTACTTGGTCAGCAGATTGAAGTGCCCCCGGTACGGCAGGCTCTGGTCCATCTCGGCGCCGGGTACGGTCCAGGTCATCCCGGTCGCCGGGTTGTCCGGACCGTCCGCGCCGACCGAGATCCGGTTCCCGTCGATCCAGGCGAAGGCGTAGTTGATGTGCGTCAGCCGGGACCATGGCATGTTCTTCACCAGGTAGTACGGCTCGTCGTCCGCGCCGGTACGGCTGCCGTTGAAGTAGCCGATGACCCGCCGGTCCCGGCCCTGGCCGAGCCACTCCCGGCCGTCGCCCTGATAGACCCGGCAGTACGGGGTGGCGGTGCCGGCGGTCGGGATCATCCCGTCCGGGCGGCACTGCGCGTGGTCGCCCGGCACCGCCGGCCGGGTGCCGCCGTTGTCGCCGCCGGGATGCTCCTCCATCGGGTCGCCGGCGCCCCCGTTGAGGCTGCCGCCGGCCTGGCCACGTGGGTTCCGGGCGAGGATCTCGTCGATGAGCTTCCCGCCCGGGAAGTCCATCATCACGATGCCGAGCCGGTCCATGGTCTCCCGGCCGCCGAAGTTGTCCGCACGGTCCGGATAGAACTCCGGGCACCGGCCGTCGCTGTCGCGCAGGCACTGGATGAGGAACTGGTTGACCCCGGTCGCCGTCGGGGTGCCGCCGGCCACGGTGTAGGGCCGTACCCCGCCACCCGTGCCGCTGGTGAAGTTCATATACAGCGAGTCGGGCTCGTGGTCGTGGCTGGTCTGCTCTCCCCGGTTGGCGTCCCACACCCCGTTGGTCCTCCGGAGATGCGTCCGGACCTTCTCCCACTTGTCGCTGATGTGGGTGATCGTGCCTACCCCGTATTCGTCCTGGACGTAGTGGTTGAAGGAGCCCTCTCCCGGGTAGAGCTGACCGATCCCGTAGCCGGGGTAGATGCCGCCGAACGGTCCGCGGAACCCGAGCAGGACGATCTTTCCGCGTACGGCGCCGAGGTCTGGTGTGCTGGCCTGCCGGTTTCCGTCGACCGAGTCCGCCCAGAACAGGTTCCGCCAGGCCCGGCCCGACATCGTCTCGTCGTTATCGCCGGTGTACACCCGGCCGGTGAGGTAGGAATCGAAGACCTTCCGCCGCCACTCGGTGGTGTTGTAGCCCGCCGCGTCGGAACAGCTCGTCAGTCCGCCCTCGCACTCGGCCTTGAGGTTCAGCAGTACCGTCTCGGTCGGGTTCGCCCGGAGGAAGGCTTCGGTCTTCGTCAGTACGTCGGTGAAGTTGGCGTGCTGGTAGTAAACGCCGTGGTGGACGGTGAAGGTCAGGCCGGCGGCGTCACTTTCGTCCACCCGGACCCGGATGTCGATCGACCGGATACCGGCGTCCAGTTGCACGGCCAGGGTCTCCGCGCTGTACCCGTGGGGCTCCTGCGTCTGCGTGTTCTCGGTCGAGCTGAACTCGCAGTCGTCGCCGTTTCCACTGGCCGACAATCCGCACAGCGAGAGCGTGTCGTGGGTGCCGGGAACCGACAGATCGGCCAGGCTGGCGTCGTCCGATACCCGGGACATCCAGTTCCGGTTGGCCTCCGCGGCAGATTCGATGCTGTTGTAGTAGTCGTTGGCATAGGCCGGGGCGGCGGGGCCGAAACCGACCGTCGCGGTCGTGGCGACCAGAGTCATGACGAGCAGGGTGACCAACATCAGTGGCTTCCGGATACGCCTCGGCCGTACCGTCGCAGCCGGCCCCCTGGGCCAACCCGGCGGGGCGTACGGTCGATGTGTCGTCGGCATGGCAGACCTCCGGCAGGCGCGATCGCGCGCACGATCACGCGGAAAGGGGTGGAAGTGAAGATGCTCGAAGTCTCTGCGCGACGAGCCGCCGAGACATCTGTCAGATGACGACGATGTACGCCGGCCTGAGCGCGGTCACCTTGGCGGGCGCCGATCCCCGGGCCGCGTCCGGCGGATCTTCCGTCCGGCGGATTCCTGCGGCCGGTGCCCTGGCTGGGGCCGCCTCGGTCCGGGTGGTGCAGCCAAGCCGGGTCAGGAGCCGCGAGACGTGGTCGCGGTGAGCAGCACCAGTAGACCGAACATTGAGAGCGTTGTCAGGTCGGGGCGGAGGAGGGGTTGCCCACGCAGGGCCTGCCAGGTCAGCAGGGTTACGCCTGCTGGTGCTGCGGCTGGCCCAGGAGAACCCGACCTGGGGCTGCCGGCGGATCCAGGGCGAGCTGGTCGGCCTCGGCTACCGGATCGCAGCCAGCACCGTATGGAAGATCCTCACACGGGCCGGGCTGGATCCCGCACCGCGGCGCAGCGGGCCGACCTGGACGCAGTTCCTGGCCGAGCCAACGCCCACGCCCACGCCGAACGGTGGGTACGCACGGTACGTCGGCGGCGCCGTCGCCCCACACCTTGATAGAGGGCGCCTATTGATCAATTGGAGCTATCGATATTGCATACCGTATCCAACGCGCAGTAGGGTGGAGCCTGATCGATCGGCGTGGAGCGGAGGTGGGATTGTCGTGGTCAGTCCTGGCACGTCGGTAACGGATCGGGTGCGTGCACTGGTCGCGGCGCATCGCGGCGATCGCGGTGCGCTACTGCCGATCCTGCACCGCATCCAGACCGAGTTCGGCTACGTCGACTCCGACGTCGTACCGGTGCTGGCGGCCGAGCTGAACATCTCCCGCGCCGACGTGCACGGCGTGGTCACCTTCTACACAGACTTCCGGTCCGAGCCCGCCGGCCGGACCGTGCTGAAACTCTGCCGGGCCGAGGCCTGCCAGTCGGTGGGCGCGGAACGGCTGGTCGCGCACGCCGAACAGGTGCTGGGAATCAAGGTCGGTCAGACCACCCCGGACGGTTCGGTGACGTTGGAGCAGGTGTTCTGCCTGGGCAACTGCGCGCTCGGCCCGGCCGGCCAGATCAACGAGCGGGTGCAGGGACGACTCAGTCCGGCCCGGCTGGACACCCTTCTCACGGAAGCGGTGAGCTGATGGCAGCGCCGGTGACGACGATCTACGTACCCCGGGATTCCGCCGCGCTCTCCGTCGGTGCCGACCTGGTCGCCGCCGAGCTGGAGCTGGCGGCGACGAAGATCGGCCGGCCGATCCAGGTGGTCCGGAACGGTTCGCACGGCATGCTCTGGCTGGAACCGCTGGTGGAGGTGGTCACCGAGCGCGGACGGATCGGGTACGGGCCGGTCGAGCCCGAGGCGGTCGGTGACCTCGTCGCGGCCGGACTTTTCGACGGTGCCGACCACGAACTGTGCCAGGGTGTGGTGGCGGAGCTGCCGTGGCTGCGGAACCAGACCCGGCTCTGTTTCGCCCGGGTCGGCGTGACCGATCCGCTCTCGCCCGAGGACTACGTCGCGCACGGCGGGCTGACCGGATTGCGCCGCGCGCTGGGTCTGCCCATGGCGGACGTGGTCGCCGAGGTCACCGAGTCCGGACTGCGTGGTCGAGGCGGCGCGGGCTTCCCGGCCGGAATCAAGTGGAAGACCGTGGCCGACACCCCGGGCCCGCTGAAGTTCGTCTGCTGCAACGCCGACGAGGGCGACAGCGGGACGTTCGCGGACCGGATGCTGATGGAGGGCGACCCGTTCACCCTCATCGAGGGGATGACGATCGCCGCGTACGCGGTCGGCGCGACCGAGGGCTACGTCTACATCCGTTCGGAGTATCCGGACGCGGTGCGTACCGTGCGCGAGGCCATCGCCGTGGCCCGCGAGCAGGGCTGGCTGGGCGAGGACGTCCTCGGCTCCGGGCTGCGGTTCGACCTGTTCGTCCGGGTCGGCGCGGGCGCGTACATCTGCGGCGAGGAAACCGCGATGCTGGAGAGCCTGGAGGGCAAGCGCGGCATGGTCCGCGCGAAGCCACCCATCCCGGCGATCACCGGCCTGTTCGGCAAGCCGACCGTGGTGAACAACGTGTTGACGCTGGCCTCGGTTCCGGCGATCCTCGCCGACGGCGCGGCGGCGTACCAGGCGCTCGGCGTCGAGCGGTCGCGCGGCACCCAGGTGTTCCAGTTGGCCGGCAACGTCGCCCGGGGCGGCATCTTCGAGACCGCGTTCGGCATGACACTGCACGAGCTGATCCACACCTACGGCGGCGGTACGCGTACCGGGCGGCCCGTCCGCGCGGTGCAGGTCGGCGGCCCGCTCGGGGCGTACCTCCCGGCGACCGGCCTGGACCTGCCGATGGAGTACGAGGCGTTCGCCGCCGCCGGCGCGATGCTGGGCCATGGCGGCATCGTGGTCTTCGACGACAGCGTGGACATGGCGGCGATGGCGAGATTCGCGATGGAGTTCTGTGCGGAGGAGTCCTGTGGCAAGTGCACGCCCTGCCGCGTCGGCGCGGTGCGGGGCGTGGAGGTGATCGACAAGATCGTCGCCGGGCAGGACCCGGACGGGAACCTGGCTCTGCTGGGCGATCTCTGCGAGCTGATGACCGAGGGGTCGCTGTGTGCGATGGGCGGCCTGACTCCGATGCCCGTACGCAGCGCGTTGCTGCACTTCGCCGACGACTTCACCGCTCGTGACGTGAAGCCCGCCGGCCGATAGAAGGAGGCCACATCATGAGCCTGCTCAAGGAACCCGACCTCGGCACTCCCGCCAAGGCCGGACCGGCGACCGTGACGGTCGAGGTGGACGGCCTGCCGGTCACCGTGCCCGAGGGCACCTCGGTGATGCGTGCGGCGGCGCTGAGCGGGATCGACATCCCGAAGCTCTGCGCCACCGACAGCCTGGAGGCGTTCGGCTCGTGCCGACTCTGCCTCGTGGAGATCGACGGCCGGCGGGGGACCCCGGCCTCCTGCACCACCCCGGTCGCCCCAGGGATGAAGGTGAGCACCCAGACACCCAAGCTGGAGAAGCTCCGCCAGGGCGTGATGGAGCTGTACATCTCCGATCATCCGCTGGACTGCCTCACCTGTTCCGCCAACGGCGACTGCGAGTTGCAGGACATGTCCGGCGCCGTCGGCCTCCGGCAGGTCCGGTACGGCTACGACGGCGCCAACCACCTCGACGAGAAGACCGACTCCAGCAATCCGTACTTCGACTTCGAGGCATCCAAGTGCATCGCCTGCTCCCGCTGCGTGCGGGCGTGTGGCGAGGTCCAGGGCACCTTCGCGTTGACCATCGAGGGCCGTGGCTTCGGCTCGAAGGTCTCCGCCGGTGGGACCGACTTCATGAGTTCCGAGTGCGTCTCCTGTGGTGCCTGCGTACAGGCCTGCCCGACGGCGACGTTGCAGGAGAAGTCGGTGGTCCAGCTCGGCATGCCGAGCCGTAGCGTGATCACCACCTGTGCCTACTGCGGGGTCGGCTGCTCGTTCAAGGCCGAGCTGCGCGGTGCCGAGCTGGTCCGAATGGTGCCCTACAAGGACGGCGGCGCCAACGAGGGGCACTCCTGCGTCAAGGGCCGGTTCGCGTTCGGCTACGCCACCCACCCGGACCGGGTGCTCACCCCGATGATCCGGGAGAAGATCACCGACGAGTGGCGTCCGGTCGACTGGGACACCGTGATCTCGTACACGGCCGCCAGGCTGCGCGACATCCAGGCCCGGCACGGGACCGGCGCGATCGGCGGCATCACCTCCTCGCGTACCACGAACGAAGAGGTCTACGTGGTGCAGAAGATGATCCGGGCCGCGTTCGGCAACAACAACGTGGACACCTGCGCCCGGGTCTGCCACTCGCCGACCGGGTACGGCCTGAAGCAGACCTTCGGCACCTCGGCCGGTACCCAGGACTTCCGCTCGGTGGCCCAGTCCGACGTGATCATGGTGATCGGTGCGAACCCGACCGACGGGCACCCGGTGTTCGCCTCCCGGATGAAGCGCCGGCTGCGCGAGGGCGCCAAACTGATCGTGATCGACCCGCGCCGGATCGACCTGGTCCGTTCGCCGCACATCGAGGCGGCGCACCACCTGCAACTCGCGCCCGGCACCAACGTGGCCGTGGTCAACGCGATGGCGCACGTCGTACTCACCGAGGGGCTGGTCGACCGGGACTTCGTGGCGCAGCGGTGTGAGGACTTCGACGGCTGGGCGGAGTTCATCGCCCGTCCGGAGAACAGCCCGGAGGCGGTCGAGGAACTCACCGGCGTACCGGCCGAGGAGCTGCGGCAGGCCGCCCGGCTGTACGCCACCGGCGGCAACGGCGCGATCTACTACGGTCTCGGCGTCACCGAGCACAGCCAGGGCTCGACCATGGTGATGGGGATGGCGAACCTGGCCATGGCGACCGGCAACATCGGCCGGGAGGGCGTCGGCGTCAACCCGCTGCGTGGGCAGAACAACGTGCAGGGCTCCTGTGACATGGGCTCCTTCCCGCACGAACTCCCCGGCTACCGGCACGTCTCCGACGACGTCGTCCGGGGGGTGTTCGAGAACATGTGGGGGAGCACGTTGCAGGCCGAGCCGGGTCTGCGCATCCCGAACATGTTCGACGCCGCCGTCGAGGGCAGCTTCCGGGCACTCTACGTGCAGGGCGAGGACATTGCCCAGTCCGACCCGAACACCAAGCACGTGCACGCCGCGCTGGCGGCGCTGGAACTGCTCGTGGTGCAGGACCTGTTCCTCAACGAGACGGCGAAGTTCGCCCACGTGTTCCTGCCCGGCACCTCCTTCCTGGAGAAGGACGGCACGTTCACCAACGCCGAGCGCCGGATCAACCGGGTCCGGCCGGTGATGGCGCCGAAGACCGGCAAGCACGAGTGGCAGATCGTCGCGGAGATCGCGCAGGCGATGGGCTACCCGATGCGGTACGACGACCCGAGCGAGATCATGGACGAGATCGCCGCGCTCACGCCGACGTTCTCCGGGGTCTCCTTCGCCAAGCTCGACAAGCTCGGCAGTGTGCAGTGGCCCTGCAACGAGAACGCTCCGGAGGGCACGCCGATCATGCACATGGACGGCTTCGTCCGGGGCAAGGGCCGGTTCGTGCAGACCCCGTTCGTGCCGACCCGGGAGCGCAGCACCCGGAAGTACCCGCTGATCCTGACCACCGGCCGGATCCTCAGCCAGTACAACGTCGGGGCGCAGACCCGGCGTACCGCGAACGTGGCCTGGCACCCGGAGGACGTACTCGAGATCCATCCGCACGACGCGGAGGTCCGGGGCATCAACGACGGTGACGAGGTCACCCTGACCAGCCGGGTCGGTGCCACCTCGCTGCGCGCGGTTCTCGCCGACCGGATGCCGGTCGGCGTGGTCTACACCACCTTCCACCACCCGGTGACCGGCGCGAACGTCGTCACCACGGAGAACTCCGACTGGGCGACCAACTGCCCGGAGTACAAGGTGACGGCGGTCCAGGTTGGTCTCAAGAACCCGCCGAGGTCGGCGGAGGTGGGCTCCGCCGAGGCGTTGCTGCCGGCGATGGCGGACTGAGCGATGTCTCCACAGGTCAGGATGGCCAACGACATCGCCGTCCAGTTTCGGCACCAGGCGCCGGATGCGGCGGCGGCGGCGATCGCCGACCACATCCGGGCGTTCTGGGATCCCCGGATGCGGGCCGAGCTGATGCGGCGGGTCGAGTCCGAGCCAGAGGCGTTGGATCCGCTCGCCCTGGCCGCGACCCGGCTGCTGACGGGCTGAGGCACCGGTCACCCAGGTTCATTCGTGGCCTCGCGCTGAACGCGCGGGGCCACGTCGCCGTTCTCGGTGTGGTACGGATCGGCGCCGCCATGCCTTGACTCTGTTCCATACTGCATACAGAATTCTGTAGATACGAAGGATCGTTAGCTGCTTAGGGAGGGCCCGTGCCCGCACATCGCCTCCGCTTCGACGTGAACTGCTCGATCCTGTTCGCCGACCTGCCCCTGCTGGAGCGGCCGGCGGCGGCGAAGGCGGCCGGATTCGACGCGGTCGAGTTCTGGTGGCCGTTCGCCGCGGCAGTGCCGCGGGCGTCACACGTGGAGGCCTTCATCGAGGCCATCCACGATGCCGGCGTCCAACTCGTCGGCCTCAACTTCTTCGCCGGGGACATGCCCGGCGGCGACCGGGGGGTGGTGTCCTGGCCGGCACACTCCGCCGAGTTCCGGGAGAACGTCGAACTGGTCGCGGTGATCGGCGCCGCCACCGGATGCCGGTCCTTCAACGCCCTGTACGGCAACCGGGTCGCCGACGTCCCCCTGGGTACCCAGGAGGAGACGGCGGTGGCGAACCTGGCCTTCGCGGCGACGGCGATGGCCCGGATCGGCGGCACGGTGCTGGTCGAGGCGGTGAGCGGGCCGCAGCCGTATCTGTTGCGCACCGCCGCCGACGTCGTCGCGGTGCTGGACCGGGTGCGGACCGAACGCGAGGTGCGGAACCTGGCGTTCCTGGCCGATCTCTACCACCTGACCGTGAACGGCGACGACCTGACCAAGGTCATCGCGGAGCACGCCGACCGGATCGGGCACGTACAGATCGCCGACGCACCGGGGCGGCACGAACCGGGTACCGGCGAGATCGACCTCGACGGCCACCTCCACCAGCTCGTGCAGGCCGGCTATCGCGGCTGGGTCGGACTGGAGTACGTCCCGAGCGGGCCGAGCGAACACAGCTTCGACTGGCTGCCCCGGGGCCACCGGGCCGCCGACGCCGACCAGACCAGCGAAGGAGAACGCTGACATGACCAGCATCGGTTTCATCGGCCTCGGCATCATGGGCGGTCCGATGGCAGTCAACCTGGTCAAGGCCGGGCACGACGTCATCGGCTACGACGTCAGCCCGGCCCGGATCGCCGTACTCGCCCAGGCCGGTGGCCAGGCCGCGACCGGCATCGCCGAGGTGGTGCAGAAGACGGACATCATCGTCACGATGGTCCGCGACTCGGCCGACGTCGAGGCGGTCGCCCTCGGCGACGACGGCATCCTGGCCAACGCCCGCCCCGGGCAGCTCTACATCGACACGAGCAGCATCTCGCCCAAGACCTCACGTGAGGTCGCCGAGGCGGCACGGATCCTGGGGGTACGGGTGCTGGACGCCCCGGTCAGCGGCGGCGAGGCCGGCGCTATCGAGGGCAACCTCTCCATCATGGTCGGTGGCGACGCCGAGGACTTCGAGGCGGCGCGGTCGATACTGGAGGTGGTCGGCGCGACCGTGGTACACGTCGGCCCGCACGGCGCCGGCCAGACGGTGAAGGCAGCCAACCAGCTCATCGTGGCCGGCACCATCGAACTCGTCGCCGAGGCGATCGTCTTCCTGGAAGCGTACGGGGTGGACACCGAGGCAGCGGTCCGGGTGCTGGCCGGCGGCCTGGCCGGCAACCGGATCCTGGACCGCAAGGCGGCCGGGATGCTGGCCCGGCGCTTCGAGCCCGGTTTCCGGATCGACCTGCACCACAAGGACATGGGCATCGTCACCTCTGCGGCCAGGGAGGCCGGCGTGGTCATCCCGCTCGGGTCGGCGGTCGCGCAGTTGATTGCCGCGCTGAAGGCGCAGGGCGACGGCGGCCTCGACCACAGCGCACTGCTGAAGCTGGTCGAACAACTTTCCGGCCGGTCCTCGGGTTGACCGGCCGCGAGGCTGCCGCGCGGATCCGCCGCGTGTTGCTGGCGCCCGACAAGTTCAAGGGCAGCCTGACCGCCACCGAGGTCGTCCGGCACCTGACCGCCGGGCTGCGTCGGGCCGTACCCGACATCGAGGTACGCGGTTTTCCGGTCGCCGACGGTGGGGACGGCACCCTCGACGCGGCGGTCTCGGCCGGCTTTCGGCGGATACCGGTCGACGTGACCGGGCCGACCGGTATCCCGGTCCGGACCGCGTTCGGCTACGCCGACGGCGTGGCGGTGGTCGAGCTGGCGGACGCCTGCGGCCTGCGCCGACTGCCGGACGGGGTACCCGATCCGCGGCACGCCAGCAGCCACGGCGCGGGTGAGGTGATCCGGGCGGCCCTCGAACACGGCTGCGCGGAGGTGGTGCTCGGACTCGGCGGCAGCGCGAGTACCGACGGCGGGGCCGGGCTGGTCGGCGCGCTGGGCGTACGCCTGCTCGACGAGCGGGGTGCCGAGCTGCCGCCCGGCGGTGCGGCGCTGCGCCACCTGCACCGGGTGGACCTGACCGGGTTGCATCCGGCGGTCCGGCGTACTCGCTTCGTGGTGGCTGGCGACGTGAACAACCCGCTGCTCGGCCCGACCGGTGCCGCCACCGTGTACGGCCCGCAGAAGGGTGCGACCGACGACGACGTCGCGGTGCTGGAGGCGGGCCTGACCCGCTGGGCCGAGCTCGCCGAGGCGGCGATCCGAGCGGCGGACCTGCCCGGAGCGACCGGGTCCGCTCCGGGCCTTGGCGTCAGCCGGTGGCCCGGGTCCGGTGCGGCCGGTGGGGTCGGGTTCGCCGCGCTCGGCTTCCTCGGGGCGCGTTTCCGGTCAGGCATCGAACTACTGCTTGACCTGCTGGGCTTTCCGGAGGCGTTGGCCGACGCCGACCTGGTGGTCACCGGCGAGGGATCGCTGGACGCGCAGAGCCTGCACGGCAAGGCACCGGTCGGGGTGGCCACGGCGGCGGCGGATGCTGGCGTACCGACGGTCGCCGTCGCCGGTCAGGTCAGCGTCGGCCCGGACGAACTACGGAAGGCCGGCATCCGGGCGGCGTATCCGCTCACCGACCTCGAACCGGATCCGGCGGCCTGTCTCGACCGCGCCGCCGAGCTGGTCGAGAAGGTCGCGGAGACGCTCGCCGCCGACTGGCTGGACCCGTCGGGGCGGGACGGTGCTCTCGGCGGCGGGTAGCGGAAGCAGTTCGATCTCGGCACCGGCCCAGCCCGGCGGCACGATCGCGAGCGCGTCCGCCCCGGCGGCGCCCCAGAGCGAACCGGGACGGTCGTGCCCGACGGGCAGGGCCACCGACCCGACCCGGGCCACCGGCACCAGCCGGGTGTCCCGATCGTGCGGTGCCACCGGTCCCGTTAGCGTGGCGGTCAGCACCGGCGGCTCGACCCGCCCGGCCAACCGGCCGATTAACGGGGCGAGCAGGGTCAGCGCGGCGACCAGCGCCGCGTACGGGTTCCCGGGCAGGCCGACGACGAACCGGCCGTCCGGCAGCACCGCGAAGAGCTGCGGATGACCGGGCCGGCAGGCGACGCCCCGGACCGGCACCCGCGCGGCCAGCGTGTCGAGGGCGCCGCGCAGATGGTCGGCGGCACCCGCCGAGGTGGCCCCACAGACCACCAGTACGTCGACGTCCGGGCGCAGCAACGCGTCGACCAGCGCGGCGGAGTCGTCGGTGACCCGGGTCTCCCAGGCCAGCTCGGCACCGGCGGCCCGGACCAGACCGGGCAGCATCGGCCCGATGGCGTCCCGGACCTGTCCCGCCGTGGGAATCCCGGTGCTGCGCAGTTCGGCTCCGGTGACCACCATGCCGACCCGGGGACGCCGGTGCACTGTCAGCGTGTCGTGTCCGAGACTGGCGGCCAGCCCGAGCACGACGGGGTTGACGACGGTGCCGGCGGGCAGCACCTCCTGGCCGGCCGGGCAGTCCTCGCCCCGTCGGCGTACGTGCCGGCCGGGGGAGAACTCGCCGGTCACCGTACGGCCCGCCCGGGTGGCCCGCTCGTACGGCAGCACGGCGTCGGCGCCGGCCGGTACCAGAGCCCCTGTGCCGATCTCCATCGCGTTCCCGGGCACCAGTGGCGAGGGTGGATCCGGGTCGCCGGCCAGGATCCGCCCGACGATCCGCCACGGGCCGGTGCCCGCGACGGCGTACCCGTCCATGGCGGCGGCGTCGTACGCCGGCAGTGGGGAGAGCGCGACGAGCGGTTCCGCGAGCGCGGAGCCGACCGCCTCGGAGAGTGGTACGTCGACCGGGGGGAGCGGACTGCCCGCCTCCCGGGCGCACCGCCGGGCCTGGTGCCAGCCGGTGGCGTTCACTGCCCGGAACCCCGCCCGGGCCACTGGTGGGCGAGTCTGGTCAGTTGGTCCGCGGCTTCGGCGAGGGTGGCGCCCCGGCCGACGACCACGCCGAGCAGGAAGGTGCCGAGCGGCGCCGCCGGCCGGGTGACCCCGTGCGCCACCTCCCGGGCGACGTCCAGGATCAGCCGCTGGTCGAGTACCGCCGGATCGAGACCGAGTTCGTCGATCGCCTGTCGGGTCCAGTCGTCCAGCACGCTCATGTCCACTCCCAGTCGTCGTCTCGACCTGGACAGTCGCCCGTCCCATGGTGGAGAATATGCATCCCACATACTGTATACGATGGGCAGTTGGAGGCACCAGATGACGGACTCCAGCAACGACACGACGGTACGCGAGGTCAGCGACCTCTACGGCCGCCGCTACCGGGTCGGCGAGAGCGACCGGGCCCTGTTGGGGCGATCGCGATCGTGGATGGTCGGGTTGCCCTGGGCCGCGATGCTGGCGATCAGCCTGTTCCAGTACGGCTTCGGCGCGGCCCTGCCAACCCTCGTCGAGGCGAACGGGTGGAGCCTGTGGCAGGCGTTCGGCGTACTCGGGCTCTGGGTGGTCGCCCAGGCGGCCAGCTCGCCGCTGGGCGGGTGGCTCTACCAACGGCTGCGGGTACGGCTCGCCGTACCGATGCTCGTCGGCGCGGCCTGCTGCCTGACCGCGCTGGTCACCCTGGCGCACAGCGGTGAGCTGGTCACCGTCCTGCTGGGCTACTCGGTGCTGGGCGGCATCGGCGCCGGCCTGGTCTACATGACCTGTATCGCCACGGTCACCGAATGGTTCCCCGAGCGGCTCGCCTCCCGGGTGGCGATGGTGAGCGCCGCGTTCGGCTACGGCGCGATCCCGTTCGTCGTCGTCGCCGGCTACACCCTCGATCCGGCGAACCGGACGGCCGTGCTGGACGGTGCCGCGGTGACCGTCTTCGGCGTGGTGGCGATCTGCGGGCTGCTGATGCGCAAGCCGCCGAGGAACTGGTGGCCGGCGCAGATCGACCCGCAACGTTGGGCCGTCGACCGGCGACTCAACCGGAGCATCCCGCACAACCGTCCCGCCGCCCGGCCCTATCCGCCGCTGGCGGCGGTGCGCAGCGGCATGCTGCCGATGATGTTCGTGGTCGTGGTGCTCACCGCGGCCATGGCACTGTTCGACATCGCCTACCTCGCCGGGACCGCGTACACCCAGGGACTGCCGGCGTTGACCCTGGTCGCCGCGATGAGCGCGCTGGCCGCCTCGAACGGGATCGGGCGGGCGGTGACCAGCTCGGTCGCCGACCGGATCGGCCGGCGCGGGACCCTGGGCCTCTCCCTGCTGGTCGGTGGGGTGGCCCAGTTCGGCCTGCTCGCCGCCGCGACGAACGAGAACCATCCGGCCGCCGTGGTGTGCTTCGCCGCACTGGCCGGCGCCGGCACCGGGGCCGGCTACTCGCTGCTGGTCAGTCTGGTACGGGACTGGTTCGGCGACGACGCGACCGTGCCGAACTACGGGATCGTGTACACCGGAAAGGCGGTCGGCGGGTCGGTCGGGATCGTGCTCGCGGGGCTGGTGGTGACGACCCCGGACTCCGTCGTGCCGTTCGTGGTGGCCGGCTGTCTCGGCCTGCTCGGCGCGGCGTTGACCCGCTGGATGCGCCAGCCCGGGTTGGCCGTGGTGCGGCTGCCGTCGACGCTTCGGGCCGACCGGCTCTAGCCAGGCGTCGGGCAACGAGGATTGGTGGTGGCGGGATGGGACGGGTGACGAGTCGGCGCCGGGTGGTGCGGATCGTCGACGGGGTGGCCAGCGAGCCGGTCGACACCCTGGCGGCCGAGGAACCGCTGGAGATCCGGGTGAACGGACGGCCCCTGGTGGTGACGATGCGGACCCCGGGCGACGACTTCGACCTGGCGGCCGGGTTCCTGGTCAGCGAGGGCGTGGTGCGGCGTGCCCGGGATATCGCCGGTATCCGGTACTGCGCGGGCGCCACGGCGGACGGGGTCAACACGTACAACGTGGTCGACGTGGTCCTGTCCGCCGGAGTGGCGCCACCGGACCCGTCGCTGGAGCGCAACTTCTACACCACCTCGTCGTGCGGGCTCTGCGGCAAGGCGAGCCTGGACGCGGTGCGTACCGTCGCGGCGTGGTCGGTGCGGGACGATCCGATCCGGCTCGACCCCGAGGTGGTCAGCACCCTGCCCGACACGCTACGCACCGCGCAGCGGGTCTTCGACCGCACGGGCGGCCTGCACGCCGCGGGACTCTTCTCCGCCGCCGGGCGGCTGCACTGCCTGCGTGAGGACGTCGGCCGGCACAACGCTGTCGACAAGGTCGTCGGCTGGGCGTTGCGCGACGGGCGGCTGCCGGTGCGCGACACCGTGCTGATGGTCAGCGGGCGGGCCTCGTTCGAGTTGGTGCAGAAGGCGGTGATGGCCGGCATCCCGGCGCTCGCCGCGGTCTCCGCACCGTCCTCGCTCGCCGCGGATCTGGCGGCCGACGCCGGACTCACCCTGATCGGTTTCCTGCGGGGCTCGTCGATGAACGTGTACGCCGGCGCACACCGCCTGCTGCGGCGGGACAGGTCCGAGCTGCCGGCGTGACCGGGGTCCGGGCTGCCGGCGTGACCGGGAGTGCCCGCCGCTGGCCCGGCGGGGCCGCCGTGGGCGGGACCGGGCCGTGGCCGGAGGTTTAGTCGAGCGCGGGGTCCGGGCGGAGGTGTCGGACTCCGCCCGGACCGGCGCTGACCTCGGGTACGGCGGGTACCGGGTGACCCGGCCGGAACGACCGGGCCACCCGACGGCTCGCCGTCGGTCAGCGCGCCAGTAACGTCTCGCGCATCAGTGCGGCGGCCTCGGACGGCGTCCTGCCGACCCTGACTCCGACCGCCTCCAGGGCCTCCTGCTTGGCGGACGCGGTTCCGGACGATCCGGAGACGATCGCGCCGGCATGCCCCATCGTCTTGCCCTCGGGTGCGGTGAAGCCGGCCACGTAGCCGACCACCGGCTTGCTGATGTGGGCCTTGATGTACTCCGCGGCGCGTTCCTCCGCGTCCCCGCCGATCTCGCCGATCATCACGATCGCGTCGGTCTCGGCGTCGTCCTGGAACGCCTGTAGACAGTCGATGTGGGTGGTGCCGACGATCGGGTCGCCGCCGATGCCGACGCAGGTGGAGAAGCCGAAGTCGCGCAGCTCGTACATCATCTGGTACGTCAGGGTGCCGCTCTTGCTGACCAGACCGATCCGCCCTCGCTTGGTGATGTCGGCCGGGATGATGCCCGCGTTGGACTGGCCGGGGCTGATCAGGCCGGGGCAGTTCGGCCCGATGATCCGGGTCGCGTTGCCGGCGTCCTGGGCGTACGCCCAGAACGCCGCGGTGTCGTGCACCGGGATGCCTTCGGTCAGTACCACGGCCAGGCTCAACTCGGCGTCGATCGCCTCGATCACCGCGGCCTTGGCGAACCGGGGCGGCACGAAGACCACCGAGGTGTCGGCGCCGGTCGCCTTGACCGCCTCGGCGGCGCTGTTGAACACCGGGATGCCGTCGACGTCTTGGCCGCCCTTGCCCGGCGTGACTCCGGCGACGATGTTCGTTCCGGCGGCGACCATCCGCCGGGTGTGCCGGGTGCCTTCGATGCCGGTGATGCCCTGGACCAGCACCCTGCTCTTCTCGGTGAGGAAGATTGCCATGACTGTCACGCCCCCTTGCCGGCGAGCTCGGCGGCGAGCCGCGCCGCGCCGTCCATCGTGTCCGCGGTCCGTACGCCGGCGAGCGCGGCCTCGGCGAGGATCCGTCGCCCTTCCGCGGCGTTGTTGCCGTCCAGCCGGACGACAAGTGGTTTGGTGATCGTCTCGCCCCGGCCGGTGAGCAGCCCGACCGCCTGGACGATGCCGTTGGCCACGGCGTCGCAGGCGGTGATCCCGCCGAAGACGTTGACGAAGACGCTCCGCACGTCGGGGTCGCCGAGGATGATCTCCAGCCCGTTCGCCATCACCTCGGCCGAGGCTCCGCCGCCGATGTCGAGGAAATTGGCCGGCTTCACCCCGCCGAACTGCTCGCCCGCGTAGGCGACCACGTCGAGCGTGCTCATAACCAGGCCCGCGCCGTTGCCGATGACTCCGACGGACCCGTCGAGCTTGACGTAGTTGAGGTGTTTCTCGGCGGCCCTGACCTCCAGCGGGTCGGTGGCGCTGACGTCGACGAACTGCGGATGTCCGGGCTGTCGGAACCGGGCGTTGTCGTCGAGGGTCACCTTGCCGTCCAGCGCCCGTACCGTGCCGTCGGCGAGCTTGGCCAGTGGGTTGATCTCGACCAGGGTGGCGTCCTCGGAGCGGAAGACGTTCCAGAGTCGGACCAGGATGCTGGCCACGACGTCGCGTACATCGTCCGGCAGGCCCGCGTCGGCGGCCAGCCGGAGCGCGCTCTCCCAGCCGAGTCCGGCGGCCGGGCTCACCTGGAGCCGGGCCAACGCGTCCGGGTTCTCGGCCGCCACCCGCTCGATCTCGACACCGCCCTGCCGGGAGGCCAGGGCGAGGAACGAGCGGTTGGACCGGTCGAGCAGGACGGAGACGTAGTACTCGTCGACGATGTCGCTGGCCTCGGTGACCAGCACCTTGTGCACGGTGTGGCCCTTGATGTCCATGCCCAGGATCGCGGTCGCGACGTCGCGTGCGGCGTCGGGACCGTCGGCCAGCCTGACCCCGCCGGCCTTGCCCCGGCCACCGGTTTTCACCTGGGCCTTGACCACTACGCGTCCACCGATCTCGGCGGCGGCCGCATAGGCCTCGTCGGGGGTGCTGGCCACGCGGTTACGGCTGACCGGTACGCCGTGCTTGGCGAAGAGTTCCTGTGCCTGGTGCTCCAACAGATCCACCGGGCCTCCCTTCTGTTGACCTTCGGTGGGTTGCTCCCGTTGATGGGGCACATCGGACGGGAGTGGAATCGGGACCGGACGTGGTGGTGGGGCCGGGCGCGGATCCACCGGGAAGGTGGACCGGACCGTCCCCGGATGAACCGGAGGAGTCCGTCCCTGGTCCGCGCCGATGTTCGGGGCCGGTCTGCCGGTCCGCCGAAGGCTTTCGCGGAAAACGTTCCGCTACCCCCTAGACACTCCGCTGTTACATGCGCCACGATATTGCCTACCCCATACGGTATGCAATCCCCGAAGCTGGGCGGAGGGTCGGCAGACCAACCCACAGCAGCGGTAACACCAGCGGAAGTTCAGCTGCACGGTCGGAAGTGCACGGCGTGGCGCGCACAGGAGGTTGGCTCATGGGTAAGGCACTGGAGGGCGTTCGGGTCCTCGACATGACGCATGTACAGTCCGGTCCCTCGTCCACGCAGATCCTCGCGTGGCTGGGTGCGGACGTCATCAAGTTGGAGGCTCCGGGCCACGGTGACATCACCCGTTCCCAACTCCGGGACATCCCCGACGTGGACAGCCTCTACTTCACGATGCTGAACGCCAACAAGCGCAGCATCACCCTCAACATGAAGCACCCGCAGGGCAAGGAGGTCTTCACCAAACTGGTGTCCGGGGTGGACATCCTGGTGGAGAACTTCGGCCCCGGTGTGGTCGAGCGCTTCGGCTTCCCCTGGGAGCGGCTTCAGGAGATCAACCCGGGACTGGTCTACGCCTCCATCAAGGGATTCGGGCCCGGCCGCTACGCCAACTTCAAGGCGTACGAGGTGATCGCCCAGGCGATGGGCGGGGCGATGAGCACCACCGGCTTCGAGGACGGGCCGCCGACCGCGACCGGGGCCCAGATCGGCGACTCCGGTACCGGCATCCACCTGGTCGCCGGCATCCTGGCCGCGCTGTACCAGCGCACCCGGACCGGGCGCGGCCAGCGGGTCCAGGTCGCCATGCAGGACGCGGTGCTCAACCTGTGCCGGGTCAAACTGCGGGACCAGCAGCGGCTGACCCACGGGCCACTGGGGGAGTACCCCAACGAGAGCTTCGGCGACGAGGTGCCCCGATCCGGCAACGCCTCCGGCGGCGGCCAGCCCGGCTGGGCCGTGCGCTGCGCCCCGGGCGGGCCGAACGACTACATCTACGTGATCATCCAACCGGTCGGCTGGAAGCCGATCTGCGAGCTGATCGGCAAGCCGGAGCTGGCCGAGGATCCCGCGTGGAGCACCCCGCAGGTGCGCCTTAACAAACTCGACAAGGCGTTCGCGCTGATCGAGGAGTGGACCGAGCGGCACACCAAGCAGGAAGTCATGGAGCAGCTCAACGCGCACAACATCCCGTGTGGGCCGATCATGTCGACCCGGGAGCTGATCGAGGACGAGACCCTGGCCGCGCTGGGCTCGGTGGTCGAGGTCGACCATCCCGAGCGGGGCCCGTTCAAGACGGTCGGCAACCCGATCAAGCTCTCCGACTCGCACGTCGACATCGAGCGTTCGCCGCTGCTCGGCGAGCACACCAGGCAGGTACTCGGCGAACTGGGCTACACCGAGCAGGGGATCGGCGAGCTACGTGCCGCCGGCGCCATCTGACGACCCGGCCGGCCCGTCCGACCAGTCCCACGATCTGCCGGTCCGCCGGAGCCCGGCGGAGTGCCGTTGACGAAGGAGACGACGAAATGCCGATAGACGACAGCGGCTACGACCGCGAGGCCGTGCGCCGGGTGCTCGACCAGGCCGGTGCGGAGGGACGGAGTTCGCTGACCGCTCCCGAGGGTCGGCTGGTGGTCGAGGCGTACGGGATCGCCACCCCGGGCGAGGGCCTGGCCGGCAGCGCCGACCAGGCGGTGGCGTTGGCCGAGGAGATGGGCCTGCCGGTGGTCCTGAAGATCGTCTCGCCGGACATCCTGCACAAGACCGAAGCCGGCGGAGTACTGGTCGGGCTGGGAACGGCCGCGGAGGTCGCCGCCGGGTACGACACCATCATCGCGAACGCGAAGGCGTACCGGGCCGACGCGAAGATCGTCGGGGTCCAGGTGCAGCAGCAGCTCAGCTCCGGGCACGAGGTGATCGTCGGTACGGTGACGGACCAGACGTTCGGCAAGGTCATCGCCTTCGGCCTCGGCGGCGTACTGGTCGAGGTGCTCAAGGACGTCACCTTCCGGCTCGCCCCGACCGACACCGCCACCGCGCTGTCGATGATCGACGGAATCGCCTCGGCCGAGATCCTGCGCGGCGTACGCGGCGCCGAGCCGGCCAACCGGGAGGTCCTGTCCGACCTCATCGTCCGGCTCTCGGATCTGGTCACCGACTTTCCGGAACTGGCCGAGGTCGACCTCAACCCGGTGCTGGCAACCTCGACCGGAGCGACCGCGGTGGACGTCCGGATCCTGGTCGATCCCAAGGCTGCCGAGCGCCCGGAGCAGTTCACCGACGAGGAGATCCTGGCCAGCATGAACCGGATCATGCGGCCCGCCTCGGTCGCGGTGATCGGCGCCTCCGCCGAGGCCGGCAAGATCGGCAACTCGGTGATGAAGAACCTGGTGAACGGCGGCTACCGGGGCGAGATCTACCCGATCAACCCCAAGGCCACCGAGATCCTGGACCGCAAGGCGTACAAGAGCATCACCGACGTACCCGGACCGGTCGACGTCGCGGTCTTCGCGATCCCGGCCAAGTTCGTCCCGCAGGCGCTGGCCGAGGTCGGCGCCAAGGGAGTGGCCGGAGCCATCCTGATCCCGTCCGGGTTCGGCGAGACCGGCAACCACGAGTTGCAGGCCGAGGTGCTCGCGGTCGCCCGCCAGTACGGGGTACGCATCCTCGGGCCGAACATCTACGGTTACTACTACACCCCGGAGAGCCTGTCCGCGACGTTCTGCACCCCGTACGACGTCAAGGGCGGAGTGGCGCTCTCCTCGCAGAGTGGCGGAATCGGGATGGCCATCCTCGGTTTCAGCCGCTCGGCCCGGATGGGTGTGTCCGCGATCGTCGGCGTGGGCAACAAGGCCGACATCGACGAGGACGACCTGTTGACGTTCTTCGAGAGCGACCCGAACACCCAGCTCATCGCCATGCACCTGGAGGACCTGAAGGACGGCCGGTCGTTCGCCCGGACCGCCAAGCGGGTGTCGGCGACGAAGCCGGTGCTCGTGCTCAAGGCCGGCCGCACCGACCAGGGCGCCAAGGCGGCCAGCTCGCACACGGGCGCGCTGGCCGGCAACGACAAGGTCTACGACGACATCCTGCGGCAGAGCGGTGTGATCCGCGCCCCCGGCCTCAACGACCTGCTGGAGTACGCCCGCGGCATCCCGCTGCTGCCCACCCCGCAGGGCGAGAACGTCGTCATCATCACCGGCGCCGGCGGTTCCGGGGTACTGCTCTCGGACGCCTGTGTGGACAACAAGCTCACCCTGATGGAGATCCCGCCGGACCTCGACGAGGCGTTCCGCAGGTTCATCCCGCCGTTCGGCGCGGCCGGCAACCCGATCGACATCACCGGCGGCGAACCGCCGTCGACCTACCGCAACACGATCGCGCTCGGCCTGTCCGACCCCCGCATCCACGCCCTGATCCTCGGCTACTGGCACACCATCGTCACCCCGCCGATGGTCTTCGCCGAACTGGTGGTGGACGTGGTCGAGGAGTTCCGGGCCAAGGGCATCCACAAGCCCGTGGTCGCCTCGCTCGCCGGAGACGTCGAGGTCGAGGAGGCCAGCGAGCACCTGTACCGGCACGGCATCGTCGCCTATCCGTACACCACGGAGAAGCCCGTCGCCGTGCTCGGTGCGAAGTACCGGTGGGCACGCTCCGCCGGCCTGCTCGGCGGCCAACCGGACGGCCGCTGAGCCATGCACAGTTCCACCACACCGGGCAGTTGGAGGGGCCACTAGCGACACGGCGACCCGCTCCGCGGCCAGGGGTCAAAGGACAGAAACGTCGGATCTGGGCCGTCCTCCAGATCCGCGCGTCGTCGGAATCCCGAGGAGGTCCAGCGTGGACGCTTCGAACAGCCCTTCGCCCAGCCAACCGACAAGTAGTACGGCACCACCCACCGGCGCTCCCCCCGTCCCGGGGCAGCGCACCGGCACCGGCACCACCATCGACACCGAGGACCGGGTATGGCGGGCCGGAAAGCTCGAACCGATGCCGATCAGGGAGCTGCCGAAGGCACCGCCCTCGATCCACCTGCTCGGCCCGACCGTGTTCCTCGTCGCACTCGGCGTGGGCATGGGCGAGTCGTACATGTGGCCCCGACTGGTCCTGATCTTCGGGCCGGAGATCAGGTGGCTCTTCCTGATCGGCGTCACCCTCCAGGCGTTCGTCATGCTGGAGATGGCCCGGTACGCGATGGCCACCGGAGAGAGCATCTTCTTCGGCGCCGCCCGGGTCTTCAAACCGCTGATGTGGTTCTTCTTCAGCGTGGCGATCCTGGTCTACATCTGGCCCGGACACCTCTCCACCGGCGCCGCCGCCTTCGAGGAGGTGACCGGGATACCCTGGACCGTCTCGGCCTGCGTCGGTCTGATCCTGGTCGGCGTGGTGTTCAGCCTGGCAAAGGTGATCTACCCGCTGCTGGAGAGCCTGCTCGGGCTGCTGATCGGCGTACTCGTGGTCGGCACCTCGGTGGTGGCCTCGCTGGTCGGCCGGTGGAGCGACGTCACCTCCACCCTCGGCGGCATGTTCCACTTCGGCTACCTGCCGGACGAGGCGATGTCGGCGGCCTGGTTCCCGGTCATCGTCGGTGCGATCGCCTTCGCCGGTCCGTCCGGCATGCAGCAGATGTGGTACACGCTGCACCTGCGGGACTCGGGTGCCGGCATGGGCGCGCACATCCCGAAGATCCGCGGTCTCCGGCACGCGGGCGAGCAGGAGGTCATGCCGTCGCGTGGCTTCATGTTCGACACCGACAACCCGGAGGAGATGAAGAAGTGGAGGGGGTGGCGGCGCTGGGTGACCTTCGACGCCCTCCTGCTCTTCTGGGGCGTCACGATGCTGGTCACCGTCTCGTTCACCGTGCTGGCCCAGACCGCCGTCCGGGAGAACCCGAACGTCGGCGACCTGATCCGGGACGGTGACCGGGAGGTGGCGCTGACCGCCATGGCGGACGCGTTCGCGTCGGCCGGTGCGCCGGTGCTGCACGGCGTGTTCCTCGGGTTCATCGCGCTGATCGGGCTCAACGCCACGCTGGGTCTGTTCGACTCGTTCTCCCGGGGCCAGGCCGACATGACCTACCACTTCGTACCCGGTGCGAAGCGGTTCAGCATGTCGAAGCTCTACGCCGGCTTCCTCTGGGGCGTCATCACCTTCGGCATCCTGATCCTGAACTTCGGCCCCGCCGACGGTCCGGGCGCCATTCTCGACGTGCTGGCCTTCCTGTCCACCTTCGCGATGGGCGCGTACTGCGTCGTACTGCTGCTGGTGAACAACCGGATGCTGCCCAAGCCGATCCGTCCGGGCATCGTGCAGAACCTGGTGATCGGGTTCGGCGCGGTGTTCTACCTGGGCATGCTGATCTACAGCCTGGTCAGGTTCGGCGTGGTCGTCGACTAGTACGACGGAGGAGTTGTCATGACCAAGCGGAGTGAGGGAAAGCCGTGACCGGCCAGCAGCTACGCCACCTCGGCCAGCTCGCGCTGCCGGGCGCCACCATCGGGGCGATCGCCGGGCTGGCGGCCTTCGGGCTGGCCCTGGTCGCCGGCCAGCCCGTCGACTGGGCGCTGGCCACCGGCCTGGCGCTCGGGCTGCCGCTGGTGTTGCTCGGCGGCGGGTTCGGGCTGCTGCTGGCGGTCGGAACCATCTCGCCGGGGGTCTTCGCCCCGACGGCGCTCTACTGGCTCGTCGGGTTCCCCCTCGCCCGGTTGGCGCACGAGGTGCTGGTCGGCCTGCTTCTCGCAGGCCGACCGGCCGTGCCGCCGGACGTGCTCGGCTTCCTCGCGTACCAGGCGATCGTCAGCCTCGGCTTCGCGATCGGGTTCAGTTGGCTGCACGAGCGGGTCGCGCCGGGCTGGCTGCGCCGGATCCGGCACGGCAACCCGCGGGCCGAGCGGCTGTACCTGTTCTACCTGCGGCACGCCGAGGCGCAGTGGGAGGCGAAAGAGAGTCGACGGCGGGCCCGGGCCGCAGCTCGGGGCACGGGTCGGCCGAACCTGTTCCGATCCAAGGGAGCGTCATGAATCTACCGGTCTGGGTATGGGCCGTAACGATCGTCGGTTTCCTCGTGATGATCGCCTTCGACTTCTACCTGGTCGCCCGGAACCCCCGTGAACCATCCTTCCGGGAGTGTGTCGGCTGGGTGAGCTTCTACGTACTGGCGGCGGTCGCCTTCGGATTCCTCCTGATCGCGACCGCCGGTCCCGGCTACGGAGGCCAGTTCTTCGCCGGCTGGCTCACCGAGTACTCGCTCAGCGTCGACAACCTGTTCGTCTTCATCATCATCATGAGCCGGTTCGCGGTCCCGATCCAGTACCGGCAGAAGGTGCTGCTGATCGGCATCGTGCTGGCGCTGCTGATGCGGGGCATCTTCATCGCGGCGGGTGCCCAGGCCATCGCGCGGTTCGACTGGCTGTTCTACCTCTTCGGCGCGTTCCTGATCTACACCGCCATCAAGCTGGTCGGACCGCAGCAGGAGGACGAGTTCTCCGAGAACGTCGCGCTGCGTACGGCGAAGCGGATCCTGCCGACCACCGAGTCGTACCGGGGTGCCTCGGTGCTGGTCAAGGTGGACGGCCGGACGATGGTGACGCCGATGTTGATCGTCATGGTCGCCATCGGCACCACCGATCTGCTGTTCGCGCTCGACTCCATCCCGGCGATCTTCGGCCTGACCCAGGAGCCGTACCTGGTCTTCACCGCGAACACGTTCGCGCTGATGGGCCTGCGGCAGCTCTACTTCCTGCTCGGCGGCCTGCTGGACCGGCTGGTGTACCTGAGCAAGGGGTTGGCGTTCATCCTGGCCTTCATCGGCGTCAAGCTCGTGCTGGAGGCGCTGCACCACGACGGGGTGTCCTGGGCGCCGGCGGTGCCGATCGCCGTCTCGCTCGGGGTCATCGTCGGCACGTTGCTGGTCACCACCGTTGCCAGCCTGGCGAAGTCCCGGCGGGACCAGCTCGAACGGCCGTCCGCCGCCACGGAGGGGATGGGGGCCGAGGCCCCCGGTGCCCACGACACCGTGACGGCGGACCGGGACGCGGTCTGACCGGTCGTCAGACCTTGACCAGGTCTTCGTCCGCCGTGGAGCCGCGGAGGAAGCGCTTGATCTCCTCGTCGCTCGGCCGGGCGGCCCGGCGCTGGTTCTCCAGCGCAGCAGCCAGGCCGAGCCCGAGGGAACGGCCGTCGGCCGGGAACCCGGTCGGCAGGGCAAGCCGGTCGGAGAGTCGGGTCAGGGAACGTGAGAACGTTCGCCAGGTGGTCATGACAGCATCACTCCTGCTTGTCGGTCTTCCCGGGAAACGACGCTTCCCGGGACTGTGCGCACCGGACCGGGCGACATGAGTCCGTCCGGGACGGTGGTCCGGCAGGACACCCGGGTGTGCCTGGTGGGGCCGGGCACACCTGGGTCGCCGGACCTTCCCGCCGTCACGCCTCGTCGCGTGGCGGCCGGATATGTGTCTGTCGCCGGAGCGATGACCGGTGGGGGCGGCCGCGGCCGTGCGGGCCCTCGGCCCCGCGGTCCGGACACTGTATGAACGGTATGCCGGCATCTCTTGTGGACCTACCCGATGCCGTGCCACCACAAACCCTCGTGCTCGTCCTGTCCGGCGACAGGTCCTTGTTCGACAGTCCCAGGATACCGGCTTCGGTATACAAAAAACGATCCAGTGACCAAGGCCACCCGCGTCGCCGACCCGTCCACGACCACCAGTGTGGCGCCGGTGCGGGCCAGCCTGCCCGGAAAACGTCTCTGCTACCCCCTAGACACCCCGCTGTCACATGGTCCACGATTATTGCCTACCCCATACGGTATGCACTTCTAGATCAGGGAGGGGAAAGAGCCTCGTTTCCGTGCGCGCTCCGCGCAGTGCCCGTCGCCGTCGCCGACCAGGCCAACCCGGACGATCGGGAGCTAAACCACATACAGTACGCAGAAGTCGCACGACCATGATGGAGGACCCTGATCATGACCATCGCTTCCCTCCGGGAATCAGAAGCTGGCGACGTCGTAGGCGCGAAGAAACTCACCGACGGGATCCATCTGGTCGTCGATGCGCTCAAACTCAACGAGGTTGACGCCATCTACGGCGTCGTCGGCATCCCGATCACCGACCTGGCCCGCCTGGCGCAGGCGTCTGGCATCCGCTTCATCGGCTTCCGGCACGAGAGTGCTGCCGGGCACGCGGCGGCGGCGGCCGGGTTCCTGACGAAAAAGCCGGGAATCTGCCTGACGGTGTCCGCTCCCGGATTCCTCAACGGCCTGGTGGCCCTGGCCAACGCCACCGTGAACTGCTTCCCGATGGTGCAGATCTCCGGATCCAGCGAGCGGCACCTCGTCGACCTCCAGCGGGGCGACTACGAGGAGATGGACCAGCTGGCAGCGGCCCGACAGTTTGCCAAAGCGGCATACCGCGTACACCGGGCGGAAGACATCGGCCGCGGCGTGGCCCGCGCGATCCGCACTGCCGTGTCCGGACGACCGGGAGGCGTCTACCTCGACATCCCGGCCGCGGTCCTCGGCGAGGTCATCGACGCGGATCTGGGCGCGGCGTCACTGTGGCGGGTCGTCGACCCGGCACCGCGTCAGGTGCCCGAACCCGCGGCCCTGGACCGCGCGATCGAACTGCTCGCGAGCGCCCAGCGCCCGCTCGTCGTGCTCGGCAAGGGCGCTGCGTACGCGCAGGCGGACGACCAGATCCGCCAATTCGTCGAGCTCACCGGTGTGCCCTACCTGCCGATGTCGATGGCGAAGGGCCTGCTGCCCGACGACCACGCGCAGTCGGTAGCCAGTGCCAGATCGCTGGCCCTACGCCGGGCCGACGTCGTGATGCTCGTCGGTGCGCGCCTGAACTGGCTGCTCGGGCACGGCGATGCGCCGCAGTGGAACTCGGACGCCAAGTTCATCCAGGTGGACATCGCCAGCACCGAGTTGGACAGCAATCAGCCTATTGCGGCGCCGCTCGTCGGTGACGTCGGTTCGGTGATGCAGGCCCTGATCGAGCGGACCGGACCCGGCCAGATCGCGGTACCGGCCCAGTGGCGGGACGAGCTTTCGGCTCGCTCCGCGGAGAACGTCGGCAAGATGGCCAGGCGCCTCAAGGCCGCCGAAACGGCCCACCCGATGAAGTTCCTGGGCGGGCTGCAGGCCATCCGCGATGTCCTGCGGGAGAACCCGCAGGCATATGTCGTCAACGAGGGCGCGAACGCGCTGGACCTGGCGCGTAACACGATCGGTATGCAGGTGCCGCGACACCGCCTGGACAGCGGCACCTGGGGCGTGATGGGCATCGGCATGGGGTACGCGATCGCCGCCGCGGTCGAGACCGGAGAACCGGTCGTCGCCATCGAGGGCGACAGTGCGTTCGGGTTCAGCGGCATGGAGATAGAGACGATCTGCCGCTACAACCTGCCCGTCGTCACGGTCGTGCTGAACAACAGTGGCGTCTACCGTGGCGACGCTGTGTCAACCTCCGGGGACCCGGCACCGACCGCCCTCAGGGCCCGGCACGATCTCATGATCGCCGCATTCGGAGGTAGGGGCTATCGGGCGACGACGCCGGTGGAGGTCGCCGCCGCCCTGCGCGAGGCCCTGACGCTGCGCCAGCCCGCGCTCATCGACTGCGTCATCGACCCCGCCGACGGGACCGAGAGCGGCAACATCGCCCACCTCAACCCCAAGGGCATCACGGTGCAGCGGTGAGGACGGTCGGCTCTCCCCGTACCCCACGGCACGCATCGATGACCGGGCCGTACCGCACCGTCCGGGTCGGCGAGGAGGGCGTCGAACATCTCGCTCGGGCGCCTCGGTCGGCTCGCGCGTCCTGAGTAACGCCAGCCGCCGCTCCGGGCCGCCCGGCGACCTGCCGCCCGGGGTGTCGACCGCCCGTGAGGATCCGCCGGGCGGCGGACGGATGCGATCTGTAGACAGTATGCAGAGCGATGACAGAGTATCCCGGCGCAGTGTTGGTAGAGAACGGAGGCTCGGACCCCTATGTACACAGTTACCGACCCAGCGACAGGTGAACTGATCGAGAAGATCGAGAACGCGACCGAGGCGGAGGTCCGTGAAGCGATCGATCGCGTGCACCACGGGTACTTGTCGTGGCGGCGTCGGCCGGTCGCCGAGCGGGCCAGGATCGTGTCACGCGCGGCGGACCTGTTCGCCGAGCACGCCGACGAACTGGCGGCGACGATGACGTTGGAGATGGGCAAGCGGATCAACGAGGGCCGCGGTGAGGTCGGCGTGGTCGTCGACATCTTCAGGTACTACGCCGACAACGGTCCTTCGCTGCTGGCCGACGAGCCGCTGGAGATCAGGGGCGGCAAGGCCGTCATCACCAAGAACCCCATCGGGCCGCTGCTCGGCGTCATGCCGTGGAACTTCCCCTGCTACCAGATCGCCAGGTTCGTGGCGCCGAACCTGGTGCTCGGCAACACGATCCTGCTGAAACATGCCTCGATCTGCCCCCGGTCGGCAGCCTCGATCGAGCGGATACTGCACGACGCCGGGGTGCCTGAGGACGTGTACGTGAACATCTTCGCGTCCAGCGCGCAGGTCCCCCGGATGCTCGCGGACCCCCGCATCCAGGGGGTTTCCCTGACCGGCAGCGAACGGGCGGGCATCTCGGTCGCCGCCGAGGCCGGAAGGAATCTGAAGCGGGTCGTCCTGGAACTGGGCGGTTCCGACCCGCTGATCCTGCTGGACACCGACGACATGGACAAGACCGTGAAGGCCACCGCGACCGCCCGGATGCGCAACTGCGGCCAGTCGTGCAACTCGCCCAAGCGGATGATCGTGCTCGCCGACATCTACGAGGAGTTCGTCGACCGGCTGACCACGCATGTGGCCGAGACCTTCGTGCCCGGCGACCCCGGCGATCCCGCGACGAAGTTGCCGCCGCTCGCGTCGGTCGCGGCGGCTGACGAGGTGGCCGGTCAGGTCGAGAAGGCGGTCCGGCAGGGCGCGACGCTACGCACCGGCGGGCGTCGCATCGACCGGCCCGGCGCCTATCTCGAAGCCACTGTGCTCACGGACGTGACCCCCGAGATGGACGCCTACTACGAGGAGATCTTCGGCCCTGTCGTGCTGGTCTTTCGCGCGGAGACCGAGGAGGAGGCGGTCGCGATCGCGAACGACTCGCCGTTCGGGCTCGGCGCGAGTGTATGGGGCACGGATCCGAACCGGTTGCGCCGGGTTGCCGGGCAGATCGAGTCCGGCATGGTGTATCTGAACAGCGCCGGTGGGTCGCAGGCCGACCTCCCGTTCGGCGGGATCAAGCGCTCCGGGATGGGCAGGGAACTCGGCGCGGCCGGCATCGAGGAGTTCATGAACAAGAAGTCCATCCGCCTGTAAAGGAGTGTCGACCGAGCGGGATGGACCCGGGCCCGCTCGGCGCCCTCGGCGTCGGGGTGCCGCTCGCGCTCGCGGCGAACTACGCACGGCCCGACAAGGGGGTCGTCTGCCTCTCTCAGCCGTCGCACCAGGTACGCGCCCCGGACCGGGTAGCCGGTCGCACCGGGCGTGGCCCACCGAGGTGCCCGTTCCGCGAGGTCGGGATGCGCTCGTCGCACCGCATCCGGCACGACACCTCCGCGGGCGGGCACCTTCGGTGTGCCGATCCCCGTTCGACGCCGCGCGAGCGGCGGGCCGGTCAGACCGGATACGTCAAGGGCCCGGCCAGGTCATACCCGGCCGGGCCGAGGAACGTCGTCCGGTGTCGTCCCCGCCGGACCGCCGGTGGACGACGGGCGGTCCGGGGGAGGGGCCGGCCGGTCAGCCCAGGGCTTCCCGCTCGGCGGCCTCCTTGCGCCGCTGGTGGTAGCTCTCCCGGGTGCGTTCGGTGTGTCGGCGCATTATCTCGCCGGCCCGCCTGCTGTTCCGGCCGGCGATCACGTCGATCAGTGCCGCGTGCTCGTCCCAGGCCTCCCGGCCACGGGTGCGGGCGATCGGCGAGTAGTACCACCGCACCCGGCGGTCCACCATCGCGATCAGCTGGGCGAGGACCTTGTTGCCGGACATCGCGACCACGTGCGCGTGCAGGGCCGCATTCGCGTCGACCAGGGCCACCTGGTCGTCGTCGCTGAGCGCCTTCTCCCCGGCGCGCTGCAACTCCCTGAGCCGCTCGACCTGTTCCGGCGTGGCCTGCTTGGCGGCCAGCCGCGCGGACTCCGTCTCGAGCAGGGTCCGGGTGGTGAGAAGCTGGTCGGCTTCCTCCTCGGTGGGCACGTGTACGAAGGCGCCGAGTGCGGGACGCAGGTCGACCCAGCCCTCGCTCTGCAGCCTTTGCAGGGCCTCCCGGACGGGCTGCCGACTCACACCGAGCTGGGCGGCGAGTTCGTTCTCGACAAGATGCTCGCCGGGCTGCAGCTCACGATTGATGATCATCTCGGCGATGACGTCGTAGACCGCCTGGCGCAACGGCGCGGGCCGCTCCAGAGGCTGACGCGCGGCCCGGGGTTCGCCACGGGCCGCGGCGAGTCGTCGTCGCCCACCGTTGGCACCGGCTGGCGAGGTCCCGCCCCCCCATTCGGTCATGGACTACCTCCGGCTGCGAGAAAACGATCGGGCACTGCACCCGAATTGGGTTATAGCATACAGTCGGCGAGATGCAATCGATGAGCCTGGTGGCGGGTGTCCTCGGCACGCATTCTCCGCAAAGGCCGGATACACCACGCGGCGCCGGGCGCACCGTTCCTGGCAGCGCCGCTGGGGCGGGCGGCTTGGCCGCCCACCCCTGAGCGATTCGATGTGCGGGATATGCGTGGTAGCCGACCTCTGGTGCCGGGTAACCACGCTAATCAGCCCGAGACCGGGTCCCGGTACTCGATTTCCGGTGCCGGCTCGAACTCGTTGACCTTGGCGATGGAGAGGCCGTGCGCGGTGTTCGCCTCGCGCTCGATCATCACCTCGACCAGCACCGGCCGGCTGGTACGCCTCGCTTCCTTGCTGGCCCAGGCCAGCGCGTCAGCGATCTCGCCCGGCTGGAGCACCCGACGCCCGGAACAGCCGTACGCCTCCATGATCTTGACATTGTCGGTGCCGTACTCGTCGTAGTGGATGTCCACCTCGTAGTTCATGTCGTAGCCGATCTCGGCCTGGCGGATCAGGCCGAGATACTCGTTGTTCAACATGATCAGTACGAAGGGGATGTTGTACTGCGCGGCGACGGCCAGCTCCTCGACCAGGAACTGGAAGGAATAGTCGCCGACCACACCCACCACTTCGGCGTCGGGTTTGGCGGACTTGACCCCGATCGCCGCCGGTATCTCCCAACCCAACGGGCCGGCCTGACCGCAGACCTGGTAGTGCCGGGGCTTGAACACCTTCTGGAACTGCCCGGACCAGATCTGGTACAGGCCGATGGCGGTGACGAAATAGGTGTCCGGGCCGAAGAATTCGTTGATCTCCTTGAACACCCGGGGCGCCTTGATCGGTACCGCGTCGAAATCGTCCCGGCGACGAAGCGTCTCGCGCAGTTTGCGGACCAGCGAGATCCACTCACCCCGGTCCCGCCGTACGCCGCGCCGCCGGACCGCGTCGAGCAGCGCCGCGAGGAACGGCCCGGCGTCGGACACCACACCGAGGTCCGGACCGAACACCTTGCCGAGCTGGGTCGGCTCGATGTCGACGTGGATGAACTTCCGATCGCCCCGGTAGGTCTCCAGGTCACCGGTGTGCCGGTCGCCGAAGCGGGCGCCGAGCGCGAGGACCAGGTCGGACTCCAGAAAGGAGGCGTTGCCCCACCGCTGGGTGGTCTGGATGCCGGTCATCCCGGCGAACAGATCGTGGTCCTCCGGCAACGCGCCCTTGCCCATCAGGGTCACCTGGACCGGGATGTCCAGGGTCTCGGCGACCTCCCGCAGCAGTTCGGTGGCCTCGCCGATGATGACCCCGCCGCCGGCCAGGATCAACGGACGCTCGGCGGCCAGTAGCATGTCGAGGGCCCGTTCCACCCGGGGCTGGTGCGGCTCGACCCGAGGCACCGGCAGCGGCGCGTCGATCGAGGCGTCCCACTCGATCTCCTGCCGCGCCACGTCGATCGGCAGGTCGATCAGCACCGGGCCCGGCCGTCCGGAGCGCGCGATCCGGAACGCCTCCCGGAAGATCCAGGGCGCCTGGGCGGCCTCCTTCACCTGCACCGCCCACTTCGTCACCGGCTTGGCGATTTCGACGATGTCCACCGCCTGGAACGCCTCCTGGTGCAGCTTGCCGGTGGGCGCCTGGCCGGTGATACAGATCATCGGAATGGAGTCAGCCTGCGCGGTGTACAACCCCGTGATCATGTTGGTGCCGGCCGGTCCGGACGTGCCGATGGCCACCCCGACCCGGCCGTTGGTCCGGGCCCAGCCGTCCGCCATGTGGGTGGCACCCTCTTCGTGCCGGACGATCAGGTGTCTGATCTCGCTGCGCCGCAGCGCGGCGTAGAGCGGCAGGATGGCCGCGCCCGGACAGCCGAACGCGATGTCCACGCCCTCCGACGCGAGCACCGAGACGACCGCGTCCATGCAGGGAATCTTGGCCATGGGTTCAGACCTCCGGGTGGTGGATATGGGTCGGGAAGTTGCCGTACCGGCGCTCGTCGGCCGGACCCTCGGTCGCCGCGTGCACCAGCAGCGCGCCGCCGACGAAGTCGCCCCGCCGGGACGCACCCCGGCCGCCGAACACCTCCTGCCGGTCGCCCCGGGACCGGGGCCGGTTGACGCCGATCTTGAACGCCTGCGACTCGCCGCCGAGCCGCGGCGCGGTCGCCTCGTCGTCGGAGCGCTCGTCGTGGAAAGCCTCGGGGGCGACCCTCCGGCGGCGGGTGTTGACGTCGGGCCAGGCGGTGGACCTGTGGATCAGCGGCACGGGAGCCTCCAGGGCGTCGGGTGTCCTGCGGATGTGGGGCTCGCCGGCCGGGGGACGGGGGAGTGGGGTGCCCGGTGCGTCGGCGTGGATGTCAATGGCCGACCGACACCGGATCCCGGTGTCGGTGGCACAGACCAGCTAACGATCTAGCATACTGTATACAATCGCCGTGACGATTCACGGTGCGGTCACCGTCGGCGTTGTGGCCACCGTCGACGGCTCCGGCCACGGTGGACTCAGGCCGGGCTCGGCGTGGCGGTCGTGGGCACCCGCCGGGCCATCGTCCTGGCCAACAGGTCGGTCGCGGCGTAGACGGTCCGCAACGTCGGAGCCGGCGCCCCGGTGATGTCGGCCATCTCCACCACGGCCGCCACGACGGCGTCGAGTTCCATCTCCTTGCCGGCCTCGAGGTCCTGCAGCATCGAGGTCTTGTGGTGGCCGACCCGCTGGGCGCCGTCGATCCGTTTCTTGATGGAGATCTCCGGCGTACTTCCCACCCGGGTGGCGATGTCGAGCGTCTCCTCCATCATCTGCTCGACCACCCGCCGCGTGCCGATGTTCTCGCAGATCTCCACCATGGTGGCCCGGGTGAGCGCGCTGATCGGGTTCAGCGAGACGTTGCCCATCAACTTGATCCAGATGTCGTCCCGCAGCCGCGGCTCGACCGGACACTTCAGGCCGCCGGCGATCATCGCCTCGCTGAACCGGAGACACCGCTGCGACACCGTCCCATCCGGCTCGCCGATGGAGAACCGGGTCCCCTCCAGGTGCCGGATCACCCCCGGTGACTCGATGACGGTCGCCGGGTACACCACGCAGCCGATCGCCCGTTCCGGTGCCATCACCGCCGAGGTCTCGCCATTCGGGTCCACCGCCTCGATCCGGTGGTCCTCGTACGGTCCCGGGAGCTTGTGGAAGTACCACCACGGGATGCCGTTCTGCCCGGCGACGAGGGCGGTCTCGGGGCCGAGCAGCGGACCGAGCAACGGCCCCGCCGAGGCGTACGAATGTGCTTTGAGGCCGAGGAACACGTAGTCCACCGGCCCGACCTCCGTCGGATCGTCGGTGGCATGCGGATGTGCGGAAAAATCACCCCGGGGGCTGAGTACCCGTACCCCGTGTACCCGTAGTGCGGCCAGGTGCGCCCCGCGGGCGATCAGATGGACGTCGACTCCGGACCGGCACAGCGAGGCGCCGACGTAGGCGCCGATGGCGCCGGCTCCGAGCACTGCAACTCGCACGGGCTACTCCCTTCTCGCACGCGAATGTGTATGCGTTATGGGGAGTACAGTATGCAATACGGGTGGAGGGCTGACAAGGCTCTGAGCCGTCAGCTACTCGTCACCGCGCCCGTGGACGGACCTCCCGCCAGAGGCTCCGGGCCGACGACCGACCGCGCCGGCGGTCTCCGCGCCCCGGCGGCGCGCCCATCTCATGTCCTCCGGGCGCCGCCCGACGCCCTGTCCCACGTTGTACGGAGACCGTGCCGGCGCCGCTGTCCCGTGCCGTACGGGTGCCGACCCGGGCCGGCCAACCGGCCGCGACCCGATCGACGTGGTCTATCGTCGCTCGACCGCCGGCCCCGACTGCGGGGGCGGCGGTGCGAACGCCCCGAGCGGTACCAGATCGTCGATTCCGCGTTGCAGGTCGAGACCTTCCACCACGTGGATGAGCGCACTGGTCACCAGCGGCTGCGGGTCGCTGTCCAGCACCAGCAGACCGACGGTGCTGGTCGCGGTCGGCTCGACGAGCGGGAGTACCCGGGTGCCCGGTGGCACTCCCAACAGTCCCAGCCAGGCTTGCGGGATCACACTGGCCCACCTCCCGCCCCGGACGTGCGAGCAGAGCGTGGAGACCGAGTTCGTCTCCATCCGTGGAATGACCGTCACGCCCGCCCGCTGGAACAGGCCGTCCAGAATCCGCCGGTGCTGCATGTCGGTGGTGAGCAGACACAGCGGAAGTTCGGCCACCTCCGCCCAGCTCACCTCGGTACGGTCGGCGAACTCACCGTCCTGCCTGGTCAGTAGTACGTAGCGCTCGTCGTACAGCGGCATGGTCCGGAAGCCGGTCATCGGCTCGCCGGAGAGATAGGTCAGCCCGGCGTCCAGTTCGAAGTCGATCAAACGCCGCTGGATCTCGGCCGAGGTGAGCGACAGCACGGTGAGACTGGTGCCCGGGTGGAGTTCGCAGAACGGGACGGTGAGCAGCGAGACCGGCGGTAACGAGGCGGGCACCGCGCCGAGGCGCAACCGTCCGGTCAGGCCCTGGTGGCTGGTCCGGCCGAACTCGGCCACCAGTTGGTCCCGGTCGGCGAGCAGCCGCCGGGCCCAGGCGAGCAGTCGTTCCCCCTCCGGGGTGAAGCCCTCGAAACGGTGACCACGGCGTACCACCGAGACCCCGAACTCCGCCTCCAGCTTACGGATCCCGTCCGAAAGCGTGGGTTGGCTCACCCAGCAGGCCGCCGCGGCCCGGCCGAAGTGTTCCTCCCGGGCCAGCGCGGTGAGATATTCCAACTGCCGCAGGAGCATCCTGGCCACCTCTTCCACTGCGCCGCCCGGCTACCACTTCCCGGGCAAGCATCGCATCACCGCTGGCCCGGAGCGCACGGCGCGGGGTCGCGACCAGGTCGGCCGGAGCCTCCGCTGACGCTGCTCGCCGCGCCGCCCGTCCGGGCCGCCGTGCCGGCGTTCCGCCGCGACCTCGTCGGCGACGCCGGCCCCGTCAGCCGTGCGCGTTGGCATTCGGCCGCGGCCGCGCCGTGGTCGTAGGTCGCCATTCCCGGCACGATTCCCGGCCAGCGGGGTCAGAGTCGGGGCACGGACAAAGGTTGCTGTTACAGCGCGTGAGGGACGGTCGAGACAGCCAGCGGCGCACCGCCCGCGACTTCCATGCCTCGGCCGACCGCCGAGCGGGATGCTCCACCAGCAGGACGAGTCCTGACGCTATCGACGGCAGGTGGGAGTCGGAGTTCCCCACCGATTGCCGGAGGCCGAGACCGTGGCATCGGCGTGGGCGGGACTACCAGTGGCCCCGGTTGGGCGTACCGGGGAGGTGGGCCGGTCCGGGTCGACGAATCAGCAGCGGGCGTGTCGGGACTGCGTCTTGTCCGTGCTGGTGTTGACTTCCGGCGCGACCGTTACCCTGGTGGCTTGCTACTCGACCATGAGTACCGGGGGTCCCGGCCAAGGCCAAGTCATCGAATACCAGACGAGCTACGGTTTGCGTACGATCCCGCACCACTGGTCGACCTCGACCGGCAGGCTGCCGTCGTCCTGCGGCTCGGGGCGCCACCGTGAGCACGAGACCCAGCCCGGCTCTACGACCTCAAGGCCGGTGAAGAACTCGGCGATCCGCTCCGGGGTCCGCAGTTTTAGTTTCGGCTGGGCATCGATGTTCCACACGCGGACCGCTTCGGCGGTGGCCTCGCCGTTGACCGCCGTGGTGGTGTTGGCCGCGACCACGTAGCTTCCAGGCGGCACCGCGGCCAGCAGCCGGTCGATGATCTGCTGCAGTTCGTCATCGTCGTTGATGAAGTGCATGACACCGAGCAGCATGATCGCCACCGGCTCGGAGAAGTTCAGCGTGTTGGCCGCCCTCCGCAGGATCGTGTCCGGGTCGCGCAGGTCGGCGTCGATGTAGTCGGTGGCGCCCTGTGCGGAACTGGTCAGCAACGCACGCGCGTGCACCAGCACCAGTGGATCGTTGTCGACGTAGACGATCCGCGCCTCGGGGGCCACCCGCTGCGCGACCTCATGAGTGTTGTCCTGAGTGGGCAGCCCGGTGCCGATGTCGAGGAACTGCCGGATCCCCGCCTCGGCAACCAGGTAGTGGACAGCCCGCCCCAGGAACAGCCGGTCGGCGCGTGCCAGCTCGATCACGACGGGAAAGATGCCCCTGACCCGTTCCCCGACCTCCCGATCCACAGCAAAGTTGTCCTTACCCCCGAGCCAGTAATTCCAGACCCGTGCCGTGTGCGGCACGTTGGTGTCGAGCCTGGGGTTCACGGGCTGTTGGTCGACTGCGGATGAGTCGGACATATGTGCTCCATGGGCCTAGCCGGGCACGGCGCGGACAAATGCACGAGCAGCATAGTAGGACTACGCCTCCTCAGCCGACCCAGTCTGAGCAGAGTGAGCTGGCCACGATCCGGGTACACCGAGCCATTTGCATCGTGGGTAGCGATCGTCTTCGTAGTGCGGGCAGCGCGGGCGAGGCCCACACGAGTCGGCCGATCGAGCAGCTGATCGAGAAGCGGTTCGGACTCGCCGTCAACACGATCCTGCGCGGCCACGACGAGATGACGCGCATCGTGGCGAAGAACCCCCTCGGCGACGTGGCGACCGACGGCTCGAAGTACGTCGTGGCATTCATGGCGGAGCCCCCGCAAACACCCGTCGGCGCCGTGCTGGATGGCGCCGACATCGGCGACGACCGCTACATCGTCGACGGCACCGAGATGTACGTCTGGTGCCCGGGCGGCCTGCGCGACAGCCCGCTGATGACCATCCTCGGCAAGGCGAAGAGCGGGCCGTCGACCACGTGCGCAACTGGAACACGGTGGAGAAGCTGCTCACGATGATGGGATAAGGCGTACAGCCGGTTTGAAAGCCCCGTCCTATCTCAAGCTATCGACACGAAGCATTGACCAGCCCGTCCGTGTACCCCAAGCCACGATGAAAATGGCTCACCGACGGACATGATCCTCACGTCCCGAGGGCGCGCCCAACATCCGGAAATTCTGGCCATGGGTGTGGCGATTGCTACGTGAGTACCAGCTGTCCGAGTTCCTGGGTGCATCGGGTGAGCGCGACGTAGAGGCCGTTCCAGCCGCGCGGTTCAGCGGCGATGCCCTGGGGGTCAATGAGTAGCGTCGCATCCCATTCCAGACCCTTGGACTGGGTCGCGGTGAGCACCGACACATCGCTCAGCACGGCTAGGAGTTCGGCGATGCGGTCGGCGGGGGCGATGACGCCAACCGTACCGCCGTGCCACCGTTGCTGCAGCTGTCGCACAGCTTGGGCGGCGGCGCCGGCAAGCTCGGCGGGCGTGATCGTGAGCACCCAGGGGGCGATGCCGGAGGAGCGTACCGCCCGTGGCGGCGCGTTGTGGCTGCCAGCTTTTTTCAAGACGGGTTCGGTGAGGTCCATAACCTCACGCGGGGTCCGGTAGCAGATGGTCAGTTCCGCAGCGGCCCAGCGGTCTCTGAAAACAGCCTGCACCGCTTGCGCCCAGCTGGTGTGCCGATGTGCTGCCTCCGCCTGGTCGATGTCGCCGACCGCGGTGATGGAGCGACTGGGACAACGCCGTACGACCATTTGCCACTGCATCTCGGACAGCTCTTGCGCCTCGTCGATGACGACGTGGCCGTACACCCAGTCGCGCTGCCGGCGAGCGTGGTCGGCGACGAACTCGCCCTGTGGTTGCGGGGCTTCGATCTCGCCTAACAGGTCGGCGAGGGCGTCGAGCAGGGGGATGTCGCTCGATGCCCACAGTGCGGGCTCGGCCGAGACGGCGGTGATCTCCTCCGTGGACAACTGCGGAGCAAACCGGGCTAGCAGGGTGCGGTCGGTCAGGAGATCACACAGTAGGGTTTCGGCGTCGAGGGTGGGCCACCATGCCTCGACGAACCGGGCGATGGTGGCGTTCTCGGCGATACGATAACGAAGATTCTCTATCTCTTCCTCGGAGAGCAACCCGTCGACGTCACTGCCGGTGGACCTCCTGCCGAAGTGGTGGTCATGCTGCATACCCTTGTCGAAGCGGGCGAGGATGTCCTCGAAGCCCTCCTCCATCTCGTTCATCAGCGCCTCGCGCTGCTCGACGACGGCTTCGGCAAGGATGTGGTGCAGCTGCTCGGCGAACGCCTGGCGGGCGCGGTGGTACGAGCGTCCCTGCACCGCCGAGGCGAGTGCCTGTGCCACTGTTGCGGCTGTGATGACGTAGAACTCGCCCTCCCAGCGCAGCTTCAGCTCACGGGGCCGGGGGAGCAGCGAGGTGATGTAGTTTTCGAGCGCGGGTTGCCAGAGGGCGCGGCCCTTGACTTCGGCGAGAAGCCGGCTCTCGTCGCGTCCCACGCGGATCTCGGTCAGCAGAGTGTCGCAGGTCGCCGAGACGACGGCGGTCTCACCGAGCGCGGGCAGCACCTGGGCGATGTACTGGAGGAACCGCGGCGAGGGGCCGAGGACCAGGACCGCTTGGTCGGCCATCTTTGGGTGGGCGAACAGCAGGTAGGCGACGCGGTGCAGGGCAACCACGGTCTTGCCGGTGCCGGGACCGCCCTGAACGATCAACGGGCCGGTCGCCTCGGCCCGGATGATGTCGTCCTGCTCGCGTTGCAGCGTGGAGATCGCCGTCGACATGCGGCCGGTGCGCCGCTGGTCCAGGGCGGCCAGTAGAGCGCCTTCACCGACTAGTTCCGCCGTTATGGTCCCATCCAGTGGCTCGTCGTCCACGCCGACAACGGCCGATCCCGTCGTGCGTATGTGACGGCGCCGTGCCTGACCTTGTGGGTCGACAGCCGTCGCGGTGTAGAACGGCCGAGCTGCGGGAGCGCGCCAGTCCACCAGCAGCGGCTCACTGTCCTCGCCGTCGTTGCGGAGACCGACACGGCCTATGTGTCGCACGGTGCCATCAAGGCCGTCGAGGCGGCCGAAGACCAGCCCTTCCCGTGCTCGCCGTAGCTCCTCGTACTGCTGGCGGAGCATGCGCCGCCGCGCCCGTTCCAACGCGTCCAGGGCGTCTGACGAAAGCTCGGCCTGTAGGTGGTCGGCAAGCCTGTCGCGCCGGGCCGTGGCCAAGTCGAGAAACTCTTGTTCCTCGGCAACCGCGGATCGGCGCGCGACGCCCTCTGCGGTAGAGGTTGGCGGCTCGCCGTTTGGTGTTATTTCGCTGACGCCAGCAGTGCCGTTGTTCAGAGCAGAATTCCGGCGCATTCGCAAATCCTTGTATTGGTGCTTTCCCTCGGCCCGGATTGGCCGCAGGTATTCCGGTGGCAAGCATAGAGTTGGTTTCTCCTCGTCGGCCAGGAACCCTGTCGGCGGAGATGGGAATCTCAATGCCTTGCAGTTCGGGGCCACTTGTGGCCTCACCCAATCTTGATTCGCCTATTGAGAGTTCGGTCCTTGTCTGATCTGCATCTCGACGGCGGCTCGCGGGCGGAGGCGTCCGCGAACGCGGCACGAGCATGATGGTGGGCTTGGTGCGGTGCGAGCCGGACGCGGCGGACGCCGCGCATCGACGCGGCCTACGCCGCGACAGTGGCGGCGACCATCCCATCGTGCGCGATCCACACGGGCCGGGACGTCACGCCTCGATCTGGACGTCTGACCTTCCCGCCACTTACGCCGACAGAGGCATTTGGACGAATGAGTATCCGACTGTGCCGGTAATCTGTCCGGACCAGGCCGCCGGTCGCAGCGGCGGCCACGGATGCCGACCACCGAGTTCGACGGGCGCGACCGCTGCGGCGATCTCACGGCGCGCCCGCCACGGAGTCGGTGCCTTTGGTCACGGCCTGATGAGGACTTTGAGATTGGTGCGGTCGGCCATGTGCTGGTAGCCGGCCGGGATGCCGCTGAGGTCGGTAGTGGTGTCGAAGACCTTTCCCGGGTCGATGGTGCCGTCGAGGATGTCGGGCATGAGTTCCTCGATGTAGGCGCGGACGGGCGCGGGGCCGCCGGCCAGGCGGATGTTGTGGCGGAACAGGCTGCCGAAGCCGATCGGGGCCTGTTCGTACTGGGGGACGCCGACGCGGCTGATGATGCCGCCGGGGCGGACGACGCCGAAGGCCTGTACGTAGGCGGGCATGGTGCCGACGCATTCGAGGACCACGTGGGTGCCGTGTCCGCCGGTCAGTTCGCGGATCTGGGTGATGCCCTCGTCACCCCGGGTGGAGACGACGTCGGTGGCGCCGAACTCCCTGCCGAGGTCGGTGCGGGTCTTGTGGCGGCCCATCAGGATGATCTGTTCGGCGCCGAGGCGCTTGGCCGAGAGCACGGCCAGCAGGCCGACGGCGCCGTCACCGACGACGGTGACGCGGGTGCGCTCGTTGACGCCGCCCGCGACGGCGGCGTGGTAGCCGGTGCCGAAGACGTCGGAGAGGGTCAGCAGGGACGGTATGAGAGCCGAGTCCGCCGCGACGGGCAGCTTGACGAGGGTGCCATCGGCGAGCGGGACGCGGACGGCTTCGGCCTGGCCACCCTCGTCGGGCACGTCGTGCCCCCAGAAGCCGGCCTGGGCGTGGGCGCAGGACGTGTGCTGGCCGTCCCGGCAGAACTCACAGGTGCCGTCGGAGGTGGCGAACGGGGTGACAACCAGGTCGCCCCTCTTGACGGTGCTCACCTCGGGGCCGGTGTCCTCGACGACGCCGATGAACTCGTGCCCCATCCGGGCGGGGGCGCTGGTCGGCGACATCGAGGCGTACGGCCACAGGTCGCTGCCGCAGATGCAGGAGGCGGTGACGCGGACGAGTGCGTCGGTGGGGTGCTTGATGACGGAGTCCGGGACGTTCTCGATCCGGACGTCGCCGGCGCCGTACATGAGGGTGGCACGCATGTGATGTGCTCCAAAGGACTGGGATCGTGTCGGAAGGTTCGACCCCCAGCAGACCGGGATCGCCGCCACCGGAGAAGGTCGCGTTTATCGGGGGTACAACCTCAACCCCCCTCGCGCCGTGAGCAGCGGCTACCGTGAATGACATGGACCAGCGGCCCGGAAACCGCAGCGAAATCCGGGACTTCCTTGCCAGCCGACGCGCCAAAATCACCCCGGCGCAGGCCGGACTGCCGACCAGCGTCCGTCGCCGGGTCGCCGGGCTGCGGCGCGAGGAGGTCGCCGTCCTTGCCGGCGTGAGCACGGAGTGGTACACGCGGCTGGAGAAGGGTCACATCGGCGGCGTGTCCGAGGGCGTCCTTGACGCGGTCGCTCGCGCCCTGCAACTGGACGACGACGAACGCACCTACCTGTTCGACCTGGCCCGGTCATCGCGGCCCGACAGTCGCACGCCGTCGCGTCGCAGGGATGTCGAGGTCCCGCCCCGGGTCCAGTGGCTGCTGGACTCCATGACGATGTCCTCGGCGTTCGTACGCAACGGCCGCATGGACGTCGTCGCCAGCAACCCCCTGGCCCGAGCCCTGCTCGCGCCGATGTTCGACAGCGCCACCGTCGACAAGCGCGGCCGCCCCAACATCGCCCGCTACATCTTCCTCGACCCCGGTGCACACCACTTCTTCGTCGACTGGGACGCCGCCAGCATCGCCACCGCCGCCCTGCTACGCGCCGAAGCCGGCCGCGAGCCCCGCGACCGGGCACTACGCGAACTCGTCGGCGAGTTGTCCACGCTCAGCCCGGAGTTCCGCAGCCAATGGGCGGCCCACGACGTCCTGATCCGCCACGACGGCATCAAACGGCTCCAGCACCCCGACGTCGGCCACCTGGAACTGACCTTCCAGTCCCTCGACCTACCCCTGTCCGGCCGAGCCGTGCACGACCTGATCATCTACACCGCCGAACCCGGCACCGCATCCGAAGACCGGCTCAAACTCCTCGCCAGCTGGGCAGCTACGCAATCTCGGGCGGCAGAGCCCACCCACCACTCTCCTCGGCCCGGGCCGCTCTGATCCGTCGCGGTTCGCCCGGCCGGGAGGCCGGGGTGCGAACCCGACGGGCCGCGCGAGGTTCCCGTAAGTCAGGGAGGTGCTGGTAAAGCGTGCCGGGATTGACGCCGACTAGCTTCGCGATCGCGGTGATGCTGGCGTCAGGGTTGGGCAGCATGTCACGCGCAGCGTGGACGATCTCCGGCGTGATGACGGTGGGTCGGCCAACCGAGGCGCCCGCGAGCCCGGGCGGCGGCGAGGCCTTCGAATACCGGAAACGAAGAGCTCGCGGATGAACTCGGCAAAGGCGGCAGCCGGTCGGCCCGCGGGAACCGGACCCTCTCGCCGCGCGGCTACCGCTGCAGGACGGTGATCTGCTGGCGCAGCACGAGGATCTCGGCGTCTTTGTCATGCTCGCTCGTCGGCAGCAGCCGCAGCAGCAGCAGCACGAGAGCGTTGGTCACACCGAGGTCGGTTCGGGTAGCGGTTGCAGGGGGCGGGCGTTGGCGGAGCAGCTTCCTCACCGACATCCCGGTTGTGCTGATCTTGGCGCTTGGGGTCTACCTGTGGCGGCCGGACCGCCGGTCGGGCACGGTGACGCAACCTCTCATCGGCTACCTGTCGGTGCTGCCCGCGGGTGTGGCGGTGGTCGTGTCCGTCGTCGGGATGGGTATCGATTGGTGAGTCAGTTAGGGTTGGGTCCGCGATCACGGTCCGATGGGCGTACGCGGGGCACGTTTGTTGTTGCTCGCGGCCCTGGTCCGGGCGCGGTTTTGGCGGAAAGCGCGGGGCTAGACGGGAAGGGCAGCGATGGAGCGGCCGGACTGGGCACCCGAAGGTATAGACCTCAGCAAGGCGAGCGTCGCGCGCGCCTACGACTACTGGTTGGGTGGCTCCCACAACTTCGCGATCGACCGGGAGTTCGCCCGGCAGGCAATCGCGGCGGTGCCGGACCTGCGACTGGTGGCGCGGGCGAACCGGGAGTTCCTGCACCGCGCCGTTCGTTTTATGATCGACATGGGGATCCGTCAGTTCCTGGACATCGGCTCGGGCATCCCGACCGTGGGTAATGTGCACGAGATCGCCCAGAGGGTCGTGCCGGACGCGCGGGTGGTCTATGTGGACATCGATCCGGTGGCGGTGGCACACAGCGAGCAGATCCTGTCCGACAACGAGTTCGCCACGGCGATCCACGAGGATCTGCGCCGGCCGGAGGTCATCCTCGACCATCCAGCGACGCGGGCCCTGTTGGACCTGGACCAGCCGGTGGGACTGCTGCTGGCGTCGGTCGTGCACGCGATTCCCGACGAGGACGATCCGTACGGGATCCTGAACCGGTTGCGTGCGGCGCTATGCCCGGGCAGCTACCTGGCCATCAGCCACGTCACGACCGACAGCCGCCCCCAGGAGATGGGCGAGGGGGCGCGGCTGAGTGGTCGGACCACCACACCGGTCACGGCCCGTACCCGCGCCCAGGTCGAGCGGTTCTTCGACGGGCTCGAACTGATGGAACCCGGCGTCGTGTGGTCACCGCTGTGGCGTCCGGAATCTCCCGAGGATGTCGGGGAGCATCCGGAACGGATGAGTTTCTATGTAGGAGTTGGGCGTACGGCGTGAGCCGCCACCCCGATCCCGGTTCGTTCGGCGACCGGCGCCGTCACGGCCTGGACATGTTCGCGAAGGCGTGGGCGAAGGCGCTGCACCGGGCGCACTACGTGCCGATCAGTGCCGCCGAGCGGTACCGGATCGTCAGCGCGCTCGCCGAACGGCTCGTCGGCGGCCTATTCGCCGAGCCGCCCGACCCCACCTGCGGGCTCGGCGTCGGGGAGGATCTCGTCGCCGCCGGGTTCGCGTCTCCAGACGCGTTGGGCCGTACCATCGCAGTCCTGAATACCCGGCTCGCGGCTGACCTCGGGTTGCCCGCCGATGCCGCGATGCGCGTACGGCTGACTGCGCTGCTGGAAGGACTGGCGGCCGGGTTCACGGCCGCGGTGCACGACCGGAGCCTGGACGCCCAGGATGCCGTCCGCCTGGCCGCCCTGGCCGCGCAGGCACGCGCCGAGCAGGCACTACGGGCCAACGAGGTCCGCTTCCGGCATCTCGCCACCCACGATGCGTGGACCGACCTACCCAACCGGACGCTGTTCGTCGAACGGCTGGACCGCATCTTCGCCACCGGGCCACCATCGAGGCGGGTGGGCATGTGCTGCATCAACCTGGACGAGTTCGCCACGATCAACGACATCCTCGGTCACGGCGTGGGCGACCGGCTGCTGTCGGCGACCGCCGACCGTCTGCGGGCCCTCGCCGAACCCTCGGGCCACCTGGTCGCCCGCTTCGACAGCGACCAGTTCGCGATCCTGATCGAGGACACCACCTGCGCCGAGGACGCCGTCAAGGTTGCCGACCGGGCGCTGACCGCGCTCGCCGAACCGTTCCACATCGACAACACCGAGATACCCGTCACCGCCAGTGCCGGAGTCGCGGAACAGTCCATCGGGTCCGGCGACACCGCCGAGCTGATCCGCGCCACACAGATCGCGCTGCACTGGGCGAAGGCGGACGGCAAGGCCAGGTGGATGCTGTTCGAGCACGAACGTAGCGCCGCCGACGCCGAGCGTTACCGACTGTCCGCGGCCATGCCGGCGGCTCTGCGCCACGGTGAGTTCGCCCTCGCGTACCAGCCGCTGGTCGACCTGCACGACGGACATATTGCCGGCGTCGAGGCGCTGGCCCGCTGGCACCACCCGCGCCTTGGCATGCTGGGCGCCGGGCAGTTCATCGAACTGGCGGAGCACACCGGGCTGATCGTGCCGATCGGGCGTCGCCTGCTGGAGCAGGCCTGCCGGCAGGCAAGCGCCTGGCAGCAGGACGGGTACGGCCTCTACGTCAACGTCAACATCGCGGTCCGGCAACTCAACCAGACCGGGCTGGTGGCATCCGTCGCCCAGATCCTCGACCGCACCGGCCTGGCGCCGTACCGGCTCCAACTAGAGGTCACCGAGCACGCGGTCATCGAACTGACAGACCAGACCCGGGCCACCCTCGCCGCCCTGGTCGAACTCGGTGTGCGAATCGTGATCGACGACTTCGGCACCGGGTACGCCAACCTTGCCAACTTGCGCGCCCTGCCGTTGCACGGGCTCAAGCTCGATGCCAGCTTCGCCCGACCCGCGCCACGGATCGAAAAACCGCCACTGCCGGCCGTGCGCCAGCCGGACGACACGGCCTTCCTGGCCACCGTCATCGCCTTGGGCCACACCCTCGGGCTCACCGTCACCGCCGAAGGCATCGAGACCGCCAGCCAGGCCCGGCGCATGCGCGACGCCGGCTGCGACACCGGCCAGGGCTGGCACTTCGGCCGGCCCGTACCGCCAGGCGAGATCACCCGACGCGTCGCCGGCCAACGACGCTGACCGCCCTCGCGCGGGGCGAGGATCGCAACAAGGACGTCCGTTGGTCCCTCATCAGAGTCGATGCCGGCGGCATGAGCGAGCACTAACGTTCGATGCTGTGGCGGGCGGACAGAAGGTCGGAGACGGTTCGTAGCTCGGCCGACGGTAACGCGGCCCGGCCGTCGGGGTTGCGGGAACTGCTTTCGTCGTCACAGACGTTGACGCCGTCAGCCGTACTCCTCCACTCGGCGGGCGCGGTCGCCACAATGGCCTCGGCGATCTCCACGACCTGGCCGGCGATACCGACGGTCCGCAGTGCGTCGGCGAGCCGGGCTGTTGCGGAGCGCGACTCTGCGGCCACGTCGCCGAGCATCGGCGCGAGCAGTAGCAGCGTTCTGGCCCGCGCGATGGCGGTCGGCTGACGGTCGGCGACCGCGACAAGTTCGGGCCAGGAGATGCCAGGCCCGTCCACCGCCCCTTCCACGGTGGCGATGTTCATGGCGTTGTCGCCGGCCCCGGGCAGCAGCAGGTAGTCAACCCCTTCGTCCTCGACGAAGTTGCGGTAGACGACCGCGAGGCGGGCGCCACCCCCCAGCTCGACGAAGAGCACCGGCCAGGCGGCAGGGTCGGTCAGCCGGTGATACGCGGCCCGGATGACATCGACCTCGTCGCCGAACAGCCGAGCCAGGTCCTCGTCTAGGTCTGCTTCGAGAATTCCGATGAGGTGCACGGGCCAGAAACCCGGTAGATCCAGAAGCTCCGCTCCGTCATAAGCAAGCCCTGGCCCATCGTCAGGACCCCGGTCGTCGTAGCCAGGCAACATCGTCACGGCACCTTTTTACACCGGCCTGCGATTGGACAAGCCGCCACAGTCTGAGGCGATCAAGGCACCCGGACATCGGCATGACGGTGCGCCGCACGCCGGCCGAAGCCGTCACCCTGCGTAGCTCGTAGGCGACCTGTCGCCGCGCGTACCCGGCGGCATGAGCGGATGCGGCAGGGAACTGTCAGCGGCGTGAGTTGATCCGCTCGAAGACTTGGCCAGCGCACCAGTCCGGGCAACGGCACGCGCCCTGCTGCACGAGGCGGTGCCGCAGTTCGGTCGACGCGTTTGGATGGTGGGCAACGAGGCTGCGGTGGTGAAAGGTACGGCTGCCGTATGTCGCTGCTTCGTCATCAGCGAGACGCTCCAGGGCAGTGCCGGGTGTGTCCAGGTGCAGCAACGCGTTCCATTGAACCCAGCTGTCCGAATCGTGCAGCAGCCGGTCTAGCGCGTCCGGTGGCGTCCTCGGGTTCCGAGCCACCCACAGCCGAACCGGGCGGATCGGGTCGTCGGCCAGCCCTCGCAAGCGCTCCGGGATCGTTACTGCTGAACGCGCCTCGAGTACCCGGCGATAGCCATCCAAACGGTCGCGGTATGACGGGACGTCCCGAGCAGCCTCTGCCATAAGGTTCATGATCGCAGGGTTGACCTCGTAGTCCATCGGGTCAGCAGGCCGGAGACGCTGAGGCCCCGTGGGCCTGTGAGCGGCACGAGCTTGGATGGGTCGCGTCACTCGCTGCTATGGCATGCGGTGGCGTGCTGGAGTTCCTGCGCGGGGAGATCGACTCAGTCCGTTTCGGCAACGACGTGCGACGGGCTCTTACCGATACCGGCGGCGTTTACCCCGTGCGAAGCCCCGACCTGGATTCCGACGAGCCAGCAGCGGATCCGGTCCGTTCGACTGCCGGCGTCTGCGACACGTCCGGTGTGGCGCGGGCCGCGAAACCCGGCTATTGACCATCGTGGATTGACTGCCACAATGTTTGGAAAGCGCTTTCCAGGCTCGCTTCGTCCTAGGTAACGAGAGGGGACCACGTGAGACGCAAACTGTTGTCGGTCGTGACCGCAGCGCTGATCGGCGTCCTGGCCACGGTTGCCGGTGCCGCGAGTCCGGCGTCGGCCAGCACCAGCACCCAGACGGCCGGCGCGTACGACTGGGTCAACGAGCTTCCATGGCCCGCCGTACCCCCGCCCGGCTACGTTGCCCCCGACGGTTTCACCACGGTCGCGCCGACCAACTGCTACTTCAGCTACGTGGGGACTAGAGACTACCTCACCGGCGGATACACCGAGTGCATGCGGCAGGTCGGCGTACACCGGGCGGCGGCACTCTGCGCCGACGGCACGATCGAGTACAGCCTGAGCGAGGAGATGGACTACGGGCTGCAGTCCCGTATCGAGTGCGGCAGGATCTGGGCATGGCCTCCCGTATACGAGCGGGCCGTCGCGGCGTGGGGTGAGTACATCCTCGCGGATTGGTGACATCCTCGACCAGCTCCTCCAGGCCGGTACCCAAGCCTGCGCGCGGTGCGAGCGTCCGGTCCGGACGCTCGCACCAGTTCGTGGTCTCCATCGATAAGGAGCCACGGGTTGGCCGCTCAGTGACTGACCACGACGGACAGGCGCCGCGAGACCGTCGAGGGCTGGTACCGGCGCACGTCCCGCTCGATGTCCACCCGTGCCAAGGTCTTGCTCGGTGCACCAGCGCAGGAAGATTCGCAGGTCGGACTCGGCATGGACGCGAGTCTGGCCACGGTAGCGGCCGAGGAAAGCCGACACCGCGGCGCGCAAGACGAGCTGATCGGCAGGTACGACACCGGAAGCAGGAACAGGTAAGGCAGCCATCCATCACCGTGCGTCACCAGCCGCGATGAACGCCAGCACACGCGGAGCGGCAGATCAGGATGCTCAACCGGCCACCTGTGCGGGCCGCCGGCGTCGGTCATCTCCGCATGCGTCTCGGGCGGCACGTGTGCGGGTAGGAAGAGACGATCGCAGTGAGATGACGTCAAGGGAGTGTGATCATGCCTCGCACCGCGATCGTTACTGGCGGCGGGAGTGGATTGGGGCGCGAGATCGCGCTCGGCTTGGGGCACGCCGGTTACGGCGTCGTCGTCGCCGACCTCGATGCGTCAGCTGCGCAGGCGTGTGCGAGCTTGATCGAGGAGCGTGGAGTGCCGGCTCGAGGGTTGTGCGTCGACGTCCGACGGCATGACGACTTGACCCTTGTCGTGGCGGCCGCGCAGGACCTCGGCGGTCCTCATGTGCTTTTCAACAATGCCGGCGGCTGGACCCCGCAGCGACAGTATCCGCAGGCGAAGGCCGAGGAGTGGGCCGCGACGATCAACCTCAACCTCATCGCCCCGATGTTGCTCAGTCAGCTCGTTCTCGAACCGATGAGGCAACAAGGTGGTGGTGCCATCATCAACATCGCATCCAGCGGTGGCATCGGTTTCGAATCCTACGGCTCGCCCGAATACGGCGCAGCCAAGGCTGGTCTGATTCGGTTCACCGCCAGTCTGGCCAGCTTGGCGAGCAGCCATGGGGTCCGAATGATGTGCGTGGTGCCGGACTGGATCGGGCTGAGCCGGGCCCGAGCGCGATGGGAGCGCATGGATGCCGACGAGCGGGCAGCATCTCGGCCGTTGATTCCTCCGGCCGACGTTGTCGCGGTCGTTCTGGATCTCGTCCGAGCGGGAGTCGGTGGAACCGTGGTGGAGATGTGGGGAGGCGATCAGCCGATCGTGCATGCGCCGTAGGACCCCTGCCGGGGCATCCGCACATCGGCAGTGTCGACCCACCATGTGCGTACTTCGGCGGAGGCGAACCGCTCGAAGCGCCGCAGCACGAACCCGCCCACGAAGTCGTCCTCGCGCAGTTCTGGGTTGAAGGCGTCCGTGTATGCGGTACTGGCCAAACAAGGCCAGCGCCCGCGCGTCTCGGATCTCTTCGGCGTCGCCGGCCGGCTGACACCGAAGCACCGTGAGTCCGGCACCGTCGTACGACGCGGACCGATCACCAGACAAGGCTCGACTCTGGCGTGGTGGGCCGCAGTCCAAGCCGCCCAGGACGCCCGCACTGAGCGGGCTCGGACGTGACCGGACGCGGTCGTTCTGGGTCTGACCCCTGTCGGCCGGCGGCGTGGTCGCCCTCTTGATTGACCCCGTCCGGTCACGGTCGTAAATCACCATGCCCCCAGTTGGGGGAACCAACTTGGCGGACATGATCTTCGCGCGTTCGAGGAGCGCCTGCAAGCCGGCGTCGAGCAAGGGGCGGCTTGATCGATACGGACGGCATTGACAGTGATCGTTTGCGATGCCATGATCGAAGTTGGCGCCAGGGCTGAACCAGGCATTCTCGGAAGACCTCTTGTTGCGGAGGGTAGATGAAGTACAAGGGCTTCAGGAATTCCGTCAGAATCAGGAGCATTCTCGTCAGGCTCGTGGTGGCGGTCATTGCCACGTTTGGGGCGATAGTCGCGCTTCCGTCTCCCGCACAGGCAATACCGGGTGCTGAATGGCGGCCGTACACAAAGACGTCCGACTGGCACTGTACCGCACGCAACAACATGGCTTCCGGGGTCGCTGGCGAGGCATGCGTCGTGGTGCGGGGAAGGCTCGCGCAAGGCGTTGTGATCCTTCGTAATACGAGTGGCAATACGATTGAAATCTCGGGTACGGCCAGCCTCTACCTCAATGGTGACTTATTGACCAACTGGTGGTGTAACGATACGTTTTTGAGTAACGGTTACGCCAGAGCTTGTTACACGGATACCGCATCCCTTCTATGTTCCGATTACGTCAGCGGGCAGGCTGATCTCTGGACCAACCTGAGCGGGAGGCACATCTGGTTCTCCGACGAGCCACCCCGACCGATGTGCCAATGAGACGAGAGCCGGGGTACGCGGGCGACTGGGACCAGCGGGGGTTCAAGGGGTCGTCGGTTCGAATCCGGCCGTCCCGACAGACAAAAAGCCCTGACCAGCAGAAACGCTGGTCAGGGCTTTAATCTTTGTCTATGGAGTTTTGAACCTCCCCCCGAAAACCCCCCATTTATGGGTCTCGGCAACCAGGTTCGTCATCCGTGTGCATCGTTGTGCCCCACAGATGTGGGGCGGCCATCAGGGTCGGTGCCGAGGCGTTCAAGGATCTCGGAGACGTCGGGGGCTTGGACGGGCTTGGCGACGTAGTAGGTGTCGGTGACCTCCTCGCTGGAGTGTCCAAGCTGCGCCGATGCGCTCTTGGTGTCCGCCTCGTCCTTGATGAGGGTGGCGACGGTCTTGCGGAAGGTGTGTGGGGTGACCCAGGCGAGGTCGGTGTCGGCACGGGCTTGGCGCCACTGACGACGGACGTTGTTGGGTGAGAGCCATGTGCCGCGTCGGGAGGCGAAAATCGCATCGTGGGGGTTGTCGGCAGCGACGAGCCTGCGGGCCAGCAGCATGCCGACCGCGAACCGGGGCAACACGACCATCCGATAACCGGCGTCGCTCTTGGTCCAGGGCTGTCGGAACAATCCCTTGCCCTTAACGAAGACCAGCGTGCCGCAGATCGTCAGCGTGGGACGTTCGGCGGCGAGGTCAAGGTCCTCCCAGCGCAGGGCGAGGATCTCACCGATGCGGGCGCCGGTGGCGAGCATGAGGTCAACAATGTCGGCCAGGTCGCCAGTGTGCCGAGGACCTGGCTTGCCGGGGACCGGTCGCTGCCAGTCGCGGATCGCCGTACGGACCTGTACCGTTCGAAAACTCGGTCGCGGGGCCTTGACGTGTGGGTTTGTGCGACGCCGGGTGTGGGTTGATGGCCAGGCTGGCGACCGTGATCCTTTCGTGTGGGTACCTGTTCCTGTGCCAGGTGTTGCAGTTGATCGTGCTCGGTCTGCGTGGCGAGGGGTCCAAAGAAGTCGAGATCCTCGTGCTGCGTCACCAGGTCGCGGTCCTGCGCCGGCAGGTCAGCCGTCCGGATCTTGAACCAGGGGACCGGGCGGTGTTGTCGGCGTTGTCGCGGCTGCTGCCCCGCCCGCGGTGGGCGGGTTTCTTCGTCACGCCGGCAACGCTGCTGCGGTGGCACCGCAACCTGGTCGCCCGTCGGTGGACGTACCCGAGACAACCGGGTCGCCCATCAACTCGAGCAGAGTTGCGAACACTGGTTCTGCGGCTGGTGCAGGAGAACCCGACCTGGGGCTGCCGGCGGATCCAGGGCGAGCTGATCGGCCTCGGCTACGGGATCGCGGCCAGCACCGTATGGAAGATCCTCACTCAGGCCGGGCTGGATCCGGCACCGCGGCGCAGCGGGCCGACCTGGGCCCAGTTCCTCACCGCCCAGGCCAAAGGGATCCTGGCCTGCGACTTCCTGCACGTCGACACGATCGGCCTGACCCGCGTCTACGTGCTGTTCCTGATCGAGATCGCCACCCGGCGGGTCCGCATCCTCGGCGCGACCACGAATCCGACCGGGGCGTGGGTGGCCCAGCAGGCCCGCAACCTCATGATGGATCTCGGGGAGCGGGTGGGCCGGTTCAGGTTCCTGATCCGGGACCGCGACAGCAAGTACACCGTCGCGTTCGACCAAGTGTTCACTACTGAAGGGATCGAAGTCCTGCGTAGCCCGCCCGGCGCGCCCAGGGCCAACGCCCACGCCGAACGGTGGGTACGCACGGTACGCCGGGAGTGCCTGGACCGGATGCTTATCTACAACCCGCGGCACCTGCATGTCGTGTTGGACGAGTACGTCAGGCACTACAACGAACATCGGCCCCATCAAGGCCGGTCGCAACGCCCTCCGAACCGCGACGCACCCCCTCCACTGGTGGCCGACCTGACCACGATCCGGGTACGCCGACGGAAGATCATCCACGGCATGATCAGCGAATACTCGCAGGCAGCGTAGCCAGAACCGGGTTTTCGAACGGCACAGGGTGCAACGCCAGTATTCTGGCACTGCGGGGCGGACGGAGAACTGCCAGCTCGGCGTGTTCCTCGCCTACGCCACCCCCACCGGACGCAACCCGATCGACCGGGAGTGCTAGACAAAGGCTAAGCAGGGGTTTCAACGGCACCGTCGGCGTCGTCACCGCCCTGTCTTACTATGAGCGACTACGGAGAACTCGACGAGCTGGCCCACGCCTACGCGATGAGGATCCACCGCTCGCAGGGATCGGAGTACCCGGCAACCGGCGAACCCCGTCCGGGCGAACGGCCCGTGTCGCCGCGGCCGGATCTGCTCCCGCCGATCGGCGCGCCGCAACCGCTGCACCGGCCCGTCCCGCACCGCCGCCTCGGCGATCGACCAACCCTCCCGTTCATCGCGTCCTGGATAGTTTGTTTGTCAACCGGGGGCGTGTGGTCGTGGCCGTACGACCCCAGTTTGGTAGGCGATGACGATGAGTTGGGTGCGGTCCCGGGCGTTGAGTTTCGTCATAGCGCGTTGGACGTGGGTGCGGATGGTGAGTGGGCTGAGGGTGAGTTGGTGGGCGATCTCGCTGTTGGATCTGCCCTGGGCGGCGAGGATCATGACTTCGCGTTCTCGGGCGGTGAGGGTCGCGAGTTGTTTGAGGGCTGGGGTGGGGACATCCGGTTCCTCTGCGGTGGCGAGGTATCGGGCGATGAGGGCCTGGGTGGCGGTGGGGGACAGGAGTGCGTCGCCTGCGGCGACGGTGCGGATGGCGTCGAGGAGCGCGGTGGCGGTGACGTCCTTGCCGAGGAATCCGGTGGCGCCGGCGCGAAGGGCCTGGGCGACGTACTCGTCCGTTTCGAAGGTGGTGAGGATGAGGACACGGGTGGTGGTGAGCGTGGGATCGGCGCAGATGGTGCTGGTGGCGGCGAGGCCGTTCGTGTGGGGCATGCGGATGTCCATCAGGACGACGGTGGGGTGATGAGCGCGGGCGAGGGTGATGGCTTCGTCGCCGTCGGCGGCTTCGGCGACCACTTCCATGTCGGGAGTGGCGTCAATGAGCATCCGGAAGGTTTCGCGTAGGAGCGCTTGGTCGTCGGCGAGCAGAATACGGATGGTCACGGTGTCCGTCTTGTCCTCGGAGGTGAATGGTCGGGTCACTGTCGGATGGGTAGTTCGGTGGTGACGGTGAACCCGCCGTCGGGATGGGGTTGGGCCCGGAACTGGCCGCCAGCAGTGTGGGCGCGTTCGCGCATGCCGAGGAGGCCGTAGCCCACGCCGGGTTTCGCCAGGGTGGATGCCGCTGGGCCGCTGTCATTGTTGGCGATGGTGATGGTGAGCCGGTCCTCGTGGTAGGTCAGTCGTACGGAGGCGGTGGTCGTGGCGGCGTGTTTGGTGACGTTGGTGAGTGCTTCCTGGACGATGCGGTAGGCAGTCAGGTCCACGCCGGGGGAGAGCGGTTGATCCTCGCCTTCGACGAGGACGTTGACGTGGAGCCCGGCGGTGGCGAAAGCGGCGACGAGTTCGGGGAGCTGATCGAGGCCGGGGGCGGGTTCCAGTGGCGAGGCGGTGTCGTGGGGGTGCCGTAGCAGGCCGACAGTGGTCTTGAGTTCGCGGAGCGCGGCGGAGGTGGTGGTGGTGAGTTCGGTGAGGATCCGGTTGGTCTGATCGGGGCGAGTACCTGCCAGGTAGGCGGCGGTGCCCGCTTGGGCGTTGGCCAGAGCCAGGTAGTGGGCGACGACGTCGTGGAGTTCGCGGGCGATGCGGACGCGCTCTTCCGCGACGCGGTGGCGGGCTTCGTTCTCGCGGTTGCGCTCGGCGTACTCGGCGCGTGCTTTGACGGCGCTCAGATAGTCGTGCCGGATACGGGTGGACTCGGCTAGGGCGAGCGTCAGCAGGAGGAATAGGACGGGGTTGAGGATCGTGAGGAGCCAGGGATAGCCAGAGTCGCGGCCGAGCAGTGCCGACACGGCGATCGACGCCGTGGCTGCGAGGTAACACACTCGGGTGGTCCGGCCGGGAACCCGCACGGCCAGCTCGTACAGCGCGACCATGACCGGGGCGAGCAGCACCGGCGTTATGAGGTAACCGATCACGCACGCGACGCTGGCGCACACCGCTGTGAGCGCGACCACCGTGCGCGGATGGCTGCGGCGCCACAGCAGCGCCAGGGCGCCGACCACAGCGGGTGGGAGAGCGGACCACCAGCTCAGGTTGTCGGTGTGGGACAGGTCGCTGTTGAGTACCGCAGGGCCGGATGTCGCGAGGAGCAGCAGGGCGGCGAGGCCCACGTCGACGACGCGCGGATGGTTCTTCGCGTACTGGCGCCAGCTGATCGACATAGCACGCTCCGGCCGAGGTGATCTGGGTCCATGATCGTTGATTCCCACACTAGGAGCTACCCGAGGCGCCAGGTCAGCCGTTCCTCGACTCGTGGCCGGGCGCGGTGGACACCGGCGCGCCGGCCATCAGGCGGCGGAGGGACTTTCCTTCCACGTCGACGTGCGGCAACAGCCGGTCCAACCACGGAGGCAGCCACCAGGCCCGCTCGCCGAGCAGGGTCAGGAGGGCGGGCACCAGGGCCATGCGGACGACGAAGGCGTCGAACAGGACGGCGGTGGCCAGACTGAATCCGATCATCTTGATCATGGCCAGGTCGCCTCCGACGAACCCGGCGAACACGGCGATCATGATCAGCGCGGCGGCCGCCACGACCCGGGCGCTGTGCCGAAAGCCGGTGCTGATCGCCATCCGGGCGGACTCCCCGTGGGCGTGCGCCTCCCGCATCCGGGATACGAGGAACACCTCGTAGTCCATCGCCAGGCCGAAGATCATGCCCACCAGTACGATTGGCATCAGGCTGATGATCGGGCCGGTCTGCAGCAGGCCGATCAGGTCGGCGCCCCAGCCCCACTGGAAGACCGCCACGACCACACCCAGCGCGGCCAGCAGGGACAGTAGGAAGCCGAAGACGGCCTTGAACGCCACGATCAGGGACCGGAAGATCGTCAGCAGGAGCAGGAAGGCCAAGCCGAGCACGACCGTGAGATACGGGACGAGGGCGCCCTGCACCTTCTGGGCAACATCGATGTTCACCGCCGTGGTCCCGCTGACCAGGAAGGTGGCGCCGGTGCCGGACTCGGTGGCCGGCCGGTCCGCACGGATGCGGCGGACGAGGCCCTCAGTCTGCTCGCTGGTGGGGGCGGTGGACGGGGTGGCCGCGAACATCGCGGTGTCGCGCGCGGGGTTGAACTTGACCGGAGAGACGAACACTACGCCCGGTGTGTCGGCGATCTTCGCGGAGATGGTCCGCACCGCCACCTGCGGGTCATCCGAGCCACGGGTGTCGACCACTATGGTCAGCGGGCCGTTGAACCCGGGGCCGAAGCCCTTGGCGAGCGCGTCGTACGCCCGGCGCTCGGTGGTCGCCGTGGGCTTGGCCTCGTCGCCGGGCATGCCCAGTTGCAACTGCGCCACCGGCATGGCCAGCACGGCCAGGCCAACGACCGAGACGACCGCCACAAGGATGGGGCGGCGTAGGACGAACCGCGCCCACCGGGTGCCGGCGTTGTCTCGTGAGCGGAGCGAGCCGGTCGTCTCGCCCCCTGCCACGCCGGTCACCCCGCTCTTGCGGACTCGCCGGGCGAGGACGGCGTTCGGGAAGAAACCCAGCAGCGCGGGAACCAGGGTCAGCGCGATGAGCACCGCGACCGCGACGGCCCCGGCGGAGGTCAGTCCCATCGTGCCCGCAGCGGGGATACCGACTATCGCGAGCCCGGCCAGCGCGACCATGACGGTAAGCCCTGCGAATACCACGGCCGAGCCGGCGGTGCCCACGGCCACACCGGCGGCCTCCCGGGGCGAGTGCCCGTTGGCCCGTTCCTCGCGGTAACGGGAGACCACGAACAGGGCGTAGTCAATGCCGACCGCGAGCCCCAGCATGGTGGCTAGGATGCTGCTGGCCTCGGACAGCCCGAGGACGGTGCCGAGCGCGAAGATCGTGAACGTGCTGACGCCGACGCCGAGCACGGCGGTCACCAAAGGCAGCCCGGCTGCCACCAGCGAGCCAAACGTGATCAGCAGCACGACCGCGGCCAGCCCGACACCGACAAGTTCGCTCACCCCACCAATCGACGGCTCGCTGGCCAGCACCTCCCCGCCGACCTCCACCGTCAGACCCGCCGCCCGCGCCCGGTCGACGGCGGCCCCCAGCTGGTCCCTGGCAGCGGCGCTGATGTCGTCGTACGTCGCCGTGTATGTGATGGTCGCATACGCCGTGGATCCGTCTGGGCTCACCGCCTGCGCCTCGAACGGGCTCACGACGCCGGCGACCTGGCTTCCCTGAGATACCTCGTTGACAAGGCTGTCGATGAGCACGCGGTTGCCGACATCGGTCAGCTTTTCTCCGGCTTGGGCGACGAACACGACCTGGGCGGTCGCGGTGTCGGCCTCAGCCGAGGTGCCGGGGAACCGCCGCTGCATCAGGTCGAACGCCGCCTGCGCCTCGATGCCGGGCATCGACCCGCTGTCGGGAGGCAGTTCGGACGCGGTGCTCGAGGCGACGCCCATGCCGCCCAGTACGGCCACCCAGACCATGACGACATACCAGCGCCGCCGGAAGGCCACGCGGCCAAGCCGGTAGAGAAACGTAGCCACGGGACTGATGCCTCCCTGTCGGGGAATCGGTTGCCTAGCCAGACTCGCCCTGGCGCCTCGTCCTGTCGTCGTGCGGTTGCAGACACCTCCCTACTGAGATTGCAGTACGTCGCCGGCTCCTCGACGGCCGCGTGCTCAGCGCCGGCGCGAGGACCTCGATCCGCTCTGCCGAGGAACCATTCGGTCACTCCAACCTGACCGTGGGCTGCCGAGGTCCAGCCAGATGAAGACATACAGGAGCCTCTCCGTCAGACCCACCGACGTATACCGACACTGGGTCAACGAGGATTACCTGCATATCAAGCAGATCCGGACGTCGGCAGACGCGATAGGCAGCCCACACGGCGCGACGGTCCCGGCCTAGGGCGTGTCCTGTCGATCATGCATCGGCAGTCCTGCTCATGACATGCTTCGGTCG
>NZ_JBHSPR010000049.1:0-653 GCF_042658085.1 Plantactinospora solaniradicis | reverse complement strand
CGTCCGGGCCGACACAGGAACTCCTGGCCGGGATCTGGGCCGAGGTGTTGGGCGTGGACCGGATCGGGGTACGCGACAACTTCTTCACCCTGGGCGGGCATTCCCTGCTCGCCACCCGGGTGGTGTCGCGGATCCGGGCCGTGTTCGCCGTGGAGGTGGCGGTCGCGGCGTTGTTCGACGGTCCGACGATCGCGGACCTGGCCGCCGCAATCGACGTCGCGACACCGGGACTGACTGCCGCGCCGATCGTGCCGGTTGGCCGGGATCAGCGGTTGCCGTTGTCGTTCGCGCAGCAGCGGTTGTGGTTCCTGGCCCAGCTCGACCCGGGATCGGTCGAGTACAACATGCCGATGCCGATCCACCTGGCCGGTGAGGTTGATGTGGCGGTGTTGGCCGTGGCGTTGGGTGAGTTGGTGGCCCGGCATGAGGTGCTACGGACCCGGCTGGTCGCCGATGCTGACGGGGTGCCGTGGCAGGTGGTCGACCCGCCGGCGTCGTTCGACCTGCCGTTGATCGACCTGTCGGGTGAGGATGACCCGGTCGCGGCTGCGGAGGCGTGGCTGGCCACGGATGCGGTGGTGCCGTTCGATCTCGCGGCTGGGCCGTTGTTCCGGGCGAGCCTGCTGCGGGTGGCCGCGGATGAGCATGTGTTG
>NZ_JBHSPR010000048.1:0-44459 GCF_042658085.1 Plantactinospora solaniradicis | reverse complement strand
GGTTCCGATTCCTGCTCCGCGACCGCGACGGCAAGTACACCGCCCCCTTCGATCACGTCTGCTCGGGCTACGAGTGCCTGGTATCGAGATCCTCGGCTCCGGTTGCATATCCGAGACTTACCCGGACTTCTTCACCGACTTGGACTCCCTCGCGGGCTGACCGAGCGACCGCCCAACGACGCACTGATCTGCCGCCGTTCGCACGCGCTGGCGAATCGGCGCGCCGGTCACGCTGCGTCGAGTCAGCCTCGGTGTGGTTTCCCGGCGGCATGCCGTTGTGCGGTCGTACCGGCGAGCGTTCGCCAGGCGAGAGCCGGGCCGGGACACTCGGTGACGGCACCGGGTGTCCCCCATTCCGTACGGCGATCATGGTCGACCCGGGGACGGGGCGGAAGGTCGTGAGCCGCCCGCTCTGCCGGGCCGGAGCCTCCCCCGGCTCTCTGAGCTACCGCCGGTCCGCACAGCGTGCCGTGCCCTCCCCCTGAGGTTCCCGCGGTAACGCGGAGGGTTTGTTAGCAGGCTAGAGCCTGCTGATGGGTGGTGTTCATGGGCTTGGGCGTATAGATGTTCTTTGTGTGCCAGGCAATCTCGTACTCGTCGGCTGCGGCGAGCGTTTCGACCAGCCCACCACCGCCGGGGCCGAGGAACTGCGCCGGCTCCGAAAAGAGACCGCTGATCTGCGCAGGGCCAATGAGATCTTGAAGACGAAGGACAGCTTGCGAAGCTTGCGGGGGCGTTCGGTAAGAGGGTCATCGGCGGGCTGGCCCGCGCCCGGACCCTGGGTGTCAGGAGTTGAGCGGGGCTACCAGGTTGGATTCGTAGGCGAGGACTACGAGCTGGTCGCGGGCGTGGAGCTTGGTCATGGCGCGGTTGATGCGGGCTTTCGTAGTCATCGGGCTGATCACCATGCGGTCGGCGAGCTGGTCGTTGGACAGGCCCTGCGCGACCAGGGCGACGGCCTCGCGTTCGCGGTTGGTCAGTTCTTTCAGCACCATGTCGGTGTCCGGATGGAGCGGCTGGGTGACGTACCGGTTGATCAGCTTGCGGGTGATCGACGGTGCGAGCAGGGCGTGGCCGCGCGCGGCGACGCGTACGGCGTGAAGGAAGTCTTCCGGCTAGATGTCCTTGACGAGGAACCCGGCGGCGCCGGCGCACAGCGCGTTGAAGACGTATTCGTCCAAGCCGTAGTTGGCCAGAATGACGACGTGTACCCGGGCCAGGGTCGGGTCCGCGGCGATGCGCCGGGTCGCCTCGATGCCGTCGATGACGGGCATCCGGATGTCGATAAGCGCGACGTCGGGCAGGTGTTCCTTGGCCAGCGCCAGGCCCCCGCTGCCGTCGGCGGCCTCGGCCACCACCTCGATGTCGTCCTCGATGTCGAGGAGCGCGCGGAATCCGCTGCGGATGAGTGGCTGGTCGTCGACCAGCAGGACACGGATCATGACGTTTGATGCACGGAAAGTTCGGCTTGGACGGTGAAGCCGCCCCCGCTGCGTGGTTCCGCGCGGAGGTGCCTCCGAGGGCGGTGTTGTGCAGTTCCCGTGCGATGTGCAGCCGCTCCTCGTTGGCGCGGCGCCGCGCGGTCTCCTCGCAGGTGCGCTCGACCTCATCCGCCCGGGGTTCGGCCTGTCGCAGGGCTTCACCCGCCGCACCGGTGGCGATCAGCCAGGCCAGCTCGAGGACACCCCGGGCCTGCGCGAACGCCTCGCCCGTGTCGTGCAGACCCGAGGCCATGGTGCGAGGGGAGAGCGGCCAGCATGAGCGCGCTCGCCGCCACCGTGATGGTGCGGTATCCCGCCCGCACGGCGGTACAGCCCAACAGGTCCGCGACGGCAGGCACGTCGAAACCGGCCGCCTGGTGACCCACCGCGCACAGCCCGGTGACGGCCGGCACGGGAACCGGCGCGCGGCGGCGCGCGGCCAGCGCCAGGCCGCCGGCCGTCAGCAGTACGTAGCCGAGCAGGTCGAGAGTGGTGGCGGAGTGCTGCCCGGATAGCCCGGTGACCAGCAGGAGCGCCGCAACGCCAGCGGCGGTCGCCCAGTCTCCGACACCGATCCGTCCCGATGCGCGCACCCTAATTGGATTCCGCCCGGGCGACTCGTGCGCGCGGAGGATCAGCGCCTACCGCACCCACGGTACCTTCCCGGCTTCTGCGGCAGACGCGGCAGCAGGATGCGCCGCTTAGGGCAGCGGGAAGTGCCCGCGTCAGCAGGACGACAGCTGGCGGGTCCGGCGGACAGGATCAGACGACAACCAATCCTGCGAGGAGAAGGAGCACCTCATGTCCGTCCGTCACCTGCTCGCCACCGCCACAGCCGCCCTGCTCGGAGTCTTCGTGCTCGCCACACCAGCGGCCGCGCACGTCGTGGCCGAGCCCGACGCCACTGTTTACGGCTGGACCGCCGACCGAATCTGGGGCAGCGGGGCCGCGCTACTGGCGCTGGCTGGCCTGGTCATCGGCGGGCTGGCTCTGGCCCGACCCACCGGTCGGATCGGCAACAGGGGAAGGGGGGCCATCGTGGCCCTGGCTGCGGGGCTGATCGGCTTGGTCAACGGCGGGCTGGTGGTGGTCACCGCCGACGGTGGTCTCGGCACCGGCAACGGGATCGCCGGTGGCTACCTGGCCCTAGTGCTGGGGCTGATCGCCGCGGCCCTCAGCTGGCTGGCTCTGGCCCGCTCCCGCCGCTCCCGCCGCACCGGCTGACCGGCTGACCGGTTGACCGGCTGACCGGCTGACCGGCTGACCGGCTGACCGGCTGACCGCAGCGAATACGAGCGCGCGTTCGGGTCCGCTTGAAGACCGCCCCAGCAAGTTCCAGCGCGCCGTACGCGCCCGCCCCAGCCCCATGCTCGGGTGGCTGCCGCACTGCGTTCGGCTCGACAGACTCTTCGCGGTGCTGGGGAGGCGGGAGTTGGTGGCGTAGCTGTGGACATGGTGGGTGATGGTGGCCAGCGCGGCTCGTAGCTCAGGCCGCCAGCAACGCGATCAGAGCGTCGCGGACGGCCTCAAGCAGGCTCGAACGTCGGCAAAGCTGTCCCAGGTGTACTCGAAGTCGGCCATCGTCACCCGGGGTCGCGCTGAACACGCCGAGCACCTTGGAGCCGTGCCCGCCGGTTGCCACCATGCCACCGGTGGTCGCCGCGCCCAGCAGCGCCATCACCTGGGCACCGGCGACCACTGCGGGGACTAGCTCGCGGCCGTCGGCGCCGTCACGCTCGGCGAGCGCCAACGCGGCAGGCACCACGGCCGAGGAGGTGTGCCAGGCGACGGCGTGCGCGTCGTCGTATTCACAGCTGTGGCCGAGGGTGCCGTTGACGTACGCGGCCTGCGCCGCGCTGGTCTTCCGGTCGCCACCGGTCACGGTGCTCTCCGGTGCGCCCGCCACGGACGCGGCGAGCTGGCGCACCGGCTGCACGTTGGGCAGGATCGTGCCGAGTACCTGCACCCCGAGTTGGTCGAGGATCAGCTGCTCGGTCCGCTCGACAACCTCGGTGGGCAGATCCTCGAAGCGCAGGCCGTTCGCCCAGCTCGCTAGCCGCCCCGCAACCCAGGGAAGGGGTCTGCTGCACCGATAGGTGGCATCCGAGATAGCTTGCCCTGGTGGCGGGCTGGAAGGATGTTGTGTGCCCAAGCCCTACCCTCGTGAGTTCCGCGATGATGTCGTACGGGTGGCCCGTGACCGTGATCCGGGCGTGACGGTCGAGCAGATCGCGAAGGACTTCGGGGGCCATCCGATGACGTTGTTCAAGTGGCTGCGCCAGGCTGACGTTGACGCTGGAGTCAAACCGTCTGTCAGCGGCAGTGAGTCAGCCGAGCTACGCGAGGCCCGCAAGCGGATCAAGCTGCTGGAGCAGGAGAACGAGGTCCTGCGTCGGGCCACGGCGTACCTGTCACAGGCGAACCTGCCGGGAAAAGGCTCTACCCGCTCGTGAGCGAGCTGGCCGCCGACGGAATCCCCGTGGCGGTGACGTGCCGGGTATTGAAGGTCGCTCGTCAGCCCTACTACAGGTGGCTCGCCCGGCCCATCGGTAACGGCGAACTCGTTGCCGCTTACCGCGCGAACGCCCTGGTGGACGCTCACCGCGATGACCCGGAGTTCGGGTACCTGTTCCTGGTCGATGAGGCCCGCACCGCCGGACAGGCGATGGCTGAGCGCACCGCGTGGAAGATCTGCTCGGACAACGGCTGGTGGAGCGCCTTCGGCAAGCGCAAGAGACGCGGCAAGGGTGGCAAGGTCGGTCCGCCGGTTCATGACGACCTCGTGAAACGAGACTTCAGCGCCGAGGGCCCGAACCGGTTGTGGCTGGCCGACATCACCGAACACCGCACCGGCGAGGGCAAGCTCTACCTGTGCGCGATCAAGGACGTGTGATCGAACCGGATCGTCGCTTACTCCATCGACTCGCGGATGAAGTCCCGGCTGGCCGTCAACGCGTTGCGCAACGCCGTAGCCCGACGCGGCCCATTGGCCGGCTGCGTGCTCCACACCGACCGCGGGTCGCAGGGCGAATTCAACTGGTCGTCGCAACGCCTCGTGATCGCGGAGGTGTTCGATGGCACGACGTCAGCAGCAGGCGGATCGGGCGTTGCGGCCCGCGATGCGTTCGCCGGGGAGGCCGATGCCGGCACGGCATGTGGAGCGCGCGTTCTGGCGGCTGATCGCGCAGGGCAAGCGCACTGAAGAGGCGGCGCTCGATCCCGGTGTGTCGACGCCCGTTGCGGTGCGCTGGTTTTGTCACGCTGGCGGCATGCCGCCGTTGAGCCTGGCCGAGCCCTCCGGCCGTTACCTGTCGTTCTCCGAGCGCGAGGAGATTGCTCTGCTCAAGGCGCAGGGGCAAGGTGTCCGCGCGATCGCCCGGGAGCTCAAGCGAGACCCGGGCACGATCTCGCGCGAGCTGCGGCGCAACGCCGCAACCCGCAGCGGCAAGCGCGAGTACCGGGCCACCGTGGCGCAGTGGAAGGCGCAGGTCGCCGCGCGGCGACCCAAGCCGGCGAACTGGCGAGCAACCCGCGGCTGGAGGAGTACGTGCAGACACGGCTGAGCGGGCAGCTGCGCCGTCCCGACGGGACAGTTGCCGCCGGCCCCCCGACGACCTGGAAAGGGCTGAACAAGCCGCACCGCGCAGACCGCCGCTGGGCGACGGCCTGGAGCCCGGAGCAGATTAGTCGACGGCTGGTCGTTGACTTCCCTGACGATGAGGAGATGCGCATCAGCCACGAGGCGATCTACCGGGCGCTCTACATCCAAGGACGCGGCGCGCTCAAGCGTGAGCTGGTGGCCTGCCTGCGGACCGGCCGGGCGCTGCGCAAGCCCCGCGAACGCTCGCGAAACAGGCCGCAAGGGCACGTCACCGCCGATGTCGTCCTGAGCAAACGACCCGCCGAGGTCGAAGACCGAGCGGTCCCCGGTCACTGGGAAGGCGACCTCATAATCGGGCTGAGCCGCTCCGCCGTCGGCACCGTCGTCGAGCGCACCAGCCGATACACGCTCCTGGTCCATCTCGCCCGCCTCGAAGGCTACGGAACGGTCCCGCCGGTCAAGAACGGGCCCGCCCTCGGCGGCTACGGCGCCATCGCGATGAAGGACGCACTCCAGTCGACGATGACCGCCATGCCCGAGGAACTGCTGCGATCCCTGACCTGGGACCGCGGCAAGGAACTCTCCGCACATGCCCAATTCAAGATTGACACCGGCATTGCGGTCTACTTCGCCGACCCACACTCGCCCTGGCAACGCGGCACGAACGAGAACACCAACGGTCTGCTGCGCCAGTACTTCCCCAAGGGCACCGATCTGTCCCGCTGGGACCTCGACGACCTCCTCGCCGTCCAGACAGCGATCAACAACAGACCCCGCAAAGTCCTCGACTGGAAAACGCCCGCCGAGGCAATCGACGAGCAGTTACGGTTGCTCCAACCAGCAGGCGTTGCAACGACCGGTTGACCCCAGGCAGTTCCGCAGCCGCAAGCTCATCCATGCCCTGCACCAGCATCACATGATCGGGTCGATGGGCAGAGTCGGCGCCGCCGGCGACAACGCCGCCATGGAATCGTTCTTCGGCCTACTACAGAACAACGTCCTCGACCGGCGGACCTGGACCACCCGCCAGCAACTGAGGACCGCGATCGTGACCTGGATCGAACGGACCTACCACCGCCGCCGACGACAACACTCTCTGTCCCGGTTGACCCCTATCGAGTACGAAGCCATCACGACCCCACCGGCCAGTCAGGCCGCGTGACCGAAACTGTCACCTATCGGTGCAGCAGACCCCGCTGGTACCGCGCCATGCCTCTGGACATCTCGATCGGAGGCAGGGCCGGCGCGATCACCGTCCCGACGACGTATGTCTGGAGCACGGACGATGCCGCCATCGGTCACCGTGCCGCGCAGCTGACCAGCCGGTGGGTGACGGACCCGTTCGACTTCAAGGTGCTCGAAGGCGTTTCACACTGGATCCCCGAACAGGTGCCGGACAAACTGGCCGCGTACATCCTGGAACGGATCAGGAGCGTGTCGCCGGCGACGTAACCGGCGCGTCGCCGAGGTCGACAAGCTCAGTATGGGCACGCCGCGCGATCCTCCACGCCATTCGCCGGTGCGCATCAAGTAGATGGTCGGTGCGCGGCCTTACCATCGGAGGATCCTGACCTGAAGGAGATCCGGCGATGTCGAGCCGCGTCAATCGAGAGACCGTCGACCTGTCGTCCTATCCCGACCTGGTGGTGGTCTATCTGGGTATGCGCGTCAACCGGCTCTACGGCCTGCGCACCCTGATGGCCCGCGGCCCGCGAATCGGCCGGTCGGACGACAAGCCGGAGGGGCTGCTCGCGCACGAGCCGCTCCTCTGGTCGTTGTTCCCCATGCACCTCGGCATCCGCCAGTACTGGCGGGACCTGCCCGCGCTGCTGACCTGGGCCCGCTCCGAGCCGCACCGCCTGTGGTGGCGCGACTTCCTTCGCGACAGCGGCGGCACCGGCTTCTGGCACGAGACCTACCTGCTGCGCGGCGGCATGGAGGCGGTCTACGACGACATCCCGCAGCGCCGCGGCTTCGCATCCTTCGCCCCGGTGCACCCGGCCCGCGGCGCGATGTTCGGCTCGGCCGCGCGGGTCGGCCGCCCGGAGGACGACCTCGCCCCGGTCGTCACCGAGGACGACCTCTACACCCCCGGGACCGGGCACTAGGGTCCTGAGTCCGTAGTTTCCTGTTAGTTCTGGTATGGGTGATGGTCGTGGGCCGAAGTTGGCTCTGCTGGAGTTGACGGGTGTGGAGCGGGACGCGTTGGAGACGTTGACGCGTAGGCGGTCAACGGCGCAGGCGTTGGCGACGCGGGCGCGGATCATCCTGGCTTGTGCCCAGGGTCTGTCGAACAGTGAGGTGTCACGACTGCTTGGTGTTTCGTTGCCGACGGTGGGCACGTGGCGGGCACGGTTCGTCGTTCATCGGGTTGATGGGTTGTATGACGAGCCTCGGCCTGGTCGGCCACGGCGGGTCGGTGACGCCGAGGTGGAACGGGTGATCGTGGAGATGTTGGAGTCGACGCCGCGTAACGCCACGCACTGGTCGAGCACCAGATCACGGTCCTCGAACGACAACTGCACGGCGACCGGGTCCAATTCACCTCGGCGGACCGGGCATGGTTGGCCGCCCTGCTGCACCCGTTGCCGCGAACCGCACTGAACCACCTGCGGCTACTGGTCCGCCCCGAGACGGTGCTGCACTGGCACCGGGACCTGATCGCCCGCCGACACGCCAGACGTTCCCGCCCCCACCAAGTCGGGCGATCACGAACAGTCCGGTCCATCCGTCGGCTCGTCCTGCGCCTGGCCTCGGAAAACACCACCTGGGGATACCGCCGCATCCACGGCGAACCGCTCGTCCTGGGCGTCAAGGTCGCCGCCTCCACCGTCTGGGAGATCCTGAAGGATGCCGGAATCGATCCGGCACCTCAGCGCACCAGCAGCACGTGGGCGGTGTTCCTACGATCCCAGGCGCAGACCGTCATCGCCGCCGACTTCTTCGAAACGAGCACCCTGACCGGCGCCCGCCTCTACGTCCCGGCGGTCATCGAACACGCCACCCGCCGCATCCGGATCCTCAGCGCCACCACACATCCCACCGCAGCCTGGGTGACCCAGATCGCCCGAAATCTGGTCATGGACCTCGAAGACGCGGGACGCCCGGTGAAATACCTGATCCGCGACCGGGACAGCAAATACCCGGCCCTGATCGACCGGGTGCTCGCCGACGCCGACATCACCGTGGTGCACACAGGCGTCCGGATACCCCGGATGAACGCGATCATGGAACGCTGGGTACGGACCTGCCGACGTGAACTCCTCGACCGGACACTGATCCTCAACCAGCGACATCTACTACACGCGCTCCGCGAGTACGAGGTCTTCTACAACGAACACAGGCCTCATCAGGGCGTCGCCAACGCCCGGCCACTCGCCCCGCTACCCGAACCGATCACCGCCCCGGACCGGATCGCCCGCCTGAACATCCACCGACGTGACCGCCTCGCCGGCATCATCCACGAGTACGAACATGCCGCCTGACCTGCCTGGATGACATTTCGGCAGATACAGGGCTGCCTGAATCAACTAGCCGGGTGGAGCGGCCCGCGCATCTGCGGTATCTGGTGATGCGGGGCGGGCCGACCCGGAATCCACGGGAGTGCGGGGCGAGTCGCGGCGGGAGTTGCGCGGCGGCCTGCCGCAGGTGTGCCCGGCGGGCCACCGGTTCGGTGGGGCTCGGCGACGGCTCCGCAGCATGATTGGGTCTGCTGCTGCGGCGGGCACCATAAGATCGTCTGCCGGCACTGCGGGGAATCGCTGACAAGCCCACCATGCAGTCTGCAACTGCTCGACCCTGCACCCGGACCCGACTGCGACTTCCGCTGAGCGACCTCATCCGTAGAACGACTTTGTGCAGGCGGCGGCGGTCCCGCTGGCGCGTCGGTGAGCGCCTGCGGGCCCGCCGGGTTGGTTCATTCAGGTCGTGATGTCGGTTCTGACGCCGCTGTCGAGCCATCGGATGCTGCGTCGGATGTCGGCGGCAGCGTGAGCGAACTCGCGTTCGATGGCGGGCCGGGGTTGCCGGAAGTGCCGCCATCCTTCGTAGTGGACGGGATGACGGTGTGGGGCCGGATGGCCTGGCAGAGTTCGACGGCCTTACGGCCGGTCATCGTGTTGCGGATGGGGCCGGTGATGGGGAATCGGACGCCGCCGAGGTGGAGCAGGGCGGTGCCGATGCGGAGTCGTTCTGCGACGTGGCGTGTGCCTTGGTGGAGGACGGTGTCGCCGGAGATCCAGAGTTGGCCGTGGTGTTGGCCGTCCCAGGGCAGTGCGAATCCGATGGTGTCCCCGACGATTGGTCTGCTCAGGGGCGGGCCGTGCCGGCAGGGGGTTGCGGTGATGATGATGGTGGGTCGTCCCTCGGCACTGAGGGTGGTGGTGGTCCATGGCGGCAGGCCGGTCGCGTTGCTGCCGAGCCGTCCGGCGCCGGTTTCGGTGGTGAGTACGGTGTCCGCGGCGGGCAGCAGTGCCCGGCCGAGGTCGTCGAGGTTGTCGCTGTGGTGGTCGTGGGTGAGCAGGATCGCGTGGATGCGGCCGAGCGCCTGCGGGGTCACCGCGGGCCCGGTCAGTTTCCGCGACGAGGTGCCCCAGCCGAAGCGGTACCGGCGGCCGGGCGGGTCGAAGGTCGGGTCGGTCAGCAGCCGCCAGCCGCCGATTTCGATGAGGACGGTTGGGCCGCCGATTTGGGTGATGGCGACCTGCGGTGCCGGGTTCATCGGGTCGTCATCGGGCGTGGCGCAGTGCCCAGTCGAGGATGGTGTCGGCGATCTTCTCCCAGCCCTTCTGCGCGGGCAGCAGGTGGGCGTATCCCTCGTACTCGATGTGTTCGGTGATGGTGTTGGATTTGTAGTGCTTGGCGTTGGAGCGCTGGATGGCCGGGGGCATGATGTGGTCCTCGCTGCCGGAGACGAAAAGCAGCGGTGCCCGGTTGTCGTTGTGGTAGTCGACCCAGGTGTCCTGGTGTCCGGGCTGGAAGTTGGCCAGCACGCTGCCCCAGAGGATGCCGCCGTTGGCCGGGATGTGGTAGCGCTCGTAGAGCGCCTTCGACTCCTCGTCGGTGAACGTGTTGGTGAAGGCGTACTTCCACTCCTCCAGCGACAGGCCGACGGCCTTGTGCCGGTTCACCGGTGACTTCAGCACCGGGAAGGTCGACTTCACCTGGGAGAGCGGCACGACCTTGACGCCCTCGGTGGGTGCGGAGTTCAGGGCGACGCCGACGGCGCCGTAGCCGTGGTCGAGCAGGATCTGGGTGAACGCGCCGCCGGCCGAGTGGCCGACGATGATCGGCGGCTTGGCCAGGGCTTTGATCTCGGCTTCGATCTTGTCGATGATCGCGGGTACGGTGACCGCGGTGATGATGTTCGGATTGGCGTTGAGCGCCTCGACCTCCACCTCGAACCCGGGATAGCCCGGCGCGAGCACTCGGAAGCCCTTGTTCTCGTAGTGGGTGATCCAGTGTTCCCAGCTGCGCGGGGTGACCCAGAATCCGTGGACGAGCACGATGGTGTCCGGTGCCATGTCAGCCTCCGTAGGTGTTGAGGAAGGCCAGCAGGTCATCGCCGAGTTGCTGCTTGTGGGTGTCGGTGATGCCGTGCGGCGCGCCGGGATAGACGATCAGCTCGGCCTCCTTGACCAGCGCCGCCGAGGCCTTGCCGCCGACCTCGAACGGCACCACCTGGTCGTCGTCGCCGTGGATGACGAGCGTCGGGATGTCGAAGCGGGCGAGGTCGTCGCGGAAGTCGGTGGCGGAGAACGCGGCGATGGACTCGTAGGCGTTGCGGTGCCCGGCGGCCATCGACTGCAGCCAGAACGCGTCCCGGATGCCCTGCGAGATCTCGCTGCCCGGCCGGTTGTTACCGAAGAACGGCCCGTCCGCGAGGTCCTTGTAGAGCTGGGACCGGTCGACGGCCGATCCGGCGCGGATGCCGTCGAAGACCGCCACCGGAACGCCACCCGGGTTGTCCTCCTGCAAGACCATCAGCGGAGGTACGGCCGAGACCAGCACCGCCTGAGCAATGCGCGCCGTGCCGTGCCGTCCGATGTAGCGGGTGATCTCGCCGCCGCCGGTGGAGAACCCGACGAGCGTCACCTCGCGCAGGTCCAGGTGCTCGATCAGCGCGGCGAGGTCGTCGGCGTAGGTGTCCATCTCGTTGCCGCCCCAGGTCTGGGTGGAGCGGCCGTGCCCGCGCCGGTCGTGGGCGACCGCCCTGTAGCCGTTGCCGGCGAGGAACAGCTGCTGGGCCTCCCAGCTGTCGGAGTTCAGCGGCCAGCCGTGCGCGAGCACGACCGGGCGCCCGGAACCCCAGTCCTTGTAGAAGATGTCGGTGCCGTCGGCGGTGGTGACGAAGGGCATCGTGGTGTCCTTTCCGGGATCGATGTCAACGACGGGTCGAGCGGTGCTCAGGGGGCGCTCGACCGGGCGGCGAGCGTGATGAGGTCGGCGGTGAGCTGCGGCTGCGACATCATCGCGACGTGTGAGGTGCGGGCCTCCACGACGCGGGCGCCAGCCCGCTGCGCCATGTACCGCTGGGCGGCCGCGGGGATGAGGTTGTCGTTGCGGGCGACGAGGTACCAGGACCGAATCTGCTTCCAGGCTGGCGCGCCGGACGCCTGCTCCAAGGTGTGCACGTCGCCGGGCCGCTGGGTGGCCGCCATGACGGCGGTCGTCGAGCGGGGCAGGTCACCGGCGAAGATATCGCGGAACACGTCGGCCTTGACGTAGCCGTCGGCGCTGGGCTTGCCGTCCGGCAGCAGATACGGCCGGAAGATCAGTCGTGCCTCGTTGAGCTTCGTGCCGGGGAACATCGTCTGCAGCCCCAGCACCGTGTCGCCGGCGTCCGGCGCAAACGCCGCGACGTAGACGAGCTCCTTGATGTTCGGGTTGCCTGTGGCGGCGTTGGTGATGATGACGCCGCCGTAGGAGTGGCCGACGAGGACGATCGGGCCGTTGATTGTCGCCAGGATGCTGGCCAGATACGCGGAATCGGGGGCGAGGCCGCGCAGCGGGTTGGCCGGTGCCAGAACGGGGTAGCCGTCGCGGATTAGCCGGCCGGCGACGTCGTTCCAGCCGGAGGCGTCGGCGAAGGCGCCGTGTACGAGCACGATGGTCGGCTTCGGGCCGGAGGCCGGGCGGGCGCTGGCGGCTTGCGGGGTTGCCGCGGTGACGACGCTGGCAGCGGCGAGTGCTGCGGAGCCGGTCAGGATTGTGCGGCGGGACAGTGAAGGCATGAGCGCTGGTTTCCTTCCAGGAAATGGTGCATCACTGGCGGTGGGCAGGTGGCATCGGCTCACGCGCTGGTGAGCGTCGAGGCTGTTGGTGCCGGCCGCGGCTTCGGTGGCGGCCGTGCCGGAACGTTACGGCGGCATGGCCGATGCGGTCCTGCGTCAAATGACTGCGGATGCGCAGCCGAGGGCGCGGCTGCCACGGTGCTCGGGGGGCGGCCCTGCGTGTTGCTCGGTCTGAGCCGGTCGAGTCAGCTGTGTGGTGCTGGGTTCAGGAGGGCGGCGAGCTGGCTGCGGGAGGTGATGTGCAGCTTCGGGAAGATCCGGTACAGGTGGGATCCGACCGTGCGCGGGGACATGAACAGCTGCTCGCCAATTTCGCGGTTGGACAGGCCGGCTGCGGCGAGGCCGGCGATCTGCAGTTCTTGGGGGGTGAGTGCCTGCCGGGGCGTGACTTCGCCGGGGGCGGCGTGTCCTCCGGCGGCGCGCAGCTGTTGCTGCGCTCGTGCGGCCCAGGGCGTGGCACCCATGCGGGACAGTTTGGCGAGGGCCATCTGCAGTTGCGGCACGGCGTCGCTGTCGCGGCGTTGGCGGCGCAGCCAGGTGCCGTATGCGAGCCGCAGTTGAGCCAGGACCCACGGCCAGTCCGTGGCCTCGCCGTGGAGGGCGTCTAGGTAGCGTTCCTCGGCCTGGTCGTCGTCGGAGAGGACGGCCTGGGCGTAGGCGTCGACGACCCGGAAGTCGGCCGGAGGGTTCGTGCCGAGCTGGTTGCGGATGCCGGCGATGAGCTGCCGGGCCAGCGGGCCACGGCCGGTGGGGACGGCGGCGTCGGCGAGGAACATCACGCCGGGGAACGCGCTGCGGGCGTCGTGGAGTGGATTGTGCGGGTCGAAGACCCGCTGCAGGGCGTCGAATCCGTCTTCGTATGCGCCGGCGGCGACCAGGGCGGTGCCGCGGACGATCTGGGTGCGGGGCAGGAAGCTGGTGGTCCCGTGGCGGACCGCGTCGGCCTCGATCTGGGTCAGTGTCTCGTCGAGGTTGTCGTGCTCGCCGGTCAGCGCGGCCAGGCGGGCCTCGTTGAGGCGCGCGGAGTTGTGCCAGGTCGGCTGGCCGGTTTCCTCGGCGAGCCGGCCACCCTCGGCCAGCGCGGTGCGGGCGCGGTCCCAGTGCCCGATGAACCAGTCGGTCTGAATGCTGGTGAGCAGCAGGTGGGGCAGCAGCCCGAGCCGGCCTTGGGCGCGCAGGAGGCGTTCGGCCTGGTCGGCGAAGGCCCGTCCGAGCAGCGCGTCACCGACGACGACGGCGCCCATGGCGTACATGCGCAACGCGTTGGCGTCGGTGATGTCTCGGTGGCGTGCCCGCTGGCATTCGGCGAGGATGCGGGCGGTGTAGCTGACCTGATCGATGCCGGACAGGGCGAAGACCAGGCGGTGTTCGGATCCGGCGACGGGCAGCGCCTGCGCGGTGGTGGCCAGCAGCCGCCGGGTCGGCTCGTCCGGCCGCGTCCAGTAGCAGCGGGACGCGAGCGACATGAGCACGTTCCAGGCCAGTTCGTGGTCGCCTTCCCGCCACGCGACCTCGACGTCGCGGTGCAGCTCCAGGATGCGGCCGACGTCGTCGGTGCCGCTGCCGGTGAAAATCTCGGCCAGCCACGAGGCACGGATGCGGTCGAGCGTGGTGAGGGGTTCGGCGGACGCCGCAGCGAGCAGCCGGTCGACAGCTCTGCGGTCACCGTGCTCGTATGCCCAGGTAGCGGCGATCAACGACCGGTGCCCGCGGACTGCGGGCTGCGCGGTGAGGCGGGCGGCCTGATCCATCAGCCAGATCGCGGTGCTCGTCTCGGCCCGCCGGTGGCCGGCCTCGGCGGCTGCGGCCAGTTCGTCGGCGAGACCGTCGTCGCTGGCGGGCGCCGCGAGCGCCCGGTGGGCCAGGGCCCGGCGCGGGTTCGCGGGCGCCAGGGCGGCCGCCAGGGCACGGTGCCCGGCCTGCACACGTTCGGTGTTCTCCGATGCGATGACGGCGGCCCGGACCAGAGGATGACGGAACGCGACCTCTGCCGGGGTCACTGTGATCATGCCTGCGGCGGCGCCCGGGCCCAGCGCGTCGGTGGTCACCGGCAGCCTGCTGAGCAGGCGCGCGGCCGTCAGAACCTGCGGCACCGATGCATGCTCATCCAGGGCGGCCAGCAGCAGGATGTCCCGGCTGGCGGTGGGCAGCCGCTGGTAGCTGCCGGCGAAGCTCGACCGGATGTGGTCGCCGACGGGCAGGGCCGCGGTGGCCGGCGAGGCCGCCGGCATCGCGTGGGCCCAGGTGCGGGGTAGCTGTGTCAACGCGAGCGGGTTACCGCGCGCCGCCTGCAGGATCCGGTTGCGGGTGGAGGGATCCAGGTGTGATGCGACGGTGTCGAGCAGCGCGTTGGCCGCCTCGTCGGGCAGCGGCGGCACCGTGAGGATGGTGGTGGCGTCCACCACGTCGTCGGGGTCGTGGACCGGCCTGGTGGCCAGGATCAGCAGCACGGGGTCGGCGGCGAGCCGCCGCCCGAGGAACGCGACCACGGCCCGGGACTGTGCGTCCAGCCAGTGCGCGTCATCAATGATGAGGGTGATTGGCCGGTCCTCGGGTGCGTCGGTGATGACGGCCAGTGCCGCCATCCCGACGAGGAAAGGCTCGGGCACACCGGTGGGGTCGTCTCCGCTGATGGCCGCCACCAGCGCCGCACGGTGGGCGGGCGGCAGGTCGGCTGACTCCACCAGCGGTGCGGGCAGCAGCCGGCGCAGGCTGACGAAGGGCACGACGTCTCCCTCGGTGCCGGCCGCAGTCAGCACCAGATGCCCTCGGCGCCGGGCGAAGTCGACGGCCTTCTCCAGCAGGGCCGACTTGCCGACTCCGGCCTCGCCGCGCAGCAGCAGCGAACCACCGCCGTGGTGCACGTCGGCCAGCAGCCTGTCCACGATGCCGAGTTCACGGTCACGGCCGAACAGTTTGGAGCCGCCTGCCGGCTCGGTCGCTGCGGTCATGTCAGCTCCTGCAACCGGGCGGGCAGTTGATGGCGTGAGCTAACGGCCAGCTTCGGGAACGCCCGGGCCAGGTGTGACCCGACGGTCCGCGGCGACAGCTCGAGGCGCGCGCCGATCTCACGGTTGGACAGGCCGGTGGCGGCAAGCTGGACCACCGTGAGTTCTTGCGGCGATAGCAGCCCGCTCAGCGGCCGATCGTCCGGCGCGGCCGTACCGGCGGCGCGAAGTTCCCGGGCGGTGCGTTCGGACCAGGCTCCGGCACCCAACGCCTTGAAGACCGCCCCGGCGTGGTGCAACTGTCCCCGCGCCTCGGTCACTCGCTGCTGACGCCGCAGCCATGATCCGTAATGCAGGCGGGCCCGCGCCTGAAGCCACGGCAGCTGCTCGGCCCGATCGAGCAGGTCGATCCAGGCCGTCTCGACGTCCGGCGGAGGTTGCAGCAGGATCGTCAGGTACCTCAGGTGAGCGTCGCCGTCGTGTGACGGGTTGCCGCGCAGCGTCTCCTGCGCCGCCGCCAGCACGGCCGCCCCTTCCGGCCGTGGAGCGCCCTGGCCGGCCGCCTCGGCATACAGCGTCGCCACGACCGTGAAATCGACCGTGTACGCGCGCACGCCAGGGCTGCGCAGCATCGGCTCCATCTCGACACACGCCTCGGCGAGACGTCCCTCCCCCATGAACGCCGTGCCGCGGGCGGCCGCCACCCGTAACCGCACCGGCCGGACCGGTCGGTCACCGAGCACCCGTTCAGCCGATTCGGCGCAGCTGCGAGCGGCGCCGAACTGGCCACGGGCGGCGTGCAGCAGCGCCGTTGTGGCGTGCAGGTAGGCCCGCCACACCGGCTGGCCCGTGCGTTCTGCCGCCGCGCCGGCGAACCGCAGTTGCTCCTGCGCGGCGTCCCACCGGCCGAGGAGCAACTGGACGTCGGCCAAGGCCGCCGCCGCTGGGACGACAAGCCCGAAACGACGCTGCCCGATCAGCGACAGCACCACGCCGCCCAGCACTTCAGCGGCGGAGGCGAGGCGCCCCAGCCGCCGCATCGCCAACCCCGCCCACCATCGGCCGCGATCATCAGCGAGACCGCGCGCAACCGCCTCGGCCCGGGTGCCGTTGACGCGTGCGGGATCGGCGGTCGCGCACACCAGCAGCCAGCGGGGATCACTCTGGTGATCGTCGAGCTCGTCCAGGGACGCCAGCAACCGCAGGCGCGTTATCTCGTCGGTGTCAGACCACGTGATCGTCGCGGCCAATCCTGCCAGCAGGTCCAGCGCCAGGGCCGGGTTGCCGGCAGCCCGGCAGGTGTCGGCGACGGCGCAGACGGACTCCGCGGACGACACCGTTGCCCACGCCGGGTCGTCGATGCTCCGCAGCAGAATGTCCCGGCGGACCGCGTCGACCGGGTTGATTCGCTCCGGTAGCTGGTCGAGCAGGGGCGCGACCAGCGCGAACCGGCCGACGTCCGCGGCGATCGTCGCCCCGTCGACGAGCCCACGACCAGCCCGCTCGCCACGCTGCCCGGCCCGCAGCGGCGCTAGGGCACGCTCCAGCGCCCGGGCGTGATCGGCCGGACTGGTCAGCGCCGTCGACAGGTCGCCGTGGTATCCGGAGCCCAGGGGATCCTCCATGCGCGGGATCTGATCGGCGGCCGCGGTGTGCATCAGCGCGGCAGCCAGTAGCGGATCGGCCAGTCGGACTCCGTCCGGACCATCCGTCAACCAGCCCGCCGTCGTGAGCGAGCCGATCAGTGCAGCGGCTGGCGACCCGATCAGTTCCCACGCTGCGGCGTCCAGACGTGCGGGCCGCCACGGTTGACCGCCTGCGACCAGCAGCAGGATCCTGCCCGCACCGGCGGGCAGCGACCTGGTCTCCTCCAGCAGCGACTGCGCCAGCCGCGTGGTCATCGGTGCGTGCGGCACCAGCAGATCGGCGCCGGGCGCAGCACGGCCCTCCCAGGCGGTCGGCAGCTCGATCAACGCGAGCGGCCGGCCGTCCGCCTCGTCGAGGATGCGGTCGGCCAGCCACCGGTCCAACGCGGGCGCCCGCGACTGCAGCAGGCGCCGCGCCGCGGGCGCCGGCAGTCCGGGCAGCGTCCACACCGGTACCCCCGGCCACGCGGTTGCTCCCGCGTCGTGGCCGCCCAGCAGCATCGCCGGCCCGGCCACCCGTGCACGTTCGAGCGCCCCGGCCATCGTCTCTGCCGTCGGCGAATCCAGCCGGTGCGCATTGTCCACCACGATCAGCGCGGGCCCGTCGGCCGCGATCGCCTCGAACAACGACCCGGTGGCTGCCACCACGTCCGGCTGCACAGCGCGGCCGCCGACCGCGGCGGACAACAGCTCGATCGCCGGACGGGCGGCGGTCAGACGCCGGCACGCGTGCAGCATTTGGTGCAGACCCGCGAACGGCACATCCCGCTCGGCGGGTGACGCACTGATCATGATCAGCCGGTGACCGCGGCGGCGGGTCCGGGCCGCCGCGCTCGACAGCACCGTCGACACTCCGATGCCAGGCATTCCCCGCAGGTACAGGCCAGCCGATGATGGGTTACGCAGGTAGGACACCACCCCGCGCAGGACCGCGGCTCGCGTGGCAACCGGCGGATCGTGATCCGCCCGTCGTGCCGCTGCCATCTCTTCCTATCTCGTCGCGTGTCGCACCTGCGCCCGAAGGCACCGTCAGTATCACCGAAGTTGCCCACGCCCACCAGCGGCATTACGCCGCACGGTGCCCGGCACCGCCGACCACCGGTGTAGGCAGTCCGCAGCCGGCCCGGCAGCCGTCACAGGCCAGAGGATGGGCGGTCAGCATCGTACGGCCAGTAGCCAACGGCACCGGCTGTCCGCCTCCGGATTACTGCCGCAGGAAGTCGTTCTGCAAGATTGCGGCCGGCCGAATGAGTCGCTCGGAAGGCCGAATGCCGGCACTTCAAGAGCGTCAAGGATGCAGAATGCGTCCGTTGAGCGTTCCTGTTGTCCTCGTGCTTCACGTCAGCTCCCGGATCCGCGATCCTGTCCGCGCGATGCACAAGTAGGCGACCGCCGCTTCCGCCGGTTGACTGCCAAGCAGCTCAAAGCACCGCAAACTCTCACTGGTCGGCAGAGCCGGCGCAGGACCCCAACGCCGCAACACCCCTCACACCGCACTGACAGTGATCAAAACATCACACCAATGATCATCCGTCTCGGCATCCGCTCTTCGGCAGTTCCGGACGGCGGGTCGAGGTGGTGCGCGGGTCGGCGTGGTGGGTGGGTGATCTTATCCGGTATGGGTTGTTGGCAAAGGGGTCATGATCCGTCGAGGGTCTGCCGGCGCATCGGGGAGTGCAGGATCGGCACCCACACCAGCGCGAGTGCGGCGCAGGCGACCCAGGTGGCGGTACGCGGACCGGAGAGATCGCCGACCAGTGCCGCCGCGGCCGCGCCGAGGGTGAGCGCGCCGCTGAAGATCACGCGCAGGGTGCCGTTGACGCGTCCGAGTAGCCGCGGCGGCGTGACGTGCTGGCGGAACGACATCAGAACCACGCTGTCGAAGCCGACCTTGAAGATGACGAGTGCCCAGGCGAGCGCGGCGGCCGGTCCGGGAACGGCCTGACCGACGAGCGGTAGCACGAAGGAGACTGGGGCGATCACCAGCCCGATCACGAGAACCGAGCGGCCGGCACCGAGAAGCCTCGACAGTCGTTCTCCGTAGAGCGCTCCGAGCAGGCCGCCGGTGCCGCCGGCACCGAGGAAGAGACCTAGCTGGCTCTCCGACCAGTGCAGTTCCTGGACCAGGATGAGCGGCAGCATCGCGACGGTACCCGCGGTCGCGAAGTTCACGAGCGCTCCGGCGACGGCGATCGCGCGCAGGGTGCGGTTGTGCCGGACGAACGACAGGCCCTCCCGTACCTCGGCCGCGAGTGAGCGTCGGACGGCCTCGACCCGGCGTGGCTCCGGCCGCTGGATGCGTCGGATCCACAGCGCCGACCAGAGGTAGCCGAGTGCCGTCGCGATCAGCACCGCCGAGGCTGTGGACACGCCGACCACCCAGCCGGCCAGCGCGGGGCCGCCGACCAACGCCATCTGCTCCACGATGCCGAGCCGCCCGTTCGCGGCGATCAGGCGTCGGCCGCCGCCGCCGACAAGGTCCGGCAGGTGGCTCTGCATCGCGACGTCGAAGAAGACGGTCGCGACGCCGTTGAGGAACACCACCAGCCAGAGCTGGGTCATGGTCAGGGCGGACAAGGCGGCGGCAACCGGTACCGAGCCGATCAGCGCGAACCGGGCCAGATCCATGGCGATCATGACCGGGCGACGGGCGACGCGGTCGAGCCACGCACCCGCCGGCAACCCGAGCAGCAGAAAGGGGGCGGTGCCGGCAGCGGCCAGTGCACCCGCCGTGCCCGGACCAGCGCCGAGCGATGTGATCGCGACGAGCGGGACGGCCACCTTGGCGATGTTGAAGCCCCATTTCGCCGCGACGGCGGCGACGAGGTAGAGGGTGAAGTCGCGGTGCAGGGTCCGGGCGTCGGGCTCACGACGGGGGGCGTGCTGGATCGACATGCCCGAACCCTCGGTATCGGTCGCCTGCCCGCGCCAACGATTCGGACTACGATGAATCCTCGTGGGGTCGACCTGATGCTGCGAATGTCGTTGTCCCTCGCCGATCTCGCGAGTGTCAGATTCGCGATCTCTCCCGCCTGGGAGGTCGTCGCGAGCCTGCGCGTACTGCGCGATCCCGGCGCGCACGCCGTGCACCTGCCATGGGTGAGCCGGCACCGGGCCGCGGTGCTGGCCGCACCCGACCTGCGGCAGCTGCACGACCTGGTGATCGCGCCGGAACGGAAGCTGCCGGGCTTCCTCGCGCCGGCGCCGCACTCGCCCGTGGCCGAGCCCGAGGCGGAGTTCGCGGCGGTCCGCAAGACGCCAGCGGTGGTCGTACGCGCGGAACTCACGGCGGTGTACGGCGACCGTCTGCCAGCCTCGCTGTCAGATTTGCGTCGCGTGCCGCGTCGTACCCTTCCCGTGATCGTGGAACAGATGCGGAGCTACTGGAACCTCGCGCTGGCGCCGTACTGGGGGCGGATGCGTGGCATCCTGGAAGGCGACGTGATGTTCCGGGCACGGCGACTCGCCGACGCGGGCCCGCACCGGATGTTCTCCGAACTCGATCCCATGATCTCGTGGTCGGACGACGTCCTATCGGTGAACCGGCCCAACCTGGACCTGCACTACGAACTCGGCGGGCGTGGCCTGGTGCTCGTGCCGTCGCTGTTCGCCTGGCCGAACGTCTTCGTCAAGGCGTCCGAGCCCTGGGCTCCGGTGCTGCGGTATCCCACTCGGGGCGTGGGGTCGATGTGGCTCAACGACCCACCCGCGACAGATCTCGCCCCCGTCCTCGGCCAGGCCCGCGCGACCCTGCTGGCCGAATTGACGACCCCGTCGACGACGACGTCGCTGGCCCGCCGTACCGGGCTGGCCCCGAGCGGAGTCTCGGCACACCTCTCGCGGCTCGTGACCGCGGGCCTGATCACCCGGCAGCGGGCCGGTCGACTGGTCTTCTACGTACGCACCGCGCGGGGCGACACACTTCTCGGCGACTAGTCCGGACGCAGACCGCCTGGTAACCAAGACAATCCCGGTCCCGACCACGACGTCAGGAAGTCGCTCGGATGTCTACTCCAGCCCGCCGCCGAGAACGCCCACAACCATCGAGCACCCGCTCGTCGGCATGATCGGACGTCGCGTGTCAGCCGTACGCCGCCACGCTCTGTGCCCCGTGCGCAGCCGGCTGCCGCGCGTGCTCTGCGGCAGATCAGGAAGCCGGCGCCGATCGGTGTGGCGACTCGGCTGATCAGAGACCACGGTCGTCAGTCTGCGTCGGTGGTGGGAGCCCGACGAGCTTAGTAAGAAATCGATCGACCTGCTCCGCGAGGGGTGGCCACGGCAGGTTGGGCTCGTTGATCCGTAGCGAGAGCATGCCGATCACCGCGGCACGGAGATCAAGCGCCAGGGTGAGTGGATCACCAGGCGGGGCGGCTTCGGCATTCATGCACTCCTGTATGGCAGCCGCGGTCCGTGCCAGCAGTACCTCTTTGAACGGCATGCCGGGACGTCGGCTGGCCTTGCTCTCGTGCATCACCTTGTAGAGGCCGGCATGTTCCTGTGCCCAGGCCGCCTGCGCCAGGATCCGCGCGCGTAGCCGCGAGCGAGCAGGGTGATGGCCCGACGGTCACCGGTGCACTCGAACCAACATCAGCTCGAGTGAGACAAGGGTGCACCAATGAGCATGTCCGTAACGGAACGTAGCCGCCAGAGATCTGGCCGGCACTCTTTAATCGGGGTTCACCGGCCCCTTCTCTCCGTCGGAGACTTGCCCCGATCGCACGACGCCCGAACGATCGAGCCGTCCATCCCTGCGTACCAGACCGGGCAGCCGAAGTCGGCTGCTGCTATCAGGCCAAACCAGACCTGTTCCGAACAGCGTCACGGTCGATCCGTCGGCTCACGTGATCAACTCGCCCCCCGAAAACCCCTGCTCGAGAGCGACAACCAATGATAACGAGCAATTACTCAAGAGGGCGTCTTTGCAGGTCAATGCGCGTTATCGACAACTGGCGACAAGCATCAGACTGTCACTGTTGGTAACAAGGGGTCGTCGGTTCGAATCCGGCCGTCCCGACGCAGGTCAGAGGGTTGATCCGAGACTGGGATCGGCCCTTCGGCTCGCCTGGGACCAAGATCAGTCAAGGGGTGCAGCGGGTGGCGCTTCTTGACCGCTGGTCAAGCTTCAAGCGGATACTCGGGGCAACTGCCGAGTTGTTCGTTCTCCCTATCAATGGCGCCGCGCAAGCGCAGCGCCGGCCCGCCCGCGCTCGGCCTGCTGGCGGCCTCCGGCCGGCATCGGCCGGAGGACGGGCCACAGCTTCACCTCACCCCGAGATGCCGCCACTCGCGCACATCAGATACCAGGGCCGTTGTCCAACTTCTTGACATGCCGGTCGGCGTCATGCCGTGCTGCATCTGAAGTGGCCAATCGGCTCGCCGAGCTGTCCTCGGCCGAGGGCAAACGGTGATGGTCGCGCCGCCACATACAGAATCGCGGCGATGGATAGGCCTAGGACGATCACGAGCGCAGTCCAGATCCATGTCATGGCCGGAGGGTAAATCTGAGGCGTCAGCGTGTACAGGTCGTGGCGATCGCGTGGCTCGGTTGGCCGCCGTCGAGGGCGGGACGATCGGATGCCGCACCGCTTCGCGGCTTGTCTGTTGCGGGTGGCATGGGCCCCGCAGTCCAGCCGAGTTCGTCGCCTAGGCTGCGGTCGTGAACGTTCCCGGTCCCGACGTGCCTGACAGCGGCCGGCGACGAGGCGGATTGACGGTCGCGCGGATCGCCCACCTGGCTGGTGTTTCCGCACCCACTGTGTCGAAGGTGCTCAATGGGCGTCGAGGCGTTGCATCGGATACGCGGCTGCGGATCGAGCAGGTCATCCAGGACCATGGCTACCGGCGCCAAGAGCAGTCCGAGCCTACGACCCCGGTGGTTGAGGTCGTCTTCCAGGCGCTGGACAGCCTGTGGGCGCTGGAGATTGTTCGAGGCGTATCGGAGGTGGTGCGGCCGCACGGGCTGGCCGTGGCGGTCAGCGAGATGGGCGGTCACCTGACCCCTGACGAAGCGTGGACGCGGGATGTTCTGGCCCGCCGGCCGGCCGGCGTCGTCGCGGTCTCGGCCAGACTCACCGAACTGCAGTCACGGCAGTTGGCCAGCCGCGCGGTTCCGCTGGTGATCGTGGACCCATCCGGCGAGCCCGCACATCAAACCCCCTCCGTCGGCGCGACCAACTGGAACGGCGGCCTCGTGGCCGCCCGTCATTTGTTGGAGCTCGGCCATCGCCGGATAGCCATGATCAACGGGCCGGACGAGTTCCTGTGCTGCCGTGCGAGGCTGGACGGATACCGCGCCGGGTCGGACGCCGCCGGTATGTCCCTCGACCCGGACTTGATTCGTAGGGCGCCGCTGTACGTGGAAGGCGGCTTCGCCGAGGCGCACTTCCTGCTGGCGCTTCCCGACCCACCGACCGCGATCTTCGCCGCCAACGATCTGCAGGCCCTTGGCGTGTACGAGGCGGCCCGCGCCGCTGGCGTGCGGATACCGCAGGAGCTGAGCGTGGTCGGCTTCGACGATCTTCCGTTCGGGCAGTGGGTTGGCCCGGCGTTGACGACGGTGCGGCAGCCCTTGTTGAAGATGGGCGCCACTGCCGCGGAACTGGTCCTGGCCCTCGCCGATGGCCGCAAGCCAGAACACGACCGGATCGAACTGGCGACCACACTCATCGTGCGGGACAGCACCGCGCCGCCGGCGGTCTCCCGTCCGGCGGTGCGTCGCCGCCGACGCTGAACGGCGCCGGTTATTTAATCTTTCTCGATTTCGAACGATCGTTGACGGTCGATCGGCCTTGAGGCACGATGCTCATGGAGCCGATGAATGGCCTGACGCGCGGGCGTTACGCCGCACGCGACGGCCGCATGTCGTAGGCGGATGGGCACCGCCTCCCCTGCGCTTCCGCTGTGCACGCTGGGTTCGGGCTGGCGAGCGCACCAGTCGGTGTCGGAAACGTTCTGCGATTCCGCGAAAATTTCCATGGCACCCCCACGGGCGTGTGCGACTTCAGGAGAAACTCATGTCCCCTCAACTTCACCGTCACGCGGTTGCTGCGGCGGTCGCAGCCATCCTGGTGTGTGGCAGCCTCGTTGCCCTCAGAGCCCCCGCGTCGGCCGCCCCTGATCCCGGCCCAATCGTCAAGGTCAACCAGGTTGCATACGTTCCCGGGCTACCCAAGCAGGCCACAGTGGTCAGCAACTCGGACGCGCCGATCGCATGGACCCTCCGGAACGCCGCAGGGTCGACGGTCGCGTCCGGGCAGAGCACGGTACGCGGCACCGACTCCCTGTCCGGCGACAACGTGCACACCGTCGACTTTTCCTCCTACGACACCGCCGGCACCGGCTACGTGCTCTCGGCAGCCGGCGCCAACAGCTACCCGTTCGACATCTCCGCCGACCCGGTTCGCCGGCTGCGGTACGACGCGCTGGCGTTCTTCTACCACCAGCGCAGCGGCACCCCGATCCTGTCCCAGCACGTCGGCGCGCAGTACGCGCGACCGGCCGGACACGTCAACGTCGCGCCCAACCAGGGCGACAACAACGTGGCGTGCCGCACCTCCTGCGGCTACAACCTGGACGTGCGCGGCGGCTGGTACGACGCCGGTGACCACGGCAAGTACGTCGTCAACGGGGGCATCTCCGCCTGGCAGCTGATCAACCAGTACGAACGGGCCGTCAACGTGGCCGGTGCCGACCCCGCGCCACTCGGCGACAGCACATTGGCCATTCCCGAACGCGGCAACAGCGTGCCCGACATCCTTGACGAGGCCCGCTGGGAGGTCGAGTTCCTACTCAGAATGCAGGTCCCCGACGGACGCACGTTCGCCGGCATGGCCCACCACAAGATCCACGATCAGAACTGGACCGGTCTGCCCCTGCTCCCGGACGCCGACCCGCAACCCCGGCTGCTGTCGCCACCCACCACTGCGGCCACCCTCAACCTCGCCGCGGTCGCCGCCCAAGCGGCCCGGGTGTGGCGAACCATCGACCCGAACTTCTCCGCGCGGGCACTGGCGGCGGCGCGGAAGGCATACACAGCGGCCAAGGCCAATCCGAACCGGCTCGCTGACCCAAACGACGGCACCGGCGGCGGTTCCTACGTCGACAGCAACGGCGTCGCCGACGAGTTCTACTGGGCCGCCGCCGAGTTGTACGTCACCACCGGCGAGTCCGGCTACCGCACCGACCTGACCGCATCGTCGTTCTTCCGCGGCGCCGGGTTCAACCAGCGCGGCCACGACTGGTGGTGGACTCCCGGCCTCGGTGACACCACCCTCGCCATCGTCCCCAACGGGCTGCCCACATCCGACATCTCGGCGACCCGATCAGCCATCACCGGTTTCGCCGACCGGCTCCTGAGCGCGATGAGCGCTCAAGGCTACCCGGCTCCGGCCGGCAGCCCGGCCAGTTACTACTGGGGCTCCAACGGTGTCACCGCCAACAACGCCACAATCCTCGCCCTCGCCTACGACTTCACCGGGCAGCAGCGTTATCGAGCCGGCGTCTACCAGGCTCTGGACTACTTCTTCGGCCGTAACCCGTACAACCAGGCCTACGTGACCGGCTACGGCGAACATGCCTCCCGCAACGTGCACCACCGCTTCTGGGCCAATCAGATCGACGGATCCCTGCCGATCGCACCACCCGGCGCGCTTGCCGGTGGCCCCAACGCGGGTCTGGAAGACCCGGTCGCCCAGGAACAACTCGCGGGCTGCCGGCCACAGAAGTGCTACCTGGACGACATCAACGCCTGGTCCGTGAACGAAGTCGCGATCAACTGGAACGCCGCCCTTGCCTGGCTCGCCAACTGGGCCGCCGAAAAGGCCGGCAGTGGCAGCAGCCCTACCGACAACCCACCGACCGCCCCCGGCACGCCCACCGCCTCAGGCGTCACCGCCTCCACTGCAAGCCTGACCTGGACCGCCTCGACCGACGACCGGGGAGTCGCCGGCTACGACATCGTCCGTATCCAAAGCGGCGCGCAGGCCGTGGTCGCCACCACGACCACCGCCTCCGCCACGCTCACCGGCCTCACCGCTGACACCGACTACACCGTCGCCGTACGAGCCCGAGACACCGCCGGGCAAACATCTGCGCTGTCCCCGGCGGTTACCCTCCGAACCGCCGGCGGCAGCACACCCAGCGGCTCTTGCGCCGTGACCTACTCGGCGAACAACTGGAACAACGGCTTCACCGCCAGCATCACCGTCACCAACACCGGCACCACCCCATGGAACGGCTGGACCCTCCGCTTCGACCTCCCTAGCGGGCAGACCGTCACCCAGGCATGGTCCAGCACGGTCACCCAGTCCGGCGCGACCGTCACCGCCACCAACGCCGGCTACAACGGCGACGTGGCACCAGGTACATCGGTCGGCTTCGGATTTAACGGCAACCACAACGGCACCAACACCAACCCCGCTACGTTCACCCTCAACGGCAACACCTGCAGCTAACCGTCACATCCGCGGTCGCCGCCGGAGCCGATGTCCGGCGGCGACCCGGCAGACATGGCGAGACTCACCACGGAAGCGCTGCCCGCCATCGCAAAATCCGCTGGGCCGCTGGAGTCCGCGGTCCGGCCTCGTTGCGGCCGGCTGGCCCCGAAGCACACCCCGGCCGGCGTGGAGATGACCGGCACCATCTCGCTCGACGAACTGCGCGCCGCTCCCCGGCTTCTGACCGACAAAGAGCGCATCTCGGCTGAACTCAGCCGAGCCGCCTGCCTTCAGCCGCCCCGGCGGATGCCGACGCCGGCCGCTACATCCGCTCAGCCGCGTTCGTCAGATTCCGTTGATGTTGGACAGCTCGGGCCAGGTCACTGGAACGGAACCAGGTCCATCCGCGTCGTGTCCAGGCCGTCGACTGAGCGGCGCGCGGTATTCGTCCCAGGTGCCCGACGCCCTGCGGCGACCATGCGCGTTCGGCGACGCCGGCGAGCCGCGGTAGCAGAAGAAATTCCAGGTCATCGCCGGAGGTGACCGTCTCGCACCAGACCGCGGCCTCGACACCGGCGGCGGTGGGCACTCCCACCGACACGGCCGCGGCGAGCGCCGCGCTCGGCTCCCAGTCGTAGCTCTGCCCGACCGTCTTAGAACTCCTAACGTCGGCACGTGCACGCACTGGCGGCCGGCTGACGTCGACGGCAGGGTCGGGTCGGCTGTGGCCGCTCTTGACCTCAAGTCCGGTTGGGGTTGAAAGATCCAAGCCAGGACCGCGAGCTCGGATAGCCCATCCACGGGGGAGCACATGAGTACTGACACCGGCTTCTATTCGATCATCGACTACACGGTCGATGGACCTGACACGCAACGTGAACTCGTGGCCGCCTTCGCAGACATTCAGGAGCGGTGGGTCCGGTTTTATCCTGGGTACCGGTCGGCCCGATTCCACGTCAGCACCGACGGCACCCGCGTCTACAACATCGTGCACTGGGCAAGCGAGGCGGACTACCACAACTTCGAGGCGACCTCCGACACCGAAGGCCGGATGGCAGCCATCGGCAAGGCACTGGACGGCTTGTCCGGCAAGGCCGAACCCCGGATGAGCGGCGACCCCCGCTACGTCGTCGTCCGCGAGGTCGGTCCCGGTCCGCAGCAGACCGACGCCTGAACCCGACTCACCCGAGCATGTGCAGCGATCCAACGCCGCCCGCCATTCGAAGGTACCCATGAAGATCGAGATATACGCGGACATCCTGTGCCCCTGGTGCTACATCGGCAAGAGGCGCCTCGCCGCCGCTCTGGGCAGGATCGCCGACCGCGACCGCATACAGGTCGTCTGGCGCAGCCACGAACTCGCTCCACAGGAAAGCAAAGTCCCCGGCCTGACGGCCGCTGAGGCGATGGCGGGCTGGTGGGGAGAACAGGCTTCCACCAGGATCATACGGATCCGCGCACTTGGTGTGGCAGAAGGCTTGGAACTCAACCTGCACCGTGCGCGGCCGGTGAACACGTTCGACGCCCACCGGCTGTGTCACCTCGCCGCCGACCACGGTCTCGCCGACACGATGATGGAGCGCCTGCTCCACGCCTACCACACCGAGGGTCTCAACGTCGCCGAGCCGCAGACCCTCGAACGGCTGGGCAACGAGGCCGGGCTGGACCCAACCGACGTACACACCCTGCTCCGCAGTGACGACTACGCCGAACATGTTCGGGCCGACGAACGCCGGGCCGCCCAGCGCGGCATCACGGGCGTCCCGTCGCTGGTGATCGACGGTCAACCACCGGTTTCCGGTGTCCAGACCCCTGAGGAGCTACACCAGTTGCTGAACCAGCGCCTGACCGCACTCGACTCCGCTGCACCAGCGGCATCGACCTCATCGACCCAGCGGCAGCGCGCGCCGTAGCCACCGGCGCTTCGCCGGCGTATGGGTGAATCCGCAACCTGAATCCGGACCCCGCAAGATCATCTGCAAGGTAAGCCCGGACTCCGCAAGTTCGCGCGGACGCGACACAAACCAGCGCGTAATCGCATCTGATCGAACATGCGGCGGCCGGAGTAGACATCCGATGGTCAGTAGGTGTCAAGTGCGGTGATCCCGACCGGTCGGGCGGGCCGTTGGTAACGCCCCTCGGGTGTCCAGCGAACCGCGCATCCCGCGCCCGCCAACTGTCGCATCTGACTGAAGGCTGCGGATGATCAAGACGCTGACCAGCAACTCGCAAGGGAGGTCCGGACGGTGCTGAGCCAGAGTGTCCGGACCTACCTTGCGGAAACCCTGGCGTGTCGCTCGTCCGGGGACGTGCGTGAGTAGCGCGATGCCTCCGGACGTGCGGCCGGGCGGGTACAACTAGCGGCTCAGAGAATGCTCGTGCCAGTCCTGGCTTGGTAGGTCAAGGAGCCGCGCGGATCAGGACCCCGTTGACGACGGTGGGGCGTCCGCCGACCCTGCCACATACCTGGGTTCCAGCACGAAGACGGGGATCACACGGTCGGTTTTCTCCTGGTATTCGGCGTACGGCGGATACGCGGCGACCGCGCGCTCCCACCACTCGGCCTTCTCGTCCCCGGCGATCTCACGGGCCGTCATGTCCTGGCGTACGGACCCGTCCTGGAGCTCCACGTGCGGGTCGGACTTGACGTTGAAGTACCAGACCGGGTGACGCGGGGAGCCGCCTTTCGAGGCCACAGCCGCGTACCGCCCCTCGTGCTCCACGCGCATCAGCGCGATCTTGCGGATCTTGCCGCTCTTCGCACCGCGCGTCGTGAGGATGACGACGGGCAGGCCCGTGTCCCAGAGTGTCGTCCCCTGCGTGCCGCCCGAACTCTCATACAGCTCGACCTGTTCGCGGACCCACTGCGCCGGACTCGGCTCGTACTCGCCCTCAAGAGGCATCGCGTCCACCCCATCGTCGTGTGCGGATCGTTGCGCGGTTCAACACAAGCCTCGCACGGGCCTGGCGCCATTGACGACGGACGTTGTTGAGGGAGAGCCATGTGCCGCGTCGGGAGGCGAAGATCGCGTCGTGTGGTTGTCGGCAGCGACGAGTTTGCGGGCCGGCAGCATGCCAACCGCGAATCGGGGCAACACGACCATCCGCTGGCCGGCGTCGCTCTTGGTCCAGAATTGTCGGAAGAATCCCTTGCCCTTAACGAAGACCAGCGTGCCGCAGATGGTCAGGGTGGGACGTTCGGCGGCGAGGTCTAGGTCCTCCCAGCGCAGGGCGCGGATCTCGCCGATGCGGGCGCCGGTGGCGAGCATGAGGTCAAATTGTCGGCCAGGCCGCCGGTGTGCCGAGAATGCGTCCTACTGGCCGGCCTTGGCCGCCGGCGGCAAGGCGGATACGACGGTCCGTCACCTCCTGTCCCATCAGGCCGGGCTGGTGGGAGTCGACGGTGGCTTCCAGTTCGACGACCTCTACGACGATCGGGCGTTGGCCGCTCGTCTGGCGGGCAGCGCCCGTACTGGCGACCGAGATAACCGCACACGGCTACCACGGGTCCACGCAGGAAGCGCACCGAGGGACCCAGGCGTTCAGTAGTGGGCGAGGACCTGCGTGACGGGATGACCAAGCAGAGCGGCGACATCGGCGAGTTCCTCGGCGTCAAGTTCGTATTTTTCGCGCGTCGGGTTCATGGCGCTCACCTCGAACCGTGCGAACCCCATCGGCCAGTCGTAGCGGAGGGTGTCTAGCGGGACGACCGCACCGCAGCATGGCACGACGATGTCCAGTCTCTCGAAGCCTTCGTCGTTCTCCACGGCCAGGTCGTAGAGCCAAACCACATCGCTTTCTCCGTGGCACCGGGAGCACCTGATCCGGGTAGTGTTCTCGCCAGCGTCGATCAGGGTAACTCGATCGTAAAACTCGTACTCGACCTCTTCGACATCGTCAGCGGAACCGGAGAACAGCCGAGCGACATAAGCCACGGCCGCAGCGGCGGCGTCGGGGGCAGGCTGCCATTCGAGGTCAGTGGGGATCAATCGAATGTACCCATCGCTCACAACGCTCAGGATGCCTGATGCCGTGCGCGCAGGTTGCCTCGGGTAGGCATGGACCGCACTCAACTCGGCATGTGCGTGCACCCGAGGCGGGCCGATGCCCACAGAGCGTCTACGGAGGGTCACGGAGTTCTGCTTCCCGGCGTACGGTCGGCGGCGGTGGAGGACGCGCGGCGCGAGGGCACCCGAAAGCCTGGCGACCATGACGGACGGATGGCGGCGCAGGATCACCACCATCTGCTTACCGGAACTGACGCTGCGGATCTCGTCCGTACGCGAGCTGGTGAAGGCTAGTTCGAGACCTGGTTCGAGCATGATCACGGACGGCTGTTGGAGGTGGTGACCAACGGGACCCGCGCCCTGGTCATGGTGCTCGACGAGCCGGGGGACGCGGGCAAACACGCGATCGACCCGATGGCGACTGAGGCCGGCGATGAGCAGCGCCAGCGGCATCCGGAACGCCAGCCCGGACAGGAACGACTCCTCCAGGTCGGCCGGGCGCCGGCTCGCCGACGGTTCCGTCGCGCGTCTGAACGCGCCGACCAGCGAGAGCCCGACGCTGATGCCCGTGCCAGCCAGCGCGCTCAGCAGGCTGGACAGCAGGACGTCACGGGCGCCCAGGTCGGCGAGGGCGAACACCAGAACGACCAACTTGACCACGACCACGACGGTGTACACGATCGGCAGGCCGATCAGGAATGCGAGGATCGCCGTGAAGGTCGCCTCGCCGGTGTGCTCGTCGAGCAGCGCCCACAGCAGCACGCCGATGCCGTACACCACGGCCAGGCCGGCCTCGCCGTGCCCGCCCAGCGCCTCGCCCACGAACCACCCCAGCGCGCTCACTATGGCTACGCCGAGCACGCCCAACCCGATCAGCACGCCTATCAGTGTGCGGCCGGCTGTTTAGGATGGGGTCTGGATCTTGGTGAAACGTTGACTCACAACCCTGTGCCCGCCAGAAACCTCACCCAGCCAGGTCAGGCAGTACTACCCAGTCGTGAGCAATCCGGACGTAGGTCAGGTCGTGCGGGTACCTACCACCGCTCGGCACCAACCGGCCGCAGCAGCGCCAGGTGACGGATGGTGAACAGCCCCTGTGCACGGCGGCCCACCGCCGTACACAGCAGCCGCAGTATCGCCTGCTCCCCTGGTCCCAGCAGATCTTGCGTATCACGCCCGACAGCAGGCAGGGCTGTCACTGGCCGGATTGGGCGATCCCGTCCGCCCTCGCCCGTCTGTTGCTCCCCGCCGACTACGGGAGGACCGAATTGCCACCCGGCCACGTTGCTGAACTGGCACCGCCGGCTGGTGCGACGCGGCCGGACCATGCCGGACCGACCCCGTCGGCCGATCGTCAACTCGACCTGGACGGAACACCGGTGTCCGGTCCACGTGCAGTTGGCGCCATCCACGATTGTTGCAGCAGTGGGACCGGCACCGCTGGCACAGGGTGCAGGTGACGTCCGACGCGGGCTGAGCGTGGCTAAGATGATCATTCTGTGCGGCCCTGCCAGCGGTCGAGAGCGAGGAGGCCTACGCCGAGACAGCCTGCTTCGTCACCGAATGACGCGCGCAGGATCTGCGGTTCGCGGTGGAAGGTCAGCCGATCGAGGACTTCGGTCCGTACCGGTTCGAGCAGGGCGTCACCTGCCTGGGAGAGTCCGCCGCCCAGGACGATGGCCTCCGGATCCAGCAGCGCCTGGGCGGTCAACAATCCGTCGGCGAGCGCGCGGACGGCGTCACGCCAGATATCGGCTGCGGCGGGATCTCCAGCGGCCGCTCGAGCCACGACCTCGGGTGCTGGCATCCCGGCCCGACGTGCGATAGCAGCGGCGGACGCGACCGCTTCCAGGCAGCCGCGCCCTCCACAAGCGCATCCTGGGCCAGCGGGTCGGACAACCACATGCCCGAATTCACCGGCCGCGCCGGCACCGGTCAGCACCGCGCCACCCGTCACGTACGCGGCGGCGATGCCGGTGCCGATCGGTACGAAGAGCATGTGGGACGTGTGCTGCCCGGCGCCCAGGCGGGCCTCGGCGAGACCGCCGGCACGCACGTCGTGGCCGAGCACGGTGGGCAGCTCAAGGTGTTCGGCGACCAGATTCCGCAGGGGTACGTCGCGCAGCGGCAGGTTGGCGGCATACTGCGCGACCCCTTCGACTTCGTCCACCACCCCGGGTACCGCCACACCGACCGCCCGGGGCACCAGTCCCTGCGCACGGGCGCGGCCGGCAAGCGTACCCACGATGTCGAGGATCATGGCGACGACGGCTTGCGGTCCTCGCTTGGCACCGGTCGGGTGCCGCTCGCGGTGCCGCCGGTCGCCGCGGGCGTCGACGAGCGCGCACTTGATGTGAGTGCCGCCGACGTCCACAGCCACGACCACGTCCCCGGTATCGGTCACCGCAGTACCACCGAGCGGGTCAGGTTACGTGGCGCGTCGGGATCGAGGCCGTGGTGAGCGGCGGCCTCGACCGCGAACCGCTGCGCCAGTACCAGGTCGGCGAACGGGTCGCGTCCGGTGTTCACGAACGTGGCGCCGGTTCGGCCGATCTGCTCGGCGAGCCCGGCGGGCGGATCCCCGAACATCCACACCGCTCGGCGGGGTGCGGCGATCGCGACCGGTCCGTGCCGGTACTCCATCGCGGGATAGGACTCGGTCCACAACCCGGCCGCCTCGCGGCATTTGAGGGCCGCCTCGTGTGCCAGTCCCACCGTCCAGCCCGAGCCCAGGAAACTGACCTGCTCCACGGCGGACGGATCGAGCGGGAGCGGCGCGACCACCGCCTTCTCCGCCGCCGCCATGTCGGGTGGTGCGCCGACGTGTGCGCTGAGCAACGCGAGCGTGGTGGTCGCGAAACGGGTCTGCACGACCGACCGCTCGTCGGCCCACGGGAGTGCGATCACGCCCGCCGCGAGGTCGCCAGCCGGAGTCTGCGGATCGGCGAGGATCACCGTGGCCGCATGGCCCCGGACAGCGTCCAGCACCTCGGTGGTCGTACCCGAGCGGGTGATCGCCACGACGGCGTCGTAGCCACGCTCGGCGGGGAACTCCGACGCGGTGAACGCGTCGGTCTCGCCGTGGCCGGCGGCTTCCCGCAGTCGGGCGTAGGCCTGGGCGATGAACCAGGACGTGCCACAACCGAGGACGGCGCTCCGCTGACCCGGTGCCGGGAGCAGGCGACCGACCTCGGGGACGAGCGCGATGGCTCGCCGCCAGCAGTCGGGTTGGCTGGCGATTTCCTGCGTGACGTGGCTCATCGGACGACCACCGAGTGCAGCAGGTCGTTGTAGCCGGTGGTGGGCTCCCACACGTTGGTGTTGGCCAGCCGGATGGCGTACTCGGGCCGGGTGGCGAGCCTCGGCTGCGGGTCGGGCAGGCTGAGCAGCAGCCGGTAGGTGCCCGACGGTACGCCCGCCAGCGACACGGACTGGTTGACGGTGGTGGACGTGCCTGCGCCCCACCGGCGCGGGTCGGCATTGAGCGCCCTCGGGTGGACGGCACCCGTCGCGGTGTTCCGCAGCACGAGGGTGAGCCCGCGCGGGTTGAACGGCGCGGCCCAGCCCGCGTTCTGCACGGTGAACTGGACTGTCAGGCTGCCGCCGGCCGTCGCGGTGGCCGGGTACGTGCCCTGGGTGAGGGTGAACCGGTGGCCGAGGTTGCGGCGCACGCTGGTCATGCAACCACCGCTGGTCCAGCCGTTGAGCACTTCCGCGCGGTAGTCGGCGTTGAGGTAGTTCCAGTGGAACTGGCCGAGTTCCTGCAGCGCGGTCGGGCATTGTGAGCGTGGCGGGTTGGGCTGGCAGGTCTCCCCGCCCATGGGCACGAACTGTGTCTCGGCCGCCAGGTACGGGTACTCGACCGGGATGTTCTCGTAGGTGCCGAGATCGTCCGAGCTGGCGAGGAAGCAGTCGTTGTGGTGACCGAGGCGGGCGAGCGCGGTGCCGCTGTACGCCTGGCCGGACGTCAGTGCACCGGTGCCGTACATCGTGCGCTTGAACTTGGGGGTGCGCAGTTGGACCATGCGGTTCGCCGGCAGGACGCTGAGGAGCTTGTCCACCACGGCCTTGCGGTTGGCCCAGTCGGCCTGGGTCACGTTGCCTTCGTTGCCGAAGTTCTGCGTGTACCACCACTCGCCCCACGCGCCGATGAAGCCGGCCTGCATGACGTGGATGACGTCGCTGTTGGCGTTGAGGTACGGCGCGAGCTGGTCGAGGTGGGACAGCACTCGGCTGAGCGGGGCATCGTCGCCGCTGGTGGAGGTGGTGTACGCGAACCGCAGAATCATCTTCAGTCCGGCGGCGCGCACGGTGTCAGCCTGCTGCTGGAACTGAGCGAGTGCCGCCGCGCTGATCGGCGCGTTCTTGAACGCGGCGAGGTAGAACACGCACATCACGAGCGTGGTCTGCTGGCTGGTGCGGTAGCCCTGCAGGGTGGCGAGGTTGAAGTCGTTGGTGTCGCAGTCGCCGGTGTGGTGGTAGAAGCCGCGCTCCGGGTTGGCGATGTCGGCGGTGTCCGGCTGGTACGTCACCGTGCCGCCGCCGTTGCCGGAGCCGCTGTAGACGTGGGTGTACCGGGCCGAGGTGTCCAGCGGCGCCTCGGTCTGGAAGACCAGGTCGGCGTCGTTGGGTGTCGCGGTCTCGCCGAGGTCGGCACGGTTGACGGTCCAGCTCGCGGTGCCGCCGCCGTCGGTGTGGGTGACGGCGGTGACCGCGGCCCAGTTCCAGCCGCTGCCGGCGTGCCGGTACAGGGTGCCGTTCTCCAGCAGGTAGTCCGCTCCGATGCCGGTGGTGGCGAACCCGGTGGCGGCGTTGCGGTCGGTGTCCACGTAGACGCGGCGCCACGCGGGTGCGCCGGTGTACTGGTACCGGTAGGTGACGGTGGTGGCGGTGTTGGATGTCGTCTGGCCGCTGATCGTGGCGTGTGCTGGCGCCACGTTGAGGGTGACCGTGGCCAGCACGCCCACGAGGGCGGCGGCGATCATTCGGTTACGGGACATAGCTCTCTCTCTGACCGTGACGAGGGGCAGGGGTTCGGGTCGGCCGGAAGCCGTTCGTCGGTGGAGTTGTCCTTCAGCTGGCCGGGAGGTTCGTCGTCTGACCGTTGCCGACGACCGGCGACGGGATGGGCGCAGCACCGGGGACGGAGAACCGCACGGCCTGGCCACCGAAGTTGGCGACCCGGAACCACGTCCAGATCTCCCGGCCCGCCGTCGACGGCGGGAAGATGTAACCGCCGTCGAATTCCAGCTCGGTGCGGGTGCCGGACTGCACGACCCGCACCGGCCAGCCCCGGTTGCCGGGGGCACTGGGGCTGCTGAACCGGAACACGTCGGCCTGACCGGCCACGTGTGGCAGCAGGTACGCCTGGTTGAGGTTCTCCAGGTAGACCCGGGCGTCGGGTGAGGTCGGCCAGAAGGGCTGCCAGCCGGAGGGGCCGTCCCGGTCGTAGTCGAAGTAGATCATCTCCTGGGCCAGGCTGATCGTCTGCTTCGCCTCGATCATCATGAAGAACCGCTCCCCGACGAACCGGGCGTACACCTTGGTGATGCCCTTGGCGTTGGCGCCGGCCGGATCGTGGTAGATCGGTGTCTGGGCCGTCCACTCCCCGGTGTCGCCGTCCGCGACGAACCCGCCGAACAGGTTGGTCGGGTGGGCGCCGGCCTGGCTGGGTGCGGCGCGTCCGTTGGCGTCGAGCCAGTTCTTCGCGTCGTCGTAGATCGCCGAGTTGAAGTGGTTGGCGCCGGAGACCGAGTAGCCGAGGTAGCCGGAGTTGACCACCACCTCGTTCATCCACTTCTGGGTGCCGCTGGCAGGCACTCGGAAGTCGATGATCATGATGTTGAAGCCGTCGGCCCGGTCGGCCTGGGCGTTCATGTAGGACTTCCAGAAGCCGCCGAAGTTGTCGCGGTGGCGGTAGCCGGCTGAGGCGGGATTGGTGTTCCAGTTGCTCTCGTATCCGGGGCTGCTGTCGTAGAAGCCGGGAATGTAGGTGTTGTAGTACCAGGACTCGGTGACGAAGACGTTGATGGCGCGGCGGTAGCGGTCAGCGAACCGCGAGGTGCCCTCGTCCGGGTTGAAGTACCAGTAGCCGCGGTTGGCGGCGACGACCTTGCTCGGGTCGACGGCCTTGATCTTCTCGACGAGGTCGATCATGCCGCCGGCGGTGAAGCCGAAGTTGCCGCGTGGTCCCCACGAAACGCCCGGGCCGGCACCTCCGACCGGGTCGGGCGTGTCGACGGTGTCGAGGAAGACGCCGTCGTAGTCACCGTCGTGGACGATCTTGTCGACCTGGTACGTGACGAACCGCTGCCAGGCCGGGTCACCGGCGTTGATGTAGCCGCCGCCGTAGTTGCGGTTGACGTCGACATTACCGTCACCGTCCCGCCAGTAGCCGCCGTAGAGGTATCGGCTGTCGCTGACCCAGGTGCCCTGCTGGTCGAGGTACCAGGGCATGACGCCGCGGTTGCGCCAGGTGAGCCGGTTGCCCCAGGAGGAGTAGCCGGCGGCGATGTTCAGACCGGTGTAGCCGGCATAGCCGTCGTCGTACGTGCCGTCCGGGGTCGCGCCACCCTCCACGTTCAGGTAGCCACCCGCGGCGTTGTAGTTCCACGGGTTGGGCCCGTGCAGCGGACCCGACGGTCCGGTGTAGCCGGCGGGAAGGAGGCCGAGCTCGATGCCCTTCTGGGTGGTCATGTGCCCGCTGTGCCCGGGAATGATGGTGGGCAGCATCTCCCCGACCGAGAGGTAACCCAGCACGACGACGTCATCGGCGCTGCCGAGCACACCGTCCAGCCCGCGCTTGATCTCCTGCACCTGTGCGCTGGTGACGGACTCGAAGTAGAAGTGGTCGGCGGTCAGGTTGAGCACCCGCAGGGTGGGTTCGAGCACGACCAGGTCGTACGCCTTGAGCTGGTTGGTCTTGGCCTGGTCGAGTTGCCCGTACCAGAACGCGGTGCGGCTGTTCTGGTTGAGCGTGGGTACCTTGCCGTAGAAGGGGGTGCGGCCGATCTCGAATGCGGCCGCGTTCGCGGGCTGCGCGTGGGGCAGGACGATGGCGGCGGCGGTCAGGACGACCACCCCGCAGAGCAGGCGGATGGCTCTACCGAACACGGCTTCTCCCCTTCCAGTCAGGTGACCGTGTGGTGTACTCGGTGCACTGCCTGCGCCGGGTAACACCACCTCGGTGTGGTGCCGGCGCGAGCGACCGCTGCCATGTCTGTCGGACCCGGTCGCTCCGTTCCTCGCTGCGGCGGTGGGCTGTCAGCCCTTGTTGCCGGTGAGGGCGATGCCTTCGATGAAGTGCCGCTGCATCACGACGAAGACCGCGATGACCGGCAGGGAGGCGAGTAGCGATCCGGCCATGAGCACCGGATAGTCGGTCTGGAACTGGCCCTGCAGGGAGGCCAGCCCCGCGGACAGGGTCATCTTGTCCGGGTCGGTGTTGACCACCAGCGGCCAGAAGAGGTCGTTCCAGGACCAGAGCAGAGCCAGGATGGCGAGCGCCAGCAGACCCGGCTTGGCCAGTGGGAGCATCACGGACCAGTAGATGCGCAGCGGTGAGGCACCGTCCAGCCGCGCCGCCTCGTCGAGTTCCTTGGGCAGGCCGAGGAAGAACTGCCGCAGCAGGAACACCCCGAATGCGCTGAACAGGCCGGGCACGATCAGCGCCTGGAGCGAGTTGAGCCAGCCGAGCTTCGCCATGATCTCGTACTGGGGGATGACGAACAGCGGTGGCGGCACCATGAGCACGGACAGGAAGACGCCGAAGAGCAGGTTCCGGCCGGGAAACCGCAGTCGGGCGAAGGCGTACGCCGCCATCGAGCAGAACAGCAGCTGCCCGGCGGTACGCCCGACCGCCATGAGCACGGTGTTGAGGAACTGCTCGCCGAAGGGCAGCAGTTCGAACACCCGCCTGTAGTTGGACCAGTGCCAGTCCGGTTCGATCGTCGGTGGTACCCGGGTGGCGCTGGAGAGCGACTTCAGCGAGGTGAGGAACTGCCATGTGAACGGGACGACCATCAACATCGTGCCGGCGGCGAGGATCGCATGGGTCCCGAGGTGCCTGCCGCGCGCCGTGGACCTAGCCATAGTGGACCCACCTCCGTTGGAGCCGGAACTGCGCGGCTGTCAGCGTGACGATGAGCAGGAGCAGGGCCATCACGATCGCCGCCGCGTAGCCGCGGTCGTTGCTGGAGAACGCTTTCTCGTAGAAGAGCGCCACGACCGTCTGGATGCGCGGGTACGCCGGGTTGTTGCGAGCGGACTGGCCACTGCCGCCGATCACGTACACCAGGTCGAAGAGTTGCAGCGAGCCGATGACCGACAGCACCGAGACGAAGAAGATGGACGGCGACAGCAGCGGCAGCGTGACCCTGCGGAACTGGACGAGCGGCCCCGCACCGTCGATCGAAGCAGCCTCGTACAGCTCCCTCGGGATCGCCTGCATGCCGGCCAGGAAGATCACCAGGTTGTAGCCGAGTGTCGTCCAGATGCCGACGGCGGCCAGGGCGTAGAGGGCGGTGGCCGGATCGGCGATCCAGTGCGGACCGTCGATTCCCACGAGCGACAGGACGTGGTTGATCAGCCCGTACTCGCCGTTGTAGAGCCACCGCCACACCATCGCGACCGCGACCGGCATCGTCACCATCGGCAGGAAGAACAGCATCCGGTAGACGGACACCGCCCGCAGTTGGCGCCGGTTGAGTAGTGCGGCGAAGACAATGGCCACCGGAATACCCGCCAGACCCAGCACCGTGTACAGCGTTGTGTTGCCCAGCGCCCGCAACGCCTCCGCGTCGCCGACCAGGGCCCGGTAGTTGTCCAGGCCGATCCACTCGTGTCCGCCGAACGGCCCCCACTCGCTGAACGAGAAGTACGCCGTCTGTAGCACCGGCCAGAGGTAGAAGACGGCCAGGCCCAACCCCGTAGGGGCGATGAGCAGGTACGCCCAGAGCGCCTCGCTGCGCTGGTGCCGCCAGGACCGGCGGCGCCGTGTCTGACCGGGGGGTTCGGGTGGGACGACGGGCTCGGCCCGCACGGCGCCCGACTCGGTGACCACCATGGCCGGCTACTCCTTCGCCAGCAGGGCGTTCATGTCCTTGGCGAGCGCCGTGGCTGCGGTCTCCACGTCGACCTCACCGCTGTACGCCTGGCTCAGGTGCTTGGCCTCGGCCTCGTTCCAGGCGGCGGTGTTGCGGGAAACCGGGTACGGCACCGCGTACGTCACCGCGTCGAGGAAGTACTGCACCTTGAACCGGGCGTTGGCACTCGCCCACGCCGCCTGCGTTCCCGTGTACGCCGGGATCGGTCCGCTGCGGCCGAGGATCTCGGCTGCCGGCCGGGAGCCGAGGAACCGCACGAACTCCCACGCCTGCTCCGGGTAACTGGTCTTTGTCGCGACCACGTTGGCGACACCGTGGATGACTGTGGCCTTCTTGACGCCGGTCGGCAGCGGGCCCACGTCGACCCGCGTCCTGGTGTACTCGTTCTTGGAGAACTCCGACACGTTCCACGATCCGCCCCAGTACATGGCGAGCTTGCCGGACTCGAAGAGTTGCAGCGGTTGAGTGTCGGTCATCGTCTTCAGATCGGGCGACTGCCCGGCCTTGATCAGGTCGGTCCAGAAGCGCAGGCCCTCGATGGTGGCCGGCTGGTCGTAGCCAGAGGTCTTGCCGTCGGGCGAGATGACCTGGCCGCCAGCCTGGTAGATGGTGTTGTAGAAGTACTCCTGGCCGGAGGAGAGGCTGGCGCCGATCGCGTACACGCCCTTGGCGGGATTGGTGAGCTTCGCGGCCGCTGCCTTGAAGTCGGCCCAGGTCCAGCCGTCGGTGGGGTAGGCGACGCGGGCCGTGTCGAAGAGCTCCTTGTTGTACCAGACACCCACGGTGTCGAAGTCCTTGGGCAGGCCGTAGACCTTGCCCTCGAAGGTGTAGAGGTCGACGAGCGCCTTGGGATAGACGCCCAGGTCGATCCCGGCGTCGCTGATCCGGCCCGACAGCGGCGTGATGACCTTGTTGTCGGCGTAGAGCTGGATGTTCGGACCGTTCATCCAGAACACGTCCGGGGCCGCTCCCCCGCTCACCGCGGCTCGCAGCTTGGTCCAGTAGTCGGTCCAGGGAGTCATCTGCACGTCGACCGTGACGGTGGGGTGCTCTTTGGTGAACGCCGCGGCGAGTTCCTTCATCACCGGCACCTGATTGGTGTCCCACACCATGTAGGACAGCGTCACCGGGCCGTCCGTGGGATCTCCGTCGCTGCCGCAGGCCGCAACGGAGAAGGTGAGCGCGGCAGCCAGCATCGCTGCCAGTCCCAACCGCAGAGGTCTCAACATGGGCGTCCCTTCAGACAGGAGACTCAGGTCACAGCACGCCCACTATTAATACTCTCCCTCATAAGTCTGTCAAGACCGGCGCAACAATGTGAAGACATGGCCCGGAAGCCGGGGGTGCGGTCCGGTCAGCGCTTCGGGGCGGCCGGCGCGGCCAGGCCACTGCCCGGGTCGAAGATGTGCCGTTCCAGGTGGTCGAGCGCATGCCTGACCGCGCCGAGGGCGACGGCATCGTCGGCAAGGGCCGACTGGAGCACCTCCGGGGTCCGGATGCACCGCTTGTCGAGCTCCCGCCGGAGCGGTTCCAGCAGCACATCCGCCGAGCGGGAGAAGCCGCCGCCGAGGACCACCATCTGCGGGTCGAGGGCGAGGACCAGCGCCGAGGCACCAAGCGCCAGGTCCTTTACGTACCGCCGGACCATGGTGAGCGCCCGGCGGTCACCCTCTCGCGCGGCGGCGAATACCAGCGCAGCCACGTCTTCCGAATCAGTCCCGGCCGGCGCGTCGGGCCAGACGCGCAGGTGTTCCTGGGCTCGGATCCAGCCCATCTCCGGCAGCGCCCCGATCTCGCCCGCCGCACCCGCGAACCCCTGGTGCAGCCGGCCGTTGATGATAAGGCCGGTGCCCGTACGCAGGCCGGCGAGGAGGTAGACGACGTTCTGCGCGTACCGGGCTACACCCCGCCAGGTCTCTGCCAGGGCAGCGAGGCGGCTGTCGTTCTCGATCATCACCGGTCCCGCGACCAGGCGGCTGAGGTGCTCGGCCAGGTGCACACCGGTCCATTCGGGCAGCGCGACCGAGAGCACAACCCGGCCCGCCGCATCGGTCAGACCGCTCGTGGCGACCGTTGTCGCCCACATCTCCGCCCCGGTTCGTCCGGAGCCGGCCAGGCATTCGGCGACCACCTTGTCCACCACCGCCAGCCGCTCGGCTCGCCCGGCGGTGGGTGAGACCGGTTGGCGCAACGCGTGCCGGATCTCGCCGTCGAGGTCGGCGACCATCGCCCGGACCGTGTGTCCGCCGATGTCGACGCCGAGCACCCAGCCGGCATCCGCGCGGAACCGGTACCGCCGGGCCGGCCGCCCCATCGTGCCTGCGGCCGGGTCGACCTGCTCGACCCACCCCTGCGCTTCGAGTTCGTGAACAACCTCCTCGCTGGCCGCGCGGGACAGACCGGCAGCCCGCGACACCTCCCGCAAGGTCCGCGGGGCCTGCCGGCGCAGCGCGTGCACCACCGCGAGGGTGTTGAGCTGCCGCAACCTCGACAGGTCTCCTCCGGCGAGTTGTCCGCTCACGTGCCCACCCCTTGACGTCCGCTACTCAGACACCTACTAATGATGGAGAGTCTAATAAGTAGCTCCAGGGAAGGCACCTACATGACTGTAAACCCGGTACGACTGGTCGTGGCGGGCGCCGGGCTGCGAGGACTCGGGTACGCCCGGCACGCGGCCGCGTCCGGACAGGCTCGGGTGACGGCCGTGGCCGAACCGGACCCGAGCCGCCGCGCCCAGTTCGCCGCCGAGTTCGGCGTGCCACCCGAGCACGTCTACCCAGACTGGCGCGACCTCGCCGCGGCCGGCCGGGTGGGCGACGCGGTCGTGATCGCCACCCAGGACCAGATGCACACCGAGCCGACCATCGCCTTCGCCGAACTCGGATACCACATCCTGCTGGAAAAGCCGATGGCAACCACCGAAGCCGACGCCCTACGCATTGCCGCCTCGGTGGAGAAGGCCGACGTCATCTTCGCGGTCTGCCACGTCATGCGGTACACGCCCTACTCCAAGGCGCTCAAGGAAATACTCGATGACGGGGTGATCGGCCGGCTCGTCAGTGTGCAGCACCTCGAGCCGGTCGGCTGGTGGCATTACGCGCACTCCTTCGTCCGTGGCAACTGGCGCAACAGCCACACCTCTGGCCCGCTGCTGCTCACCAAGTCATGCCACGACATCGACTGGCTGCTCCACCTCTTCGGCTCCGCACCAACCCAGGTCAGCTCGTTCGGCGGACTCAGCCACTTCCGTCCTGACCAGCGACCCGAGGGCGCCACGAGCACATGCCTCAACTGCCCGGTCGAGCCGTCATGCCCGTACTCCGCCCCCCGCCTCTACCTCTCCTGCCTCGGTGACCCGGAGCGCGAGTACTGGCCGCTGTCCGCGGTCACCACCGACCACACTCCCGCTGGCGTCGAGGCGGCACTGCGCACCGGCCCGTACGGCCGCTGCGTCTACACCAGCGCCAACGACGTCGTCGACCACCAGGTCGTCACCATGTCCTTCGCGGATGGCGCGACCTGCTCGTTCACCCTCACCGCCTTCACCCCGATGAGCGGCCGCCGCACCCGCCTGTTCGGCACCCACGGCTCTATCGAAGGCGACAACAGCGCGCTACACATCACGGACTTCCGCACCGACCGTCGATGGACCATCGACACCGGAGCCGGCGCCGGCAGCACTGTCGCCGCCGGCCACCACGGCGGCGACGCCGCCATGACGAGCACCTTCCTCGCGGCCGTCGCCGAGGGCAATCCCTCCCTCATCCCCTCCGACGCAGCCTCCAGCCTGCTCAGCCACCGCGTCGTCTGGGCCGCCGAACAGGCCCGGAACACCGGCACCGTGGTCCACCTACCGGGGTAGGCGCTGGTCATCATGTCCAACGCCGGTCTGCCCGAGGCCAGCGACGCCGTGATGGCCTTCCCACCCGAGATCGTCGCGACCATCGACCAGCGACGAGGTGCGTGCTCCGGTCGTACGACTCCTCGTTCAGCGCGGTCTCCAGGACCTGTGTCGGTCAAGTAGACCGGTCCCGTCAGCGACAGGCCATGCTCCTTGGCCAACCGACCAGATCGGCGGCCTGCTCCTGCGCCGACAACTCGGGCCACTTGTTCCTCGGGGTCACATCGTTCAGTGTCGCGGTCGTTACGGTGCCCCCTCACCAGGCACAGCACAACACCCGTGTCAGGCCGGAGACACCCATTGGTCCACAGATCCGGCAAACAGCCCCGAACCCGATCGCAGGACCCTTGATTGCGCGGAGGTCTTGCCACTGCCGAAATTAGGCGCATCGGCTATGAGCTGGGGTTTCGCCTGGCTGCGGCACGATCGGGTCGTAATGGTCCTTTGCCGTATCTGATCATGGTTCGGATGTTCGGCTGGCTCGCGCTCCCTCGTGTGGAGCGACGCCGTCAACCCGGCGGAGTTGCTGGTGCTACGGCATGAAGTCGCCGTGTTGACGGCGCCAGGTCGGTGGGGCGAGGCCGTCCTGGCCGGATCGGGCAGTGCTGTCCGCGCTGACGCTGTTGCTGCCCCGCGCACTGTGTGCGCACCGGATCGTCACCCCGACCACGCTGCGGGCCCGGCACCGCCGTCTGCTAAAGCGGCACTGGACGTATCCAAGCCGGCCGGGCCGGCCGCCGGCCCGGACCAGACTCAGCCCGGCCACCGCCCGACGGGCAGCCCACCATTATCTCCTCACCGGTACCCGGGGACTCGAACCTGCTACCGGCCCCGGGTACTCCCCCGCATCTCGGCTGGGGCGGGGGGAGGGCCCTGCGTAGCCGGCTGCCGGCTCCGGCCGGAAGACTGGCCGGAGCGGGGGCGGAATGCGGGCTACCGCACCCGCTCATCGGGCCCGTCATCGACGCCAGCCAGGTGCGGCAGCCCTGACCTCTAGACGCGTTCGCCGATTCCCAGTCGGGCTTGGGTTTCCTGTGCCCGTTCG
>NZ_JBHSPR010000047.1:0-10846 GCF_042658085.1 Plantactinospora solaniradicis | reverse complement strand
ACAACGACCGGTCAGCCAACCGCCGCTAGCTTTTTCGGGCAGATCGTCATCTCCAACGCCACCACCCAGATCCTGTTGCGGCAGGCGCCGCAGGCGATCGACATCGTCGCCGACGTGTTCGGCCTGTCGTGTCGGACGGGCTTTTTGTCCGACCAGGAACCGGCCCCGGCCCCGGCCCTGGACCGCTCTTCGATGGTGGTGGCGGTGTGATCGGTCGCTTCTCGCAGCGGGTGCCACAAGGGCCGCTCGTGCATCGCGGTTCCGTCGCCGCTGGCCGCGACCAGGTTCAGGGCGGCGATGGCGGCCGGTGTGAGGGTGCGGGGCATCCGGTCGCGTTCGGCCGGGTCGATCCACGCGGTGCGGACGACCAGGCTGCCGTCGTCCCTGTACGCGAACTGATCGGCCTCGGCTGCCGGATCGCAGCCAGCACCGTGTGGAAGATCCTCACACGGGCCGGGCTGGATCCGGCACGGCGGCGCAGCGGGCCGACCTGGGCCCAGTTCCTGGCCGCCCAGGCCAGGGGATCCTCGCCCTGTGACTTCCTGCACGTCGACACGATCGGCCTGGCCCGCGTCTACGTACTGTTCCTGATCGAGATCGCGACCGGCGGGTACACACATCCTCGGCGCGACCACGAACCCGACCGGGGCGTGGGTGACCCAGCAGGCCCGCAACCTCATCATGGACCTCGGGGACCGAGGGTCCCGGTTCAAGGTCCTGATCCGGGACCGGGATACCAAATACACCGTCATGTTCGACGGTGTATTCACCGCCGAAGAGATCGAAGTCCTGCGTAGCCCGCCCGGCGCACCGCGAGCCAACGCCCACGCCGAATGCTGGGTACGCACGGTACGTCGGGAGTGCCTGGACCGGATGCTGATCTACAACCCGCGGCACCTACACGTCGTGCTGGACGAGTACGTCAGGCACTACAACGATCACCGACCCCATCAGGGCCGGGCGCAACGCCCGCCGAACCGCGAGGCATCACCTCCGCCGGTGGTCGACCTGGCCACGATCCGGGTACACCGACGGAAGATCGTCGACGGCATGGTCAGCGAATACTCGCAGGCAGCGTAGCCAGAGTCGGGTTTAAGAACGGCACACGCTCAGCTTCCGACGTGGATGCCGGGCCGGCGTCCGGGATCCGGTTCGTTGCGGCGGATGATCTCGCGCACCACCGGGGCCGTGTCGCCGCGGCCGAGGAGGAAGTAGCGGAACATGTGCACCAGCGGGCTGCCCTCTGCCCAGGCGAAGTAGCAGTGTGGTCGGACGCCGGTGGTGTCGCGCAGGGCGAGTAGGACCGCGGCGATGGCGTTCGGTGCGGCCGGGGACGCGGCGCGCAGTACCCGGTGCCCGTCGACGTCGATGCCCCGCACGGTCAGGGTGTCGCTGAAGGCCGACGGGTCGACCACGTCGATTTCCAGGAACAGCACGTCGGCACTGCCGGGCACCGGATTGTCGGTGCGCTGCTCGCGTTCCTTGCCGGCGTACTCGGCGGCGTCGCCGGTCTGGCGTCGGTTCGCGATCAGGTTCAGCGCCCCGTCGTGCGCGAGTGAGTCGGTGACGAACCGGCGGGCGGCCGGGTCGAACTCGATGCGGTCGGCCCGTAGCTCGGTGGTGCGGGATACCCGGGAGATCAGCGAGACGACGATGATCCCGGCGATGAACACCCCGGAGATGGCGATCCCGTCGGGCTTCTCGACGATGTTGCTGGCCAGGGCGTAGAGGAGCACGGCGGTGAGCAGTCCGAACCCGGCCGCGCCCAGGCGCTGCCGGCGGCGTACCGCCGAGACGGTGACCGCGAACCCGCCGGAGACCATCATCGCCAGGATCCCGGTCGCGTAAGCGCCCGCCTGGGCGTTGACGTCCGCGCCGAACGCGATCGTGATTGCCACGCAGACCACGGTGTAGACCAGCACCACCGGACGGACGGCGCGGCCCCACTCCGGAGCCATCCCGTACGACGGCAGGTAGCGCGGCACGATGTTGACCAGGCCGGCCATCGCCGACGCGCCGGCGAACCAGAGGATTCCGATGGTGCTGATGTCGTAGACGGTGCCGAACACCTCGCCGAGCTGGTGGTGGGCCAGCCAGGCCAGCGCTCGGCCGTTCGCGTCACCACCGGGCTGGAACTCATCGACGGGGATCAGCACCGTGGTGACGAAGCTACTCGCCAGCAGGTAGACGCTCATGATGACCGCGGCGACGGTGAGCAGCTTGCGGGTGTTACGGATCCGCGACCGCAGCCGCTGCCGCTCGTCGGCGCCGTCCGCGGCCACCAGCGGCATCATGCTCACCCCGGTCTCGAACCCGGACAAGCCCAGCACCAGCAGCGGAAACGCCAGCAGGGCCGGCCCGGCCAGACCACCGAACCCGACGCCGTCGGCGGTGAGCGCGTCGGTCCACGCCGACAGCGCCGCGGGGGTGGCGATCACCTCGACCAGTCCGGCCAGGATGATCACCGCGTTCAACCCGAGGAAGACCGCGACCAGCGGGATCGCTACTCTCACCGCCTCGCTGAAGCCGAGCAGGAACACCCCGCCCAGCACCAGCAGCAGGACGACGGTCAGTGCCACCTCGTGGCCGTGGAGGGCGGCCGGCAGGTACGGGTTCTCCACCACGTGCACGGAGGCGTCCGCCGCCGAGAGGGTGATCGTGATGATCCACGAGGTCGCGACGAAGCCGAGCAGGACCAGCACGAACAGCTTGCCCCACCAGAACGGCAGCAGGTTCTCCAGCATCGCCACGGAGCCGGCGCCGTGCGGACTCTCCCGGGTCACCCGCCGGTACATCGGCAGCATTCCCAGCAGGGTCAACGCCACGATCAGCAACGTCGCCAGCGGTGACACCGCCCCGGCGGCGAGTGCGGCGATCGCCGGTACGTAGGCCAGGCTGGAGAAGTAGTCGACTCCGGTCAGACACATCACCTTCCACCAGGTGTGCGGCTGGGCGTGGGCCTCGCCCGCCGCCGGCCCCACCGGCTGTACCTGGTGCCGTAGCAACCACCCCGCCACCCGGCCGGTCGGCGCCGGCTTGCGGCCGGGTCCCTCCACCATGTCCGGCACGGCGAGATCGTCGGTCACGCTCATCAGTCCTCCCCAGGACACGCACCCGCCGCGGCGGCCATGGCCGCCCGGCGCACCCGCTCATCGCCGTATACCGGTCCCTCGACGTGGTCAGCCGTTCCGACCGGCCCGCCATGCTTACGGCAGGGGGCTGGCCTGGTCAACGACCATAGCCGTCGAGGAAGCGTCAAGATCGCCAGCACGGGGGTATGAGAGCTGTCAGACATCTTGCGTCCAGGGCGCTGGCACCTATCCTGCGACCGGATCGAGCCGTCGGCTTGTGGTCGCCGGGCTACGTCTGGAAGCGGTAACCGGCCCGGGGTTCGGTACGCAAAGGGCGCAGGCCGCAGCCGGTCGCCTTCGGCTGCCACTGCGGCCGTGCCATGTCCCGGCGCTGTCGAGGCCCGCTGGTACGAGCCACGCCGTGCGACCTCGCACCAGGAGCCGGTGGTGCCCGCTCGCTGTCGGGGCGGTCGGCGACGGGTTATCCGACGTGTACCAGTGGCCGGCGGCCGGGGTCGGGCTCGGCCTGGCGCAGTACCTCACGGGTCAGGGGTGCGATCTCGCCTTCGCCGAGGAAGAGGTATCGCAGCAGGTACGTCACCGGATTGCCTTCGGTCCAGGCGAAGTAGATGTGGGGTAGCCGGCCGGTGGTGTCGCGTAGGTGCAGGAGGAAGCCGGCGAGGGTGTTCGCGATGCTGGCGCCCTCGACCCGCAGAATGCGGTAGCCGAAGCGTTCCTCGCCGGTCACCACCAGGTCGGACTCGAACTCGGACGGGTCCCGCACGGTCACCTCCAGGAACAGGACCGGTTCGCCGGCGGGGATGTGGTTGTGCGCGCGTTGTTCGGCCTCTTTCTCCCGGTACTCGGTCTCGTCGCGCTCATGAGGTTCGTTCGCGATGAGATGTAGTTCGCCGCCATGCCCGATCACGTCGGCGGTGAACTGTCGGGCGAGGGCGTCGAGTCGTACGTCGGTGACGCGTAGCTCGGTGGCCCGCAGTGCCCGGGACAGGATCGAGGTCGCGATGATCGCCACGATGAACAGGATCGCGATCCGCACGCCGTCGGGTCGCTCGATGATGTTGGCGACGGTCGTGTACCCGAGTACCACGGCGATCGCCCCGAACCCGAGTGCCGGTCCGGTCTGGTGGCGACGGCGGGCGGAGAGCGTGACGGCGAGCGCGGCCGAGGTGATCAGGACGAGGACGCCGGTGGCGTACGCGCCGCCCTGTGCGGTGACGTCGGCGCGGAACAGCAGCGTGATCAGGAACGCCACCAGGGTGAACACGATGACGAGGGGGCGGATCGCCCGGGTCCAGTCGGGCGCCATGCCGTACCGGGGCAGGTAGCGCGGGACGAGGTTGAGCAGGCCGGCCATGGCCGACGCGCCGGCGAACCAAAGGATCAGCACGGTGCTGATGTCGTACACGGTGCCGAAGCCGTTGCCCAGGTGGGCGTGGGCGAGAAAGGCCAACGCCCGGCCGTTGGCCTCTCCGTCTGCCTCGAACTCCTCGGGCGGAATGAGCACGGTGGTCACGAAGCTGCTCGTGATCAGGAAGACGCTCATGATTACCGCAGCGGTGACCAGTAGTCGGCGGGCGCCCCGGATGCGTCCTTCGGGATGGTCGGGCTTTTCGTCCGGCCGTCCCCGGATCAGCGGCATGACTGCCACTCCGGTTTCGAAGCCGGACAGGCCCAGGGCGAGTCGGGGGAAAACGAGCAGTGCGACCACGAGGATCCCGAACAGGTCCGGATGTTGACTGACAAGCAGGTTCCGCCAGTCGGCGACCAGGTGCGGCCGGCTCCACAGGTGTCCGAGGGTTGTCGTGATCACGATCGCGTTGAGGATCAGGTAGGTCGCGACCAGGACGACCGCGATGCCGATCGCCTCCTTGAACCCCTTGAGGAACACCGCGCCCAGCGCGGCGATCAGCACCAGCGTCACCCCGACCTGCGCGTCCGCCATCGGCGCGGGCAGGTAGGGGTTCTCGAGGATGTGGGCGGTCGCGTCTGCGGCAGACAGGGTGATAGTGATCATGAAGTCGGTGGCGGCGAAGCCGAGTAGCGCCAGTACCAGCAGCTTGCCTCGCCAGCGGGGCAGGAGGTGTTCCAGCATCGCGATCGATCCCTGCCCGTGCGGGCTTTCCCGGGCCACCCGGCGGTACACCGGCAGGGCGCCGAACAGGGTCAGCGCCACCAGCACCAGGGTGGCGACCGGTGAGACTACGCCGGCGGCGAGTGCGGCGATGCCGGGCTGGTATCCCAGGGTCGAGAAGTAGTCCAGGCCGGTCAGGCACATGACCCGCCACCACGGCCGCTGGTGGGGAGTGTCCGGCGCCGTGTAGGGACCCCGGACCCGGCCCGGTCGCATCCCCTGCAACAGCCAGCCGCGCAGTCCGCCGCCCCTGGGCGCGATCCGTTCCCGCACCGCCCGAACCATCCCCCTGACAACCCCCGTCCCCGGCTTGGTCGTACTGCCGACGCGCAGACATCGTGGCGCAGAACCGCCCGGCTTCGCCGGGAATCGAGTAAAGCGGCGCCGCCCATGATCACTTCGAGTGCCGCGGCGCGGCTCTGCTCAACGACCCCTCGCTACAAGAGCCCCAGAGGGTGCTGGCGCAACGCTCAGTCCTGACCTCCACGAGCACGATCCGGCGCTCAGGACGCCGACGTTCTCCAGGTGCCGCCAGGAATAGGCGATCCCGAGGCCTGTACCGTGCCAAAACCCGTCGCACATGCTGTGAGCTGGGATTTCTCGGCTCAGGCTGATGATCTCTGGTGTGGCCGTTCGGTTGTTGTACCTGGGAATGATCCGCCTGTTCAGCGGACTGGGATTGCTGATTCGCAGCGACAGGGCGTTGCTGGTAGAGGTCCTCACGCTGCGGCACGAGGTAGCGGTGCTACGTCGCCACGTTCCCGGCCGGCCGCGGCTGTCCTGGCCGGACCGGGCGGTCCTGTCCGCCCTGGTCCGCCTGCTGCCCCGCCGGCTACGGGAACATCGGATCGTCACCCCGGCCACGTTACTGAACTGGCACCGCCGCCTGGTGCGACGCCACTGGACCTTGTGAGTGCCGAAAACCTCATCTGTCCTGGTCGCAGCCATCTAAATCATCGAGGTGGAAGGCTCCGCTGAAGACGTGAACCTCTCGGCTGGATCGCGACGGTTGTCTACGTCGAGTACGGCGCGACGATGGGGTGTGCTGTTTCGACTGGCCTACCTCGGCGTGACCAACACCCTCGCCCTGCTACGACTGCTACCCATGGGCGACCATGACAAAGACGCCGAAATCCTCGCGCTCCGGCACCAGATCACGGTCCTCGAACGACAACTGCACGGCGACCGGGTCCAATTCCCCTCGGCGGACCGGGCATGGTTGGCCGCCCTGCTGCACCCGTTGCCGCGAACCGCACTGAACCACCTGCGGCTACTGGTCCGCCCCGAGACGGTGCTGCGCTGGCACCGGGACCTGATCGCCCGCCGACACGCCAGACGTTCCCGCCCCCACCAAATCGGGCGACCACGAACAGTCCGGTCCATCCGTCGGCTCGTCCTGCGCCTGGCCTCGGAGAACACCACCTGGGGATACCGCCGCATCCACGGCGAACTGCTCGTCCTGGGCGTCAAGGTCGCCGCCTCCACCGTCTGGGAGATCCTGAAGGATGCCGGAATCGATCCGGCACCTCAGCGCACCAGCAGCACGTGGGCGGTGTTCCTACGATCCCAGGCGCAGACCGTCATCGCCGCCGACTTCTTCGAAACGAGCACCCTGACCGGCGCCCGCCTCTACGTCCCGGCGGTCATCGAACACGCCACCCGCCGCATCCGGATCCTCAGCGCCACCACACACCCCACCGCAGCCTGGGTGACCCAGATCGCCCGAAATCTGGTCATGGACCTCGAAGACGCGGGACGCCCGGTGAAATACCTGATCCGCGACCGGGACAGCAAATACCCGGCCCTGTTCGACCGGGTGCTCGCCGACGCCGGCATCACCGTGGTGCACACAGGCGTCCGGATACCCCGGATGAACGCGATCATGGAACGCTGGGTACGGACCTGCCGACGTGAACTCCTCGACCGGACACTGATCCTCAACCAGCGACATCTACTACACGCGCTCCGCGAGTACGAGGTCTTCTACAACGAACACAGGCCTCATCAGGGCGTCGCCAACGCCCGGCCACTCGCCCCGCTACCCGAACCGATCACCGCCCCGGACCGGATCGCCCGCCTGAACATCCACCGACGTGACCGCCTCGCCGGCATCATCCACGAGTACTAACATGCCGCCTGACCTGCCTGGATGACATTTTCGGCAGGTACAAGGTTGAAGCGCAGATACCAGCGGACCGCGACCACGATCACCTCAGCCGGAAACCGGAACCTGGCGAACGCCGACGGTGGCGGTGACCAAGAGGGACGATGGCATGATCGCTTCATACGTCAACTCTGTCCCGGGCCCGCAACCGGCGACGCAACAAAGCCGGCTGGGCTCCGTCGTATCGGTGACCGTGGATCGCCCGACCGTCGCCGTAAGCGATCAACCGACGGCGCAGACTGACCTCTGAACCGACGGTAACCCGCCGACAGCCGGAGTAGACAGGAGATTTGCCGCCCGCGAACGACTCCAGCTCGTAGACGCCAGCCATGTCCGCGTCCAGCACTTCGCCGCCGTACTCGACCCACAGCCAGTTCTGGTCGATCACCTCGGGTGGTTGGCCGTCGTCGAGGGGCACGGTCGGGGAGCGGCTGTCGACCGGACCGCCGACAGCAGGGACCTCCACCCGCTCCCACATAAGCGATCATGAACCGCGCACCCTGACGGCGACCTGCGTTTGCCCTGTTCGCGGCCAGTATGATCCCGTACACTATAGGGTATGACTCAACGGGTGACGGTCAGCCTCCCAGACGACGTCGCACAACGCCTCGAACAGGAGCCCAACGCGTCAGCTTTCGTCGCCGAAGCCATCCGCCAACGCATGGTCCGCGAACAAGGCCGCCAACTTCTCGCCGACCAAGGCTTCAACATCACCGACGAAGGCGTCGCCAGAGCCCGCGCACGCCTCGCCGAAGCCGACGCGAAGTGGACCCCCGAACGGCGACAGCAGTTGCGTGAGCGGATGGGTCGCCCGAGCGGGCGCCGCGTCGCGTGACTCCAACCATCCAGGTCGCGTGACTCCAACCATCCAGATCATCCTCGACACCACCGCCATCACCGCCTACGCCGGCGCCTCAATAGCTGTCGGCGAAGCGATCACCATGGTTGGCGAGGAAACGCCCTCGTCGCACTCCCCGTCGTATGTCTCGCCGAGGCGTACCGGAGTGTCCCCGACGACCAGCTCGCCACGGTGGGCCTGCTCGCCGCGCATCCCAGCGTTGTGGTCGTTGACACGAACCCTGACGACTGGCTGGCCCTCGCGGGCCTCGCCCGGGACTTGGGGCGGGTCGACGCCGCCGCCGCACTGCTACTGGCGGTCGACTCCGACGGGTACGTCCTCACCGCCCAGCCGGACGCGTACGGCCGCCCGGACGAACTGCCAGTCATTCCGATTTAGGGGTGGCGGTAGGCCGCAACGGCAGCGCCACCACCCCGGCAACGGTCCCGACCAGCACGTGCGGCAGAAGTGCCGTCAGGACGGCCAGGAACGTGGTCAACCACGAACTGCCACCGACAACGTTCGGCAGGATCGACGAGTCGGGCGGTGGCGTCGGCGCACTTACGCTAGGCGAACGGTAGGACGCTGGTGTAGGTGTCGGCAGTGGTGACGATGCTGACGTGACCGAGTAGATCTTGCACGGTTTTGAGGTTGGCACAGGCTTCGTGTACGAGGGAAGCCGCGCCGTGGCGGAGGTCGTGCAGCCGGATCGGCGGGAGGTCGGCTCGCTTGACCAGCGGGTGAAGTGCAGGGTGGCGTAGCCGGGGTGCAGGGGCTGTCCGTCGGTGCGTCGGTGCTCGATCCGACCCAGCGAGGGTCGTCAGCGTGACTGGTACTCGGTCGCGCTCCCGCTACGGGTCCTGGCCATTGACGAATTCAGCTACCACGCCTGGTTCAGCAGGCCGAGTAGCCGTGCGACCGGGACCTGGTCGACCTGGGCTTGTTGAACAACACCCACGAGATCTGGACCGCCTCGGGCCGCACCTACTGCGCGATCCACCAGCGACTACGCCGCGACGGCATTCGCAATCGGCCGCAAGGGGGTGGAGTGGTTGGTGGCCGCCCAGACCTGGCAGGGCGGGTCCTGCGCCGCCGGTTACGACTACGGCCGTCACGGCCGCCGACCGCGAACCCGTAGAAGGCTACGTACGGTCTCCGAGAAAATCTATGCCCGTAGTACTAGATATGCTCGCCGCAGTCAGCTAGTGTTTCTTAGGTCGAGAACGAGGGAAGCAAAAGACGCTGACGTAACCGCCCAGACGAGGGCGAAGGGGTAGAGCCAAGGAACGTTCAGGCTCCGCTCGGTTCGGCGGTAGATGTTCACCGCAGTTGAGTAGGAAGCACGAGTAGTTGGCAGGTGGTACCCGGACGTGGTGTACGACCGGGCGTGACAGCGGGTGGGGCTGATGCTGGTTTCAGGGCTCCACCTCAGGCAACAAAGGGTTCGTCGCACGTGTGCGGGGCCATGAAGTCGCGTGGGGCTCCGACACCGACGGACGGCACGGAGTACGGCAGAGGAAGTCAGAGGAAAGGGAGGGCCCGTACACCGTTGGATCGCCCGCCACCGGCCACATCCATGGGCTGGCGCGGACACCGCAGTTTCCATCGAACGAGAGGTGGTCTCCGGTCACGCTTATGCGATCCTCGCACCTGAACCCGTCTTACACGGGTGGTGCGGAATACGACAAGCCGACGGTTCCGTCGGTAGATGGTGTTTCTGACCCGTAACCCTTGGGCCCCGGTGCTTTCGAGCACCGGGGCCCTCGTGATGGAGGTGACATGGGCCAACCCGACGACATGCTCGACGACGAGTACTACCCCGCCTACACGATGGGCCGCGCGGCGGAGATCATCGGCTGCTCGCAGGACTTCCTACGCCGGCTCGGTGACGCGAAGCTGATCGACCCGTACCGCTCCGTCGGCGGGCACCGCCGCTACTCCCGCTACCAAATACGACTCGCCGCCCGAGCCCGTGAGATGTGCGACCAGGGCACCGACATGACGGCCGCTTGCCGCATCATCATCCTCGAGGACCAACTCGAAGAGGCCCTGCGGCGCAACGAGCACCACCAGCACGGCTGACCACACCCGCCCGGGTGGCATCTCCCGGGGTGACATGAGCGCACACGGTCCCTCCCGCCAGGGCAGGGGCCGTTCCTCGTCTCCAGGGGCGGTGCCATGATGTTGGTCCGCGCCGCTGGGCGGGCCTGACCGCAGCACAGGACGCGAGTCCTGCCTGAGCCGATCGGCCTGCTCCCCGATGTCGACCACCTGCACGATCACGGCATCACCCAGAGCCCGCAAACCGCACTGCCGTCTCCTCGCTCGGCGACGCCGCCGAACTGGAATAACAAAATCGCCGCAGCCTGCCTCAACCGCTCCGCCGTCGCCCGCATCACCGCAGCGGTACGCCCCTGAGCCCGCTACTCGCCATCACCCGCATGGATCGCGACCCGCCGCCGATGTGCGTCCGCGACTCTCCGTTGCCGCCATAGGAGTTGGCGTCATCGGCCGAACACCTCGACCGGGCCGGGTTTAGAGAGAGCGTCGGACTTGGACTGTGTCAACGCCGGCTGAAGTTTGCCCCCTCTGCTCCGGCCGAACTTTGACCCCCTCGCTGG
>NZ_JBHSPR010000046.1:0-44663 GCF_042658085.1 Plantactinospora solaniradicis | reverse complement strand
GCAACTACAGTTCGCGGGTCGGGCGGACGAGCAGGTCAAGATCCGTGGCTTCCGGGTCGAACCCGGTGAGGTCGAGACCGTCCTGGCCGGGCACGAGTCGGTCGGCCAGGTCGCGGTCATCGTCCGGGAGGACCAGCCCGAGGTGAAACGCCTGGTCGCCTACGTCGTACCCACCAACGGCGACGCCGAAATCGACGTCACCGAACTGCGCGAGTTCGCCGCCGGGCGGCTGCCGGAGTACATGGTCCCGACCGTCGTGGTGCCGCTGGAATCGCTACCGGTCACGGTCAACGGCAAACTCGACCGGACGGCCCTGCCCGCACCCGAATCGGCCGGACAGACCGAAGGCCGCCCACCAGCCACCCCGACCGAAGAACTGCTCTGCGGACTGTTCGCCGACATCCTCGGCGTAGCACAGGTACCCGCAGACCGATCCTTCTTCGACCTCGGCGGCGACTCACTCTCGGCGATGCGGCTCGTAGCCAAGATCCGGACGGTATTCGACGCCCAGGTGAGCATCCGGGACCTGTTCGCCGCTCCGACCGTGGCCGGGGTCGCCCGGTCAATGAGCGGTGGCACCGATACCGACGGCCTCGGTCTGCTCCTTCCGATCCGGGTAGAAGGAGACCTGCCGCCTCTGTTCTGCGTCCATCCCAGCCCCGGGTTGAGCTGGTGCTACACCGATCTTGCCAGCCAACTTCCGGCGGATCGCCCGGTCTACGGGCTCCAGGCACGAGGCTTCGGCGTCGACGAGCGGCTGCCCGAGACGCTCGACGAGATGGCGGCGGACTACGTGGCTCAGATACGGTCCGTCCAGCCGACGGGGCCGTACCACCTGCTCGGTTGGTCGTTCGGCGGAATTGTCGCGCATGCGATGGCCACTCTGCTCCAGGATCTGGGCGAGGCTGTGGAGTTCCTGACAGTTCTCGACGGCTACCCCGCCGGCGGACAGGAACGGGCGAAGGCCCCGCGGGGAGACGGACGGCCGATGCCTCGGATGCAGGCCGACATCATGAGGGTCAACATCAACAACATTCACCTGGCGGAGCAGTTCACACCCGCCTGCTTTCGAGGTGATTTGTTGCTCTTCGTCGCGGAGGACGGGCGTGGCTCCTCGTCGCCACCTGCCAATGTTCCCGACAGTTGGACGCCCTATGTCGAGGGAACGGTTGACAGCGTCGAGATTGACTCGGACCATCACGGGATGATGCGAGGAAAACCCCTTTCGGAGATCGCTCGGTTGATATCCGCGAGGCTGAAGAGAGCGGACAAGTGATCTAGGCTGGAGGGGCCATGGAAGATGATCTGACCACTGTCGAGAGTCCACCGCCTGCCGGTCGGGGAGGGTCGTTACGTCTACTGATCGGATTCGGCGTCGTGCTGGCGGTCGTCCTGGTCGCTGCCGGCTATCTGATCGGTACCCGTTTCGGCGGCTCATCGAACGGCTCCAACCAGACGGCGAGCGGACTCCCGTCATCTGACGCCGCTCCGGGTCCGGCATCGAAAGCCGCCGCCTTGTCCGCCTGCATGCGGGAGAACGGCATTACCAACTATCCTAATCCCGGTCCGAACGGCGTTCTCCGGATCGGACAGAAGGATGGGATCGATATTACCTCGCCGGAGTTCAAGAAAGCTGACAAAGCCTGTGAGGAGTTCAAGCCCAAAGCCGGGCAGATGATGCCACCACCCCCCTCGGTCGCGCCCTCGTTCGACGCGACACAGTACGTGGCATGCATGCGTCAGAACGGGATACCAGACTTCCCGGACTCGGTCGACGGCATGTTTGCGTACGACCCCAACAAGCCGGGGTTCGCGGACGCGCAGAAGGTCTGTGACAAGTTCCTGCCAACGGACGCGCCGCCTCCTCCGCGCTAGATCGGAGCCGGTCCAACCTGGCGATGTCGAGCAGCCCCGGTCAGCCGAGCGTAAAGGCCGGCCGGGGCTGTCGCATATGTACCGGACAGATCGACCAGCAGCGTTCGAGTGAAACCTTGGTGAAACCGTGGCTGCCGTAGAAAGGTCTGGACAGCTGGAAATCTCAGCGACTGGAGGACGCCGTGAACGGCATCGGTTTCAAGACGAGCAGTAATGGGCGCGTCCGCCTCGGCGCGATCGGGGCGGCCATGCTGGCGGTTCTCGCATTCGGCGCGGCGGGTTGTGGCGGCGACGGCGACGAACCGTCGAAGACGGTTGCCTCGGCACCGGCGGCTGAGGGCGGGCCGACGGCGTCGGCGGCGGCGGACGGCAGGGGCGACCCGACGGCGTACGCCCAGTGCATGCGTACGAACGGTATCCCCAACTTCCCCGACCCGGCGGACGGCCGGGCACAATTACCGCGCGAGATCGACCCGAACTCACCAACGTTCAGGGACGCACACGAGAAGTGCAAGCAGTACGCGGGGAACACCCAGGGCGGTGGGGGGCCGCAGCAGGACACGTGGCCTGTGGCGGAAAAGCTCAAGTACGCCCAGTGTATGCGCCAGAATGGCCTGCCGGGGTTCCCGGATCCGGATGAGAGTGGCCGGATGGAGTTCGACCCCACGAAGATCGACCCCAAGTCGACCGCGTTCAAGAATGCGGAGAAGGCCTGCGCTGACTTCCAGCCGGAGAATGCACGTCCGAACAACAACGGCGGTGGCGGTCCCGGTCCCGCAGGCGGTGGCTCGTGAGCATCACGAAGATCTCGGCGGATGGGACGGACGTGAGTCTCCCCAACCGGCAGGACCGGCGTGCCAACATGAAGAAGAGACCAGGACGCGGGCGGAAGTTCATCGTCGTGCTGGTGGTCACGGTCGCGGTGGCGGTCGGAGCGGTCGCGGTCTACGTGTTCGTCGACCCGTTCGGCGCCCGGTCGCCCGCCACCACAATCGACAGTGGCGCTCCGATGGGCCTGGCGCAGGTCACCAAGGGGGATCTGTCCGCCCGGAGCATGCAGAACGGCACGCTGGGCTACGCGGGCGACTACGAACTGGTCAACAAGGCCAGCGGCACCTTGACGAAACTGCCGGCCGTCGGCGACGTCATCCGGCAGGGCAAGCCGCTGTACTGGGTGGACGGCGAGCCGGTCGTCGTGTTGAACGGCGGGTACGTGCCGGTCTACCGGGAACTCTCCTGGGGCACCGAGGGCGTCGACGTCAGGCAGCTGAACAAGGCGCTCGTCGCCCTCGGCTACGCCAGCAAGTCGGCGCTGGATCCGAACTCCGACTACTTCGGCAAGCAGACCTACAAGGCGGTCCAGAGGCTGCAGGACGACGTCGGAATGGACGAGACCGGCAAGTTGGAGCTGGGGCAAATGATCTTCGCTCCGGCGAACGAAATCCGGATCACCGAGGTCAAGGGCGTGCGGGGTGGATCGGCAGGGCCGAACCAGTCGATCATGAAGGCGTCCTCGACGGCGCGGCAGGTGACGGTGGAGCTGAGCGCCAGCCAGCAGAGCTCGGTGGCGGTCGGCGACGACGTGACCATCACGCTGCCGACGGGCAAGACCACCAAGGGCAAGGTGTCGTCGGTGGGCAAGGTGGCCACGAAGACCGACACGAGTACGACGATCGAGGTACTGATCACGCCGTCGGCGCCGAAGGAGACCGGTCAGCTCGACCAGGCACCGGTGCAGGTCTCGATCGTCTCGGAGACGGTGAAGGACGTCCTGTCCGTACCGGTCAACGCGCTGCTCGCGCTGGCCGGCGGCGGGTATGCCGTCGAGGTGGTCGATGCCGACGGGGCACATCGGCTGGTCGCGGTGAAGCGCGGTCTGTTCGACGACAGCGGGGGACGGGTCGAGGTGTCCGGTGAAGGCCTGGTCGCCGGCCAGAACGTCGTGGTGCCGGCGTCATGATCGGGGTGGAGGCGCCGGCGGCGGCGACCGATGGCCTGCCGGCCGTCGAGCCGGTTCTGGAACTGGACGAGGTGACCAAGGTCTACCCCGGCGAATCGCCGGTGCTCGCCCTGGACAAGGCGACCTTCACGGTTCACCGGGGTGACCTGGTGGCGATCGAGGGCCCGTCGGGCTCTGGCAAGTCCACCCTGCTGCACGTGATGGGCACGCTGGACCGGCCTACCTCGGGAACGATGCGGATCGTCGGTGAGGACGTCGCCACGATGTCCGACCGGGACCTGGCGGCGCTCCGGGCCGCCCGGATCGGCTTCGTCTTCCAACAGTTCTTCCTGGCGGAGCACTCCACGGCCCTGGACAACGTCGCTGACGGAATGCTGTATTCGGGGGTGCGGCACCGGGCGCGTGTCGAGGCGGCGGCAGTCGCGCTGGAGCGGGTCGGGCTCGGGCACCGGATGGACCACCGGCCGCCACAGATGTCGGGCGGAGAACGCCAGCGGGTCGCGATCGCGCGGGCGCTGGTCGGCAATCCGGACATCGTCCTGGCCGACGAACCCACCGGCAACCTCGACAGCATCTCCGGAGGAGCGATCTTCGAGCTGCTCCTGGAGTTGCATGCCGAGGGCGCGACGATCGTGGTGATCACACACAACCATGAGCTGGCCGTGCGGCTGCCCCGGCGGATCGAGGTCCTCGACGGACACATCGTCGCGGACGTCCGAGAGGCGTGGCCACCGGATGCACCCACCGAAAGGCACCTGCCATGACGACGACAACGGTGCGCCGGCTGCACCCCGCAGACCTGGCGCGCACCGCCAGCGTGGGGTTGCGGACCCGACGGATGCGGGCCGCCCTGTCGGCCCTGGGCATCGCCATCGGTGTCGCGGCGATGGTGGCGGTGCTGGGCCTGTCCGCCTCCTCCCAGGCCGGCCTGCTGGCCGAGATCGACAAGCTGGGCACGAACCTGCTCGTCGTCACGCCAGGGCAGAACATCAGCGGGGAGGACGCCCAGTTGCCCAAGGAGGCGCCGGGGATGATCAGCCGGATCGGTCCGGTCGAGGCGGTGGAGAGCACCGGCTCGACCGACGCCAAGGCCTACCGCAACCCGTACATCCCCAGTTTCAACAGCAACGCCATCAGCGTCGTCGCCGCCAGCCTCGACCTGCCCGCCGCGGTACGAACGACTGTGGCCGAGGGTGACTACCTCAACGCCGCCACGGCCACCGAGCCGGTCGTGGTACTCGGCTCCGCCGCAGCCGAGCGGCTGGGCATCTACCGGATCTATCCGGACCAGCGGATCTGGGTCGGCGGTCAGTGGTTCTACGTCGCGGGCATCCTGAACTCGGCGACCCTGACGCCGGACATCGACGGCTCGGTGCTGGTCGGCTATCAGGCCGCCCAGAAGTACCTCAACTTCGACGGTCACCCGTCGACGGTGTACGTGCGGGCGGCGACCGACCAGGTCAACGACGTCTTCGGCGTCCTGGCCGCCACGGCCAACCCGCAGTCCCCGGACGAGGTCAAGGTCACCCAGCCGTCGGCCGCGCTCGTGGCCCGTGCCGCGGCCGAGTCCGCGCTCAACGGACTGTTCCTTGGACTCGGCGCGGTGGCCCTGTTGGTGGGCGGCATCGGGGTGGCGAACACGATGGTCATCTCGGTGCTGGAACGACGGTCCGAGATCGGCCTGCGACGGGCCCTCGGCGCCACCAGGGGGCACATACGGCTGCAGTTCCTCTCCGAGGCGATCCTGCTGTCCGCGCTCGGTGGTGTCGTCGGGGTGGCCGGCGGAACCGTCGCTACGGCGGTCTATGTGAGTATCAAGAACTGGGCGATCGTCGTCCCGCCCCTCGCGTGGGCCGGAGGACTGGGCGCCGCGATGGCCATCGGTGTCATCGCCGGACTGCTGCCGGCGCTCCGCGCCGCCCGTATGCAGCCGACGGAGGCGCTGCGCACCTCCTGACCATTATCCGGTGCCCGGCATGCGGCGAGGCTTGCTCCGTACATGCCGGGCACCGTTGCGTCTGGCGTCCCGATCCGGTCTCGACTTCCGGGCGAATCTTCTCCATTCATCCGCCAGCGTCGATACTTTTCTGAAACCCCCGATACCGTAAAAATAGCTGATCTGGAACAGGAACGCGGAGGAGTAGTGGCCCGCTTATTGCACATCGTCGTCGTGGGTGCCGTTCTCTTGCTGAGCGGGTGTGCCGGGGAGCCGCCGGGTGCGGTTGATCAGCCGATCGGTTCGACCCCTTCGGTGGTGCCCGGTGCGTCGGCGACGAGTGGTCCGACGTCGTACGCGGCCTGCATGCGCTCGTACGGGGTGACGAATTTTCCGGAACCGGACGCCTCCGGCGGCTACCGCATCCCCGACGAACTCGGAATCGATCCCGGTTCGCCCCAGTACCAGGCTGCCTACGAGGCCTGTCAGGGGCTCGCGTAGCGGGGTCTCTTCCGGAGCACGGGTCGCGGGACCCGCCCCCCACCCCGCGATCCGCCCGGTTCGTCGAGTCGGCGAGCCGGTGGAAAAAGGACCGGTTGGGCCGTCGCGCGGCGGCCCAACCGGTTCGACCCTGCCGGCCCGGAATGCCGCTACTGGAATAACTGTCGACCGATCGCACGGGGACGTCCAACTGATTTCTGTCCGGTTGGACGCGCGGCCTCCGCTGATAGTCGGTTGGACGACATTGTCCAGCAAGCCCGGCCATGCGATTCTAAGTGCCAGGACAGGCTCTCCCAATTACGCGGGCGCCGGAGGGAATTCCATGGCGGGACGGCACGGCGGCGATAATGTCGGCTCAAGTGGAGCCGCATCAGCCGAAGAATCGCGGGGTCTGCGAAAGGTCGACCTGCACGCGAGCATCTCCGATCCGGTCCTGGACAGCATGACCTTTCTGAATGAGGTTACCCTGCGCTATCCGGAGGCGATCTCCTTTGCGCCGGGCCGCCCGTACGACGGTTTCTTCGATACCGAGGAGATCTTCGGTCACATCCGCCGGTATCTGGACCACCTGATCGACCGGGGTGGCTCGCCACAGCAGATTCGCACCGCGATGTACCAGTACGGCACCACCGCTGGCCAGATCCGCGAGATCATCGCCGACTCGCTGCGGGTGGACGAGAACATCGACGTTCCGGCGGAGTCGATCGTGGTGACGGTCGGCGCGCAGGAGGCGATGCTCCTGGTGCTGCGCGCCCTGATCACCGGTCCGGACGACGTCCTGCTGGTCTCCAGCCCCTGCTACGTGGGCATCACGGGTGCGGCCCTGCTGCTGGACATCGCCCTGGCTCCGGTCGAGGAGCCGGAGAGCGGGTTCTCCTGTGCCGTGCTGGAGGCGGTCATCCTGGAGGAGCGCGCCCGCGGGCGGCGCCCCCGGGCCTTCTACGTGGTGCCCGACCACTCCAACCCGTCCGGTATGACGATCGGTCCGCAGGCCCGGGCCGAGCTACTGGAGCTGGCCGAGCGCTACGACCTTCTCATCCTGGAGGACAGCCCGTACCGGTTGGTCAGTCCCGGGTCGCCGCTGCCGACGCTGAAGTCTCTCGACCGCGCCGGTACGGTCGTCCACCTCGGGTCGTACTCGAAGACGGTCTTCCCCGGTGCCCGGGTCGGGTTCGTCATCGCCGATCAGCGGATCGTGGACGACCAGGGCCGGACCAGCCTGCTGGCGGACGAGCTATCCAAGATCAAGAGCATGGTGACGGTCAACACGTCGTCGCTGAGCCAGGCGGTGGTCGCCGGCACGCTGCTCGGCGTCGACGGCAGGATCTCGGAGCTGAACGCCAAGGCGGCGAGCTACTACGGCGACGCGATGCAGTGCACGCTCCGGCAGTTGGAACAGCATCTTCCGGCCGACCACCGGGCGGCGCTGGGTGTCCGGTGGAACCGTCCCACCGGCGGCTTCTTCCTGACCATGCAGGTCTCGTTCCGTACCGACGACGCAGCGTTGACCCGGTCCGCGCAGGACTTCGGCGTGATCTGGACCCCGATGAAGTACTTCTACCCCCTTGGCGGTGGCGACCACGGCCTCCGGCTGTCGATCAGCTATCTGACGCCGGACGAGATCGAGCAGGGCGTCGCGCGACTCGCGAATTTCATCGAGGCGGAGACCCGTCGGCACGGGGACCGCCTCGGGCCGCCCGATGCAGGTGTCAGCGGCGAGGCATGACCATACGGTGCTCCTGAGAGGCGGACGATGAACACGTCACGGCAAGAAGAATTCGACGTGGTGGTGGTGGGCGGCGGGCCGGCTGGCTCGACGCTCGGATCACTCGTGGCGATGCAGGGACACCGGGTCCTGCTGCTGGAGAAGGAGACCTTCCCCAGGTACCAGATCGGCGAGTCGCTCCTGCCGTCCACCATCCACGGCATCGGCCGGCTGCTCGGTGTGACGGAGGACCTGGCCAAGGCCGGCTTCCTGCAGAAGCACGGTGGCACCTTCCGGTGGGGCGCCAATCCCACCCCGTGGAACTTCACCTTCTCCGTCTCGCCGAAGATCGCCGGCCCGACCTCGTTCGCCTACCAGGTGGAGCGGAGCAAGTTCGACAAGATCCTGCTCGACAACGCGGTCCGGAAGGGCGTCGAGGTCCGCCAGCAGTGTTCGGTGTCGGACGTCATCGAGGACGACGGCCGGGTGGTCGGCGTCAACTACGTCGACGCCGCCGGCACGGAGCGCCAGGCCTTCGCCAGGTACGTCGTCGACGCGTCCGGGAACACCAGCCGGATCTACAAGCGGGTCGGCGGAAACCGGGAGTACTCGGAGTTCTTCCGCAGCCTGGCGCTCTTCGGGTACTTCGAGAACGGCAAGCGGCTCCCACCGCCGAGCTTCGGGAACATCCTGTGCGCCGCGTTCCCCAGCGGCTGGTTCTGGTACATCCCGCTCAGCGACACGCTGACCAGCGTGGGTGCGGTGGTTCGTCGGGAGGACGCCGCCAAGATCCAGGGAGATCCGGAGAAGGCCCTGCACGACCTCATCGACGAGTGTCCGCTGATCCAGGAGTACCTGGCCGACGCGACCCGGGTCACCACCGGTCAGTACGGGCAGATCCGGGTCCGCAAGGACTACTCGTACCACCACACGACGTTCTGGCGGCCTGGGATGGCGCTGGTCGGCGACGCGGCCTGCTTCGTGGACCCGGTGTTCTCGTCCGGGGTACACCTGGCGACCTACAGCGGCCTGCTCGCTGCCAGGTCGATCAACACCGTGCTGGCCGGACGGCTGGACGAGCAGCCGGCGTTCGACGAGTTCGAGGTCCGCTACCGCCGGGAGTACGGGGTCTTCTACGAGTTCCTGATGTCGTTCTACGACATGCACGTCGACGAGAACTCGTACTTCTGGCAGGCGAAGAAGGTGACCCGGAACAGCCACACCGAGCTGGAGTCGTTCGTGTCGCTGGTCGCCGGAATGACCTCCACCGACTTCGAACTCTCCGACGCCGAGTCGGCCGCGATGAGGTTCAAGGAGCGGTCGACGGAGTTCGCCGACGCGGTCGACAACCTGGTGAGCCAGGAGCAGCACAACATGGCCCCGCTGTTCAAGTCGTCGGTGGTGCGGCAGGCGATGCGGGAGGGCGCGCAGGTGCAGACCCGTGCTCAGCTGGGCGAGTACGCGGGCGCGGAGGCGCCGATCTTCGAGGGCGGACTGATCGCCTCGACCGACGGCATGTTCTGGGAGGCGCCGAGCGGGTCCCGGTGACGTCGAGCGCCGGAATCCGCGACCAGTCGGCCGGCTCATAGGGTGGGACAACCGATTCACCAATGCGGCCCGATGAGCCGGCGCCGCCCAGACGGCGAAGGAGCGACATGGCCCTGCGAGCGATCCGAGGCGCGACCCAGGTTGAGGCGAACGAGCGGGAGTTGATCCTGGAGGCTACCGCCGAACTCGTCACCGAGGTCATGACCCGCAACGAGTTGATGATCGACGACGTCGTCAGCGTCATCTTCACCACCACCTCCGACCTGACGGCCGAGTTTCCCGCGGCCGCCGCCCGCAAGCTCGGCTTCGGGGAGGTCCCGCTGCTCTGCGCGGCCGAGATCGACGTGCCGGGGGCGTTGCCCAGGGTGGTCCGGCTGATGGCGTACGTCGAAACCGAGCGGACGCGCGGCGAAATCCGACACGTCTACCTGCGCGGTGCCATCGCCCTGCGTCGCGACATCGCGCAGTAGGTCCCTGCCGACCACTCCCACCGAGATCGAGGAGCCCACGTGCTAGCCGCTCCAGTGCCACCAATCGCCGCGCATCCGCTGCTGGTCTTCCTGCTCCAGGTAGGGCTGCTCCTGCTGCTGGCGATCCTGCTGGGCCGGCTGGCCGTACGGCTCGGGCTGCCGCCGATCGTCGGTGAGCTCAGCGCCGGAGTGCTCCTGGGGCCGTCGCTGTTCGGTTGGCTCGCTCCCGGGATCTCCGGTTGGCTGCTGCCGGCCCAGGCCGACCAGGCGCACATGCTCGACGCCGTCGGGCAGATCGCCGTGCTGTTGCTGGTCGGGCTCACCGGTATCGAACTGGATCTGTCGATGCTGCGTCGGCGCGGCGGCACCGCGCTGCGGGTCAGCATCTCCGGGCTGGTCATTCCGCTCGCCTTCGGGATCGCCCTCGGCTACCCGCTGGCCTCGTTGCTCGCGGTCAACAGCGACGCGACGGTGTTCGCGCTCTTCCTCGGTGTGGCGATGTGCGTCAGCGCGATCCCGGTGATCGCGAAGACGCTGATGGACATGAACCTCATGCATCGCGACGTCGGGCAGTTGACGCTCGTGGCCGGCATGGTGGACGACGCATTCGGCTGGTTCATGTTGTCGGTCGTCTCGGCGATGGCCGTCGGCGGGCTGACCGCCGGCGGAGTCACGCTGGCCCTCGTCTACCTGATCCTCGTCGTGGTGGTCGCGGTACTGGTGGGCCGCCCGGTGGTCCGGCTGGCCCTGCGGCTCAGCAGCGGCTCGGAGGAGCAGACCGTCGCCGCCGCCGCCGCGATGATCCTGCTGGCCGCGGCCGGCACCCACAGCCTGGGGCTGGAGGCCGTCTTCGGCGCCTTCGTCTGTGGCATCCTCATCGGTTCGAGCGGAGAGTTCGCGCGGGCCCGGACGGCCTCCCTCCGGACGGTCGTACTGGCCTTCCTCGCCCCCGTCTTCTTCGCGACGGCGGGGCTGCGGATCGACCTTCGGGCCCTGACCGATCTGACCGTGCTCGCCGCCGCCGTGGCCGTACTGCTCACCGCGATCGTCGGGAAGTTCGCCGGCGCGTACCTGGGCGCCCGGCTGAGCCGGCTCAACCGGTGGGAGGCCCTGGCGCTCGGTGCCGGCATGAACGCCCGCGGCGTGATCGAGGTGATCGTGGCGATGGTGGGCCTGCGGCTGGGCATCCTCAACACCGCCTCGTACACCATCATCGTCCTGGTGGCGGTGGTCACCTCGGTGATGGCGCCGCCGCTGCTCCGGGTGGCCATGCGGCGGCTGGAGACCACGCCGGAGGAGGAGTCGCGGTTGCAGGAGCGGTTCGCGGTCTCCGCGTCGAGCGGCGCGGGTGCGGCATCGGGCCGTTGACGCCCCGGCGTCGGGATGACGTGGCCAAGGGACGGCCCTATCCGGGGGCACCGCCCAGCAGCGAGTCGCCGAGCGACGTGCGGTGGTAGAGGACGGACCGGCCGTCCCGCCTGGCCGAGACGATGCCGGCTCCGTGCAGGGCCTTGAGATGGACGCTGAGGGTGGGCGCGGCGAGGTCGAGCTGGCAGGCCAGTTGGGTGGTCGACATCGGCAGGTCCAGTTGGGCGAGGATGGCGGCCCGGCTGCGCCCGAGGACCACGGCCAGCGGTGAGTCGTGCGCGACGGCGGAACTCTCCCAGAGCCGGCCGAGACCGCGCGGCGAGTACGTCACGGTGGGCGTACCCGGATCGGCGGTCCGGACTATCACGTCGGGCCAGGCGAACACGCAGGGCACCAACAGCAGTCCACGGTGCCGGAGATCGGCGTGCCCCTCGTAGTACTTGACGATCCGCAGGGTGTCGTCATGGAAGCTCACCAGCGGATGCAGCGTCCGGAACAGCTGCCGCAGGCCGCCGCTGGCGAGTTCCTCCAGCCGGTAGGTCAGGTCGGCCTGTAGCAGTGCCCGGATCCGTGGCCAGTACGGCGCGACGGCCGCCCGCCAGTACCGTTCGAGTACGGCCACGATCCTGACCAGTGCCGCCTCGGGCGCGGCGACGAGGTCCCGGAGCAGCGCGGTCCGGCGCGTACCGCCCGGCCCACGTTGGGCGACCCGGTGGTCGGCCAGGTGGGCCAGTTGCCCGGCGACGGCGGCCGGATCGGTGGCGGCGACCTCGGCCAGTCCCGCCTCGAAACTGGACAACCGCTGCGACGGCGAGGGCATCAGGAAATCGGGGATGTAGCCGGCCGGTCGGACCAGGGCGGTGAGCAGATCCAGGTCGTCCTCGGCCAGCCGGCCGCCGAGCTGTCGGGCCCAGGGCGCGTGCAGCCTGGTCGCGGAGTCGGCGGAGAGCGCCCGCACGCTGGTCACCACCTCTTTCATCGGGGAGATCGCGAAGCGGATCCGGCTGAGGTCCTCGGTGCTGAGATGAAGGTGGATCACGTGGGTAGATTAGGGCCTGGGCTAATCCTGGCCAACCACGGCGACGCTCGGCAGGCTTCTCCACATGACAACTGCGGTATTACCTCAGGCGTACGAGCGGCTGCACCACGCGGGACCGGAGTGGGGCGAGAACGTCCTGACCAATCACGGCCCGATGGCCGTGGAGGTGCTGGTCCGGCGCGGGCACGCGGCCCGGGTGACGGGCTGGCTCGACCGGTACGTCGGGCGGCTGGACGAGCTGCCGGCGGCCCGTGCCGCGGTCACCGACCTGAACTGGCGGGAGGCGTTGGGAGACGAGCGCCGGATCGGTGACTGGACGGCGTACCTGACCCGCGAGGTCACCGAGCAACCGTGGCGGGACGTGCTCGGCCGCTGGTGGCCCCGGCTGCTGCCGGGCATCGTGGCGGGTACCACGCACGGTGTGATCCGGGTCGGGCATGCGGTCCGGGCGCTGCTGGCCGGCGACGAGAGCGGGCCGGTACTGGTCGAACTCGCACACGGACTGGCGTTCTGGGCGGCCCGGTTCCGCTCGGTGCCCGGCGGCGCGACCCCGGGCGGCCGGATGTCGGCGTCCGCCGCGTTGGCGGCCGTTCCGAACCTGGACGTGCCGCACGGCAGCGTCGCGGAACGGCTCGGCCGACTGCCCGACCTCGCCGGCTGGACCAGCGGAGTCGCGGCGCTGCGGGCACCGACCGGACCGGAGGACGCCCGCGCGATCCTGGCCGACCTGGTCACCGCGGCGACCCTGCGGTACCTGCGCCACGGGCACGGCAGCCCGGTGTTGCTGGTGCACACCGCGACCGCGCCCAACGCCGTCCTGCACACCCTGCCGGCGTTGCCGCCGACTCTCTGGTCGGCCAGCCTGGCCGCGGCCTGGTCGGCCAGCGCGGCCGTGAGCAGCGCGTACGGGGCTCGCCAGGCGGCGGATCCGGCCGAACTGCCCGCCCCGACCGGCGGCCCGGACGCGGTGACCGACCTGCTCGACTGGGCGGTCGGACACGGCGACGAGCACGTCATCAAGTTCGCCGACACCGCGGCCGACGTGTACCAGCGGACCGGCGATCCCGAGGCACTGGCGGCCGCGCTCCGGGCCGGGCAGCTCATCCGCTGACACCCCCGATGTCGGGCCCTCGGCTCGCGGGAGCAGCTCGGCCCCTGCCCGCCGGACGGGCGAGAGGCGCAGCCGGGCACGGCAGCCCGGCCGGACTCGCGTACGGCTCCGGGGTACGCCGCGCCTACCATGGGTTCCGGCGGTCGGCCGCCTACCGGGGCCGGTTCCGGATCGCGGGAGTGGAGCCGGCGCGACGGGGGGAGAGCGACGTGAACCGGCGCGGTCTGCAGGTGGTGCTCGGGCTCCTGGCCACCGTCGCGGTGGCCTCGGGCCTGTCCGGAATGCTGGCCGGGCCCGCCGCGCTCCCCGGTGCCGGGCCGGTGGACGCCACTGTGGACAGTGGGTTCCGGTACGCCAGCACGTTCTGGTTCGCCGCCGGTGTCCTGGCCTGGTGGGCGGTGCCACGGGTGGAACGCGCCAGCACGGTGTTGCGGCTCACCCTCGGCGTGGTGATCCTCGGCGGATTCGCCAGGTTGCTGGCCGTGCTCGCCTCGGGCTGGCCGCACCCGGTCTATCTCGGCACGCTCGTCGTCGAACTCGTGGTGGTTCCGCTGGTCCTGCTGTGGCAGGCCGGCGTCGCCAGGGCCGCCCGCCGGACGGAGCCCCCGGCGTCCTGATGACGGTCGTTCGTCGTGACCCTGGCGGATCGCCGGCCGTGCTGGCAGCCTTCTCTGGAGGATCGGCGATGACCACAGGAGGTAGCACCATCAGCGCACTGAAGGTTCTCTACATCGGCGGCAGCGGAATCATCAGCTCCGCCTGTTCCCAGCTGGCGGTCGAGCGCGGCATCGAACTCACCGTACTCAACCGGGGCACCACCACCCGGCGGCCGCTGCCGGCGGAGGCGACCGTGCTGCGGGCGGACATCCGCGATCCGGACTCGGTCCGCGCGGCGTTGGGCGGTCGGGAGTTCGACGCGGTCGTCGACTGGATCGCGTTCACTCCGGGCCAGGTCCGGACCAGCATGGAGCTGTTCCGGGAGCGCACCGGCCAGTACGTCTTCATCAGCTCGGCGTCGGCCTACCAGACCCCGCCCGCCCGGCTGCCGATCGTGGAGTCCACGCCGCTGCGCAACCCCTTCTGGCAGTACTCCCGAGACAAGATCGCCTGTGAGGACCTGCTCGTCCGGGCATACCGTGACGAAGGGTTCCCGGCCACGATCATCCGCCCGTCACACACGTACGACCGCACCCTGGTGCCGTTCGACGGTGGCTGGACCGTGCTGGACCGGATGCGGCGGGGCCGGGAGATCGTCGTACACGGGGACGGCACGTCACTGTGGACTCTCACCCACCACACCGACTTCGCGAGCGGGCTGGTCCCACTGCTCGGCCATCCGGCCGCGGTGGGCGACGTCTTCCACATCACCTCCGACGAGGTGCTGAGCTGGAACCAGATCGCCGAGACGCTGGCCGCGGCGGCGGGGGTGTCGGCCCGGATCGTGCACGTGCCGTCGGACGCCATCGCGGCGGCCGACCCGAACTGGGGTGCCGCCCTGCTCGGCGACAAGGCGCACTCGATGGTGTTCGACAACTCCAAGCTGCGCGGCCTGGTGCCCGACTACGTGGCCACCGTGCCGTTCGCGCGCGGGGCACGCGAGATGGTGGACTGGCACGACGCCGACCCGGCCCGGCAGCGGATCGACACCCGGCTGGACGCGGTGATGGACCGCCTCGTCGAGGCGTACCGGGTACGGGACCTGATTCCGGCCGGCGGCGACGCCGGGTGACCGGGCGAGGCCCGGCGGAACAGTCGCCGGCGGGGCCCGGTCACGACCGGGCCCGCGCCGGCACCCCACGGGCGCGTACCGAGTAGAGCCAGGCGCCGACCCGGGCCGTGTCGGGCGCGGCGGGCAGCGGGGTACGGCTGAGCGCGTCGTCCAGCTCGGCGTGCAGGGCGAGGCGCCAACTCTCCACCGCCGACCAGGCGACCTCGCCCCGGCGTACGGCCAGCAGCCGGTCGCGGTGTGCGCCGACGTCGAGGGTCAGCCGACCGTGCCGGAGCAGGTCGCCCGCCGAGAGAAGCAGCCGGAGCAGGTGCATCACGTGCTTCCACCGGGGCTGGCCGTACTGCCGCAGGTCGGCTTCGATCTTCTTGAACTGGCTGAGCACGTAGCCGGAGTAGGTCTGGTAGGCCAGTTGGGAGAGGAAGGCCGGCCGCAGCGCGAGGAGTTCCTCGCCGACCGGGGTGAGGGTGAGCACGGTGCCCGAGTGCAGCACCTCCAGCAGGTTCGGATTGGCCTTCAGCGCCAGCTCGCAGAAGCGCTCGACCTCCCAGGAGAACTGGTCCGGTCCCGGCCCCTCCAGGTGGCTGGGCGGCTTGGTCAGCGACCAGAACGCGGGCGTGGGCGCGACGTAGACGCCTCGGATGTCGGTGTCGGACCCCTCGGTGTCGAGGCCGAAGGCGCGGGAGCCGACGACGGCGGCGTAGACGGTGTGCCGGGCGAGCAGATCCGTTCCGTCCACGGCCGGCGGCCCCGTACCGACCGCCGCGGACTGCTGGTGCGCCTTGCGCAGCGCGAGCTGTCCGCGAGGACTCCGTAACCGTCGTCCGTCGGCGAGCTGGACCAGGTAGTCGTCGTCGGTCTCGTCGTACCCGACGACCCGGCCGGTGGCGCCGCGCTGCACCCGTACGCCCTCGGTGTCGGCGGCGGTCTGCCGGAGCACCACCTGGGTGCCGGCCGGTAGCTGGGGCGCCGACGGTGGTCTCCTCGACATGGTTGTCATGCTGCCGTACCGGTGGTCCCACCCGGCACCGGGAGTCACTCCGGTCCCGCCAGCCCCACCCGGGTCGGTCCCTGTCGTACCCGGCGACGACAATCGGGTGATGTTCCTCGCCACGCGGGCCGGTCGGGCCGGACGGTCCGCAGCCCTGACCGGCGGAGTGGGTACGCTCGCTACCGGCGTGGGGCCCGGCCCGACGGCCAGCGCCGATCACCGGCGCACACCGGCAATTCTGGGAGTTCACCTCGTTGACTGCACAGCCTGAAATCCTGTACGGAGCCGACGACCTCACCCACCTCGAGGGTCTGGACGCGGTCCGAAAGCGGCCCGGTATGTACATCGGGTCGACCGACAGCCGTGGTGTGGGTCACCTCTTCAACGAGATCGTGGACAACTCCACGGACGAGGGTGTCGCCGGTCACGCGACCCGGGTCGAGGTCACTCTGCACGCCGACGGCTCGGTGCAGGTCGACGACGACGGTCGGGGCATCCCGACGGACGTGCACGCCAAGTCCGGGCTCTCCGGCGTCGAGCTGGTCCTCACCCGGCTGCACGCGGGCGGCAAGTTCGGCGGCTCCGGCTACAAGACCTCCGGCGGCCTGCACGGCGTGGGCGCCTCGGCGGTCAACGCCCTGTCCCGGCGATTCGACGTGACCGTCCGGCGCGGCGGGCAGATCCACCAGATGTCGTTCCAGCACGGTGTCCCCGGAGTCTTCGACTCCCCGGGTCCGGGTGCGGCGTTCAGCGCGCGCCCGGGTCTGCGCCTGCTCGGCAAGCTGAAGCGCGGCGAGTCCACCGGCACCTCCATCCGCTACTGGTACGACGCCCGCTACTTCGAGACGGGTGCCGGGCTCGACGTCGACGCCGTCCGGGCGAAGCTCCGGCACACCGCGTTCCTGGTGCCCGGTGTGACGTACGTGCTGCGGGACGCCACCGGCGGTGCGATCAGCGCGGAGACGTTCCACTTCCCGAACGGCCTCACCGACATGGTGGACTTCCTGGCCCCGTCCGCGGACAAGCCGGTCTCCGGCACGCTGCTGATCACCGGAACCGGCAGCTACCGGGAGAACGCCGCCGACGCCAACGGGGTGATGCAGAGCAACGTCGAGCGCCGGGCCGAGGTCGAGGTCGCCTTCCGCTGGGGCACCGGCTACGACCGGACCGTCGAGTGTTTCACCAACACGATCCGGAACGTGCACGGCGGCACCCACCGCAAGGGCTTCGAGCGCGGCGCCACCCGGGCCCTGGTCGAGGCGATCCGGAACGCTCGCGGCCTGCTCAAGCCGAAGGAGGATCCGCCGGTCCTCGACGACATCCTGGAGGGCATCACCGCGGTCGTGCACGTGCGGATCCCCGAGCCGCAGTTCACCTCGCAGACCAAGGACGAACTCTCCACCGCGCCGGTGACCAAGGTCGTCCAGGCGGTCGTCGAGCAGCACATCCGGGCCTGGCTGGACGATCGGAAGACCAAGGCCGAGGCCCGTACGGTGCTGCAGAAGATCGTCGACGCGGCCCGGGTCCGGCTCACCCAGAAGCAGCAGAAGGACGCCGCCCGGCGCAAGACCGCGCTGGAGGGCGCGTCGATGCCGCCGAAGCTGGTGGACTGCCGCTCCACCGGGGTCGAGCGCAGCGAGTTGTTCATCGTCGAGGGGGACAGCGCCCTGGGTACCGCCCGGATGGCCCGCTCGTCGGAGTACCAGGCGCTGCTGCCCATCCGGGGAAAGATCCTCAACGTCCAGAAGGCCAGCCTGCAACAGGTGCTGGACAACGCGGAGTGCTCGGCGATCATCCAGGTGCTCGGCGCCGGCTCGGGACGTACCTTCGATCCCGCGTCGCTGCGGTACGGGCGCATCCTGATCATGGCGGACGCGGACGTCGACGGCTCGCACATCCGTACTCTGCTGATCACGCTGTTCGCGAAGTACATGCGGCCGGTGATCGAGGCCGGCCGGCTGTACGCGGCGGTGCCTCCACTGCACAAGATCAGCACCAAGGGCAAGAACCCGGAGACCTTCTACACCTACACCCAGGCGGAGATGGCCAGCACCGTCGCCCGGCTGGAGAAGACCAAGAAGCAGGTCGTCACCCCGATTCCCCGGTTCAAGGGGCTCGGTGAGATGGACGCCGACGAACTCTGGGACACCACGATGAATCCGGCCAGCCGTTCGGTCCGGCGGATCACCATGGACGACGCCGAGGCGGCCGAGGAAGTCCTCGAACTGCTGATGGGTGAGAAGGTCGAGCCCCGGAAGAACTGGCTCATCGAGTCGGCGAACCGGGTCGACCAGGACGCCATCGACGCCTGAGGCGTCGCCCAGCGAGCAGGGTTCGAACGACAGCGGCCGGGCGTACCGGCCGAGCGACGGAAGAGAGCGCGAAGTCATGGCACGCCGTACGGGCAAGGGACCGAAGGCCGACCTTTCCGCCTTCGACCAGGCGGGGGCGCGGATTCTCGACAATCCGCTGGCCACCGAGGTCGAGGACTCCTACCTGGAGTACGCCTTCTCGGTGATCCACTCGCGTGCCCTGCCCGACGCGCGGGACGGCCTCAAGCCGGTGCACCGACGCATCCTCTACTCGATGAGCGAGCAGGGCTACCGGCCTGACCGGGCCCACGTGAAGTCCGCCCGGGTCGTCGGGGATGTGATGGGTAAGTACCATCCGCACGGCGACACCGCGATCTACGACGCGATGGTCCGGCTGGCGCAGGACTTCTCGCTCAACGCCCCACTCATCGACGGGCACGGGAACTTCGGATCCCCGGACGACGGACCGGCCGCGGCGCGTTACACCGAGGCCCGGATGTCCCGCGAGGCGATGCTGCTGGTCAGCGAGCTGGGCGAGGGGACGGTCGACTTCCGGCCGAACTACGATGGTTCGCTGACCGAGCCCTCGGTGCTGCCGGCGGCGTTCCCGAACCTGCTGGTCAACGGCACCTCGGGGATCGCGGTCGGGATGGCCACGAACATGATCCCGCACAACCTCGGTGAGGTCGTCGCGGCGGCCCGCTGGCTGATCGACCACCCGGACGCGTCCCTGGACCGGCTGATGGAGTTCGTGCCCGGCCCGGACCTGCCGACCGGCGGGATACTGCTCGGCCTGGACGAGGTGCGCAGGGCGTACGAGACCGGCCGGGGCGTGGTGCGGATGCGGGCCCGGGTCGAGACCGGGCCGCTGGAGGGCAGCCGGGGCCGGCAGGCCATCACGGTGGTCGAGCTGCCGTACGGGGTGGGCGCCGAGAAGATCATCGAGGCGATCACCGACGAGGTACGCGGCAAGATGATCACGTCCGGCCCGCGCAAGGGGCAGCGGCAGGCGGCCCGGTTGCAGGGCATCGCTGACGTCAAGGACCTCACCGACCGGGAGAACGGCACCCGCCTGGTCATCGAGTGCAAGGTCGGGGTCAACCCGCAGGCGCTGCTGGCCGACCTCTACCGGCTCACCCCGCTGGAGCAGTCGTTCGGGGTCAACAACCTCGTCCTGGTGGACGGGCAGCCGCAGACCCTCGGGCTCAAGCGCCTGCTCGAAGTCTTCCTGGCCCACCGGTACGAGGTGGTGACCCGGCGCAGCACGTTCCGGCGGCAGAAGCGGCGGGACCGGCTGCACCTGGTCGACGGTCTGCTGATGGCGCTGCTCGACATCGACGAGGTCGTCCGGCTGATCCGCGGCAGCGAGAACGCCCAGGCCGCCAAGGACGGCCTGATGGCCCAGTTCGGGCTCTCCGAGATCCAGGCCACCTACATCCTGGACACCCCGCTGCGCCGGCTCACCAAGTTCGACCGGATCGAGCTGGAGGTCGAGCGGGAACGGCTGCGGGACGAGATCTCCGCGCTGTCGGCGATCCTGGACGACGACGCCGTGCTCCGCAAGGTGGTCTCCGAGGAGCTGGCGGCCGTGGTCGAGGACTTCGCGACGAAGCGGCGTACCACCCTGATCGACGGTGACCTCAAGGAGGTGCTGGCGGCATCCGTACCGGCCGGACCGCTGGAGGTCGCCGACGACCCCTGCCAGGTGATCCTCTCCGCGACGGGGCTGGTCGCCCGGACCGCCGCCGAGTCCGAGGAGAGCGCCGAGGGGCGCCGCCGCAACGGCCGGACCAAGCACGACGCGGTACGCGGGGTCGTGCACACCACCGCACGTGGTCAGGTGCTGCTGGTGACCAGCACCGGGCGGGCGTTCAAGACCGACGTACTCCCGTTGCCGGTGCTGCCGGAGCAGGCCGGCACGGTCTCGCTCAGCGGCGGCATGTCCACCTCGGAACTGGTGCCGCTGGAGCCGGGGGAGACGGTGGTCGGCCTGGCTCCGCTCGGTGACCGCGACGCCGGGTCGCCCGGCCTGGCACTCGGTACCCGGCAGGGCGTGGTCAAGGTCTGCGCCCCCGACTGGCCGGTCCGGTCGGACGAGTTCGAGGTGATCGGCCTCCGCGAGGACGACGAGGTGATCGGCGCCACCTGGCTCACCGACGGCGCCGAAACGCTGGTCTTCGTCACCTCCGACGCCTCGCTGCTGCGGTTCCCCGCCACCCTCGTCCGGCCGCAGGGCACCAAGGGCGGCGGCATGGCCGGGATCAACCTCGGCGCCGGCGCCCAGGTGGTCTTCTTCGGCGCGGTCCGCACCGACGAGGACGAGCACGGCGAGCCGATGGTGGTCACCTCCAGCGGCAGCGGGGTGAAGGTCACCCCGTTCGCCCTCTACCCGGCCAAGGGCCGGGCGACCGGCGGGGTACGGGCGCAGCGCTTCCTCAAGGGCGAGTCCCGGCTGGTCGTCGCCTGGGTCGGCCCGCGCCCGGTGGGCATCAGCAAGCGCGGGGAGCCGATGACGCTGCCCGAGCCGGATCAGCGCCGGGACGGTTCCGGCGTGGCCATGTTCGGTCCGGACAAGGTGGGTCACCTGATCGAGCGCGGCTGACCCGCTCGGCAGCGTCGACAAGGGATCGAGACATTCGTCCACAAGAATTGCCGCGAAGCGGTCTTGAGCCGCCAATCATCGGGAACTGACTGGGTCAGGGGCACCTCCGGCACCACCGGAGGACCCCCGTCCCGGCCCCAGCGGAACCGATGGAGGTTGTCGTGGCCATCACCAGCGACACCGGCGGCACTCCGGCCAAGACCGATGTGGAAAAGGCGTTACTGGGCGGCAGCACCTACCGCAGCCTCGGGGAGCAGCGCCTCTCCCCGGCAGAGGAGCGGTTCGAACGGGGACGCCGGACCACCGGCCTCTGGCTCGCCCCGTTGGTCTCGATCGTCTTCCTGGCGCTGCCCATCGACATGGCGGGCAACCAGCAGACCCTCGCCGGCATCCTGCTCGGCGTCATCGTGCTCTGGGTCACCGAACCGGTACCCATCCCGGTCGGCGGGCTGATCGGGGTCGCCGCCGTCGTCGTACTCGGGGTCGCACCGGCCGCCGACGTGCTCGGACCGTTCGGATCCTCGACGGTCTTCACCTTCATCGGCGCGTTCATCCTGGCCCAGGCGATGCTCAAGCACGGGCTGGCCCGGCGGTTCGCCTTCCGGATGCTGTCGCTGCCCGGGGTCGGCAGGACCACCGGGCGGGTCATCATCACCTTCGGCCTGATCACCTGCGCCCTCTCCGCCTTCGTCTCCAACACCGCCACGGTGGCGATGCTGCTGCCGACCGCGCTGGGCATCCTCGCGGTGATCGCGAAGCTCATGCAGGACCGGGGTATCGCCAAGGCCGACTTCGACCCGACCCGGCTCCGGGTCGGCATCGCGCTCATGCTGATGCTCGCCTACGGGGCCAGCGTCGGTGGGCTGCTCACCCCGGTCGGCACCCCGCCCAACCTGATCGGTCGGGACCTGATCGCGGAGGCCACCGGAGAGAAGATCTCCTTCGCCGAGTGGATGGTCGTCGCGTTCCCGATCTGCGCGCTGATGTTCCTCGCCCTCGCCGTCGTGCTGCTGCTGTTGAACAAGCCCGAGATCCGGCACATCGAAGGCGTCGCCGAGTACGTCGCCAGCGAGCGGGCCAAGCTCGGTCCGCTGTCCCGCGCCGAACGCAACACCCTGATCGCCTTCACCGTGACGGTCGTGCTGTGGATCACCCCCGGTGTGGTGGCGCTGGCCTGGGGCAGCGACTCCAGCCAGTACGAGTGGATCAGCGGGCGGCTGAACGAAGGGATCGTGGCCGTACTCGGCGCCTCGCTGCTGTTCCTGCTCCCCACCGACTGGGGTAGCCGGCAGTACACGCTCAACTGGAGCGACGCGGCCCGGATCGACTGGGGCACGATCCTGCTCTTCGGCACCGGCATCATCTTCGGCGCGCTGCTGGAGGAGACCGGCCTGGCCAAGACGATCGGTGACGGCAGCGCCGACCTGTTCGGGCTGAGCAGCGTCGTCGCGATCACCGCGTTCGCCGTGGTGCTGGCGATCATCATCTCCGAGACGACGAGCAACACGGCATCGGCTGCGGTGGTCGTACCGATCATCATTCCGGTGGCCGTCGCCGCCGGGGTCAACCCGTTCGTGCCCGCGCTGGCGGCGACCTTCGCGGCGTCGTTCGGCTTCATGCTGCCGGTCTCCACCCCACAGAACGCGATCGTCTACGGCTCCGGCGTCGTACCGATCACCAAGATGATCCGCTCCGGCTTCTCCTTCGACATCCTGGGCGCGATCCTGATCCTGCTGCTCCTTCCGCTGATGGTCGCGATCGTCGGGCTGGGTGGCTGATGGCGCCGGCGAAGGGCGGGACGGATCCGCAGCGGATCGCGGTCATCCCCGGCGACGGCATCGGCGTCGAGGTGACCGCAGCGGCCCGGCAGGTCCTCGACGCGGTGGCGCAGCGGCACCGGATTCCCCTGTCGTACCAGGAGTTCGACTGGTCCTGCCAGCGGTATCTCGCGGAAGGCGCGATGATGCCGGCCGACGGCCTCGAACGACTGCGCCCCGCCGACGCGATCCTGCTCGGCGCGGTGGGCTGGCCGGGGGTGCCCGACCACGTCTCGCTCTGGGGGCTGCTCATCCCGATCCGCCGGACGTTCCGGCAGTACGTCAACCTGCGTCCGATCCGGGTGTTCGAGGGGGTGGTCAGCCCGGTCCGCGGCGCCCGGCCGGGCGAGGTGGACCTGGTCGTGGTCCGGGAGAACGTGGAGGGGGAGTACAGCGAGATCGGCGGGCGACTGGGGCGGGGGACCCCGGAGGAACTCGCGGTGCAGGAGGCGGTCTTCACCCGGGCCGGAGTCTCCCGCATCGTCGACTACGCGTTCGCGCTGGCCCGGACCCGGCGGTCGTACGTCACCTCGGCCACCAAGTCGAACGGGATCGTGCACACGATGCCGTTCTGGGACGAGGTCGTCGCGGAGCGGGCCGCCGGGTACGCCGACGTGCGCTGGGACTCCGAGCACATCGACGCGCTCGCCGCCAAACTGGTCCTGCAACCCGAACGGTTCGACGTGATCGTCGGGTCGAACCTGTTCGGGGACATCCTCAGCGACCTCGGCGCAGCCGTGGCCGGCAGTATCGGCATCGCCCCGTCGGCCAACCTCGATCCGACCCGTGCGTTTCCGTCGATGTTCGAACCGGTGCACGGTTCGGCACCCGACATCGCCGGCCAGGGCGTCGCCAACCCACTCGGCGCGGTCTGGTCCGCCGCCATGATGCTCGACCACCTGGGCCACCCCGACGCCGCCACCGACGTTGTCGCGGCGATCGAGGCATGCCTACTCGATCCCGCTACCCGAACCCGGGACCTCGGCGGCACGGCCGACACCCGGGCCGTCACCGACGCCCTGCTCCGCCATCTGGTGTAAGGAAGGGCCCCTTCTTATCGTTTTCTGTAGAAGAAGGGCCCCTTCTTAACCGGAGGGCCTACGTACGGGCGGTTCGGGGTCGGTGACGTCGGCGATGGTGGTGGAGGTGCTGGGGGTGGCGAGGGCGGCCAGCGCCTCGTCGGCGGCTAGTGCGACGGCGGCGCCGTGCTCGCCGGTGCCGAGGGTGATGGTCCGGCCACGGATCCGTTCGTCCGCGACGACCGGCCACGCGGTGTGGGAGCCGAACGGGGTGATCGTGCCGCGCTCGTAGCCGGTCGCCGACCTGGCCTCGTCGGCACCGGGCAGGGACAGCCGGTTGACGCCGAGCACCGCGCGCAGTTTCGGCCAGGAGATGACCCGGTCACCGGGTACCAGCACGAAGACGAAGTCGTGCTCGCCCCGGCGTACCACGATGGTCTTCACGACGTCCGGGACCGCGACCCCGATCACCTCGGCGGCCTCGGCCACGCTCCGCACCGGGCCGTGCCGGATCACCCGGTGTGGGATCCCGGCCGAGGTGAGGGCGTCGAGGGCGGCACCGGACATGACTGCACCGTACCGCGCCGATCCGGCGGTCCCGGTCCGATCCGACGCGGCGGAGCACCGTGACCCCGGCCTGGACGCCCGGACATCGAGGCGAGGGCAACCATTCACCGACGGCTCGCCCGGCGGTTGACTGGCCTGCATGACCGACGCATCGATCCTGCTCCACCGGGGTACGGCCGTAGTGGCCGCCCGGCTCCGGGCCGGTTGCGGCGGCGCGGGCACGGGTCTCCGGCCACTGCCACGGCACGCCCGGTACCCGGCGCGCGGCGCCCAGCGCCGGGTACCACTGGATCGACAGGTAAGGAAGGAGTCGACGATGTCCACCGATGCCAGCACCCAGCCTCGAACCCCGGTGACCCCGCGCTCCGGGGAGGAGGGCGGACCCGTCGGCCGGGAGATCCGGCTCGTCGCCCGCCCGACCGGCGAGCCCGGCCCGGAGAACTTCGAGCTGGTCCGCAGCGCGGTGCCGGCGTTACGGCCCAACCAGATCCTGGTCCGGAACACCTGGATGTCGGTCGATCCGTACATGCGGGGGCGGATGGACGACCGGAAGTCGTACATCCGGCCGTTCCGGCTCGGCGCCGCGCTGGAGGGTGGCGCGGTCGGCGAGGTCGTCTCGTCCCAGGTGGACGGGATCCCGGTCGGGGCGAGCGTCTCCCACTTCCTCGGCTGGCGTGAGTACGCCGTACTGGACGGTGCGGACGCGACGGTCGTCGACACGACGATCGCGCCCGTCGAGGCGTACCTGGGGGTGCTCGGCATGCCGGGACTGACCGCGTACGTGGCGCTCACCGACACCGCCCCGGTACGTCCTGGCGACGTCGTCTTCGTCTCGTCCGCCGCGGGTGCGGTCGGCACCGTCGCCGGGCAACTCGCCCGCAAGTTGGGTGCCGCCACGGTGATCGGTTCGGCCGGCGGCCCGGAGAAGGCGCGACGCCTGGTCGACGACTTCGGGTTCGACGCCGCGATCGACTACCGGGCCGGTTCGGTCGCGAGCCAGTTGGCGGCGGTCGCGCCCGGAGGCATCGACGTCTACCTGGACAACGTCGGCGGGGACCATCTCGTGGCGGCCCTCGGTGCCCTGCACGTCGGTGGCCGGGTCGCGCTGGTCGGCGCGATCAGCACCTACAACGCCACCGCTCCGGTGCCCGGTCCGGCCAACCTCTCGCTGGCCGTGAGCAAGCGGCTCACCCTGCGCGGCATGCTCGTGACCGACCACCTCAAGCGGTTCCCCGAGTACATCGCGCTGGCCACCGGCTGGCTGGCCGACGGCACGCTCCGCAGCGAGACGACCGTGGTGGAGGGCATCGAGCAGGCGCCGGCCGCCTTCCTGGGCATGCTTCGCGGCGCCAACACCGGAAAGATGCTCGTCCGGCTCGGCGACTGACCGCCGGGTCGGCGCCGTCGGGCGGTGGCCGTCGTCGGGTCTGGGCCGTCGGGCGCCGTCCGCCGGTGCGCTGTCGCCCGCTGTCCGCAATGGACGGCGGGCCACGCGACGGTTCGAAACAAATCGGCAACCTTCTCTGATTGGTTGTCGAAACACACCCCTTACAGACTCGGCGTCCCATGGATCTTCATACAGGGGGCGGCATGAACGATCATGAGCAGTCCGCGGTGAGTCGTCGGGGTTTTCTGCGTGCGGTCGGGGTCAGCGGCGGAGCGGGCGCGATGCTCGCCACGATGGGCGCCCTGGGGCTCGCCCCGAGCGCCGCCGCATCGGTGGTACCGGCCTTCCGTGCGCCGACCCGGTCGGACTTCCACCTGACCGGTCGATCAGGCGCCCGGGTCGTGGTCCTCGGCGGCGGCGTTGCCGGCCTCGCGGTGGCGTACGAGCTGGGCAAGGCGGGGTACGACTGCACCGTGCTGGAGGCGCGGAGCCGGGCCGGCGGCCGGAACCTGACCATCCGGGGCGGCTCGGTGGAGACCGACCTCGACGGTCACACCCAGCGGGCCAGGTTCTCCGACGGGGTCTACTTCAACGCCGGACCGGGCCGGATAGCGCAGTGGATGGTCACCATGGACTACTGCCGCGAGCTGGGCGTCCCGGTGGAGGTGTTCACGAACGCCAACGCGGACGCGTGGATCTACAACGAGTCGGCCGGTATGACGGCGCCGGTGCGCTACCGCACCGCCAAGGCCGACGTGTACGGTTACGTCTCCGAGCTGCTGGCAAAGGCGACCGACCAGGGCGCGCTGGACGACCGGCTCAGCGCCGACGACAAGCAGCGACTGCTGTCGTTCCTGCAGAGCTACGGCGCGATCGGCGGACGCACCAACGGATGGGCGTACACCGGCACCGGTCGGCGCGGGTACCTCGACTATCCGGGCGCGGGGAACGACGAGGGCGTTCCGTTGGGTGCCCCACCACCACTGGCCGACGTCTTCGCCAGCAACGTCGGCCGGTACTTCTCCTTCGAGCTCGGCTACGACCAGGCCATGCTCATGTTCCAGCCGGTCGGCGGGATGGACCAGATCCCCAAGGCGCTGGCCAGGGCCGTCGGCACGCATCGCATCCAGCTCGGCGCCGAGGTGACCGGGGTGACCGACCGGGGCGGCAAGGTCGAGGTGACGTACCGGCAGGGTGGCCGGGACCGGATGATCCGGGCCGACTTCTGCGTGGCGACGATGCCGCCGCACCTGATGGCCCGGGTGCCGCACAACCTGGGCACCGATGTGACCGCCGCGCTCGCCAGCTTCCCGACCACCGCCTCCGGAAAGATCGGTCTGGAGTACCGCAGCCGTTGGTGGGAGTTGGACCAGCGCATCTACGGGGGAATCACGGAGACCGATCTCGACCTGTCGCACATCTGGTACCCGTCGTCCGGCTTCCACGGCCGGCGCGGGCTGATCGTCGGCTACTACAACACCGGGGCGAACGCGCGGACGTACAGCGCACTCACCCCGGCCCAGCGGGCGGAGCGGGCGGTCGCCCAGGGAGTGAAGATCCACGGCGACAAGTACCGCACCGAGCTGGCAACCTCGTACTCGCACGCCTGGGACCGCACCCGCTACCTGGAGGGGGCCTGGACCTCTCCGCCACACGGCACCGCCGGCTACAACCTGCTGCTCCAGCCGGCCGGCCGGGTCTACTTCGCCGGGGACTGGCTCAGCCACGAGACGGCCTGGCAGCACGGCTCGTTCGTCTCCGCCCGGACGGTGGTCACCGCGCTGCACCGACGGGTGATGTCGGACTGAACACGACGGCGGGCAGCGGAGGCGCGGGGCGCCGCGTTCAGAGCAGTGGCGCGACGTCCCGGCTGATCGGCACGGCCAGTACGCTCGGGCCGTCCGTGCCGAGCGCGGTCCGGAAGGCGGCCCGGAACTCGTCGACCGTCTCCACCTGGTAGGCCGTGCAGCCGTAGCCTCGGGCGATGCCGGGGATGTCGAGCCCCGGCAGGTCCAGGCCGGGCACCCCCGAGGCGTTCTCCAGCTCGGCGAAGGCCTTCAGGACGCCGTACTCCTGGTTGACCGGCACCACGAACACCACCGGCAGCCGTTGTTGGGCCGCGGTCCAGAGCGCCTGCGGGGAGTACTGGAACGAACCGTCCCCGATCACCCCGATCACCGGCCGGCGCCGCCCGGTGTCCCGCTCGGCCAGCGCGATGCCGACCGCCGCCGGCAGCGCGAACCCCAGACCGCCGCTGGACATCTTGAAGTACGACCCGGGCCGGGTGATGATCAGCTGTCGGTGCAGCGCGCTGAGGTTGGACGGGGACTCCGGCACGACGATGCCGTCCGTCGGCCACTCGTCGGCGAGGGCGGCGAAGAGCGCCTCCGGGGAGAGCGGAACACCGGGCTCGGTGGTCGGCGCGCCGGGCCGGGCCGGCGGCATCGGCCGGTCCATCGGGGGCAGCTGCGCGGCCAGTGCGGCACAGGCGAGCGTGACGTCCCCGACCAGGCTGTCCCCGACCGGTGCCCGGGCCGCCTCGGACGGATCGTCGGTGACGTGCAGCAGCCGGGTACCCCCGGGGAGGTATCCGTGCGGACCGGGGATGTACGGGTAGTAGCGGAACACCGGTGCCCCGATCACCAGAACCGTGTCGTAGCCGGCCAGTTTCTCGGCGAGCGGGCCGATGGCCGGCGGCAGCAGCCCCTGGAACTGCGGGTGGTCCTGCGGAAAGCCGATGCGGTCCGCGAACGGCGGCTGCCAGACCGGTGCCCCCAGCCGTTCGGCCAGGGCGACGGCCTCGGCCCAGCCGCCGCTGCGGTCGATGCCGGCGCCGATCACCAGCATCGGGTTCCGGCTCCGCGCCAGGATCTCGACGAACTTGGCCAGTACCTCCGGATCGGGCGCGACCCGGGTGCTCACCCGGCGTACCACCGGAGGGCCGGAGGCCGGCTCGTCCCAGTCGTCGAGCGGCAGCGACAGGTAGACCGGGCCGGCCGGTGCCTGCACGGCGGTGGCGTACGCCCGCATGAACGCCTCCGGGATGTCCTGGGCACGCAGTGGTTCATGGCTCCATTTGACGTACGGCTCGGGTAACTGGGTCGGGCGCACATTCGTCAGCATCGGTTCGAACAAATTCATCGTCCGGGTCTGTTGGCCAGCGCTGACGATCATCGGTGTCTTGTTGTGCCAGGCGGTGACGAGGCTGCCCATTCCGTTTCCGGTGCCGGGTGCGGTGTGCAGGTTGACGTGTACGGGTCTTCCGCTCGCCTGGGCGTAGCCGTCCGCCATCGCGACCGCGGAGGCCTCCTGGAGGGCCAGTACGTAGGTGAAGTCGGCCGGAAAGTTCTTCAGGAATGGCTCCTCGGTCGACCCCGGGTTACCGAACACGGTGGTCAGGCCGAGGGAACGGAGCAGGTCGTAGGTCGCTTCGTGCACCGTTGTCATCGGATGGAGCCTCCTGGAGTCCTCGTCCCACGGGCGGACCACCGGGCTAACCCGCTCATTTCCGTCATACCGTACGCGTACATGATCATGCCGCTTTATCCGTACGGCCCGTCGGCGGCCCGAAGCGGGGGACGATCGGGCGAAATCGCGGCGTCGGTCACTGTTTCCGCTGCTGAGAGGGGTTGGCATGGACGGAACCGGGCCAGTAATGTCGGCGGGTCTGGTCCGGCCCATTGGTTGCCATGCGGGTGACACCGGAGCAGACCCGTCGAGTCGTTAAGTAACGAACCGGGGACCCACAGTTATCTGGGGTGAATCCGCGAGCCACGGCCCGCGGTAGGGCGGCCTTCCCGCCCGAATCCGTCAGCTAACCCGGTAGGCGGAGTCGGAAGGAGAACCTGTACGTGCCGTACCCCCCGGGCTCCGGCCCATCCCCCCAGCTCAATCGCTTCACCGCGCGCCGACTACCGGTTGCCGTGCCCCTGCCCCCGGCCCCCCGGCCCGAAGCGGGTCGCTGACCCCGGCCAGATAGCGGTTTGTGACGCGAGGACGGCTCGGGGCCGCTGGCCCCGGTGAGCTTCTCGGCCCCCGGTGAGGCCCGGCCCCGGTGCGCAATGCGCCGGCCGGCCCGCAGCGGCTCGGAGATGGTGCCGAACCACGGTGTGCCTTGGACGGCCAGGCCGGAAGAACTGTTTCCGCGCTGATAAGCGTGGCATCGCGTCGCATTCTCGACAGCGGATAGAAACGACGCGTGACCGGTCGAATTCAAACGACTGGTAACGCGTATTTCCCTGGAGGATCACGTTGAACCATCCCGTTTACCAGCGGCTCAGAAATGCCACGTCCGGAGGCCGTACCCGGCTCGCGCTCGCCGCGGCCGTGGTCGCGGCGGCGGCGTCCACCACCGGCGTCGCGCTGGCCTCGACCGGGCAGTCCGCGACGCCCACCGACACCTCGACCGTGGCCGTCGCGGAACTGGGCCGGTCCGCCGCCCAGGCCGAGGCGGCGGAGACGACCGCACCGGGAACGGCCGCGCCGGCCAGCCCGTCGGACCCGGCGACCGCCGAGCCGACCCGTGCGGCGTCGAGCGCGGCGAAGGCGGCCCCGACCAGCACCCCGAGCAAGCGGCCGGCGCCGCCGGCCAGCAAGGTGCTCGACTACCAGTTCCAGGCCCAGATCAACGGCTGGTACTGCGGCCCGGCGGCCACCCGGATCGCCCTGACCGTCCGCGGCGAGCGGCCGAGCCAGGACGAGGTGGCCGGTGACCTCGGCACCACCATGAACGGAACGAACTCCGCCCAGGACACCACCCGGGTGCTCAACAAGGTCATCGGCACCGACTTCTACCGGAGCACCATGCTCTCCGGTGGGGCGGCGAGCCCGGCCCAGATGGACCAGCTCCAGGCCGACGTCGTACACGCGGTCACCAACGGGTACGCCGTGGTGGCCAACATCGCGGGCTCGGCCACGGATGTCGACGGTGGCTGGCACGGCTACCCCGGCGGCCACTACCTGACCGTGGTCGGCTACCGCGACGACGGACGTACGGTGAAGATCGCCGACCCGGCCATCCCGGGCGACGACAGCACCTACTGGATGACCACCATCGACCTGGCAAACTGGGCAGCCACCCGGGGCTACTCGTCCTGACCCGGTAGCGCCGGTTCGGTTCCGTCCGCCGGCCCACCTCATCCGTCCGTGCGTCCCGTGCCGACGCGGGCGGATGAGTGGGCCGGCGGACGTCGTCCGGCACCCATTCGACACTGTTTCCGACTTCCTGCCCGGATCCGGGCGGCGCCGGCCGAGCCGGACGCGAGACGGCCTCGCGGCGCGGACCCGTGCCGGAACCCGGGCCGCCGTCAGGCCGCTGGCGCCGGGGGCAGGGTCGTCGGCGCCGGCGCCGGCGCCGCGGGCGGGGTCGTCGGCGTCTGGCGCCCGACGACGAACTCCCCGTACTCGGCGACCGGGGTGAAGCCGAGCCGTCGGTACAGCGCGATCGCGGCGACGTTGTCCGCCTTGACGTTCAGGGTCACCTGGTCGACGGTGTCCAGCAGCCGCCGGCAGAGCGCCGCCACCGCCGCCGTGGCCAGTCCCTGCCCCCGGACGCGGGGGTGGGTGGTGACGTTGCCCAGGGCGCTCACCCGGTACTTGGGGGACCAGACGTGCACCCCGGCCACCGCGAGCAGTTCGCCGTCGCGACGCACCCCGACGTACTGGCCGGTCTCGATCATCCGCTGGTCGAACCAGTTCTCCGGGTAGGCCGCCGCGTAGAGCACGGCCAACTCGGGTACGTCGGCCGGTCCGAGCAGCTCGCCGGCCGGCGCCACCCGGTCCAGCCTGCCGGCGTCGGTGAGGGCCATCTTCAGGTGCGTGCCGCGCGGCTCGACCCCGAAGTGTCGGGCCAGCACCGCCTCCCCGCCCGGCGACAGATGGGCGTCGAAGCGCCGCGGGAGCAGCGGGACGAGCGCGGTCAGCAGCTCGGTCAGCGCCCCCGGGGAGTGGTCGAGTGCCAGCAGGACCGGGGTGCCGCCGCCGTGGTAGACCAGCGCCACCGCGTCGCCCAGGCGGTACCAACTGGTGTACGGCCAGTAGAAGTCGTCGAGGTCGCCGAGTTCGTACGCGTGCAAGTGCGGGTCGCGGCGCAGCAGGCCGGCGAGTTCGTCCCGGTCGTGACTGGCCCTGATCATCCTCACGTGTGGATCATGACACGGGCGCGGGCCGGGGAGCGGGCACCGTCGGCGCCCCCGTTCCGGCGTCGAGGTGCCGGCGGGCCTCGTCGAGGAACCCGTCGGCGTACGTCTGCGCCGGGAAGTCGCCCAGGTACCGGGTCCGGGTCTGCCAGCGGTTCTCCTCCAGCGGATCGGTGTCGAGCAACTGGTCCAGCACGTCGTCCATATTGGACATGTCGGACCGAAGCACGTAGCCCGAGCCGGCCAGCGGGAAGCTCTGCACGAACCGCTCGCCCTCGCCGACCCGGTCGGTGACCGCGTACGGCTTCCCGGAGTAGAGGTAGTCGGAGATCACCGCGGAGACGTCCGACACCAGCGCGTGCGACCGGTTGACGCACTCGACCAGCGTCATCTTCCGGGCCGCGTCGGCGCCGAACACGTGCTGCCGACCGGTGGCGGCCCGGTCCTCGGCCAGCACCTGTTCGAGCCGGGCGAGTTGGCGGGCCGACGCCGGATTCTGCGAGGTGTACGGGTGCGCCCGGAGGATGACCGTCGTGCCCCGGTCCAGCAGCCGGCGGATCAGGGTCTCGCCGACCGGCAGCGAGCAGTAGTCGACGTCGGCGTGGTGCCCGGTCCAGGTCGGGGTGTAGAGCACGACCTTCTCGGCCCGGTTCCGGATGGGCTCGCGGGTGACGGCGATCGACTCCACCTGCGGTCGGCCGACGATCGCGAACTTCTCCCTCGGGATGACCACGCCGTTGCGGGCGTACCGGTCGATCGCCGCCTGCCCGGCGACGAAGATCTTGTCGAAGATCGCCGAGACCGGGTTGGCGCTGGGTGCCTTGTCGCTGTCGCCGTGGTGCAACTGGATGTGCGTGAGGTGCGCGAACCGGATCGAGTGGCTGTTCTTGGCGCCGTGGTTGACGTAGAACGCCACCCGCAGGCTCGGCACCATCGCCTCGTCGATCGAGCGCGGGGTCGGGCAGACCACCACCGGCGCGCTGGTGGCGGCCGAGACCGGCGCCAGGAAGTTCGGTTCGCGCAGCAGCACCATGAACGGTCGGCCGATCCGCTCCAGGTACGGCAGCCACATCATGACCTGGTACTCCGACCCGGGTGGGGCGGAGAAGTAGAGCAGGAACTCCGGCTGGTGCCGGCGGAGCGCCTGGGTGACCGGACTCTGTCCGGCCGACGGCCGGAGCCGGCGCAGGGCGATCGGCGCGATCGCACCCACGGCACAGCCCGCGCCGACCAGCACGGTGAGGACCAGGGCCGGCCAGGCCGGCAGGGTCAGCGCCGCGCTGGCGGCCAGCGCGACCAGCAGGAGCAGGACGGCTGGGCCGAGCCGCCCGGCGACCAGCAGCGGCGACGAGCGTACGCCGAGGTTGGCCGACCGGACCTCCCACTGCGCGGCGTCCCGCAGCGGGCGCTCGGCGAGGGTGAGCCCGAGCAGCGCCGCCCCGGTCACCACCAGCGTCCACCGGGCCTCGGGAACCAGCCGGGCGTACCCGACGAGGACGCCCGCGATCAGCAGCACCGGCTCGGCGACGAGATCGGAGCGTGGGTTGATCCGCCGTTCGGCCCAGACCGAGGCCGCGGCGGCCACCGCCAGCGCGAGCCCGACCAGCTCGGCCGAGGTCAGGGCGAGGGTGAGGAAGGACAGGACCGCCAGGCCGGCGCTGAGGCACCGGATGGCCAGCTTCCTGACCAGATCACCACGCATGATCTTCCTTCCCTGCCGGAATACCGGGCGGTGGCACGGACTCCGACGACGATGTGGCTACGGTGTGCCCACCCGGTCCGGCGGCAGCAGTTCGGTGGAGCGCTGTCGGGCGATGGGGCCGCGAGTCCCGTTCCCGTCCTGCGGAGCGGCCGGGTCCGGAGCGGTCGGGTCCGTCAGCGGCTCGGCCGAGCCGGCGTTCGGCTCGACGGGTGGGCCGGACGGGTCGCCGGGGGAGCGCCGGACATCGACCACCTGGCCGGTCAGCCCGGAGAGCAGGACGTCGAGGGAGACCCGGGCGACGGTGTCCGCCGCCAGCAGGGTGTGCTCCGGCTCATCGCCGAACGCCCGGGTACGCATCGGCGTCGCGGTCCGTTCGGGGTTGACGCAGTTCACCCGTACGCCGAACTCGGACCACTCGTCGGCGAGCGCCTGGGTCAGGTTCACCACGGCGGCCTTGGTGGCGGAGTAGAGGGCGTACCGGGCCCGTCCCCGGGTGTACGAGCTGGAGGTGTAGAGCAACAGCTGGCCCCGGGTCTGCCGCAGGTAGGGCAGCGCCTGCCGGGCGATGGTGACCGGGGCCATCAGGTTGACCTGGAACATCTGCTCGATGGTCGGCTCGTCCATCTCGGCGAGCGCCCCCATCCGGAGCACGCCGGCCGTCACCACCACGTGGTCGATCCGGCCGGTCGCCTCGAAGGCGGTCCGCAGCGCGTCGGCGACGTCGTCGGCCCGCTCGACGTGGGTGCCGGTGCTCGACCGGCTGACCGGGAACACGTCGGCGCCGTACCCACGGGCGACCTCGGCCAGCCGGTGACCGATGCCGTGGCTGCCGCCGAAGACGACGACGGTCCGTCCGCTCAGCTCCTCGGTGTACGCCCGCTCGTCCACCAGCCGGGGCGCCTGTGCGGCGGCGAGCTGGAACAGCTTGTCCGCCAGGTGCACGTCGACCGGGTGGGTCACCTTGATGTTCTCGTCCGAACCCTCGATGACCTTGATGGGGACGTCGGGCAGGTAGCGGAGCACCACTCCGCAGTCGTCCGTGGCGCTGAACCCGGCGTCGTCGGCGGCCAGTCGGTAGGCCTCCCGGATGGTGCTGGACCGGAACGCCTGCGGCGTCTGGCCCCGGCGCAACCGGGCCCGGACCGGGATGTCGGTGATGCAGTCGTCCTCGTCCACCTGGATGATCGTGTCGGCGGACGGGATGGCCACGTCGACGGCGGCGTGCGTCCAGAGGGCGTTGACGCACTCCCGGACGATCCGAGGGCTCAGCAACGGCCGGACCGCGTCGTGGAAGAGGACGTTGCAGTCGTCCGGCCCGATCGCGTCCAGGGCCAGCCGGGTGGTCGCGTTGCGGGTGTCGCCGCCCTCGATGACTCCGGTGACCTTGCGGAAGCCGGCCTTGCCGACGATCTGTCGGGCCGCGTCCAGGTGGCCCGGTGCCATCAGCACGATGATCTCGTCGATCTCGGCGGCGGCCTCGAAGACCGCGATGGTGTGTTCGAGGATCGGCTTCCCGGCGATCTTCAGCAGTTGCTTCGGGATGCCCAGCCCGACCCGGGTTCCGGTGCCGCCGGCCAACACCACGGCCACCGTCCGGTTGGGCCGCCATCCGGCGGTGGCCGGTTGGCCGGTCGGCGTCGTCGCCGGGTCATGCGCCATTGCCGATCCTCACTGACTCTGCACCATCGATGTGCCGGTGTTCCCTCGGTCGTTCAGCCATTTTGGCCGAAACGGCGTATGGCGGGCGAATTCGCACCGGGCCGGACTCCGTAACCCCTAGGACCCTAGCGCGGGACCGGCCGGGCATCAGCTTCCTGACCGCCCGGCCGCCGGTACCGCTGGCCTCCGGACGGCGGTGCGACGCCGCTCGTCGGCCGGGTTTCCTCGCTGCGGAAAGTTACGTCCGGTTCATGAACTTCTCGTACTCGGCGACGACCTCGTCGGTCGGGCCGTCTGCCCGGATCAGCCCGGACTCCAGCCAGATCGACCGCTCGCAGGTGTCCCGGATCGTGCTGATGCCGTGGCTGACCAGGAACACCGTTCCGGCCTCGGCGCGTAGTTCGCGGACCCGCTGCTCGCTGCGCCGCCGGAACCGTACGTCGCCGGTGGCGAGCGCCTCGTCGATCAGCAGTACGTCGTGCTTCTTCGCGGCGGCGATGGAGAACCGCAGCCGGGCGCCCATGCCAGAGGAGTACGTCCGCATCGGCAGCGAGCTGAAGTCGCCTCGCTCGTTGATCCCGGAGAACGTGATGATGTCCGGCGTGACCTGCTTCACCTGGGCCGGGGACATCCCCATCGCCAGGCAGCCCAGCGCGACGTTGCGTTCCCCGGACAGGTCGTTCAGCAGCGCCGCGTTCACGCCGAGCAGCGACGGCTGCCCCTGGGTGTAGACGGCACCCCGGCTGGCCGGGAGCAGTCCGGCGATCGCCCGCAGCAGCGTCGACTTTCCGGAGCCGTTGCTGCCGATCAGGCCGATCGCCTCACCCCGGTACGCGGTGAAGGTGACGCCCTTGACCGCGTGCACCTCGGTGATCGCGCCGCTCTTGCCGCCGGTCACCATCCGCTTCAGGGCGGCGACCGGGTTGCCGTTGCCGCCCGCACCGGCGCCGTGCACCCGGTAGACGATGTGCACGTCGTCGACGACGACGGTGGGGATCCGGGAACCGCCGATGCCGGTGGTCGCCGAGAGGTCGGTCTGGGTAACGGTCTGCTCAGCCACGGCCGTACTCCTTCTCACCACGCCAGAAGTAGATGAACCCGAGGACACAGGCCACCAGCGCCCAGCCGATGCCGAGCAGCCAGGACTGGGTCTGCGACGCGGTCACCGGGGCCGTCTCCATCAGCGCGTGCCGCATCAGCTCGATGTACACCAGCAGGGGGTTGAGCTGCACCAGCCAGGCGACCGTCTCCGGCAGGTGCTTCTCGAAGTTGGCCACGCTGTAGAGCACGCCGGAGCCGTACATCCAGGTGCGCATCACGAACGGCACGACCTGCTTCAGGTCGGTGACCTTGGAGCCGAGTCGGGCCATCGCCATCGCCACCCCGGCGTTGAACACCGACTGGAGCAGCATCGCGGGCACCAGCAGCAGCCATTCCAGGGTCAGCGGCTCGCCGTCGACCAGCACGATGCCGGCCAGTACGACGATCGAGGCGAGCAACTGCTGGAACTGGGTCAGCGTGATCGCGATCGGCAGGGCGGCCCGGGGGAAGTGCAGCGCCCGGATCAGTCCGAGGTTCCCGGTGATCGCCTGGACGCCGCCGCTCACCACCGACTGGGTGAAGGTGAAGACGAACAGGCCGGTGCAGAGATAGGCGATGAAGTTGTCGATCTCTCCGCTGGTGTTGAGCACCACCCCGAAGATCAGGTAGTAGACCGCCGCGTTGGTCAGCGGGGTCAGCACCTGCCAGATCCGACCCAGCCGGGCGGTGCTGAACGTCGCCGCCAGTTTCGCGTTGGCGTAGGCGGAGATGAAGTGCCGATAGGACCAGAGCTGCTTGATGTACGTGACGAGGCCGGGCCGTTCACCGGCGACCGACAGGCCGTACCGGGCCGCCAGCTCTGCCTGGGTCAGCTCTGCATCGGGGTTTGCTACCGCCGTGGTGGCCATAGCTGGGCGCTCCGATCTGTTCGGGCTGCAAGCGTCAAGATGCGCGCGACTTTCCCGGGCCGAAGCCAGGGCGGGGGAACGCCGGTGGGCCGTCGCTCCGTGGAAGGTAGTCCAAACTACGTCGGGACGCAACCGTACCGTCGTCGCGCTATATTGGCCCACGTGGCGACCGACAACCGGCGTGCTCCGGCGGGAGCGGCGGTACTCCGAGGGGAGATCACCGCTGCCCTGCGCATGGCCGTGATGCAGGAACTCGCCGCGGTCGGATACGGGCGTCTCTCGATCGAGGCGGTCGCACGCCGGGCCGGCGTCGGCAAGACGGCGATCTATCGCCGGTGGAACTCGAAGCTGGAGATGGTGCTGGAGATCGTTTCCCGGGTCGCGGGGCAGAGCCTACCGTTGCCGGACACCGGAAGCCTACGGGGTGACCTCGAGGTGCTGCTGCGGATCGTGGCCCGAGCCCTGGGACACCGCCTGGCCTCGCAGATCATCCCGGACCTGCTCGCCGAGGCGGCCCGGAATCCCGAGATCGCCCAGACCCTCCAAGAGGCCCTGCGCGCCAACCAGCGGGACATCGGCACACTGTTGCTGGACCGCGCGGTCGGTCGTGGCGAGCTTCCGGAGGGAACGGACCCGGACGCCGCGGTCGATCTGATCATCGGTCCGCTCTACTGGCGGTTCGCCGTTGCCCGCACCCCACTCCCGGACGACTACCTGCCGCGAATGGCCGCCGCGATCGCGGCCGGACTGGGCGTGGGGAACGTCGCCGCCGACCCGGTGGAGGACGCCATCGCCGCCGGAGGGAGCGTGGGCGTCGCCCTGTCGACCTGATCAACCCAGCACCGACGGCCAGGCCGGGGTCACGCCCGGCCGAGGGTCCATCCTCAGGTCGTGACCTACCCCGCACCACCCGATTCGCCGACCGCACGACGAATTAGCATCGCATGCCAACCGCGATCCCCCCAGATACAGGAGGATGCCCATGGCCGGGCAGAACGCAGACCTGATCCCGCCTGCCAAACCAGTCATCGGAGACGCCGAGATCGAGGCCGCGGTGCGGGTGCTCCGCAGCGGCAAGGTCGTGCAGGGCCCGGAGGTGGCGGCGTTCGAGGAGGAGTTCTCCGAGCTCGTGGCCGGCCGGCACTGTGTCGCGGTCAACTCGGGCACCTCCGCTCTCCAACTGGCCCTGCTGGCGCTGGGCATCGGGCGCGGCGACGAGGTCATCGTGCCGTCGTTCTCCTTCGCGGCGAGCGCGAACGCGGTCCGGCTGGTCGGCGCGGAGCCGGTCTTCGTCGACATCGAGCCGGGCAGCTTCTGCGTGGACCCGGACGCGGTCGCGGCGGCGATCACCCCGCGCACCGTGGCGATCATGCCGGTACACCTCTACGGCCACCCGGCCGCGATGGACCGGCTGATGCCGATCGCGCAGCGGCACAACCTGGCCGTCGTCGAGGACGCGGCCCAGGCGCACGGCGCGGCCCTGGGCGGCCAGCCGGTCGGTGCCTTCGGCGCCGCCGGCTGCTTCAGCTTCTACCCGACCAAGAACATGCACGCCCTGGAGGGCGGCATGATCACCACCGCCGACCCGGAACTCGCCCGGACCCTGCGGCTGCTCCGCAACCAGGGCATGGAGCAGCGGTACGCGAACGAGATCGTCGGCGCGAACATGCGGCTCACCGACGTGGCGGCGGCGATCGGCCGGGTGCAGCTGCGGCAACTGCCCGACTGGACCGAGCAGCGACGGTCGAACGCGAAGTTCCTCGACTCCCGGATCACCGGCGTGATCACCCCGCCGGTGGCCGACGCGGCGCGGCACGTCTACCACCAGTACACGGTGCGGATCACCGGGGACCGGGACGCCGCCCAGCGGCGACTGCTGGAGCAGGGGGTGGGCAACGCGGTCTACTACCCGACCCCGATCCACCGGCTCAAGCCGTACCTGGGCGAGGACGGCAAGCCCGGCCCCTGGGACCTGCCCGAGACCGAGCGGGCCGCCCGGGAGGTCGTCTCGCTGCCGATCCATCCCGCGCTGACCCCGGACCAGTTGGAGCGGATCGCGAACGCCGCGAACAGCCTGGCGGGTGCCAGGTGAGCGGCCAGGCGCGGACGTTGCGTGCGGGACTGATCGGCCTCGGTGCGATGGGGCGCAACCACGCCCGGGTGCTGTCCGGCCTGGACGGCGTGGACCTGGTCGGCGTCGTGGAGCCGGCCGGTGACCCCACCGGCGCGCTGCGGGTGCCGGTGCTGCCCACCGTCGCCGACCTGCTCGCGTTGAAGCTCGACTACGCCGTGGTGGCCTGCCCGACGGCGCTGCACGAGGAGGTCGGCCTGGAGCTGGCCGCGAACGGCGTCTGCGCGCTGATCGAGAAGCCGCTCGCGCAGTCCGTCGACGCGGCGACCCGGCTGGTCGAGGCGTTCGAGGCGGCCGGCCTGGTCGCCGGGGTCGGACACATCGAGCGGTACAACCCCGCGTTGCAGAGCCTGCGTATCCGCCTGGAGGCGGGCGAGCTGGGCGAGGTGTTCCAGGTCGTCACCCGGCGGCAGGGCCCGTTTCCGCACCGGATCGCCGACGTGGGCGTGGTGATGGACCTGGCCACCCACGACATCGACCTGACCAGCTGGGTCACCGGCCAGGAGTACCGCTCGCTGTCGGCGCGCACCGTCTTCCGCAGCGGCCGGCTGCACGAGGACATGGTCGCGGTCGTCGGGCAGCTCGCCGACGGGACGATGGTCAACCACCTGGTCAACTGGCTCAGCCCGCTCAAGGAGCGGTCCACTGTGATCACCGGTGACCGGGGCTGCTTCGTCGCCGACACGCTCACCGCCGACCTCACCTTCTACGCCAACGGCGCCATCGACACCGAGTGGGAGGCGCTGCGCGCGTTCCGGGGCGTGGCCGAGGGCGACATGGTCCGGTATGCGATTCCGAAGCGTGAGCCACTGCTGGTGGAGCACGAGCGGTTCCGGGACGCGGTGGAGGGCAAGGACAGCGACATCGTGACGCTCCGCCAGGGCCTGCGTACGGTCGAGGTTGCCGCCGCGGTGCTGCGGTCGGCCTCCGACGGCAGCACGATCGACGTCGGTCCGGGCGGTTCGGACCGGGCAGGCTCAGCGCCCGCTCCACGGTCCGGTGTGGACGAGGTCGCCTCGCGGTAGGCGCCGGTGCCGGCAGGCGCCCGGTTACCGGGCGGTTCGCCCGGTACGGCAACCTGGTCCGCAATCGAGGGTCCCGAGCGCAGAGAGCTGGAGGTACATCCGGGTGGCGGCAACTCCTGTGAAAGACGTGGCCATCGTCACGCCCTGGTACCCCACCCGGGACATGCCGTTCCGCGGAGCGTTCGTCCAGGCCATGGTCGGGGCGACCGCACCCGGTTGCGACCGGGTGACGGTGTACCACGGCGACGCGTGGGTGGCGGCACTGTCGGACCGCGACGACGAACTCGTCGGCCGGGCCCATGCGGAACTGCTCGGGCTGGCCACGGCGCAGACCCCGACCGTGGGCGGCGCCAACCTGCGGTACGTGCCGGTGCCGATTCCGCGCGGTCGCTGGCACGCCGAGATCGCGCACCGGCACGCCGCGGCCCTCGGGGCGGCGCTGGGCGGGAAGCCGATCGAGGCTCCGGTGGTGCACGCCCACGTCGGACTGCCCGGCGGATGGGCCGCGATCCGCAACGCCCGGCCCGACGCCCGGATCTTCGTCACCGAACACGCCACGTTCCTCGACCAGGTGCTGGACACCCCCGAGGCGCGGGCGATGTACGACGAGGTACTGCACCGGGCCGACGGGTTCTTCGCCGTCGGTGAGGCGGTCCGCGCGCCCCTGCTGGCGGCGTTCCCGCACCACGCGGACCGGATCGGGTTCATCGCGAACCCGATCGACTTCGACGTGTCCCGTCCGGAGCCGGTCACCGGATTGCGCCGCTGGCTGTACGTCGGCGGCCTCATTCCGCGTAAGGGCGTGGACCTGCTGCTGGAGGCGTTCGCCGTCTGCCGGGCCGAGGATCCGACCCTGACCCTGACCCTGGTGGGCGCGGGCGAACTGGCCGGCAGGCTGTCCGAGCGGGCCGTCGAACTCGGGGTCGCCGGTGCCGTCACCCAGACCGGGGCGGTCGCGCCGGACGAGGCCCTGAGGCTGATGCGCGAGCACGATCTGCTGGTGCATCCGAGCCGCTTCGAGACCTTCGGGGTGACCGTGATCGAGGCCGCCGCCGCCGGCATGCCGGTCCTGGTCACCAGGTGTGGCGGACCGGAGGAGACGCTGGCCGGGGTCGAGGAGTCGGCCGGCGAGCTGATCGACGTCGAGGACACCCCGGACGGGATCGTCGCCGGGTACCGGCGGCTGCGGTCGCGCTTCCCGCAGGGGGTGGACCTGTCGCTGGCCCGCCGCGAACTCGCGGCCCGGTACAGCTATCCCGCGGTCGCGCGGGCGCACCACCGCATCTGGTTCGCCGACGCACCGGCGGGAACCTCCGATGCCCTGTCGGTTCCCGCGCGACGGTCCTGAGGAGAGCGATCATGCACGTACTCTTCCTGGCGCTGGGCGCCACCCGCAGGCGGGCCGTGATCGAGGAGTCCGCCCAGGTGGTGGCCGACGGAGGGCGGGCGGTGGTCCTGGTCGCGGCGACGAGGCCGTGGAGCCGGGAACGGTTCCACCCCGAGGTGGAGGTCGTCGACCTCACCAGGCTGGAGACGCGCGGTCCGATCCGGAAGGTCGAGCGGGCGCTGCTGTTCAGCGGCCCGGGACTGGTGTTCCGGGCGGCCGGCCGGGGTCCGATGAAGACGTTCGTCCGCCGGGCCGGCGGAGCGTACGAGCGCCGGATCGCCTCGCCGGTGCATCGTGCCCTGATGTTCCGGAAGGGGGACGATCCCGCCGAACTGCGGCTGCGCCTGATCCGTCGCCAGGTACTCGCCGGCAGGCCGCCGTTCGATCTGTTCGTGGTGAGCGACCCGGCGTCGATGCCACCGGCCGCGCGTCTCCTCGCGGAGCCTGACGGCACCGACTCGCCTGCGCCGAGGGTCGCCTACCGTTATGACTACCCTGGCTCCGGCGGGCGCGTCCCGCGTCAGCCGGCTGTCCCGGCGCCCCCTTCCCACGCTTCCGCCGCCGCAAAGGAAAGCAGATGAAAGTCCGGCGTGCACCGATGCGCCCGCGCGTCCTGTACCTCTCGTTCTACTTCCCGCCCTCGCGGGCGAGTGGCGTCTACCGGGCCCGGGCGACCGCGAACCATCTTGCCGCCAAGGGCTGGGACGTCACCGCCTGCGCGGCACCGCTGGACTTCCTCTACAACGTCATCGGATCCGTCGACGAGGAACTGACGGCCACGATCGACCCGAGGGTCAGCGTCGAACGCCCGTCACTGAACCAGTTCGCCTGGAACAAGGACCTGCGGCAGTACGGCCGGTTCCGTGGCTCGATGCCGGTGCTGGCCCAGAAGCTGTACAACCTCAGCCAGGACCGGGGCTTCCCCGAGAACTACGCCTCGTGGGGGCTGAACGCGGTCGCCCGGGGGCTGAAGCTGCACGCCCGGAACCGGTTCGACGTGGTGCTGGCCACCGGCAACCCGTTCGCGTCGTTCGGGGCGGCCTGGCTGTTCAGCCGGATCACCGGGGTGCCGTACGTGGTCGACTACCGCGACTCGTGGACGCTGGACCTGTTCACCGACAGCCCGGCCTTCCCCGACGGCCATCCCGCCTGGCAGTGGGAGAAGCGGATTCTGGGCGGCGCCGCCACCTCGGTCTTCGTCAACGAGGCGCTGCGCGGCTGGCACGCCGAGCGCTACCCCCGGGTGGCGGACCGGATGATGGTGGTGCCGAACGGCTGGGACGCCGACCTGCTGACCTCGTCGCCCGGCGACCGGCCGACGGACCGGACCCGGCCGTTGAGCTTCGACTACCTCGGCACCATGACCAGCAAGCAGCCGGTTAAGGAGCTGGCCGAGGCGTGGACGCGGGCCCGCCGGCACCCGGACCTGGCCGACGCCGAGCTGAACATCCACGGTCACCTCGGCTTCTTCCGCAATGCCCACCATGACCTCCGGCAGCGGCTGGGCCTGCCGCCGGAGGAGGGCGACGACCCGGCCGGCTTCGAGGGGCCGGACCTGGGCATCCGGTACCGCGGCCCGGTCTCGAAGACCGAGGTCGCCCGGGTCTACGAGGAAAGCGACGTGCTGGTGTTCCTCGCCGGCGGAGGCCGCTACGTCACCTCTGGCAAGATCTTCGAGTACATGGCGACCGGGCGGCCGATCGTCTCGGTGCACGCGCCCGGGATCGCCGCCAAGGACGTGCTGGCGGGCTACCCACTCTGGTTCAACGCGGACAGCCTGGACGTCGACGCGGTGGCCCACACGATGGTCCAGGCCGGCAAGGCGGCCCGCGACCTCACCCCCGAGCAGCGGGCGGTGGCCCGGCGGCACGCCGACGGCTTCACCCGGGACGGGCTGCTCGCTCCCCTGGAGGAGCGGATGCGGTCGCTGGTCCGGCGACCGTTGCCGGCGCCCGGGTCGGAGGGCTGAGCCGTGAGTGCGGAGAAGGAGTCAGTGATCATGGGCGAGCGCGCGGAACCGGTCGATCCAGCCCCGTCGAACGGCCCGGTCGACCCCGGCGGCACCGGAGTGGCGGCATCCGGGAAGTCGTCCGCCGCCCCGGTTCGGGTCGTGCTGCTGGCGTTCGACCACCACGTGCCGGAGCGGGTCCGCAACTACGTCGTCAACCTGCTGGCCGAGGGCGTCGAGGTCGACCTGGCGATGCTGGACACGGACGCCTGGGCCGAGCCCGAGCCGGAGCAGTGGGCCGAGGTCAGTCGCCATCCGCGGCTGCGGGTGTACACCCTCGACGGTGCCGAGCGCCGGCACCCGGTGCGCCGGGTCCACAACCGGGTGCTCACGCCGTTCTACCGGATGAATCGGCCGCGTCTGCTGGCCCGGACGTTCCACAAGCGGCTCGCGGAGGTGGACTTCACCGAAGTGGACCGGGTGGTGGCCGCCGATCTCTACGGGGTGACGCTCGGCTGGCAGCTCGCCCGTCGGTACCCGCATCTGGTCGCGACGATGCAGCTCGACCTGAACCTGCACGAGAGGCACCGCTCGACCGGCTGAGCAGTGCGAGGCGGCACCGCCGCCAGCAGCGCCGACGAACAGAGCGCCGAATCCACCGGCGACCGGGCCGTGCCCGGCCGCCGGTGGAGGTGCCTGCTACAGGTCGTCGACCCGGGTCAGCCCGACGATGATCGACAACAGCACGGACTGAACCCCGACCACGATGAGTCCGACGCCCAGGATCGGCA
>NZ_JBHSPR010000045.1:0-682 GCF_042658085.1 Plantactinospora solaniradicis | reverse complement strand
GTTGGATCCGGGGACTGTGCCCGGGGTCGGGAACTGGGTCCTGGGCGCCGAACGCCTGACAGCGGAGTTGGCGAGCCGGTGGACGGCCCAGTCCCGGGTCTGGAACACGTACGGGCCGACCGAGGCGACCGTCATCACCACCGCCGTACCACTACCGACCATGCGCGCCACCGACACGGCGCCGCCGATCGGCCGCCCGATCGGCAACACCCAGGTGTACGTCCTGGACGAGTTCCTGCGCCCGGTTCCACCCGGAGTCACCGGCGAACTGTATGTCGCGGGTCCGCAGTTGGCCCGGGGTTACATCGCCCGGGCCGGTCTGACCGCGGAACGGTTCGTCGCCTGCCCCTACACCGACAACGGAAACAGCGGCCGGATGTACCGGTCCGGTGACCTGGCCCGCTGGACCCCGGACGGCCAGTTGTTGTTCGCGGGTCGGGCGGACGAGCAGGTCAAGATCCGTGGCTTCCGGGTCGAGCCCGGTGAGGTCGAGGCGGTCCTGGCCGGGCACGAGTCGGTCGGCCAGGTCGCGGTCATCGTCCGGGAGGACCAGCCCGAGGTCAAACGTCTGGTCGCCTACGTCGTACCCACCGATGGTGGGGTGGACGTGGCGGTGTTGCGGGAGTTCGCCGCCGGGCGGCTGCCGGAGTACATGGTCCCGACCGTCGTGGTGCCGCTGGAA
>NZ_JBHSPR010000044.1:25107-101031 GCF_042658085.1 Plantactinospora solaniradicis | reverse complement strand
CGTCATAGGAATGATTAACGGCCGTCTCAGGCGTCAAGAGGAATTCGCTAACTCGAAAGCGATCCTTGATATCCGACTTGAACCACAAGTAATTGATCGACGTTCCGCGCCTGTAGATGTCTGGCATCAGCAGTTGATGCACCTCTATGAGGTCGCAACCACTCATCCCCGTGTCTCGATTCAGATCTTGCGAAGTAAAGCCGTGTACGGCACGGGTTATCTTCCGCAGAACCCCTTTACGATCCTCACGTACCGACGACCAAGCGGGTTGAGCCTGGTGGATGCCGACAGCAACGACGCAGGCAGGCTGATCACCGATCCCGTCCTGGTGCGACGCTACGAAACTCTGTTCGATCAAATGACGTCGGAGGCGCTGGCGATGGACAAGGCTACGAGTGCAAGACTGATCTACGAGGCAGCCGAGAGTTGCCAGTAGTAGCGAGGAGGACCGAACGATGTTGCAACCTCAGTGGCGCAAGAGCAGCAAGAGCGCCAACGGAGCCAACTGCGTAGAGGCACGCAGGGCGGGGTACAACGCTCAGGTGCGAGACAGCAAGGACGTGGCCGGACCGGTCCTGTCCTTCCGGCCAGCGGCTTGGACGTCCTTCGTGGAGGGCGTGAAGGAGGCAGCCGGTACGGGCTTCGTGCGCTGATCACCAGCTCAACCAGGGAGCCGGCACCTACGGGTGCCGGCTCTTTCTGTGTCTGCGATCTGACCCCTTGTGGTCTACGCCTCACCATGAGATGGTCGCACTGTGCGGCGCACAGTGCGGGGAGCTATACCGCCGGAGGCGTCGTGCACAGTAGGCGCGTGGCTCCGCCTGGGTTTAAGGGAGGCCAGGCCGGACCGGCAAACGTGTCTGCGAGTGGACGTGGTCCCAACCTCGTGAGTAGTTACCGTGCCAGGCCAACTCTCACAACGTCCACGCCAGAGAGTCAGGGTGAGCCTGAGTTCGACCCGCTTCATCTCCACAGGAGAGCAGGACACACCCTGACTCACGGGGGAGCACGGCAACAACCCCCCTGGTTGCCGTGCTCCCCTCCGTCGTTCATGCGGGAGGTCAGGAGATGGGGCTCAGGAATCAGATCGGCCGATGGAGAACAGGCACCAGGACCACGCCGCTAGAGACATTTGTGATCACCGGACAGAGCGCGTACGCGCCCGGGTGGGCGCCCGGAGAGCGCAAGCAGCTCGACGAGGACCCCGGGCCGCGAGGGGCGAACCTCCGACTTGGGCAGCGTCAGGGAACGGAGCCAGGGGCATGAGTGACCAGCCGGCACCGAGGGTGCCACAGCAGAGAACATCACCAGAGGAGACAACACCTGAGGCGGATGGGGTGGTGACCTACCCGCCCATCAACATCAAGCTCGTCAGCGCTGCGGGGAGCGTCCGTGCCGTCCACTGGCCAGACTATTCCGGGCGGTGTAACAAATGTGGGACCTACGGTGTGTGCGAACCGCTGAAAGAGGCGGACGCCATTCTTCAGGAAGCTTGGATTCTGTGAGGTGGCTTTGCCTCGGAGTAGTCGGGCTCGTGGTCTTCGTCGGAGGGATCATTCTGTGGGCACTCTGGAAAGACGCCGCACCAGAGCGGCGGGCCGAGTGGCGCCGAAGTCTATTCGGCCCCTACCAGCGACACAGATGAGACGTCGATCGACGCACCGATTAGCAGTGGGACGCCGCTGTTGCGGCCATAGGAGTACCGATACCGAACCTCCGTTATCCCCGCCTGGATGAGTGCCAAAGAGCAGTTGTAGCAGGGCTCATGCGTCACGTAGACGCATGAGCCTTCTGTTGCCACCCCTCGCCGAGCTGCCCACAACAACGCATTGATCTCCGCATGGACGCTCAGTCGGCACGGCTCAGAAGAGTCAGTGTGGTCACAGTGTGGCATCCCCGCAGGAGCGCCGTTGTATCCGGATGAGAGGACTACGCCCCTGCTGTCGGCAATTACCGCGCCGACCTGTAGGCGTGAGCACGTCCCCCGAAGGGCGTAAGCCTCAGCAACAGTCATCAGCGTTTCGTGGAGGGATGGTCTGGTAATGGCAACAACCTTTTGCGGCGAAGACTTCTCCGAACCGGGGGTCATTAGGGCCTACATAAGTACTTGGTATCCGCCTGGCCATGATCCCCGAGGGGTAATCACGGGCTGGATAATCACGGAGAGTAGATTGCCGGAGTTATATCAACATTTCTACGACCTAGCCCAAGAGCGGACCGCTCGGGTCCGACTGTTTGTCGGTGGGTTAGATCTAACGGACTATGTCCTTAAAGAGCGGTGGAAAGTGAGAGCAAAACCGCCGGGAATCCAGCATGATCAAGAGTAGTTCTGGTTACGGCGGGCTTATTCGCCTCTCATGTTGTTATCAGTGTCACCCCGTCCGGGGACCACCTCTCCTGGAGGGACGATGGCCGATCCAAACTGCCGAAACTGCAAAGGCTCAGGGCTAGTCATAGTAATCAACCCCGTGACCAACACAGAAAACCTCGTGGTCTGTCCGGCTTGTAAGGACAAGCACCCCGAGGAAACCACACCCCCAGAGAGGAACTGAAGATGAGTGAAGAGTCCGACGCAGCGGAGGTCGCGCGGAAACTGCGGGAGCTTGCCAAACAGAAGAAAGAGTGGGAGCGCAGGCAAACCTCAGGTGAGGATCAGGACTAAGAGCTAGCCAGAGCTACCCGACCGAGCAGCGCACCACGGGCACTCAACTCCCGGCGCTGCTCGGTCCCTCTGTCTGCGGCTGTCGACAGCCAACCGTCCTCGGTGTCGGTAAGGTCGTGGATGTCGACGACACCACCGGGGATGCCGGCCAGCGGCCAGTTGACGACCTCCTGTAGCCGGTCTACAGCCCGGTACATCCGCCGACGCAGGGCGGACCCCCTCGGAGGCATCTCTCCCCGGCCGTAGGTCGCCTCCAGGACGTCTCTGTAGCCCTGGGGCATCCTGTCGGATGCCAGGGCCTCTGAGAGCTGCGGAGGCAGCTCCCGGTAGCCAGCTCGGAGAGCTGCCCGGATCTCGTCCGTCGTCCAGGGCTCAGGGCTCCACCCCAGAGGGGAGGCTTGGTTTCGCTGGTCTGCTATATAACTGCGAGCCTCCTTCACGAGGAGGCTCGCTAACCCTTTATACGAAGGCGACTCGATAGCCTTCGTCTCTAGAACCCAAAGAAACAACTCCTGTGTGACGTCTTCGACGTCGGCATTGGTGCCCTTGGTAGCTATCCATGCCGCCTTGCGGCAGAGACCTAGGTAGCCTGCGGCTTCATCATTGGTCAAGTACTGTTTTCTCCCCTAGTAGTACTAGGGCAACCGCTTGTAGGCGGTTGCCCATCTCTTATGGGATCGAACACCACCGTTCGATCCCTATCTATAAGTCTACTAGGAGTAGGGCCGGTTTCCCGGCCCCCAGAGGGTTAGAGGCGAGGGGTAAGAGCCTTGTCGGCTCTACGAGCCTCTAACTAGTTATCAGTGTCACCACCACAAAACCGGACAGATCAGCCCCAGATAACAAACACATATCACGCTGGTCTGTCAAATCCGGGACGCACTTTCGTGAGGTAGATCACAGAGCAGACCAGCCCAAGAGGGGACCAACCGGACTTGGCAACGCCTCGACCGCCGGACTAGCGTTGTCCTCACGCCGCTGCGAAAATCCCAGTTTTTCGCAGCACGACCGAGAGGAGCTGGATGGGGGGAGCGCACGGAGACGACATGACGCAAGGCGCACTCGGGGGATTGGTTTCGACCGGTCGCCCTCAGTCGCTAGCACAGGTCGTCATCAGGGGGGCTCTGTGCGTCGGTGACCACGGATCGTCGTGGAGGTCTTCAGAGCTAAATCGGCAGCTCCACACTGCAATCTTTGACTGCGGCTACGAAACTCTCTTTGCTGTGCCACCGACCACCGGAGAAGAGATCTGGTGTGCGAGGTGTCGCAACTGGGAGAGGTGTGTGGTCGTGGGCGGGAGCGTCGTCGATTGTGTCGACTGCGACCACTACCAAGAGCACGGGCACGACCGACATAGAGCTGTCAGACAGGCACGAAGGCATTCCATCGGGAGTCACGGCACACGCGCGACTCCTCACCATGCACGAGTAGGCACGCATACCCGCGAGGGTATTGCTTGGGAACCATACAACGGGGAGTAAGAGACAGTGGCCACGAAGATCGAAGAAGTGCGAATTGTCCCGAGGACTTATCACGCCCGCGCTGCGGCCAACGCAGCCTTTGGCGAGATGGGGTCGGGCGCCCACAGTACCGAAGATCGCAAAACCGTCCGGGTTGTGGTGACTAGCCCTGGTGGAGAGCGCAGCGGGGTAGACGTCACTGTCAGGGGTTGCTGCGTCAACGGCTTCATCCGGAACGCAAACCGACTGAATGGTACGGCAGCAATCGAGGTCACCCCGGATGCGCCGTGGCCGGGGGATGTCGTCAACGAGGCCACCGCTGACGAAGTCCGAGCGCAGTTGGAGAGTTTCAAGGCGCGGGTTGGTGACGTCGCGCTGAAGTACGCCCGTGCACACGATCTCTGTTCGGTGGTGGAGATGGCACTACAAGAGATCGGCATCGAACCTCCGAAGCGCCAGAAGCTTCGACTGACGATCACGCTGCCGACAAGCCTCGGATTCGAGCAGAACGGCGAGAAGTTCAACTTCACTGAGCTTGCCGATAGCTATCAGGTTGCCCGCCGATTTCGCTCGATGCTGCGAGAGGTCGGGATAAGCGAAAGCGCGCAGAGCTACATCACCGAGCGGAAATATGTCGACGTCGACAACGACGGAGAAGAGGAGGACGAAGACTGATGGAGGGGAAGCCCACGACCAACCTCTCTCGTGCGCAATGGTCGAACCACAGCAGCCAAGTCCTCACCGGCTACGACGACGTCGGTCAGTGGGTTGAGACGGAGCTGGTGTGGTGGCGTGGTCGAGATTGGTACGAGGGATCAGGGTTTCTGTATCGGGTCGTCAGTTGGGCTCGGTCGGGAGCTGACTACAGCTCCCGCGAGAAGTCGAAATGAGACTTCAGAGCAAACGGGGCTGGTTTTTTCTGCGGCTCGGTGGCCCCTTCTATTGGGTCATGCTGTCCCTCGGTCGGTTCTGTGTTAGCTGGGAGAAGGGCCGGGAAGAGTGAGCGGGACAGAAGGCACGAAATGGGAAGACCTCTCGGACGATGAGAAAGCCTACCTCAATGACGTTCACAACTTCTGTTGCGAGGTCGCGGCGGTAACTGGCGTCAGTGTTGATGAAGCAACGCAGATGGTACTACGAGGGCTGGGGAAGTCGGATGAAGATCCTATCCGCTGACCTCTCTCGCCTTTGCTACAACGCCATCCAATTCAGCGCGAAAGACTCTTCCCTCGGGGGGGTCGTCGCCCTGGGCGGCAGCGCCGACCTGTCGACCCTGACGGTGTGGGCCTGTGATGACTACGTAGCCCTGGCTGACCACGCCCCGGCGGAGGTCTCAGAGGACTTCAGTTGGTTCCTGGCGCTCAAAGAGGTCAAGGATCTAGAGAAGACGCTCCGAGACTACGACGGAGAGATCTTCCTGTCCGAGACCGCCGGACACCTCGACCTCGACGAGCACGATTGGCCGCTGGCCGAAGACCCACCAGACTTCCAGCCGGTTGTAAACATCCTGTCCTTCGCTCCCAACCCCGTAGCGGACCCTAGTACGCCGTTCGCGATCCGGGCGGCACGGTTTACGAAGTTCCGGCTACTGCGTACTCCGCAATCGCCGAGCACCAAAGACGAGTACCCCGTCGATTTCTTGTGGGACGGGGACTTGTTGAGGTGGAAGTGTGGCCCGACACTGCGGGGGGTTGTCGCTCCGCTCCACCGGCAGAGTTTCGAAAGCGTCAGCGGGGAAGAAGTGACGGGGATAGAAGATCTGTTCTCAGAGGAGAGAGAGGAGGTGTTGTGGTGAAGTTGGAAGACCTCAAGCTTCCGTGGTACTCAGAGAAGAACTGGTATTGGCAGAAGTGTGCTTTCCAGGTGTCCCTTGACCCCGGAGACTGGGTAGCCGGTTTGACGTTCGGCCCGGTCGTACAACTGGGTTTCCGATACAAATACGTCTGCCTGTCGCTTGGCCCTGTGGGGCTGGCGGTGATGTGGTGACGGCTCTGGTGATTGCCCTCGGTTATGCCGTCCTCGGAGTTGTCTGTGCGAGGTGGATTTTCAACCGGAAGGCTGAGGAGTACTACCACCGGTACGAGTGGGTACCGAAGAAATGCGTAGCCCACGGTCGGACGTGGGCATACCACCACGAGGGCAGTTGTAGATGTACGAGGAAAAAAGACGCCGTGCAGTCAAGGGAGCGTGCTGCGCACTGGTGCATGCTCGGGCTGGTGTGGCCTCTGATTCCGGTTGTGCTGTACCTCTCCGCCCCGAGCCCGTTCCAAAGGAAGCTAGAGAAAGAAAAGAAGGATGCCGAGGAGTTGGAAAAGCTCAGGGCATTCGCGAAAAAAGAGGGGTGGGAGATTCCGTGATTCTGGCAGTGGTGGGGAGTCACATCCTGACCCCCGAGCAGGGCAAGGCAGCATGGCCGCTGGTAATGGGTCTGATTCTCTTTCATGACCCGATGGAGGTTGTCACCGGTGACGCCACCGGGATTGACTCCGTGGTTCGTGAGGCTGCGAAGATGTGCGGGTTTCGAGAGCCGACAGAAGAGGCTCCCAGCCCACAGTGGCCACTAACTGTGTACGCACCTGGTGTACGAGAGTGGAACCCGCCTGGGGGCAACGGGTACATGGCTCGGAATGCGAAGATCGTCGGTCGGCTCCAACGCGGCAGAGACAAACTCGTGCGAGTCGCGAAGCGAGTCAACCAGAGCACCTACGGGTCCGGCTGGACGGCTGACAGAGCGCGGGAGGTGCTGGGTGCTGACGACGCCCTCACCTACTACCTCTGAGGCGCCCGAGGAGGCACAGGAGTGGATAACCCATACCGTCTGTGTGACCATCTTCGGTGACCTCCGCCTACCGGCGGACAGGGCGTGTTGTGGCCAGCGCTTCACTGAGGCTGTTCAAGACACACTGTCGATCGATGCGGTAACTGATCCGTGGTGCCCGCTGTGCTCCCTGATTCTCATGGAAAATCTTCGCTGCGTCCACGATGCGTCCTAGATTCAGTGATCCTGGTCGATATGATTGAGATATGGACACGGGGGAGAAGAGGCGCTACACCCGTAGCGTCTCGCAGTTGAAGGGGTACAGCAGGTGTGGTGAGGCGTTCCGACTGGAACGGATGGTGCGACCGAGGTTGCCAGCACGCCCGGCGAGCTGGCTAATCGGGGGGACCGCCTTTCAGACAGCCGTTGACGCTTGGGAGATTGCCGGACGAAGCTACGGCGAAGAGAAGATCAAAGACGACTTCTCTGAGCACTACTGGGCAGGGATCGCAGAGCTAAAAGAGCGTCAGCCCGACCTCGATCAGTGGATCAAACCGCCCCGGACGAAGACTGTTGATACTGACATCGCCAACCGCCTCAATCGGGGGCTGACGTCTTGGATACCGAATTACCTCCAGTACGCAGAGCGTGAGGACTGGGAGATCTGGACCGACCCATTCGGAGACCTCGCGATAGAGGTTGAGTTTGAGTGGACGTTCGGAAACGGTGTCACTATCAAGGGCTCCATCGACCGAATGCTGTGGTGGCCGAGATCTGAGAAGGTTTCGATCGAGGACATCAAAACCGGGAACCGCGAGACTGACTACCGTCAGCCGGGGCTCTATGGGTTTGTGGCTAATCGATTGTTTGTGGAAGACCTCCCGAATCCGATTAGCCACGCCCGGTACTGGTACGCCAAAGACGGCGTCTGTAGCGACTGGGAACCCATTGACCGGTACACCGAGGAGTATCTAGCGGGCGAGTATGGCGCCCTCGATCGAGGGATCGAGCACAGGGTTTTCGTGGCCAATCCAGGTGACCACTGCGACCTCTGTGGAGTGCGTCCGTACTGCCGGCTGAAGGGATTCAAAACCGAGGGGGAGGTTGCTTGACGACTTACAACGGGGGGCAGGAGCTTGCGCGGCAGGTTCTTGAAGGCGAGATCGCAGAACCAACATCGGGATACGTCGAGTACAGCAGCACCAACTCTGGTGGGTCGTGGTGGTTGGACGATGAAGACTGGAAGGCCCTAGAGGCTGCCGGTTGGGTCGTTGACTGGATTGCGGCTCAAGATCGCCGGTGGTTCAAGCCGGATTCGGATGGCAGGTGGCTAGGGGCACTAGCGACCAGCGCGAAGCGATACGGGGTATCCCTGCGATCGGCAATCGCTGAGTGGGAAGACGTCACCGGCAGATATGCGAACGCTTTGGGCTGTAGTTGCTGCGGCGTACCGCACAGCTTCAGTCTGTACGACGCCACCGGGAATTACGTTGACTCCCATTAGCCAAGCTATCCGATCCACGGGGAAGGTTATTAGTGTTCAACCCATTCAGTGAAAAGACGATGCCACCGGGGTTGGTTGCAGAGCTGGACCAGCACAAAGCTACCGTCCGAGAGCACACCGACAGCCTCATTCTTCTGTTCGCGGAGATGCTGAAGGGCGATCCGGCTACCTCTCAGGACACCTGGGCGGTACTGATGGAAGTCACGATGCAGCCGGGACAAATCGCAGTGCTCGCGGCGGAGCTACTGTTCCGAGAGGCACGAGCGAAGGCAGCAACTCTATAACGAACGAAGATAAGGAGACCACTTGTCAGACGGCTACGCCATCCAAATCAACACCACTATCCAGGGGGATCTAGTAAATCTCCGAGCCGGTAACGGCGAACAGATGTCGGAAGTAGTAGCGGGATTCGCTGAACACTCCGAAGCGATTTTCAAAAGTCTGGGCGACGCAAAGCAAATCGCCCTCGCTAACGGAGTCTTCAGCAGTCCACCTACTACCTCCAACAGCCCCGGTCCGGCGTCCTCTGGTCCGCCTGGAGACGTCCCTAGCTGCTCCACTCATGGGCCAATGAAGGACATGCGAGGGAAACGAAACAAACAGGGCCAGCCCTACAAGAATCGTTTCTACTGCAACACCTTCGGCTGCAAGGACAGCTCGGGTCAAGGGGTGTGGATCGAGTAGTGACATCACTGTCACTAGCGATGCGGGCAAGGGGTCGGGTAGGCGACCCCTTGCCCTGCCCCTACACCTCTCTGGAGAGGATGAGGGCATTCGCGAGACGCGGCCAAATCAGTCTTTCGGCGGGCGCTAGTGGAGGTGGTAAAACAGCATTCTGGTCCAACTGGGCTCTAAACGCAAGATACGACGGGGACTATCCGATACCAACGTTGTACTTCAGCTCCGACAGCGACCAGCACACCGTAGGTATTCGGATTGCTCAAGCTGTGCTCGGTTGTACGCAGGACGAAGCTGAGGAACGGCTAGAAGACAGTTGGGATCTCTTCCACGAAGCCACGGAACATACGTGGTGGGACTTCAAGGTCGGTCCAACGCTGGACCATTTTGATGCAGAGATCGAGACGTATTCGCTGGTGCATGGCCAGTATCCGAGCTTGATTGTGATTGACAACCTGATGGATTGTGACGCCGGCTACGGTGCCGACGAGGGAGCTAATCAACGAGAGGCGCTGTTGTGGGGGAGTAGCAAAGCTCGTGAAACTAACGCCCACATCGCCTTCCTTCATCACGTCACCGGTCCGAATGTGAACGGCAACTATCCGATCGGAAAGGATGGTCTGATGAACAAGGTCGATAAGCGTCCACGGCTGATTCTGACGTTTCATCAGACCGACCCGGGGTTGCTGAATGTCAGCGTAGTCAAAAACTCCACTGGGCCCGCGAGGTCCGATGGAGGTTGGTTTACCTCGATTCCGTGGTTGCCTGAAAGGAGTTGGTTCGGTGGCTAAGCTTATGCGCTATCCCTCTCCGCCTATTCCGGGGACGATTGTCGGTCCCAATGAATTCGGGGAGCATCTGGTTGTCGTCGGGACTCACGACGGAGAAACGGTGGTTCGATTTGCCACCACCGAGGATGTCATTGCCTCCCTCGATCGCGACCCACAGTCGATAACCGAACTACGGATGCGAGGCGGATGAGGGTAGTACTGATGGCCGCTGGCATCCGCCCGATCGGGGTGGCTTGGCGCTGGGGGAGAAATCGAGACTGGCACTACTGGCTTTTTGGAGTGTGAGATGGAAGTAGGCGAAGAGGGGTTTTGGCTTGAGGCGGACGGGAGTTTCACCCCGTGCAAACTCACGGAGGTGGTAGACGTTGACGACTCCCTCTGCTCATTCGAGGCACTAGAGGACGTCTCCGACACCTGGACCGGGTACTACAAGTATTTCATTCCGGAGTGTTGATGAGAGTCATCATCGGCTCGACTGCAATCTACAACCAGTGGCCGGACTTCCCCCGTGAGCCAAAGGACGTCGACCTTTTCAGCGACAACCCTGAGGACTCGGGAGATGTCTACTGGCATCCGAGGTTGTCGGAATGGTGGGGTGGTTCCGCTACCGAGTTCGCAACCCTAGACGAGCTATACACCATCAAGGTCTCACACAGTGCGTGGGAGCTGCCGAATGGCAGTTGGGGGAAGCACATCTCCGACGCGATGTGGCTGAAGACCAAGGGTGCCGAGCTAATCCCCGAGCTACACAAACTCCTCTACAGCGTGTGGGAGGAGAAGCACGGAAAAAAGAAGGTCGACCTCACTCAGGAGTCGATGGATTTCTTCGCGGACGCAGTCCGCCGGAGGTACGACCACGACTCGATTCATGTCTCCGTCGCCTACGGAGAGCGGCCTTTGTATGAGTCGGTGCTGAAGGACGGCGCCTCCGTCCAGATGGACATGAGAAAGGTCTGGGAGCTGCCGTACGAGACTCAGCTACAGCTCTTTCGAGAAGAGGTCTACGCCACCGCCCTTGAGCGGATCCTAGTCCCGAAGGAATACAAGCACTCCCCAGGCGCCGCGTACGCCTGGGCTCTGCGGCGCACGATTACCAGTCTGACCAAGGGGAGGAGTTCTCTCTTTCTCATCGAGAACTACGACCAGCTCTACCGACCCGACACCGACTACGTCTCTAGGCATCTCAGCCGAAAGCACCATCTGATCCCACTGGAGGAGACCCGTGGCTAGCTGTCCCATCTGTGCAACCGCTCTGTCTGACGACCACCCCGGACTGTTTGCCGAGGAGATTTTGACGAATGCTCCGTGGAGCAGCCTTGACAGTAGCTACAGCTACCCCGAGGGCTCTGCGTTTGTCGTGGCGGGCCGAGATGTCAAGGTCCTGAAGCGAAGCATGGAAACGGCGTACGACTCCTACGGGTCGGCTCAGGAGGGTGAAGGCTTCATCGTCCTGGAGGTTGACGGCCAGCTCTACCGCCGAGACTGTGACATCGATTCCTACGGCGACGCGGAGTGGCGTGGCAACGTCCGACCTGTGGAGGCAACCCCCCGTGTCGTCACCGAGTACGACTACGTCTAGGAGATAAATGAGCTACAGCGTCGAAGACCTCGACCGGGTAATTGAGGGCACGCCGGATGATGACTGGTATGTCGGTTGGGATGCCTGGTGGAACAATTTCTACCCGCATGATCAGGTCCAGCATACGGAGCTGGGGAGTCTACGAGTCGTAGACAGCTACGGCGGCGAGGGCGAGGGCGACGAATTCTGGGTGGTGATTTCGATAACGGACGGCGCGGGGGCGGTCCGTTATTTCAAGCGCCTCGGGTGGTATCAGTCCTACGGCGACGGAGGCCACCTGGACGGACCGACGGTAGAGGTCGCGCCCGTCACTCGTGAGGTCACTTTCTACGAGTGACAGACTGCGTCGAATGTGGGGGGATTCTGACCGGTCGGCAAAAGAAGTTCTGTGGCGGCGCCTGCTCGAAAAAGGCCGGTAGGCGCCGCCACATCCTGACCTGTTTCAGCATCACCCTAGAAGAGTACGACGACATCCTGAATTACCAGGGGGGCGGTTGTGGAATCTGTGGCGCCCGGCCTAAGCCGGGCAAAAGCCTCGCTGTTGACCACGATCATAAGACGGGTTTTGTCAGAGGACTCCTATGCTTCTTTTGTAACAAACGAGTCCTGGGTGCGAGAAACGCTGAGGTGCTTATCAAAACGGCAGCTTACGTCACTAAGCCTCCTGCTCGGGAGGCTCTTGGTAGAGACGTCATTGCGCCTGGAAGACCTCGAAAGAAGCGACAGATCAGGAAGCGGAGGCGATGACTAGAACCTGTTACACCTGTGATCGCGAGATCACCGATGACGAGTTCGCGAGCTACGACGACCGCAGTAAGGCTGAGTACAGACTGAGCGGGATGTGTCTCGACCCCTGCCAGAATGAAACCTTCGATGACTACTCCAACTGTAGTTGTTGCAACTGGGAAGATTTCGAGGATGAGGAGGAAGACGCTTGACTGATTCGTGGCAGCGGCAGATGGAACGGGACGCCTTTCGGATCTGTTGGCCAGACGACACCCTCGGACCGAATGACAGCGTCAAGATAGAGATGAACTGGCACGACGCCGTTGAGGGCTATCGGTGGTCTTCCTGGACCTGGGAGAGCGGGGAGGATGCGCGAGCAACGATCACTGTTACCTGGGTCCGGAAGTGGCACGATCCGCGACAAGATGCGCCGGGAAGTCGAGTCTATTGGGGGGTCTACGACCCGTCCAACCAGTATCGCGAGTACAGCGGCCAAGAGGCCGTTGACTTCTTCCTGCGGCTGATGCGAGGCAACGATTGAGCGAGAGCCTAGAGATATCAGGGCTGTCCTTCTCCATTACGGATTCGATGACACTCTCCCGGATGCCGGTGGATGGCGCACTGTGCGTTGTGCTTTCCATGGAGATAGGCGTGCCAGTGGCAGAGTTTCCATCACTGATGGAGCTTATAAGTGCAATGCCTGTGACGCTAAAGGTGACGTCTTCAGCCTGATCATGTGGAGGGAGCTATGCGATTTCAGTGATGCTGTCAGACGCTACGAGGAGATCACTGGAGAGGAATTCAAGAGAGTACGCCAGTCGACTAACCGGCCCGGCCCTCGGATACCTCGTGGAGGAAAGGCGGATTACGAAAGAGGCGCTGGCGGAATTTCGTCTCGGCTACACCGCCGACAGTCCGGCCGTAGGCGACCCACCTCACCGGATTAGCTTCCCGTATCTCACCGGTAGTGGTGTCGTCCAGATCCGCTTTCGCAGCCTCGATCCTGACCCCGGGGACTACAAATACCTGGGAGTGAAGGGCGTCCCCACGACGCTCTACAACACACGAGTGTTGACGGAGTCACACCAGAAGATCTACGTCACCGAGGGCGAAACCGACTGCATCACCGGTTGGATTTGTGGACTACCGACGGTAGGAATCCCAGGGGCAAAAGCCTGGAAGGCCGGCTACTGGAGAGCGTTCCGATACAGGGAAGTTGTATTCGTCGCTGACGCCGGGAAGGCTGGCAGCGAGCTAGCGCAGGCAGTCAGCAGAGATATCCAGGACTGCCGAGTAGTGGAGGCGCCTGAGGATGACCTCAATTACCACTACTGCACGTACGGCATCAAATCTACGAGGGAGCTGGTGGGATTGCGTGACTGAGGAATTCGACCCGACGGATGCTTTTGGCGAGGCGCTAGAGCTAAACAGCGCGGTCGTCCAGGAGACTCGACGAATCGTCCTTTCCATTCGGACGTTGGTGAAAGCCCATCTCGCCATCGCCGAGCAGCTAGACAAGATCGCGGATGCGTTGACGGCTGCCTGTCATGACTCCGCAGAGGCGCTGGGGGATGCGTTGGTAGCGGAGCTGGGAGCTATGAGCTTCGTCAACGACGACGACAACGACGAGATCGATAGTGAGGGAGAAGAGGTTGGCTAGGAGCTGGAGAGAGATTCGAGACGAGACGTTGGGCCATCGTCCTCGCTTCTCGTATGGCGGCGTACCAGAGCAGCGAGACGTACCCGAGCATCCGCACTACCACGTCCTTGACGAGACCCACGCGGTGACCTGGGCAGATTTGGAGCGGTTCTCCTCGGGTGCCGTTCGCGACAGCCAAGAGGGGAAGCTTCGCTACGACCTCATCAGTCCGCTACTCCTTCGCCGACTGGCGGAGCATCTAGAGAAGGGCGCGAGGCGCTACGGAGAGCACAACTGGACGAAGGGCATCCCGAGCGGCAGCTACATGGCGTCGTTGCTGCGGCACGTGGAAGCCTACCGATCGGGCGACCGAGACGAAGACCATCTCGCCGCAGCCGTCTTCAATTTGATGGGGTTGATGCACAACGAATACGGAGACCTTGACGACCTTTACGACTGGGGGCACGGCTGAAAACACTTCTGATAGATATCGAGACTGCGCCAAACCTCGGCTACGTCTGGGGACTGTGGAAGCAAGATATCCCACTACAGATGCTCGTCCAGTCCGGATACATGCTCTGCTTCAGTACGAAGTGGCTCCGTGAGCCGGAGGTCGAATTCTTCTCGATCCGCGACCACGGAGCGGAGGGGATGGCGCGAGCGGCATGGGATCGTCTAAACGCGGCGGACGCCGTAGTCCACTACAACGGCCGTGATTTTGATATCCCGACTCTCAATCAAGAGATGTTTACGCAGGGGTTGCCTCCTCCCAGTCCGTATCGGCAAATCGACCTGATGCGGGTTGCGAAGAAGCAATTCCGGTTGCCATCTAACAAACTCCAGTACGTCTCCAACAACCTCCTCCAGTTGGGGGGAAAGGAAGAACACAGCGGGTTTCGGATGTGGCTCGGGGTAATGAACAACGACCCTGAAGCATGGGCGGAGATGGAGAAATATAACCGCCGAGACGTCGTGGTCCTTGAAGACGTATTCGGTGAGATGTTGCCGTGGATACCAAACTTCCCGAACATCAGTCTCTACGACGACACCCCCGGATGTCCTCGGTGTGGGTCGGAGGATCTGCGCAAGGAAGGACACGCGTACACCTCGGTATCGAAGTACCAGCGATATCAGTGCAAGCACTGCGGGGCGTGGTCCCGAGGGAATAAGCGCCTCGGGGGAGTAGATCGGAGTGGGTTGTAGTGCCTAGGTATGAGGTTTACGGCACGGTCACGGAGCGGTACACGACCATAGTTGTTGCCGAAGACCAGGCGGGAGCGGAGCGAGCATTTCGAGAGGCGGTTAGCTTTCCCGGGTGCTACCCCGACGAGTGCGAGACGGAACCGCTACAGGTACTTGAGCTAGAGCCGGACTGCTCTTGACCGCAGACGACGTCGCCGAGCTGGTGACACGCGTCGCGGGGGTGGTGGCCGCCGACTACCCGGACGTCAGCGTCCAGGAAGTGACGGATCACCTCCTGGCGGTCGTCGAGCGCGTCGACCTGGACTACGACGACACCCGGACCGCTGGGGTCCTGGTCCTGGTGGCGGAGGAGTACGCCGGTCGTCGACGAGCTGAGGCGCTGTCGACCTCTGCTCAGTACTCCTACAGGCGGAGCGACGTCGCCCTGATCCTCTCGACGACGTTCGACCGGGGCCGGTGGCTCGGGGGGCACGTCCCTCGGGACGCCCGTAGCCGGCGAGGAGAGATGGACGCCGTAGAGGTCCAGGCGGACGTCACAGAGGCACTGATGTCCCTCAGCAAGGCCCGTCGCTACCGGCTCTGGCAGCACTACGGACTCGGCAACGACGACCACCCCTACGACACAGACGCAGCTCTCACAGAGCTGGTGGACGTACTCAACGACTACAGGAGGCGGAAGAGATGTTGAAGGCCACTGTGATTTCCGGTCGCGACGTCGACCGGCTTTTCATCAATGACGTCGAATTCCCGTGGCCACTCAATCCTGAGATGGGAATCGACTCGTGGAGACACCATGAGACCGGAAAGAAGGTTCTCTCTCTAGAGGTCCTTGTGGATGAGGTCTCCTACCGGGAGGCCCCGTCTGATTGAAGAGATCCGCCGGATAGTAGCTGACGCACAGCGGGAGATCCCAGAGACCTACAGGGCGAGGGTTGAGGCGTACGGGCCGGATGCGGCTCGTACCGCCCTCGCTGCCTTAGACCGGATACAGGAGATTGTGAGCGATGACCTTCGCTGAGGCCATTGAAGGTCAGCCGACAGAATGGGTCAAGTGGTTCGCCAAGCGCATCTCACCGAGTTCAATCGATCCGGAAGACCTCATCTCTGAGGGCATATATGGGATGTGGGTCGCCTTCGAACAGCGACAAGCCGAGGGCGCAAACCTCAGTAGCTATCTCATCCAGGCCGCGAGGTGGCAGATACTCCGGGTGCTCGATCGTAGGAAGTGGACCGGGCAGGAAAAGACGCGCGCCCCGCGAGGAATTAACTCCACTGGGATTATTCACCCGGATGAGGTTGAGCAGTTCTACCCAAGCGACATCATGAGTGAATGGGATGAGGTAGCGACCGATGACGGGCTAGAGCGGTCGGACATCGCTGACGTCCGTGCCGAGATTCGTGGCGCAGTGGCAGCTATCCCAAATGACAACCACAGAGACAAACTGTTTCGAAAGTTCTGGTTGGACGAGTCAGTACCGCTTAGCGGGAACTGGTGGCGTGACCCGAAATTTGGCGCCAGAGCAAGACTCCAAGAATCCCTCTCACACCTCAGGAGTGTTGATGATTAACACCGAGAACATCCGCGCCACGGTCGATCTCATCGAACGGGAGGCCAACGAAAAAAAGCGATTCAACATGAAGACGTGGGGGCAGTCAAACGGCAGCTATCGGACTGACCCCGAAATCTGTGGTACTCAGATGTGCTTCGCGGGATGGGCTGTTGTCGCTTCCGGCGGGAAGCTGAGGACGTTCACCGAGCAGTATGGCGATGAGACTTTCTACGGGACTGAGTTCGTCACCGAGTCTGGGCGGACGGTACAAAACGTCGCGGATTACGCCGCTGAGTGGCTTGGCCTCCCAGACGTGCGAATCTTCTTTGAAACCGATATTCGCGATGTCCATGAGCTGCGAGTAGCGCTGAAGGCGCGTTACGAGGTGGATGTGTAGTGCGTGTTATCACGGTTGCCACGACCGAGGTCAACTACGGCAACATCCCCAAGTCTGGGTACATTCCCCACCACGAGCACCACTCCGACACCGAGCCAGAGATGATGCTGAAAAGGCCGGACTCCGACTACTGGGAGATAAACCCCGAGTGGATTGAGTGGGGTAGGACTGCCTATCCAGAGCCGATTGACGAGCTGCACGAGGCGTGCGGACGGGGTTGTTACGAGTCCTACCACCGCCCCCGTCCGGAGACTGCGGAGAACGCAGACTACCTCGCCAACATCCTCAGCTCGGAACACTTCTCCGTCCTCGGCCATGGGCATATCACTTTCTATGTCGATGGTGTTTCCCGAGCGATGCTGCTGGAATTGGAGCGCCACTCCCAGCGGTACCACCTCAACTTCTCCGTCCTTTCTCAGCGATACGTCGACCAACACAAGGTCGGCGTAGTGATTCCTCCGCTGTTTACGGACGAAGAGGCGGTCCGCCTCCGGCAGCACCACCACGAATCGCTAGAGAAGTACGACGCCGTCTACCACGACATGCGTTCGCGGGGGGCGTCTGTCAAAGAGGCTCGGGGAGCTGCACGGGCATTCTTGCCTGAGGCAACGGAGACGAAGTTCTTCGTTACCGCGAGCATTCGGGGATGGCGAGCAGTAATTGAGCAACGAGCTACCCCGGCGGCTGATGAAGAGATTCGGTTGTTTGCCCTGGAAGTGCTGCGGCAGTTGAAGGAAGTCGCACCAAACTCGGTACAGGATCTAACGGGGGAGTTGCTGTAATGCCAGTGTTGTTTGTTGTCGCGATGGTCGTGCTTGCTGTCGCTGCCTGTGCGGGGGTGGCGGCTGCTTTTTTCCCGAGTGGAGAGAGGACCGGACCGGTCGGCGCCGCAGTCGGTGGGACGCTGCTCGCTGTAGCTATGACCATCGGTGCGGCAGCCAACTCCGTCCCCGTTCGCAACGTCGGGATCGTCACGAGCTTCAACAAGCCGACGGGGGAGGTGACGGGGAGTGGCCTGCAATGGGTAGCCCCGTGGGAGAAGGTTGGCGAGTGGGATGCGAGCCGACAGAAGTACGACCACCTAGGGAAGAACGCCGTAGCGGTCCGGACTGGGACTCTCGCTAACGCCGGGGTGGAGCTGCTGGTTGAATGGCAGGTGAAGGCGGAGAACGCCCCTCGGCAGTTCATGGACTACAAAGGCGACTTCGAGGCGTTCAAGAATCAGCGGGTTGGCGTCCAGCTCGACGGAGCGGTGAACGACGCCTTCGCCAGCTACAACCCCCTGGCCAACATCGACGCGAAGACCGGCAACCTGAACGTCGACTTGAAGCCGTACGCCGACAAGGTAAAGACCTCCGCTCAGGCTCGACTCGGGAATGACGTCGAGATCTTGTCCGTCACTGTCGTCCGTGTGAACCACGACGACAAGACCGAGGCGAACATCAAAGCCTTCCAGGACAAGCTAGCTCAGGGTCGGAACCTCGATCAGGATCTCATCAACGCAGAGAAGCAGAAGGCAGTCACCGAGAAGAATGCAGAGGTAGACAAGATCACTCGGTGCCTGGAAATCGCAGAGAAGACCGGGAGCAACCCCGGCCTCTGCATCAACCCGGGAATCGTGATGGGGGCTGGGAAGTAGCCCCAGAGAGCCCTAGAACGACGAAAGAGCCCCTACCCTCAATGAGGGTAGGGGCTCTTTCTATTTACTCGTCTACGTCGCTGTTAGGGGTCTTGTAGACCCCATAGATCGTAAGTACTCCAGCTACGATCACACTGGCGAGGTTGCCGGCCTCGCTACCATCGAAAAGGTTGTCTCCAAATGCCGCAGCCAACGCGGTAACGGCGGTGCCGATCGCGGCAACCCAAGCCTTGGCTACTCTAGAAACCTTCAAACGCTCCCTCACTTCCTGTCTCGCGGCGGTATGCCGCGAGTTCTGTGCGCAACGCAAAAATCTGGGTGTTGGCCACTGCTAATGTTGCCTGGGTGTCAACGAGCTGGCGCCGGCAGTTTTCGAGATCTACGCGGACCTGGCCCAAGACCTCATTTGCCACTGCTACGGCAGCGGCGGCAAGCTCGACTTGTGCAAGTTTCCTGCCGAGAATTCGCGCGACGATCCTGTCTAGGATCGCTCCGACTCCCAGCGCTGTCGCTAGTGCGACAATCGTCACGGGGTCCATTTAGACCCCCGTGGCAGTCCATTGGACCTGTACTCCGGACCACGTACTAGCAGCGTTGTCGGCAGCGAAGATGAAGAGATTACAACCGGTGGTGGTGATGCTCTCCGCTCGGACACACCACCGCGCAGTAGGGCCGAGGACGGAGTTGATGTTGCCGACCACCACGGGCGGGTTAACGAAACTATGTCCGTTAAAGGTAATTGCCCTAGAGGCAGTAGAGACAGAGCTGAAGCTGACGCTTAAGCTTCCGACCTCGGTGTGGTTGATGGGGCGCCACGCACTACCCGTATACCGCTCAAACCGAGCCTCCGTCTGGAGGTAGCAGATCTGTCCGGCGACCGGAGAGGTGATGTTGAGCGCTCGACTCGTGGCGTTCGTGAAGCGTGGAACGAGTTTGGAGTCGAGTGCCGTGGCGAGGCTAGAGAAGGCGGATGGGCCATTGGGGAGGTCGGTTAGTTCGGGGTACGGGAGATCAGCTATCGGGGTTATCTGCATCCATGTCCTTTAGATAGAGGCCAGAGTGATATTTCCACTGAGGATTCCGACGATGCACAGCGGCGACCCGAGTAGCAACACAGTGGAGGTGGTAGCAAGCCCGGTTACGTGGGCGAGTTTTGGAATCCACCGGAGGGTGAGGTCGGAACCATCAGGGGCGGCACCTGGTACGCGGACCTGAGAGAGGTTTGCGTCTGCGGACTCCGCCGCAACCCAGACGCCGTAGTAAGTCGGAGTCCTTCCCGCAGCCTTCGCGGCCCGGCGCTCGATGGCATTCTTGAGTCGTAGAGAGGCATCCATTTACCACGCTGCCTTAGACGAGCCGGTGAAGGAACCCGTACCGAGGGGGATCGACAGGGTTGCTAGTTCGTGTAGCTCGCTGCTGCCGTCTAGGAAATCAAATCGAACGACGTCGCCCTCTTGGAGAGCTGGATTCGGCACCGACGAGAAATCGATGCTGTACGCAGCTCCCATGTACTTCCGGAGTTCCACGGTCGCCCGCTGGGCGCACTGGGAACCGGTGGTGAGGGTGTTGTCCTCGATCACCTTCGGCACTCTGCCGAAAGGACCATCCCACCGGATCGGGGAGCTACTGGCGGTGTTGCGAATCGTCGCCGATGGAATAGTGCCGTTGGTCATCGCAGCTCCAACGACAGTGATGGAGTTATAAACACCCTCTCGGCTGTATGAGTGGTCCGCGTCCACCAGGACGCCACCCTCACCAACCCCTAGCGTGATCACTGGCTCTGGATCTGCGTCTGGAGAGACGTCCGGAATCACTTCAACGCGCGCCTGCCCGATTGCGTCGAAGAAAAATCGCGACCCGAGGTTGGCGGACAGCTCGGCTATCGCAGAGGCGTACGTCCCGGTAAGGGTGTGGCCTCCGGGGAGGCGGTAGTTGGGGACGCTGATGCCAAAGACCCCACCGGAGGTGAGACCTAGCTGCGGATAGATGAACTGGAGGAGATCCATAATGGCGTCTTTGGCCAGCCAGCCAGAGTAGCTGACAGTCGGAGGTAGATCGACCTGAAGTGCTTTGCTGCGGTCGTAGACCTGGATTGTCGGTATCGAACCTTCAGCATCACTCCAGTCGGTTGTTTCCAGCCGAAACATCCCCAGCGGTACTAACTCCTCTGAGCCGTCCGCGAAAACAACGCCCTGCTGTACGAGGATTTCCGTCCCGAGGGGAGAGAGGATGCCAGAGTCAAACGTTGGAACCATCGACGGGTCGGCGATGGTGATGCTACCAGTCCGGCGGATGTCGGAATCGAGGTCAGCACGGATGGTGCCTCCGGATACTGGCAATCCGGAGGCCACCTTTTGTCCGTCGTAGTAGACGTCTACCGCAGTTTTCCGTCGGCCCGACTGTACGATTTTCCGTAGGAAAGCGTCGGAGACGGGATACATCTATTCTCCGCCCTCCGGGATCTCAGGTTCCGGCTCAGGGTCCGGGACTTCCCGGACCGCGATTGCGCGGATAATGAGAGTGCAGGAGGTTCGGTTAGAGTTGTTCCAGTCGCCAGCTACCCGCCATCCCGACTCGCCATTGGGGCCATAGTTCTCAACCAAGAAGTTATTCGCGAGGTTGAAATGACAGCGAGTTGTCGGGGTCGTACCCGTATTTTCCCAGTTGATCGAGATCCCACCAGAGATGATCTGGTAGCCGTCGATCTCGTCATAGAGGGTGTAGGAGAAATCCTTCGTGAGAGGGTGGATCGAGGTCGAGTAAACGAGAGCCTTGATGTCGAGCAACTAATATCCTTATCCGTCGAGTAGGTCAAGCCACGAACCGTTGAAGTCAAGAACTTCTTGCCAGTCGAAATAGCCGTCAAGAACGTCTTGCCACGAAACCAATCCAAGAGCCTCCTCGGCAGTGCTGGGACGATCAACCTCGACGTATTCGACGTCGTAGACGTACACCAGCTCCGCTGTCAGTCCCACGGGTCCGATGCGCCGACGCCGGACGCTCTTGACCTCCAGATACATATCCAGCTCACCAGTCCAGGTTTGGCCGGAGGTCTGGAGAAACAGCGTCTTGCCGTGCTCAAAGAGCATTCTCAGGCTGCGCCAGTCAGCGTTGACGTAGCTGCCGTTAATCGGGTAGGCGCCGACCACCAAAGTCCCCTCACGCCCACCTGGGACGTCTGTGATGACGACTTTGTTTTTGCGGCCTAGAACCTCGTACTCCCCGAGGACGCGACCGGGAGTAGAGACGTCATTCCAATCAACAACGTTCACCTGCCGGCTTAGTGCCGGCTGGCTGATCGACTTCAGCCACGCCTCCCCGTTCCGGTATTCAGTGGGGAAGTAGACGTCGCTCGCCTGGACGTCGCCGGTTACTGGATCGGTGCCCTCGTCGTAGGCATAGGCAACGTAATCGACCGGGTTAGTGATGGGGTTTTCGTAGTCAGTGACGACAAACGTCGAATCCCCCGTGAGTGTGATGCCATCTGCGCCCCGAACGGGGGAGTCCGGATGTTCTCCCCATGCGTCACGCCTGATGATCAGCAGTCGATTGCGGACAGGGTTGATGTCATCGACTGTGACAACAAATCCTGGGGAGTCGACGCTGTTGTTGTAGACAGCATCCACGGTCATCGCCACTAGACAGCACCCCCCAGAATTCGAGCTAGTTCATCGGCTTTTTCGTCCCACACGATCTCGGCATCCCTACGGACGCCATCGACATAAACCGTCACCGAGACCGGCCTGTCGGAGTTTCGGATGCGTTCCTCCAAGGCCCTGCCCTGAGCAGCATTCAGCGCCAACTCGCTGGTGTTGGTGGTGTTCTGGAAGACCTGTCCAGGCGGGATGTATCCGCCGTTGTCATAGGCCCAATGGACGTGGTCATAGTGGTCCTGCTGGATCGTTCCGCCGGTATAGACATGATCTTTACCGTTCTTGATTTGGAGCCCACCAGCCGGAGTGAAGATAAGTTCCTTCGTAGACCGGCCGTAGTGCTCCCTGATCCAATTGAAGACGTCCCACCGGGGCGGGAGGTCTACCGCTCGGTTGAGAGCGTGGTACGACTGATTACCGGTTGAGGTCGTAGCCCCAGGTCGGTGACCACTGATCATCGCCAGTCCAGGGAACGCAGCCCGAAGGATCTGCATCATTCGAGCGGTACCGATCCCACCTCCGGCACCCGAGCCACCGAGGAATGCAGGGATCTGGAACTTGCTGACGTCAAAGTTGTACGGCCATTTGACAGATCCACCCTCGGCATACTGCGCCGGGAGCTGGCCGTTGGCGTTGATGTAGTCCAGGAGCCGAGTGCCGATCCCCTGGGCGCTGGACGCCCGGATGACGTATTCTCGGTCAGAGAGCATCGCAGGGATCTTGTCTCCCGTAGGACCACCAGGCCCACGGATCAGACCACCCGTGGCATACCCCGAGACATACCCACTAGGGTTGAGTGCGTTGGCCGATGCCCTCTTGAGCTTCGAGTATTCGAGAGTCCAAGAGGTCGCGTTCTGCCCGGCACGCTGTTTCGCCAAGAGTTGGAGAAGGGCGTCGTTGACGTCCTTGTAGCCCATCAATCCCAGGAGAGTCTTGACGTCCTTCGGAACCTTCCCATAGGTGTCGACAAGCTTCTGTGCCTCGGTTCGGACTTCCTTCGCCTTACCGAATTCGCCGATCAGTGCGGCTGTACGGTCCTTGTGGTTCTTGATCGCCTGTGCATATGGCACACCGCTCTTGATCTGCTGGAGCATCAGCTCATAGCTGGCCTGACTTGCCATCTTCAGCGCATCTCGGTTTGCCAACCCTGCCGTGGTGTCATCACTGAGGGTTTGCTTGTTGCGCTTGACCGACTCTGTCAGGGCAATTCTTGACCGCTTGTAGTTGTCGTTTGCAGAGACGGCACCAGCCGTGGCGGAGGTTTGAGAGTCCATCGCCCGTCGGGCGTTGTTAATGGCCTGTTCTAGGGCAATCTCTTTCTGCGTGACTCCATCGATCGACTTCCCCCAGCCTTCAAAGAATCCTGAGAGCCCGGTATTAGTGAGATCGAGACCCTTCAGCCTCTCACCGAGACCGTCGGTAACTCCGTCGTTAACCTCACCACCCCGCCACTTCTGAGGGGTATTAAAGAAGTCGTGCGCCCCCTTTCGGCGACGCTCAAGTTCCTCTGCGATCCCCTTCCAGGCGCCCTGCTGGGGACCAGGAAGGAGCGCCATCGCCTGAGCAAGCTTTTCCACCAGCCATGTTGCGGCGGAGACCGCCTCCATAATCAGATCGAGGACACCGTAGACAGCCAGGAAGGCATATCGAATCGCCTCAACCGCGACGACCATAATCCCCAGCGTCCCGATAATAGTGAGGATCGGGATTGCCAAGAGATAGAGGAGGTACGAGAGGTGTTCGGTTTTCAGCCCCATACTTTCGAAGGCAGAGGCGAAGAAATTCCACAGCTCTTGGATCCGAGCTAGGAGGTAATCGACCATAGGCAGAATGACCCCAACGAAGACATCCTTAACCTGATTGCCTATTTGCAGGAACGCCTTTCGGAACTGCTCGCTTGAGTTATAGAGCCACACCACCGCACCGACTACGGCACCGATCGCCGCTACAGCGACGAGAGCTGCGGTACCGACTGCGCTGATGGCACCTCCACCGGCAGCAAAGCCGAGAACCTTCACCAGCAGGCTCGCTGCGTTGGCTACGGTGCTGAGGGCTGTACCGAGGATGCCGAGTGCGACGGACGCCGGACCTGCGGCCAACACCAGCAACCCCAACAGCCGTACATTCTCTTGCTGAGCTGGGGTGAGAGCGTCGTATGCAGCTTTCCAGTCTCTAACTCTGTCAATTAGTCGTTGGAGAGCTGCCAGGGCATCAGGGATCGACTTGACAAACCAGTCAATAAACTGCATCAGAACCGGCTTGATCGAGTTGATCGCACGGATGATTGCAAAGCGGTTCTCATCAAACGCAGAACCAACTCGGGTAACAACCTCTTCCTTCAGAGATTGCCAAACACCACCGAGCGTTTCCGCTGCCTTGGCCCCACCCTCGACGAATTTGCTGGTGTTACCGAATTCGATAAACTCAGCGTTCAACCTCGCCGCACTGACCTCGCCATCCTTCATGGCGTCAGAGAGCGACTTAATCGACTTATACCCGAGTCGCTTCGCGACCGCTTCGAAGATCTTGATACCACCGGGAACATGCTCGGCAAATTGCTGTCGGAGGTCGTCCATTCCAATAGCACCCTTGGAAAGGATCTGGGTATATGCGAGCATCGCCAGGGTCGCCCGCTCAGGACCAGCGACACCTTGAGTGAGGAAGATGTTTGACATCGCCTGCATGGTCGGGACGAGTTCGTTCCCCTTGACCCCAACCGCTGCTAACTGCTGTGCGTATTTGATCGCGTCGTCCGCCGCGAATAGCGGGGACTCGATCGTGATTTGCTTGATGTCATTCAAGATCTGTTCGACATCAGCAGCCGGACCGAGTAGGGCCTTCAACGACGCTCGGGCGTAGTCGACGTTCACCGCGAATTGCAGACCAACAGTCGAGAGCTGCACGAATCCCTGTAGCGCCGGGCCGGTAATTGCTTGGTGCAGCATCACACCCAACATTTGCATCTGGAATGCTGCGATACCGATACGAGTAGAGATCTGGCCTAGGCCATCAGAGAGCCGATCCAGGTTCTTCCCGACAGAGAGCCAACTACCAAGGGACTGAGACGATGCTGTAGAGGTCGTGGCCCTGGTGGACGTCGGACCGCCAGAGGCCCTAGCAGCTTCCGCGTACATCCTCCGTGTAGCTGCCGTCTGTTCACGGATATAGTCGTCGTGGGCCTTTTTACTCGCTGCCATCGTCTGCGACTCGAATTTGGCGACCTTCGCCCGCTCGCGGATCTCCGCATCTGCCCCCTGTACGATGGCTCGCATCCGAGCCTTTTGGTGGGCAATTTCGGCGGATGTCGCGGCAGCCGTCCGCCGCTGATTCTCGATGAGAGCTTGGCGGTGAGCCTTGTCGATCTGGAGGGACGCTTGGATGCTTTTCTTCAACGACGCTTGGCGCTGACGGTCTAGCGCCTGAGCCGACTTGATCTCGGCACGATGCCTCTTGAAGACCCCTTGAGCCTGGCCTTTGTATAGTGCCTGGAATTGGTTGTTGGCCTTACCGAGGAGGTCTCGGTTTTGCTTCGTCCATTCTCGGCTAGCTGCCGACCCCATCTTTTTGAGGTGGTCTTCGATCTGCTCTTTCGACCGCTTCAGGGCCTTGGGATCAAACTCTGTCCCGATCTCGATGAAGCCTTCGCCGATCTTCGTACCATCGGCTGCCATTGCCCTCCTAGGCGTGAGAGAAAAAGACCTTGAGGTCTTCTTTCGGAGTCATCTGGGGTTTCTGTTTCTTCTCTCCCGGCCGTAGCTGGCGCGTCGGAGCCTTACGAATGACCTTCCGTTGATCACTGCGTTTCGTGATCTGGCTGAGGACGTTCGTTTGGAGGAAATAGAGGATCTGAGTCAGCAGATCGACTGCGTCTTGCCGGTGGTGGTCTGGCTGATCCCAGACGATTCCCGCCTCACGGCGGAGGTGTTTAACCCACCGGCTGTCCTCGGGGAGTTCTTGAATGTGGCTAGCTACCCACCGGTAGGTCATCCCCGTACCCCGGCGGTAGAGGTCCCTGAGATCAGCTCCGTAGTACTGGCGAAAATCCGCCTCGATCTTCCTACAGAGCTGATCGTCAGAGAGCGTCTTAGCTAGCCAGGCTATTCCCCCGTGGACGTACCGAGGGACTTGAAACACACCTCCATGAATTCGAGGTGGTCCTTCACCCGAGGCTTCTCACGGGTCTTGTACTCCGAAAACTGGGCTTCGCCGAGTAGTGCCTTCAGGGCGCTAATGGGCTTGTCGTCTTCGTAGCATTCGAGGACATCGCCATCAGCTTCGTTAAGATTCGCCGGAAGGGTATAGGTGTGCCCCCGGAATTCAACGGCTACGGTCGCGTCCTGCGCTTCATCCTTGATGGCAGACATCGTTTTCTAATCGCTTTCTTTAGCTGGCAAGCTCGGGGTTGTTGGTCAGGAGGACGGCGCTATAGCCGTCCGGACCAGCGAGGGTGGAGAAAGTGAGTCCGAGGGTGATTGCGTCCGCCCGGACGAGGTTGAGGGCGTCCCGGTCGGTCATCGTCGCCCGGGGGAAAATCAGCCGGTTAAGGTCGCCTTCGTCGTCTTCCCACTCGACCGCAAGTGCGACTTCCTGAGAGACAGGAGCATTGGGCATCTCCAGTCGGCCATTAGAGCCAACGGTCGTCCACTCGCTGTTGAGGAAGTACAGACCAAGAGTCGAGCGGTTGAACGAGCCCAGAGGTACAGAAACCTCAAGGCCCATACCGGTAAGCGGACGCTTAACCGGGGTGATCGACTGCCACATATTGACGTCATTGGTGTCAACGCTCGGGGTGACAGTCACGCCGTCCTCAGTGACCCAACCAAGCTCAGCCCAGGCAGGATCAAACGTCGCGGCGACGCTAACCGGCTCGGCAGTGCCGACCGGGGCGACAAGCACCCGACCATCGGGCGCCAGGCGCACCTCAGCCGGATCGTAGTTGGTGATAGCCAAAAGAGACTCCTCCTATGGGAGCGGAATTGTTTCGGGATCGGGAGTGGTGGTGAGGCGGAGGGTGAAGAAATAGCGATTCGACTCCGATAGCCGGTCGTAAGCGTCGATCGCTCCGACCTCTTCGACTACTCGGTGAATTCGCACTCCGCAGCCGCGATAGATTTTGGCTGCGCGAAAGAGGCTCGCCTCTGCGATATTTGAGATGTCCTGACAGGCATTGTCAGACTCGGCGTAAATATAGAAATCAAGCCGGGGCTTAGAGATCTTCGGCCACTTGTTCAACCCGCCTTCGCGAGTAACAGTGATCCACCTCTGAGGCTTGCTCCATCCGACGAGATCTTTCGCGATATTCGTCAGTGCATACGGAGTTAGCTCAGGGGTGTAGTTGGTGAGGATGTCTACCGCTGCGCCGGCTGGATCTCCATGGAGAATCCATTCAGCCAACTAGTCAGTCTCGTTTCCTAGGCGATCGAGGGCCTTCCTCATCGGCGCATAGCCGAGTGCGAAAGTCGGCCCGTTGCCCGGATGGGCGCCCCACTCGACGAAGTTGGTCCCGCCGTCGCGGTTGACCACTCGCAGCCTCCGTCCACGCTTCCGGACGGCAAAGCTTCGGTTGTAGATCGGCGGGGTATATTCCGACTTCCGGTTACCGGGCTCGGTTTCAGCAGCGTCAAAGATTTCGATGGCGTAATCGATCAGCTTCTCGGCCCGATCTCGGGCGAGAGCTTCGCCCCGTGGTCCCTCAGCAATTTGGATCATTTTTCGGCGGTCCAGGTGGAGATTTCGGATTCGGAATCGAGCCACTATCCCTCCCTGTGCCTCATTGAAAATGCGATGTGGTGTGGTCGGTCTTCGAGGTCGTACCACTGATCCGGGAAGGCATAGACCTCCCACGTGATCCCTCGATAGAGAGCCCTATCGGAGGGCTCAGGCAGGGGAGAGTCACCAGGGGCGTAGACGCGAATGGAGCTGCGAGCGTGCTCCCGGTTGTCCTCGTTCTCTACGGAAAGCTTCTCGCTTAGCGCGTACGGCTGCACCGAGCAGCCGATGAGGACGATCTGTGTGGGGTTATCCCAGTCCCGGTAGTAGGACCCACTCCGGCTGTCGTGGACCAACGGAGCACGGAGGAGGATCACAGTGGAGCTGCCGACAGCTACAGGCGCCATGACCGCGCCACCCCTCGATAGGCGTCCAGCGCCGAACTACCGAAGGACGAGAAATCCAGCTCTCCGAATGGGCGGAAGCGATAGGTAATGTCGCCTACGGTCTTCTCAGTGAGGTCGCCGGTTTGGTTGTCTGCGTCGATCCTGCCGACGACAGCTTCAATGGCGGCGTGCTTGATGTCCTCGGGGACCTCGGCGGTGGTGTACCCGTAGGTGTAGGTGATGTCTACAACCCCATATGGACAGAGCCCGTAGACCTCTGAGAGGCCATCAAATACCGGGAGGTAGTACCACCCCGAGGCGTAGGGATCTGTGTCGACTGGGGCGATGTCAGACACCTCTACGACCGGGCCGAATAGTTCGATGATTCCCCGGCCGTCGGCTCGGTATCGAACGGTCTCGTCAGTGTGGAGTGAGAAGGCCACTCCGGTCTCAGACTCGATGTAGGCGGTTACGGCGTCGATGAGGTATTGGTAGTATTCCTCTTCGCCAGGGAGGATCGGGCGGTTAAGGGCTACCTCCAGGTCGTCTAGGGTGAACACTCACACATCCTTGAAGTTGTAGTAATCCTGTAGCCCTCCCTCGTGGATGATTTGAAACATCAACTCGACGTCGGCTAGTTCTTGCTGGGACTGGCTGTAGAGAAAGGCGGACCTCTGTAGTGGCTCACCGCAGATGAGGCGCTTGCGCCAGTAGGCTGCATATAGCTGCGCATTCCAGGAGTCGTAGTTGCCATAGTCGGCATACAACGCTGCATCCCCCATCGCCTCTACGAGGCCGGGAGTAGGAGTACAGATAGATGGGATGCCGCTAGCTGCGGCCTCAACTGCAACCCGGCCGTAGGACTCGTATTTGCTGGGGACCAACAGCACTCGTGTCTGCGCGTACACAGAGGTGATGTCGTCTGTGTGGTCCAGATAGGAGACGTTGGGGAGGTCTACGTAGCCCTGGACGCCGTAGGCGCCTCGCACCCCTAGAAACTCCATTGTGGGATTCCTGCGGGCTAGTTCAAAGAAGGTTGCTTGACCCTTGTCGTAGTGGTTGTCCTCTCCAGTGGAGAGGTTGATGAGGGTGACGTACCGTCGCTCTCCATCGGTGGCGTACTCCGCAGGGTCTACGACCGGATGAAGGATTTCACCAGGAGTCCAGGCGCCCTGCTCTTGGCAGCTCCGCCGTACCCACTCGGTGTTGTAGATAGCCGCGTCGCTCTGGGTAGCGAGCATCCGAGCTGTGTAGGAACCGTCGTTGTGTGCGTAGTGGACGACGGGGGTGCCAGTCATCCTGCCGAGCAGACCAGCCCTGTAGGAGCTGGTGAGCTGAGTGAGGCAGACGTCGGCCCACTGGAAGTATTCGAACGGCGCCGCCTTCGCCTCCCTCGGTGAGGAGGTGGTGACGACCTCAACGCCGTCCAGGTGGTAAGACGGGACGTCGGTCGTCTCCGCCACCAGGGCGATACAGTCGTGGCCCTGATCTTGCAGGCGCCTTAGGAGGGCATGTAGGCTGATCTCCCCTCCAGCGTTGTGGAGCATTCCCTGATACCGGTGGGCGTAGGCGAGGATTCTGATCTGAGACTCCTGGTCTGATAACTAAAGACTTCCGTCCGGGCTGAGGAACATCCCGTTCCCTAGGCAACTCACCGGACGGGATGGGACCGGCCCCCTCTACCCGAGGGGGCCGGTTTCCTATTAGCTGCTGAAATCAGCGTCCGGACGAAGGACACTGAAGGGGTACTCGCCACCGAGCCGCATAAGCGGATTAATGACGTTCGCAGCAACCCGGAAGGTTGCACGAAGGACCTTTGCGTCCTGCTGGAAGGTGTTGAGGACAAGCGTCCCAGCCTGGTTGAAGATAGGCGCGGAGTCGGTCACCGCGAATTCGATATCCTGCCGAATACCAATCTTCAGGAGGTTCCACTGCCCCGCGATAATCAGGGCGTCGTCCTTATGGGTATTCCAGATACCCGACCGGACCTCAGCGAGAGATTCGCCGTAGACAGTCTGAGCCGGACGGCCATCCATGCCAACGAGCGAGCCCTGATAAATCGGCTCACCGTTATTACCGCGCATCTGGACGAGCTTCCATTTAAAACCGGGGTAGGTCACAAACCCGGTCGGCGCGTAACCGTCCTCCGCCATCTGCTCCGCAAGAGCAGCAATGGCAAGGCCGTAGTCAATCCGAGCCGGCGAGGAACCCTGCACGGGATAGGACGTTGCCGCGATCGAGTTACCCCGACCGAGCGCATCCGGAAGGATGCCCCGGAAGCCGGAGGCAACCCAAGAAGTCGGGACCTCCTCGCCGAAGAGAATCGCGGCGTCCAGCTTCTTAGCCATAGCCTCTACGAGATACGGCTTGATCTCTTCAAAATCGACGTCGCTGTCCGCCTTCCACGTATCCGGAAGGGGGACCAGAACGGCCATCTCTTCCGCTTCCATACGCTTCTGGGTCCACGTCATCGACGTGGTCTGCTTCATCGCCAGATCCTTTGCCTCACGGCTAGAATCAGGCTGGCTGGAACCCGGACCAAAGGACGGCTTGTCGGTCGCCGCAGTACCCTTGATCCAGTAAGCCTCAGGCAGGGTTTCAGTGAGGTTGAAAATCTTCTCACGCCGGCTCATACGGCTTACGGCGCCGAGCTGGAGAGCAGCGGAGCCGGTGATTACGTCGTCCAGGATTTCGCTTGCGATCTCCGGGGGAAGCTCACGAACGCGGGCGCCGACCGAAGAGATCGACGGGTCCTGTTCGTGGCGGTAAAGACCCTTAGTGGTCTCAATAGCCAAAAGAAATACTCCTATTCAGGGCAACAAAAAAGGCAGCCGAAGCTGCCTCAGGAAGGTTTTTGCTTAGAGGGTTAGTTGCGCTGCCCCCAGATGAGGGCTGCCATGTAGTCGTTAGCGAGAGTCTTCGTATCCTTCGGACCCGAGTTCACTGGCTCGCCACGGTTGCCGGCAAAGACGTCACTAGCGCCGACCTTCTTGGTTGGCGTCGTCTTTCCGGCGAGCTTCATTGCGGAAGCTCGGATTTCCTCCCGAGTGCTACCAGTGACAAACTCAGTGAGGTCGTCATCAAGACCTGCGGCAAGGGCAGCGTTTTCGCGCAGAAGAGTCAGCCGATCCTTTTCTGCGGTCTCAGCGCGTTCGTTTGCCTTCTCGATCTCCGACTTCTGGGATTCCTTCCAGGCGCGGAATTCTTCAAGCTCAGCTTCCTTCGCCTGCTTGGCGGTGCGATGCTTCGCATTCTCAGTCCGGAGAGTCTTGACGTAATCGACCAACTCCTCTTGAGAGAGCTGGTCTAGCGTCTTCTTTTGCTCTACGACCTCGGTCGTCTCGGTAGCTTCGACTTCCTGAGTCTCTTCGGTGGACAACTTCTATTTTCCCCTTCTAGGGCTTATTGCTGACGGGAGCTGGTTTGGTGGCCTTAGCCACCTGTATCTGTGATTCGGTCTGGAGTTGCAGTTGAGCGTCTTCGCGCTCTTGCTGCTCTGCCTGATAGGTCTCAGCGGCAGCAATGAGTTGTTCGGTCTGGTCAGGGTCGAGATTCATCATTTGAGCCAGGACAGGGACCAGGAATGGCGGAGCACTGGCGAATGCCGTCGAGAACTTCAGCACCGCATCTGCTTTCTCTGCCAAACTCCGGACTTCCGGATCTCCCCAGATGACTTCGGCATCTAGCTCTTTCGCCTTCGTCTCGTCACCCTTGAGCTTGAATACGAGGCGCATAGCCTTCTCAAGAGCCCACCCGACACTCCGCTGCCGTTCACGGATTCGCATAACGAATCCAGATTCAGCCTGCGTCAGCGTGTCTCCAGAGATATTCGCTAGCCGGCCCATCAGATAGTGGGCGGGGAGCTGCTGAATCGTGGCAGCGTCAATGACGTCATCTCGGACCGCAGAGAGGATCTGAGTGATATCGACCTGATCGAAGTCACCGAATTTGGCATCAGGCGCGGGGACATGCCACAACGTATCCGCCCCAGGGTCAAACGGGGGCTTCTGATCTACGCCAGCCTTGCCCTTCTTTCCGACCTGGGCAATCTGACCACCGGTCATCCACCGTTGGCGGTAAGCCTGGGATTTAGTAATCACCAGTCGGTCAAGGATGGTGAGGTTAATTCGGTCCTGGACTGAGAAGATTCCCTCAGCCTCGCTCTTGCCATCTGGCCGCCACTGGCAGCGGACTAGGTTGACCTCGCCTAGCTCATTCGGTAGCCGGCGACTCTCGGAGAAACCGCCGTTAACCATCGCGACCGATGCACTGACGGACTCGCTGTTAGAAGGCCCGTAGTAGACGTGGATCTCATCTGGCAAACAAAGAACTGCGACAGTCCTACCGAGGTAGATATCTCGCCACAACCGGATCGAGGCCAACGCTCTCGTTGGCCGGATAGGGTCCGGGAAGACGTGACAGACTCGCGGATCTTCTACGGTGATAACAGGTTCGTCGGAGTCGTCATCCGGGGGACTGACGAGCAGATAGGATTCCCCGAAGACTGCGGCGTACCGCAAAAACTGTGGCATCTGGAAGTCCATGTCATTAGACATCCAGCTATTCCGGGCGTCTACATCAGCAACGCCCTTCCGGCCCTCTGAGGGCTTCTCTGAGGGACTTTCGTCGTTGGAGCTAACGTCCCCACTGGGTTTCGGTTTTGGGCTCTTAGAATCGCTCTCAGCGCCAGCACGACCAAATCGGAAGCCCTTGACCTCAAGTCTCGGGAGGATGGCGTTAGTCGCCAGTTCTACGTAGTTCGTCTTGGCTTTCTCTTGAAAACTCCGGAGGGCTTTGACGTACCTCGGATCACCGTTCGGTAGAGGGTGGTCGCCCTCGACGTAGGCCAGGCGGACGGCGTGATCTCGTTGCTTCCCCTCAATCGCGAGGATGCCTTGGTAGAGCCACCATTCCGGGCTGCCAGGCGGGAAGTTGGTTCCTGTTGAGGCGGTATTAGAGAGTTGCCAGTTGTAAGGCTGGCCCTGGCCTTGGTTGCCAGGAGGTACGGTTAGGGTGCCGCTATACGGCATTCGTCTCCCGTCTAGGGGCTAATAGGCATACATCGTCCTATCGACTTCGGGCGCCAGGCCCCCACGTTCGATGGCTTCTTTAGCCGCCTCAAGGGCAAGGACGGCAGCCTGAGCTACAGAGATATAGCGTTTGCTGTCGGCGGTTTCTTTTCGGAGGAGGTCGCCCTGAGGGGTTTCGAGGATGTGACAGGCAAGGATGTGGCGTTCAAGGATCGGTTGTTCGTTCCAGACGACTCGCTGAGCCTTGACCGCGCTTTCAAACTGTTCGACTGCCTTCGCAGCCTTCGCCTTACTCGAAAACCAAAACTCCTCTACGACGTCCTCATGGTCTGCGGCCCAACGGCCGATGATGTCTTGGTAGGAGGTTGGATCAGCGAGTGCGAAGAAGACATCCCTCTTCGCAAACTGCTTCCTCATGAATTCGTCAACCTCGACGTAATCGACCTCCCAGTCCCGAGGGGCGTTCTCGGGTTTCTCCCAAACCTTCAGGACGAAAACGGCTTGGTCGCGAAGCCTTACAGCGACCACGGCTGCGGCACCGTTCCGGACGGCACCTTTGAAGCCGATGGCTATTCTGTCGGTCTTCTTTAGGGGCTTGAGTTTGTCGTTACGACAGGCATAAACCTCGGCAGCTTTAAGCCACCCTGACTCACCCGTCGTCATCTCGTTGAAATAGAATCGTCGGCAGGTCGATTCCCGGTTAGAGGGGTCGTTGATTTCCTGCCAGATTCTTTCGAGGTCTACCCATTTGGCGTCGCCATAGCAAACCTCTAGCGCAGGCATCGCTTGTTCTCTGTCGTAGATGTCTTCTACGTGAACAGAAACAGAATCGAATAGAAGGGACTTGTCATAAGACTGTCCCGACTGGATCTGTTCCCAATAGCGATGGCTTTCCTCGGCTACGCTATTCTCACCTGGACTCGGCGCATTGGTGGTCTCAATCATTCGACCACCCATTTTCCCGAGGTTACGCCGCAATGCTTCTGCCAATTGCGGACCGTGTTCCGCAGGAACCCAAAGCCCCGTTTCATCGGCGCAGATAAACGAACTTCTATTGCCTTCGCGGCCTCTCGGACTTGCGGTTACCTTCTCCAACTTTCGCAATTCACCGGGTACTAATACACGGGATAATGCGATATCGAGATTGTATTCATTCGCTGCCTCTCCATCGGCCAGCATTGCACCAACGAGAGTCATCGTGTTATCTGCCTGGCTATCGGAGATAGCGGCGATCTGGACTATCGGAGTAGGGAATGGTCGTCCGACTGGTTCGCCATTGGCATCCCAGCCGTCGAAATAAACTGGCCCCAGCAATTCAGCACAACAAACCGCTGCGACCAGAGGTGATTTACCATCGCCCCCGAGACAGAGCCTCGGGGGCTAATAGCCCCACCCCTTGACCCTTTCCAGGATGGCCCGGCGGTATAGGAATTTGCCGTACTCATCTACGGCGTAGAAGTGAATGAGAAACCGGGCCTGTTCGTTGGTGAAGCGCCAGGTATCTCCTTTATTGACTCCATCGGGCTGAGAAAGGTAGGTGGTACACCAATCGAGGACCCCCCAACCTAGGGACAGCTCCGGGAGTGGTCGATCAGCGAGAAGCATTAACTCTCCTGGAGTAACGTGCAGATGATGCAAATACGGGCAGTGTTACGCCGCACAGTGCGGCGGTAGCTGCGTTAGGTTTGAATGCGAGGCGGGTCCAGGGGAAAGGATGTGGTGTGGGAGACCCGACGTATCAAGAATTCGAGTACGAGGCGAGAAGGGCGATTCGACTCCGGCCAGTTGGAATAGAGGAGTCAACAGCGGCATTCAACACACTGCATGCTCTGAGGCCGGACTACGCCTACCGAATGATCAGGGAAGGCTTCGACCCTCGACCTAGAGAGGGCGAAGACGGCGAAGAGAGGGATGTCACTCTGGAAGTGTTCTTCACGAAGGTTCGGGAGTTGTGGGGAACGCGGGTAGAGGGGAGCGAATCCCCTCTTAGCCCCCGAGGTTCTTCCGATAGTCCACAGCAGCCTGACGAGTAGTCTGCTCCGCTTGAGCGATTACATCCGCAGGACCAGACCCGATAGTCATACCGAGGGAGCCACGGTCTTTGATCGTGGCTCCCATTTTCTCTAGGCGGATACGTAGTTCCGCCGAACAGGCGCGGGCGTCCTTGGGATCGCAGTCGGTCATGATGAAAGCGCCGCCCTCTTTGCTAACCATCATGTGCATGCCCCAGATGAAGTTGTGGAGCCTTGCAGAGATCAGCATTTCATGCCAGTCGGTGTCAGTCATCAGCATTGCCTGTGGAGAGTCCCGCCAGGTGTTCCACCAACCCTGAGTCATCTCGCACCACTCATAGCCCTCAGGTAGCTCGGGACCGCGTCTGACGCCATCCCAGACGAGCTTTCCTGCGGTGTGGACGTGGGGGTTTCTGTTGACGCGGTTGTCACCTTTACGCTCAGACATCGTCCGCCCTCAGAAACTCAGTCTCGGGGGCTTCAGCCCACGCGATGCTGTCCTGGCTGTACTGCACCGCCAGGAGCCCTAGGAGGCGCTGTGCGGGGGGTTTCTTCTCGGGGGTGATGTCGAAGCACCAACAGGCGTTCTGGAACCGGCTAGCGGGCTGTGAGTACCACAGACCATGGGTCTTGCTGGCGTGGTCGTAGACCACCTTTGAGACGTCGTCTACTAACGCAGACCAACGCAATTGAGAGAGTTTATCGTCGGAGTTTCCGACGCTGACGTAGACAGTCAAATGACCTCCTGGGTCGGGTGTGGGTGTAGGAGTCGCGGCGGGGGGTGGTGACGAGGCCGGACCGGGGCTCTAGGGCTCTGACCTGCACATGTATGCATGGCACAGAAAGAGGGTGCGTTTTATTCGTACATCGCGGGCGGGCTCGGGCGGGCCGGTGGCGTCTCCGGTTCGTTCATCGCGCTGGCGGCGTACAACGCCATCCAGATCGGCCTGTACGGGTTGTTCGGCGCCGTCGTCGGCGACTTCATGACGACCAAGTTCGGCGTCGAGCAGCCGTGGTGGGTGTGGGCACTGAGCGGTCTGCTGGTGGTCGGGATCCTGGGCATCCTGCAGGTCGACCTCAACGCCACGGTCCTCGCGGTACTGCTGCTCCTCGAGTGCCTCGCGGTCGTCGTCTTCGACGTGGTGTCCTTCGGCAATCCGGCGGGCGGGAGCATCAGCTTCGCCGGCCTGGATCCCGGCAACCTCTTCGCGGCCGGTCTGGGTGCCGTCCTCGCACTGGGAATCGCCTGCTTCACCGGGTTCGAGTCCGGGGCCATCTACAGCGAGGAGGTCAGGGATCCGCGTCGTACGGTGGCCCGGGCCACCTACATCGCGGTCGCCTTCACGGGCGGGTTCTACGCGCTGTCCGCCTGGGCGTTGACCGTGGCGACCGGGCCGGAGAACGCGCAGACCGCCTCGATCGAGGCCGGTCCGGGGGTGGTCTTCGGCACCCTGGCCGAGCACGCCGGTACGACGATCTCGGACGTCGCCTACCTGCTGTTCGTCACCTCGGTCCTCGCCGCCCTGCTGTCCTTTCACAACGGAGTCGCCCGGTACCTGTTCGCGTTGGGGCGGGAGCGGGTGCTGCCGGCGTACCTGAGCCGGACCGGGGTCCGGACCGGTGCACCGGCGGCCGGCTCGCTGACCCAGTCGGTGCTGGCGTTGGGCGTGGTGGTCGCCTTCGTACTGGCCGACCGGCATCCGGTGGTCGACCTGTTCACCTGGCTCAGCGGGGTCTCGGCGGTGGGTGTGGTGCTGCTGATGACGCTGACCTCCGCCGCGGTGGTCGGCTTCTTCCGGCGTCGCCCGGAGGTCGAGGTGAACACCTGGCAGCGGCTGGTCGCACCGGTGCTGGCCACCGTGCTGCTCTTCGCCGTACTGGTGGTGCTGGTGGTCAACTTCGACGCGCTGCTCGCTCCGGGGAGTCCCCGCTACCTGGCCTGGCTGCTGCCGGGAGTCACCCTGGTCGCCGGGTCGGCCGGGCTCGCCTGGGGGCTGATCCTCCGGGCCAACCGGCCAGCCGTCTATGCGGCCGTCGGGCGGGGAGTGGTCGAGCCGACGTCCACCCAGGAGGAGACCCCACTCACGCTGAGCCGCTGACGGGGGCAGCGCGGTCGGGTCGGCCGAGCGCCTGCCACCAACCGTCCACCGGGGGCGGGTGGTCCACGATCACCCGCTCACCGGGGCGCGGCACCGCCAGGCGTACGCCCCGGGCCTTCGCCTCCCGCCACAGCCGGTCGACCGGCTCGGTCCAGGCGTGCGGGGCGAGGTTGAAGGTCCCCCAGTGCACCGGAACGAGGAGGCCGCCGCGCAGGTCCAGGTGCGCGGTGACCGCCTCCTCGGGCACCATGTGGATGTTCGGCCAGGCGACGGCGTAGGCGCCGACCTGCATCAGCGTGACGTCGAACGGACCGTGCCTGGTCCCGATCTCCGCGTAGCCGTCGAAGTAGCCGGAGTCGCCGGAGCAGAACACCCGGCGGTGCCGGCCGGAGATCACCCAGGAGCCCCAGAGGGTACGGTCCCGGACGAGCCCCCGTCCGGAGAAGTGCCGGGCCGGGGCGGCCGTGAAGTCCAACCCGGCAACGGTCGCGCGTTCGGTCCAGTCCAGCTCGACGATCCGGTGTGGCGGGACCCCCCAGCGTTCCAGGTGGGCGCCCACGCCGAGGGGTACCAGGAACGATGCGGACTGGCCGTGTCGCAGTGCGCGTACCGTCGCCATGTCCAGGTGGTCGTAGTGGTCGTGCGAGATCAGGATGGCGTCCAGCCGGGGGAGCCGGTCCAGCGGCACCGGCACCGGGTGCAGCCGCCGGGGGCCGACGAGGGTGGACGGCGAGCACCGGTCGCTCCAGACCGGGTCGACGAGCACCCGGCGACCCTCGATCTCGATCAGCGCGGACGCGTGGCCGTACCAGATCACCCCGAGTTCTCCGGCCGGTGTCGACGCCGGCGGGGCGGCGTCCGGGACGAGCACCGGAACGCTGCCGCCCGGCCGTCGGGACTGTCCGCCGAGGAGCAGGTCACGGAGCATCTCGCGGCCGGTGCCGGGCAGCATGGTGCGGGTACTGACCGGGTTCTGGAATGCTCCGGCGCGGAACTGGGGGGAACGGCGTACCCGGTCGGCCCGGGCGCCCCCGGGGAGCCGGCCGAGGGCGGCGGGCACGTCCCGGACCGCCCAGGCCGCCACGGCGAGCCCGGCCACCGCGACGGCGCCCAGCACCCGCCGCCGACGGCGGGCCCGGGCGCTCGTCGCCGGGACCCCGCCCCGACCTGGTACCGCACGCATCGGCCGTCGCCCCCTCGTCTCCTGCGAGGGTACGCCCGAGCCGGCGCCCGCCTCCCCGCCTCCTCCGCCCGGCCCCCGCTGCCGGACGCCCGGTCGGCTCAGCCGCCGTTGGTCGGCCGGTACGGGGAGGTCCGCCGCGCCGGGACGGACGTGTTACGCAGCCCGTCCACCGCCTCGATGAAGCCCGGTCCCATCGCGGCGCGGGCCTGCACCGCCGGGTGGGTGGCGCCGAAGTTGTCCGCGTCGGCCTGTCCGTCGGCGAACAGGACGTAGGTCAGCACCGGGGCGCCGGCCGGATCGAAGACGAGCCCGGCCTCGTGGCGGGCGTCGGCGAACCAGCCCGCCTTGGTCGCGATCCGGGCCCGCTCGGCCGAGGACATGGTGCGGCGGATCCCGTCGTTGAACGCGATCGGGGCGCGGAGCTGGTTCAACAGGAAGGTGGTCGAGGTGGCGGAGAGCAGGGTGCCCCGGACCAGCGCCTGGAGCAGGTCGTGGGTCTCCCGGGCGGTGCTGGTGCCGAGGAAGAACCGGTTCGGGTTGGCGACCGGCTCGACCTGGGTCTTCGGGAAACCCTTGGCGACCAGGATCTGGTTGAGTTCGGCGGCCGGGCAGACCAGCCCGCAGAGCCGGACGGCGGTGTCGTCCGAGACGGTGAGCAGCGCGGCGAGCGCGTGTCCCAGGGTCACCGAACTGGGGTATGCGCCGTCCAGGCTGAAGATGCCGTCGCCGCCCGGCACCACGATCGCCGAGGTGACCTCCACCCGCTGGTCCAGGGTGAGCAGACCCCGGTCGACCTTGTCGAGTACGGCGGTGGCGACCGCGATCTTGTTGACGCTGTACGCCTCGACCACCGTGTCGGCGTTCTCCCCGACGGCGGGTTGCGGGGTGGGTCCGCTCCCGCTGGCCACGCTGAGGTACGTGTACCAGTTGCCGCCGGCCCGTTCCTTCTCCCGCCGGTACAGCGCCGCGACCTGGGACGCCCGGTTCCGGGAGGACTCCGAGGCCCCTTCTCCGGTGCTCGGTGCGGCCATCGCCGGAGTGGCGGCTCCGAGCACCACGCCGGCGGTGGCAACGGTGCCGATGCCCAGTGCGGTCCTGCGGTTCAGCGTGCTTCCCACGTCGTGCTCCCCCATAACGAGACCCTTTCGCCGACCGTCGCCCAGCGCGAATCGTCGCTCACGCGCTGGTTGCCAGAATTGCGGCTTGTCGATCGGTAACCATAGGCGAATTTGTCTCGGTTCGCGCTCCGGCGCGGGCCCGTCGACGGGTCGGAGACGTGGTTGCGTGTCGCTTTTGTACCAATCGACCGGTGGATCGGGGGTCAGGTTCCCGGGGCGCCGTCGCGGTCGCGGGTGGCCTTGAGATAGTCACGGTTCAGCCGTCCGATGCTGGTCAGCGGGATCCCCTTCGGACAGACCGCCGTGCACTCGCCGATGTTGGTGCAACCGCCGAAGCCGGCCGCGTCGTGTGCGTCGACCATCCCGACTACCCGGGTGGAACGCTCCGGCTGGCCCTGTGGCAGCAGGCTCAGGTGGGTCACCTTCGCCGCGGTGAAGAGCATCGCCGAGCCGTTCGGGCAGGCCGCGACGCAGGCGCCGCAGCCGATGCAGGCGGCCGACTCGAAGGCCGCGTCCGCGTCCGACTTGCGGACCAGCTGGGCGTGCGCCTCCGGGGCGCTGCCGGCCGGCGCGGTGATGTACCCACCGGCCGCGATGATCTGGTCGAAGGCGGTCCGGTCCACCACGAGGTCCTTGACCACCGGGAACGCCTTGGCCCGCCAGGGCTCGATGTCGATCGTCTGGCCGTCGGCGAAGTGTCGCATGTGGAGCTGACAGGCCGTGGTGGCCCGTTCCGGCCCGTGCGCCACGCCGTTGATGACCATGCCGCAGGCGCCGCAGATGCCTTCCCGGCAGTCGTGGTCGAAGGCGACCGGCTCCTCGCCGTCGAGGGTGAGCCGCTCGTTGAGCACGTCCAGCATCTCCAGGAACGACATGTCGGGGGAGACGTCCGGAACGGGATAGCTCACCATCCGGCCGGGGTCGTCCGGCCCGGACTGCCGCCAGATCCGCAGGGTGAGGTTCACTTGTAACTCCGCTGGGTGGGGTGTACGTACTCGAAGTTCAGGTCTTCCCTGTGCAGCACCGGTGGGCGGTCGGCGCCGGTGAACTCCCAGGCGGCCACGTAGCTGAAGTGGTCGTCGTCGCGTTGCGCCTCGCCCTCGGCGGTCTGGCTCTCCGCCCGGAAGTGCCCGCCGGCCGACTCGGTGCGGTGCAGCGCGTCGACGCACATCAGCTCGGCCAGTTCGAAGAAGTCGGCGACCCGGCCGGCCTTCTCCAACGCCTGGTTGAGCCCCTCGCCGTCGCCGGGGACCCGGACCCGCTGCCAGAACTGCTCCCGGAGGCTGCGGATCTCGGCCAGTGCCTTGCGCAGCCCGGCGTCGCTCCGTTCCATTCCACAGTGGTCCCACATGATCTGGCCCAGCTCGCGGTGGAACGAGTCGACGGTCCGGTCACCGTTGCAGGCGAGCAGCCGGGCCAGCCGGTCGGCGACGTCGTCCCGGGCCGCCACCACCTCCGGGTGGTCGTCGGTCAGCGGCTCGAACGGGCCGGCGGAGAGGTAGTCGGCGATGGTGCTGGGCAGCACGAAGTAGCCGTCGGCCAGGCCCTGCATCAGCGCCGATGCGCCGAGCCGGTTGGCGCCGTGGTCGGAGAAGTTCGCCTCGCCGATGACGAACAGTCCGGGGATGGTGGACTCCAGGTCGTAGTCGACCCACAGGCCGCCCATCGTGTAGTGCACCGCCGGATAGATCCGCATCGGCACCTCGTACGGGTCCTCGCCGGTGATCCGCTGGTACATCTCGAAGAGGTTGCCGTACCGGTCGGCGATGGTGGACCGGCCGAGCCGGTCGATCGCGTCGGCGAAGTCGAGGTAGACGCCGAGCCCGGTGGCGCCGACGCCCCGGCCGGAGTCGCAGACCCCCTTGGCCGCCCGGGAGGCGATGTCCCGGGGGACCAGGTTGCCGAAGGACGGGTACATCCGCTCCAGGAAGTAGTCCCGCTCGTCCTCCGGGATCTCCCGCGGTGGGCGGTCGTCGCCGGCCCGCTTCGGCACCCAGACCCGGCCGTCGTTGCGCAGCGACTCGCTCATCAGGGTCAGCTTCGACTGGTGGTCGCCGGAGACCGGGATGCAGGTCGGGTGGATCTGCGTGTAGCAGGGGTTGGCGAACAACGCGCCCTTGCGGTGCGCCCGCCAGGTGGCGGTCACGTTGCAGCCCTTGGCGTTGGTGGAGAGATAGAAGACGTTGCCGTAGCCGCCGGAGGCGAGCACGACCGCGTCGGCGTACTCGGTGGTTATCTCGCCGCTGACCAGGTCCCGGACCACGATGCCCCGGGCCCGGCCGTCGACCACGATCAGCTCCAGCATCTCGTGCCGGCTGTGCATCTCCACCCGGCCCAGCCCGATCTGCCGCTCCAGCGCCTGGTACGCCCCGAGCAGCAACTGCTGGCCCGTCTGGCCCCGGGCGTAGAAGGTCCGCTGCACCTGGGCGCCGCCGAACGAACGGGTGTCGAGCAGGCCGCCGTACTCCCGGGCGAACGGGACGCCCTGGGCCACGGCCTGGTCGATGATCTCCACTGACACCTCGGCGAGCCGCCGTACGTTCGACTCCCGGGACCGGAAGTCGCCGCCCTTGACCGTGTCGTAGAAGAGCCGCTGGATCGAGTCGCCGTCGTTGCGGTAGTTCTTGGCCGCGTTGATGCCGCCCTGGGCGGCGATCGAGTGGGCCCGGCGCGGGCTGTCCTGGTAGCAGTAGGACTTGACCCGGTAGCCCAGCTCGCCCAGGGTGGCGGCCGCCGAGCCGCCGGCCAGCCCGGTGCCGACCACGATCACCGTGAGCTTGCGCCGGTTGGCCGGGTTGACCAGCTTGGCGCCGAACCGGCGGCGCTGCCAACGGGTCTCGATCGGCCCGTCCGGGGCCTTGGTGTCGGCGATCGGCTCGCCGTGGGTGAAGAGTTCCATAGTCAGCGCACCAATCCGGCGATCACGGCGAAGGGGACGACCAGGTAGCCGGCGCAGAGCGCGACGCTGAAGCCGAGGGCGACGGCGCGGGCCCGGCGCTCGCCCCGGGGAGTCTGCTGGCCGAGGCTGCGGAACGCGCTGAACATCCCGTGCCGCAGGTGGAAGCCGAGCGTCACGATCGCGACGACGTACAGCAGGGTCACGTACCAGCGCTCGGGTGCGAAGTCGGCGGCGACGTTCGCGTACGGCCGGCGCGGGTCGCCGACCGGGTTCAGGTCCCCGGTGGTCAGGTCCAGCAGGTGGTAGACGACGAAGAGAGCGATGATCACGCCGCCCCAGCGCATGGTCCGGGCCGCGTAGCTGCCCTGCACCTTGGGCCGGTGCGCGTACCGGACGGGCCGGGCGGCCCGGGCCCGCCGGGCCAGTACGGTGGCCGACCAGATGTGCGCCACCAGGGCGATGCCGAGCACCGACCGTTGGATCCACAGGTACCAGGTGTCCGGCAGTACGGGTGAGCCGATCGTCCGCAGCCAGTGCGCGTAGTGGTCGAACGACGTGGGACCGACGAAGATCTTGAGGTTGCCGAGCATGTGCGCGATGAGGAAGAGCACCAGGAGGATGCCCGTCACCGCCATCACGGCTTTCAGGCCGATGCTGGATCGGATCGGCGACCGCGTTCCTACTGCTGTCACCCGATAAACGCTAGGAGACCTCTGATTAGTCGTCCAATGCATCGAAGGCTCAGTGTCGATAGCCGTAAGCTATGCAGGTGCAGCTTCACCAGTTGAGGTACTTCGTGGCGGTGGCCGAAACCCGGCATTTCACCCATGCGGCGGACATTGTCGGCATCACCCAGCCGTCGTTGAGTAAGCAGATTCACGTCCTGGAGTCGGATCTCGGCGCCCCCCTCTTCGAGCGGGTACGCGGAAACATCGGGCTGACGGCGGCCGGCGAGGTGCTGCTGCCGCTCGCCAAGCGGATCCTCGCCGACGTCGACACCGCCCGGCGGGAGGTCCAGGAACTCGTCGGGGTACGGCGGGGCCGGGTTCGGCTCGGCGCCACCCCGAGCCTGGCCACCTCGCTGGCGCCGGCGGTGCTGCGCCGGTTCCGGGACGCCCATCCGAACGTCGACCTGCGGGTCGAGGAGAGCGGCTCGCAGGACCTGGTCCGCGACCTGCTGCGCGGCGAACTCGACCTGGCGTTGATCATCCAGCCGGGGCACGGCCCCGACCCGGCGCTGCGGGCCGAGCCGATCCTCCGGGACAACCTGGTGGTCGCCTCGCTGAATCCGCTGCCGATGACCGATCCGGCCGGCACGGTCCGGCTGGCCGACCTGCGGAACCAGCCGCTGGTGATGTTCCGGCAGGGCTACGACCTGCGCGACGCCACCATCGCGGCCTGCCGGGAGGCGGGCTTCGAGCCGTCGCTGGCGGTGGACGGCGGCGAGATGGACGCCGTGCTCAGCTTCGTCGAGGCGGGACTGGGCGCCGCCCTGGTACCGGGCATCGTGGTGGCGCGGCGCCCCCGCCTGTGGGTCACCCCGCTCGCCCCGCCCGGAGTGCACCGGACGATCGCGCTGGCCCGACGGCGGGAGGCGGAGCCGACCCACGCCGCACGGGCGTTCCGGCGGATCCTGCTGGACTACGTCCGTACCGCCGCCGAAAACTCGACGTTGCCGGCCGGGGTCACCCCCTACTGACCCGGTCGCTACCGGCCCAGACGCTGCCGGGCGAGGAACTTGGGTACGACCATCCGCCACGCGTCGGTCACCAACTCCGTCATGTACCCGTGGTCGAGCCGGGCGAGATGACAGCAGACCCAATGGAAGCGCAGGTCGGAGGTGGGCGGCAGGAAGAAGAGGTCCGGCTCGGCCGCGATGAGCGCGGCACGTTCCTCCTTCGGGTACCCGAAGCCCATCGTCGTCTCGTCCCGGGAGAACGCGACGTAGACGATCGAGCCGACCCGGAACTTCACCCGGTCGCGGATCAGGTGCTCGGTGGTTCGCGGCAGCGTACGGGCCAGCGCTCGCACCTCGGCGACGGTAACCATGCCCGCAGGGTAGTGCGGGGGACCGACGGTCTTTCCCGACTGCGTATTGACCTCAAGTCCGCTTGACGTTCGAGACTTGGCGCAGTCGGGTGAGCGGCCGTCGACGCGCAGCCCTGCCGTCGCGGTACTGGGGCCGGAGGAGATCAGGCATGCGGGTGATCGAGGTGGCGCGGTTCGGTGGGCCGGAGGTGCTCGTGCCGGGGGAGGCTGCCGAACCGGTGGCCGCAGCCGGCGAGGTCGTGGTCGCGGTCGAGGTGGCCGAGGTGCTGTGGCTGGAGACGATGGTGCGCGGCGGGCACGGCGGCGCGGTGTTTCCGGTGCGGCCGCCGTACCGGCCCGGAGTGGGTGTGGCCGGTACCGTCGCGGCGGTCGGTCCGGGCGTCGATCCGGGCTGGGTCGGCCGGCGCGTGGTCGCGGCCACCGGCCATCAGGGCGGATACGTCGAACGGGCGGTCGTGTCGGCCGACGGTCTGGTGGCCGTACCCGACGGGGTCGACCCGCGGAACGCGGCGGCGGTGCTGCACGACGGCGTCACCGCCCTGGCACTGGCCGACATCGTCAAGTTGACCGCGGGGGACCGGGTACTGGTGACCGCGGCCGGCGGTGGCATGGGCGCCATCCTGGTCCAGCTCGCCGCCGCGGCCGGCGCCACGGTGGTGGCGGCGGCCCGGGGCGCCGCCAAGCTCGACCGGATCGGCGAACTCGGTGCCGACGTGCTGGTCGACTACTCCACGTCGGACTGGACCGACCGGGTCTGGGACGCGACCGGAGGACTCGACGTGGTGCTGGACGGCGCCGGCGGTGACTACGGACGGGCCGCGTTCGACCTGGTCAGGGCCGGCGGCCGGTTCTCGGCGCACGGCACTCCCGCCGGCGCGTTCGCCGCCGCCGACCCGGAGGTGGCGAAGGCCCGGGACATCACCGCGACCGGCATCGGGGACGTCCAGCTCAGCCCGGAGCAGTTCCGCGGCTACCTGGTACGGGCGCTCGACGAGGTGGCGGCGGGTCGGATCACCCCACTGATCGGCCAGACCTTCCCGTTGGAGCGGGCCGCCGACGCCCACGCCGCGATCGAGAACCGCACCGCGGTGGGCAAGACACTGCTGCTGATCTGAGCCGACCTCCCTTCCGGTCGGAAGGGCGGATCAGAAGACGGCGCCGGTCGGAAGGGCGGATCAGAAGACGGTGCCGACGTCGCGGGTCAGCACGTCGTCGAGGCAGCGCTCGGCGAGCGCGGCGATGGTCAGCGCCGGGTTGCAGGCCGCGGTGGAGCCGGGGATCAGGGCACCGTCCACGACGTACAGTCCGGGGTAGCCGGCCACCCGACCGAAACCGTCGCAGGCCTGGCCGAGGACCGCACCGCCGAGCGGATGGAAGGTGTACGGCTCCAGCCCGTTCATGTCGAGCAGCCCGTACGGCGCGGCGGCGGCCAGCGACAGAAGACCGTCGAGTACGCCGATCCCGGTCGGCGGCGGCAGCGGACCGGGAGCGGCCGACCCGGTGACCAACTGCCGCAGGGTGGCCCGGATCGCCCGCTGCGCGGCGAGGTCACCGTCGGGCGGCCAGATCAGCCGGACGTCGTCGGTCAGCGGAATGTACTCGAAGTGGCCGACCGGAGCGCAGATTCCGAATCCGGGTACCGGCATCGCGTGGGTCTCCACCGGGAACGGCGCCGGACCGAACTCGATGGAGACGGCGTTGTCCGGGTCGTCCCAGCGCATGACGGCGACGCTGGTCGGGCCGCCCTGGTACACCCCGGTCGGCTCGGGCACCAGCGCCCGCAGGTAGATCCGTGAGCCGTTGTTGCCCCAGTGCCGGCCGACCTGGTCGGACAGCCTCGGCAACGCCCCGCTGTCGCGGGCCCGCACCAGCATCCGGGAGGTACCCATCGAGCCGGCGGCGAGGAACAGCGCGTCGCCGGTGAGCACCACGTGCTCCAGCAGGTTGCCGTCGGTGTCGATGTGGCGGGCGCGGACGACGTACCGGCCCTGCGCGTCGGTCGACACGTCGGTCACCACATGCAGCGGCCTGACCTCGGCCAACCCGCTCGCCTCCGCCCAGGCCAGGTAGTTGCGGTCCACCGAGGTACGCGCGCCGCTGTTGATCCCGGTCAGGTATTCACCGACCGACGCCGACGGCACCGCGTCGCCGGCCAGCTCGTCCCGGACCACGGACCAGTCGCACGCCTCGTCGATCCGGCCCGCCGGCAGGCCGGCCCGGCGTGCCTGGTCGAGGAAGAGCCGGGTGCCGGCGTACCGCTGGTGGGCCAGTACGTCGTCCGGGATGGTGCCGACCCCGATCCGGGAGCGGGCCCGGGGATAGTAGCGGTCGTTCATCTCCTGGTAGTCGACCTGGGCGGGCATCACCCGGTTGAACACCGCCTCGGCGGGTTGCAGCATCACGCCGTCGACCAGGGAGAGACCGCCGACCCCGGCACCGGTGATCACGTTCATGCCCTGCCCGACGATCTTCTCGAACAGCCCCGCGTACGGCCGGTACACCGCCGGCGGCATGCCCGGGTAGACCGGCGTCGGCGTGAACCACGACGACCTGCGGTCGGGACTCAGGAACGGCGGGAACGTGTCCCCGGCCGGGGTGATCGGCCAGCGTCGGCCCCGCTCCAGCACCACACTGCGTACCCCGGCCTCGGCCAGCCGGTACGCGGCGATCGCCCCGCCGTACCCGCTGCCGATCACGATCACACGGTGGTGCTCCTCGACGGTGCGGGCGGCGGCCAGCCCGGCGGCAGCGGCGGCAACGCCCGCGGTGAGGCCCAGGAAGTCCCGGCGGGTGAGGTCGGCAGGCACGAGCGTCCCCGTCCAGTAGTAGGTCGGCGGCGGAGAGGGCGGCCCCTCGTCATGAGCAACAGTGTGACCCGTCGATGGGTACCCCGCACGGCGATCTGCCGCCTGGACGGCTTTCACGGCGTCGGTGAGGGACGGCGAAATACCGGCCCGGTGACCCTCGCACACCGGCCAAACGACGGCTCGGCTGACCGCGTCGACGGGGCCGTGGTGACCATCGCCCATTGTCGATCGGTCAGGTCGAACCGCTCCGCCATCACCGAGGCGCCCGTCTTCCGACGCCCCGAACGCGATCGGGCCGGACGGCCGGCGCAGGGTTGATGCCGGCCGTGCCCGCGCGGCGGTCAGGTTCTCACCCCGGACGATGACGTGGTCCGTTCCTGTTTGAGTGGGCCTCGTAGGATCGATCGGCGGAGATAATTACGTCTCGTGCCGTTCGGCGATTAGCAGCCGCATGAACAGTTCGACGGAAGCGTTGCGGTCGTTGCCGCGTGGCGCCGCTGTCAGCGGTGGTTGCCGGCCCGGGACGCACCGGTCGGTCCTGCGTATTCGGTTCGTGTTCGGCTCTCGACTCGCTTGGCAGATCGATCAACGTCGAACAGTGACCTTGGAGAAGTGGACGGGAGTAAAGTGCCGCGACCTGAGAAGCCGATCTGTGCGAACGACGGGCCCGTGCAGCGCTTTGCCGCGCAACTGCGCCGACTGCGGGAGGAGGCGGGGCGACCGGGGTACCGGGAGTTGGCGCGGCGGGCGCACTTCGCCCCGGCGACCCTCTCCGAGGCTGCGGCGGGGCGACGATTTCCGACCCTGCCGGTGACATTGGCGTACGTCGAGGCGTGTGGTGGAGACCGGACGGTGTGGGAGGCGCGCTGGAAGGCCGCCACCGCCGCCCTGGAGGAAGTACAGCCCGAGCCGGCCGGTGAGCCGGTGGGCGGTGGGCGGCTGCGCCCGTACCGGGGGTTGGCCGCGTACCAGCCGGAGGACGCCGAGTGGTTCTTCGGCCGTGAGCGCCTGGTCGGAGATGTACTGGCGAGACTGGGGCGGCGACGGTTTCTGGCGGTGTTCGGCCCGTCCGGTAGCGGAAAGTCGTCGCTGTTGCGGGCGGGGTTGCTTCCGGCCGTACGCGATGGTCAGTTGTCCGACGGGCAGAAGTGGCCGGCGATACTGATGACCCCAGGCGACCACCCGCTCGCCGAACTTGCCGCTCGGCTGGCTCGCCAGGCCGGCATCTCGGCCGGTGCGGTGTTGGACGATCTTCGGGTTGATCCGTCCCGGGCGCACCTGATCCTGAGGCAGGCGCTGGCCGGCGACCCGGATCGAGTCGAACTGCTGCTGCTGGTGGACCAGTTCGAAGAGCTTTTCCTGCTCTGTCAGGACGTCGACGAGCGCACGGCGTTCGTGACCGCCCTGCTGGCCCTGGCATTCGACCAGGGGAGCCGGGCGCGGGTGGTGCTGGGGGTCCGGGCCGATTTCTATGCCCGGTGCGCCGACTACCCGGCACTCGTGGAGGCGCTCACGGACAGCCAGGTCCTGGTAGGACCGATGACCGCCGTCGAGGTGCGGGACGCGGTCACGAAGCCGGCCGAGCACGCCGGCCTGAAGGTCGAGTCCGCTCTGGTGGCCATCATCGTGGCCGAGGTGGCGGGGCGGGTCGGAGTGCTCCCGGTGGCCTCGCACGCGTTGCTGGAGGCATGGCGGCGTCGACGTGGCAGCATCGTGACCCTGGCCGGATACGAGGCTGCCGGTGGGGTCGAGGGCGCTCTCACCCAGACGGTCGAGCGGGTCTACGACGACTTCGACGAGAGTCAGCGTCGCCGGTTGCGGGAGATGCTGTTACGGATGGTGGAGGTCGGAGCGGACGGTGAGGTGGCCCGACGCCGGGTCGAGCTGTCGGAGCTGGGCGATGAGCTGTCCAGGGACCACCTGCTGGACCGGTTGGCGGCGGCGCGACTGGTCACGGTGCAGGACAGGTCGGTGGAGATCGCCCACGAGGCGCTGCTGTCCGCGTGGCCCCGGCTGCGTGAGTGGTTGGACGAGGACCGCGATGGCCTGCGGCTGCACCGCCAGTTGACCCAGGCCGCCGCCACGTGGGTGTCGCTGAACCGTGACGCGGGGGCCCTGTACCGGGGGCTCCGCCTCTCCCTTGCGATGCAGTGGACGAACCGCACCCGGGTCATGCTCTCCCCGATCGAGCGGCGCTTCCTGGAGGCCAGCCGCATCGCTGGTCTCCGCGCCGGCCGGCGCCGACAACGACGGATGTGGACGGCCACGGCCAGCCTGGTCTCCGTGCTCGTGGTGTTCAGCGTCCTGGCGGGAGCGGCGGTGGGGCAGGCCGAGCAGGCGGAAGACGGTCGGGACCTGGCCTCGTCACGCCGACTGGCCGCCACCGCTCGCGCGCAACTCGATCTGGATCACGAGTTGGCGTTGCTGTTGGCCCGGGAGGCGTACGCGGTCAAGCCCACCCCCGAGGCCGAGGTCGTACTCCGACAGGCAACCCTCGTGGCTCGGAGCACGAGGGTCTGGATGATGCGAGACCGAAACGTGGGCGGGTTGGCATTCAGTCCGGACGGCCAGCGACTGGTCACCACCGGCGGCTCGGAGGTACAGGTAAGGAACGTTCGGAACCTCGCCGAGTCCACGACTCTCGCCTCATCCCTCTGGGAATCGGCCCCGATCGTCGATGCGGCACTGGTACCGGGCGGGCAGCGGATGACCGTCGCCACCGGCGATGGACGACTGTTGTTGGTGGACCTGGTGAACCCTTTCGGTCCCGTCACACTGGCGCAGAGGACCAGCCCGGGACTGGCGCTGGCGATCAGTCCGGACGGGCGGCGGTTCGGCGTGGGTGGCCCCGACGGCACCGTCCGGATCTCGGGCACCGTCGAGCGCGGTGACACGGTGGTCCTTCGCGGCACGACGGAACTGGCCCACAAGATCGTGTTCAGCCCGTACGGTGGGCGGGTGGCCGTCAGCGGAGCCGACGGGTCGGTACGCGTGTGGGACACCAACCGGCCGGACATCCCGACGGCGCTTCCCGGGGACAGTCCGGTGACCGACGTGGCGTTCAGCTCGGACGGCCGGCTGGCCGTCGCCGACAGCACCGGCAGAGTCCGGATCTGGGATCCCGCCGCGGCGCGAGCACTCGTCTCCTTCACCGCCCATCCCGCAGTGGCGACCACGGTGGCCTTCAGCCCGGACGGCGGCTGGATCGCCACGGGCGGAGATCGGGCGGCGCGCATCTGGGATTCCACCAACGCGACGCATTCCGCGACACTGCGCGGACACCGCGGTCGCATCTCCAACGTCGTGTTCAGCCCTGACGGGAAGAGCCTGGCCAGCGTCAGCACCGACGGCACCGGACGCCTCTGGGATCTGACGGAAGTGGCGCCGGTCATCCTCCGGGCCCATAGGGGACCATCCGTGGGTGCCGTGTTCGGCCCGGACAGCCGTACGGTGATCAGCGCGGGACGCGACGCCACCCTGCGCCGATGGTCTCCCGGCAGATCCGCGCCGGAGATCATCGGGACCCATGACAGGCCCTTCGTCGCCTTCGCCGCACAGTTCGGTGGACGGCGCGTCGCCACTCTCGACTCGACCGGCGCGGCACATACCTGGGACCTGAAAACAGTGGTGAGGCACTTCGCGCAGAAGTGCGACGACGCGGGAGTACGCGATTCCTACGACATGGCCATCAGCCGGGACGGCATACGTCTCGCACTGAACTGCAACACACGGTTGCGGGTGCTGAATACCTCTGCTCCCACCGGACCAAGGGTCCTGGAGCCGGTATCGCTCGCCGCCTTCAGTCCCGACGGTACGATGCTGGCCGTTTGGGGGTTCGGGCCCGTGTTGTGGGCGGACGCGGCGAATGGCAGACTCCGTCGTCTGGGCGCGCACCAGAACGTGTCGGCGTTGACGATCAGCCCGGATGGGCGGCTCGTCGCCAGTGCCAGCGAGAACGGCAGCCTACACATCTGGCCGATCGACGGCAGCGGCGGCAGGATACCGACGAGACCGCTGGAACAGCCGGGAGCGGTGCGACATCTTGCCTTCAGCCCCGACGGCAACTGGCTGGCCAGCGCTGCCGACGACGGCGTCATTCGATTGTGGAGCGTCGCGGATCCGAGTGAGCCGTTGGTGTTCGACACCGCCACCCCGCCCGCAAACAGCCTTCATTTCAGCCCTGATGGTCGGCGGTTGATCACCACCCACGAAGACGGAACAGTGCGAATTGTCGAATGTCGGGTGTGTGGACCGATCGACGACGTACTGGCAACCGCGAAAGAACGGGTGGCCCGGGAACTCACCCCCGAGGAACGGTATATCTTCCTCAGCAGGCAGTCCGGGGGCGAGCCCAGGTAGTTGCTGTCGGTACCGGGTCGCCAACGGGCTGCCGGGTAGGCAGCGTGAAGCAGCCCGTCAAGCCTTCTCCGTCCGGAGCGATCGAATCGGGAGGGAAGACGTGACTGATCAGCAGACGGTCGACCGGCGGTGGCTACAGGCGGCAGTCGACGTCTCGCGGCTCTGCCCCACCAGCGACACGGCCTACGCGGTGGGCGCGATCGTCGTCGGCCGGGACGGGACGGAGCTGGCTCGCGGGTACTCCCGGGAGACGGGCCCGTCCGTGCACGCCGAACAGCAGGCCCTGGCCAAGCTCGACGGCGCCGCGCTGGGCCTGTCCGGCGCAACCATGTACTCCTCGTTGGAGCCGTGCACCACCCGCCGCTCCTTTCACCGGACATGCACCGAGCTGATCATCGAGGCGCGGATCCGCCGGGTCGTCGTGGCAATGCGGGAGCCGCCGGTCTTCGCCGACTGCGTCGGCATCGAACTCCTCTGGGAGGCCGGCATCGAGGTGACCGTGATGTCGGAGTTCGCCGGGCAGGTCAATGCCATCAACGCTGCCGTCCTGGACACGGGCACCGCGCGGGAGCGCGGGGGCGACGCGCACGCTCACACCGATCGGAGGGTTGTCACCGCCCCGGCCTGCCGCGATGATCACAATTCGTGAACCAGGCCCTCGAACTGACCACGCACTTACTGGTCGCGACCCTGCTGGCGGCCAAACTGGTCGACGTGGTTCTGGGGGCGAAGCTCCGGAGCCGCTTCCTCCAGCAACTCGTCGCCGAACCGGGAGCGCGGGTCCGGTTCTACCGCAACTTCATCCTCAGCTCGTGGATCATGGCGGCCTTCGTTCCGGCGATCGCGTTCGCCAGCGCCGACCTGTCGGCCGCCGACCTTGGCTGGGCCTGGCCCGGCGGGGACGGCCTCGACTACCTGCTGGCGTCATATGTGCTGCTGGTGATCGGCGTCGGTGGCCTACGAGCCCGCAGCCGGATGCGCCGGGGACACACGTTTGCCGCCAGGGCCGGAACGGCCGCGCTGGTGCCGCAGAACGCGCGTGAACGCCGGCTGGCCATCTTGGTTTCGGTCACCGCCGGCATCACCGAGGAGGCGGTCTTCCGCGGCCTGCTCATCGGAGTCGGCACCCAGCTCTACCACCTGCCGCTGGCACTGGTGGCGCTGGCCAGCCTTGCGCTGTTCGTCGCGGCGCACGCCTACCAGGGTCGGCGCGGGATGCTCGGGATCACTCTGGTCGGCAGCCTGTTCACCGCGGTCTACCTGCTCTCGGGCAGCCTGCTGCTGGCGATCGTGGTGCACCTCTGCCAGGACCTGGTGGCGTTGCTGCTGGTTCCGGCCTACCCGACGGTCCCGCAGACCACGATCAGCGCCCGCACCGGTACCGAGACCGAGACCGGTGCCGGGACCGAGGCCGGTGCCGGGACCGAGGCCGGGACCGCCGATGAAGCCGCCGGGAACGCGCAGGACGCTCCTGTCCCGAAGACCGACGCGGTCGCCGCCCAACCGGCGACCGCGCTGCCCGGCGTACGGGCGCCGTTCCCCGGCTGACACTCGTAACGTGCCGAGCCGGGGAACGGAATCCGTCCGGCTCCGCACTATCCGTAGGTGGGGTGCTGCGGCCAGCCGGGCGGGGAGTCCTCCCAGTCCTCCTGGCGGCCGTACGGGGACAGGTCGAGGATGCTGTTGACGAAGACGAGCCGGTCGACGCCGCGTGAGGTGGTGCCGTACGTCCGGTAGACGTCCTCGCCGTCGCGCAGGAACACACTGAGCATGAAGCCCCGACCGGCACCACAGTCGTCAGCGAACGACGTCCCGTGCGACGACACGAACGGCACCGTCCAGCCCATCCGCGCCTTGTACGCCTCGATCTGGGCGAGCGGCATGTTCGACACGGTCATCCAGGTGATCCCGCGCTCGGCCAGCGCGGCCGGTGCCGCCTCGGGAACGTTCCTGGTGAACCAGGTGCAGCCCGGGCAGTAGTGGTCCGGCCCGTTGTCCATGAACTGGTAGACCACCAGCTCCCGCCGGCCTTCGAACAGGTCGAGCAGGGTCCTGGGGCCGGTTGGTGTGTCGAAGACGTACCCGTTGCTGAACTTGACCATCGGGAGGCGGCGACGACGCGCGGCGAGCGCGTCCAGCGCGCGGGTGGCTTCCTTCTCGGCCTTGAGCAGATCCTCTCGGGCCTGCTGCCACTCCTCGGCCGGCACAATCCTCGGTTTCTCCATCCGCCGATGATGCCCCGGGGGACCGACAGAAGTTCCGCGCGCAGGCGCCTGTCCGCCCCGGCAGAGCCGATATTCCAGCCTGACCCAGAAGTCGGTCTCGTCCGCCCGTCACCTCCACCGACCGACGCTCCGCGATAATGTCGGTGCCCCGAGCCAGGATCGTACGGACGGGGTGACGCCGCTGTCCCGTCCCGTCGGTTCGAGGATGTGACACGGGGAGGTCTGGGCGTGGCTGACACTGATGGATGGTCCCTCATGGGCTGGCGATCGTGGTCAGAGCTGGCCGAGGTCCGCGCCCGGCTCGCCGCCGGCGCCGACCCGGACGGGGACGTACGGGGCCGGGGAGGACCATTGCACGCGGCGGCCGAATGGGGCTCCGCCGAGGTGGTCGCCGAACTGGCGAGTCTCGTCGAGGACGTCGACGTGGAATACGCCGGCCGCACCGCCCTGTGGATCGCGGTCCAGGCCGACCGGCCCGAGAACGCCCGCGTACTCCTCGCGGCCGGTGCGGACCCGTGGCGGCCGATGATGGCCGGGTGGTCGCCGGGACGGCTGAGCCTGGCCAGCCGGACCCCCGATCTCTTTCCGGTCCCGTCCGGGGTTCCCGGTCTCTCGCCGGCCGAGTCCGCCGCCGTCACCGACGCCCACCGCCTGCTCGACGCGCTCGGCGACTTCTACTACGAGGGCCTGAGCCTGTGCTGCGTGGCCGGCATCGACGCGGCCGAGGCCGTACGGCGGCTGGAGGCCACGGTCATCGAGACCGACGACGATCCGGAGTCGGTCATGGAGGAACTGTCCGATCGCTCGTCGAACGGGAATGCGCTGTTGACCGTCGGTGTCACCGATGTGCCGGGTGGCTGCGTCGTCAGCCAGCCGTGGGCGTACGGAGCGTCGACACCGGGGGTGTCCAGGCGACTGTCGGCGGGGACGGTCTGCTACGCGATGTACGCCAATCCGAAGAGTGGCAACCAGGGCAGCATCTACCGGAACGGTGTGGTCGAGGACTGGGACCTGCACGCCGGCGGTGGATGGTCCAACTCCGACGAGCCGGCCGACGAGATTCTCCGCACGTACCTGTACCGGCACAAGGCCGTCGCCTACTGCTGTGCGTACGCCGGCCTGAAGCTCGCCGACGCCCGCCCGGTCACCGGGCCGCCCGACCTGTGGGTGGAACTGCCGCCTCGCAACTACTGGTCACAGAGCGACTGACCGGGCGTTGTCCGGTCGGGATTCCGCCTACAGCACCTGGGACAGGAACTGCTGGAGCCGCTCGCTGCGGGGCGCCTCGAAGAGTTCGGCGGGCGGACCGGCCTCGACCACCCGGCCACGGTCCATGAAGACGACCTGGTCCGCGACCTGCCGGGCGAAACCCATCTCGTGGGTGACGACCACCATGGTCATCCCCTGCGACGCCAGATCCGCCATCAGCGACAGCACGCCCTTGACGAGTTCCGGGTCGAGCGCCGACGTCGCCTCGTCGAAGAGCATCACCCGGGGCGACATCGCCAACGCCCGCGCGATGGCCACCCGCTGCTGCTGGCCCCCGGAGAGTCGGCCGGGCCGGACGTCGGCCTTGTGCCGCAGGCCGACCACGTCGAGCTGGTGTAGCGCCAGCTCGGTCGCCTCGTCCCGGGAGAGCTTCCTGAGCTGCCGCAGGGCGAGGGTGACGTTCCGCAGCACCGTCATGTGCGGGAACAGGTTGAACTGCTGGAACACCATGCCGATCCGCTGGCGCAGCGCGTCGGGGTCCTGGTCCAGCACGCTCACCCCGTCGAGCAGGACGTCGCCCTGGTCGGGTTCCAGCAGCCGGTTGATCGTCCGCAGCAGGGTGGACTTCCCCGACCCCGAAGGGCCGATCACGCAGGCGGTCTCGCCGCGTCCGACCTCGAGGTCGATGCCGCGCAGGACCTGGTTGCGCCCGAAGGCCAGGTGTACGTCCCGGGTCGCCACGCTGACCGATTCGTAGCCGGTGCCGGTCAGCGCCGTCCCGACCCCGCTCGACTGGCTACGGTCAGGCATGCGACGCCCCTCTCCCGGTGGCGGGTAGCGCGGTCTCGCCGGCCAGCGCCACCGGATCGTCGGAATCGGAATCGGAGTCCGGGCCGGCGGTCCGCCCGTCCCGTAGCCGCCGGTCGACCCAGTTGACCAGGTGGGTCAGCGGCACCGTGATGGCCAGGTAGAAAATCCCGGCGAGCAGCAGCGCCGACTCGTTGCCGGTGTTCGCGGCGTAGTCCTGGCCGATCCGGAACAGCTCCCGCTGACTGGCGACCAGGCCGAGGAAGTACACCAGGCTGGAGTCCTTGATCAGGGCGATCAGCTGGTTGACCCAGGCCGGCAGGACCCGGCGTACGCCCTGCGGGATGATCACCAGACGCATGGCGGCGCCGTGGGAGAGCCCCAGCGCCCGGGTCGCCTCCAGTTGGCTGGCCTCCACACTCTGGATGCCGGACCGGAAGATCTCCCCGATGTACGCCGCCGCGATCAGCGACAGCGCCAGGATGCCCAACGGGTACGGGTTGGGGCCCCACCAGGCGAGCCCGAGGGGCGCCAACCCGACCCCGATCAGCAGGATGGTGACGGCGGCCGGCAGGCCCCGGAACACGTCCGTGTAGATCCGGGCCGGCCAGCGCAGCCAGCGGGTCCGGGACAGGCCGGCGATGGCCAGGAGCATGCCGAGCAGCGTTCCCAGGATGGCCGAGATGAGGGCCAGCAACAGGGTGTTGCGCAGGCCGACCGTCAGCATCTCGGGCAGTGCCTCGCGCATCGACTCCAGGTCGAAGAACGTTTCCCACAACGTTCTCAGGGTTTCCATCGCCTCGCCTCTGGTCGTCTCGGATCCGTCCGTCGGCAGCCCGCGTCTGCCTTCGCGTCAGAGTCAGCCGGCGGGCGTGGCCGTCGGGGCTGCGGAGGTACCGGCCGGGCCAGCCGAACCGGCCTTGACCGGCGGGTACGCCACGGTGCCGCTACCCGGCTTGAAGGTGTCCGGGATCGGCCGCCCGGGGTAGTACTGGTCCTGGAGCCGGGTCCAGGTGCCGTCCTCGATCACCTGGTCGAGCCCCTTGTCCAGCGCCTCGCGCAGCGCGTCGTTGCCCTTGGCCACCACGAAAGCGGTCGGGGCCGAGCTGAGCTGCTTCTCGACGAGGACGATCTTTCCGGCACTGTCCTGTGCGGACTTCTCGCCGATCTCCGCCGGTGCGATCCAGGCGTCGGCGGTCTTGGCCTTGAGCTGGTTGATCGCGCCGTTGTAGTCCGGCACCCGGACCGGGTCCAGCCCTTCCTTGGTCGCGTAGTCGTCCTGCACGGTGCCCTGCACCACGACCACCCGCTTGCCCTTCAACTCGGCGAAGCTCTTGATCGGCGAGCCGGCCGGTACGTCGAGGCCGAAGTAGCCGAAGTCGTACCCGTTGCCGAAGTCCACGGTCTTCTTCCGGGCCTCGGTGATGGTGATCGACGAACTGCCCGCGTCGAACTTGTGATTGTTGACCTGCGACAGCAGTGCCGAGAAGTCCGTGCCGACGAACTCGACCTTCAGCCCCAACTTGCCGGCGACGGCGGTCATCAGGTCGTTGTCGAATCCGGTGAACTTGCCGTCCTTCAGGTACACGTTCGGCGGGGCGTCGGTCAGGGTGCCGACCCGCAGGGTGCCGGGCTGTAGCAGGTCGTACGGATTCTCGGCCGCATCGCCGGACGAGCCGCCGCCGCAGGCGGCAACGGCACCGAGCAGCGCGAGGGCGGCGACTCCGGAGAGCAGGCGGGCGGAAACAGCGGTGATGCGCATGTGCGGAAACTCCATGAAATGTCCGGCGGCAGGTACGCCGACGGCTGCCACGGTCGGTGGACGGCCACGGGCAGCGACGACGGTGCCGCCGGGAAGGGTGGTTGCGAGAAGCGGCCGGATACCCGCCGACCGGCGGCTGCGGTCAGTCCTGGCCGGGACAGAGCATGGTGCTGGTCCGGCAGAGATCCACATGTCGACGCCACCGATGCCAGGTGACGTGGAGCCGGCTGGACCGCTCGGCACGCGACGTACGCACTACAGGTACCTCCATCGATCCTGGCGGTAGCACCCGCACCCACGGTCGGGGGGTTGCTGCGACGTCAACGAGCCAGGTCTCTCGGTCGCTCTGGATGGCCGGACCCGAGCATAACGACCCCGGCACCGGACACCCAGCTATCCGGCCCCGCCTGTGGCGCGGGCCACGTGGGAGGGGGTGTTACGTGTTAAGAAGGGGCCCTTCTTCTACAGAAAGCGATAAGAAGGGGCCCTTCCTTACACCTCGGCGAGGTCCATGGCGCGGTAGATGCGCTGTTCGGAGATGGGGTAGGGAGTGCCGAGGGCCTGGGCGAAGACGTTGACGCGTAACTCCTCGATCATCCAGCGGATCTGTCGTACGGCGTCGTCGTTGCGGCGGGGTGGGGGGAGGGTGGCGAGCATGTCCCGGTACTCCTGCTGGACCTGTTCGATCCGGGCCTGTTGTTCCCGGTCGCGTTGCGGGTTCTGGGGGAGCCGGTCGAGGCGCCGTTCGATGGCGGTGAGATAGCGGGGCAGGTCGGCCAGCCGGGCGTAGCCGGTCTCGGTGACGAAGCCTCGGTGCACCAGGGCGGAGAGCTGGGCCCGGATGTCGGTGAGCGCGGCGACCAGGGGCAGGCTGTTGGTCCGGGCCAGCCGTTGTTCGACGGTGTAGGCCGTGGCGAGGATCCGACGTACCCGTTCGGCGACCTCGATCGTGGTGTCGACCAGGTCGGCCCGGACCCGGTCCCGGAGCGCGGCGAAGCCGTCGGCGTCCCAGGCCGGGCCGCCCGCGTCGGCGATCAGTTTGTCGACCGCCGCGTCGGCCACGTCGTCGAGCAGGTCCTGCACGTTGCGGTGCGGGTTGCGGCTCAGCGCCAGCTTGGCCTCGTTGGAGAGTCGGCCCTGGAGGAACTTCGCCGGTGCGGCCAGGCCGAGCCGGAGCAGGCGGCGGGTGCCGGCCCACATCTGGTGCCGTTGTTCGGCCTCGGACTCGAAGACCCGTACCGCGACGCTGTCCCCCTCGTCCACCAGCGCCGGGTAGGCGGTGACAAGGTAGCCGGCCCGGTTCTGTTCGATGGAGCGGGGCAGGGTGCCGAGGCTCCACTCCCGTAGGCCCTGCCGTTCCACGTCGGGCGCGGCGGCGGCCACCATCTTGCGTACCTGGGTGGTGAGTTGACGTTGCAGCGCCGGCAGGTCCTTGCCCTCGGCGACGGTCTTCTGCTCGTCGCCGATCACCCGGAAGGTGGGTCGCAGGTGCGCCGGCAGCCGGTCGACGTCCCAGGCGTCCCGGGGGACCGTGACGCCGGTCATCCGGCGCAGTTCCCGGGTCAGCGCGTCGAGCAGCGGCTCCCGGCCGGGCGTGATCGCGGCCAGCGCCGCCCGCGCATAGTCCGGCACCGGGACGAAGTTCCGGCGTACGGCCTTCGGCAGCGACCGGATCAGCGCGATGACCAGCTCTTCGCGCAGCCCCGGTACCTGCCAGTCGAAGTCCTCCGCGGTCACCTGGTTGAGCATCGGCAGCGGGATGTCGATCGTCACGCCGTCGGTCTCGGTGCCCGGCTCGAACCGGTACGTCAGCGGCAGCGCCACCCCGTCCGAGTGCCACTCGTCGGGGTAGTCCGCCGCGTCGATGCCGCCCTTGCCCTGGTTGACCAGCATCTGGCGGTCGAAGGTGAGCAGTTCGGGCTGGTCCCGGCGGGTCCGCTTCCACCAGGCGTCGAAGTGCCGGCCGGAGACGACGTCGGCGGGCAGCCGCTGGTCGTAGAAGGTGAACAGGGTCTCGTCGTCGACCAGGATGTCCCGGCGCCGGGCCCGGTGTTCCAACTCCTCGACCTCGCCCCGCAGTGCCCGGTTGTCGTGGAAGAACCGGTGCGGGGTCTGCCAGTCGCCCTCCACCAGCGCGTGCCGGATGAACAGTTCGCGGGACAGCGCCGGGTCGATCCGGCCGAAGTTGACCTTGCGGCCGGCGACCAGCGGGATGCCGTACAGGGTGACCTTCTCGTACGCCACCACGGCGGCCTGCTTCTTCTCCCAGTGCGGCTCGCTGTAGCTGCGTTTCACCAGGTGCTGGGAGAGCGCCTCGACCCACTCCGGCTCGACCCGCCCGGCGACCCGGCCCCACAGCCGGGACGTCTCGACCAGTTCGGCCGCCATCACCCAGCGCGGCGGCCGGCGGAACAGTGCCGAACCGGGGAAGAGGCCGAAGCGGGCACCCCGGGCGCCGAGATACTCGTTCTTCTGGGCGTCCTTCAGGCCGACGTGCGAGAGCAGCCCGGCGAGAAGGGACTGGTGGATCCGATCCGTGTCGATATCGTTCGCCGGCTGGTCGGTGCCGCCCTCCGCGCTGTCGTCCGCCGGCCGTTGGCTGCCGCCGCGCCGGCCGTCGTCCGTTCGTTGGTCGGTGCCGGTGGGCCTGCCGTCCGTCGGCCGGGCGGCCATGCTGCGTAGTACCTGCCGGAGCTGGCTGTTGATGTCCTGCCACTCCCGCACCCGCAGGTAGTTGAGGTACTCGGCCTTGCACATCCGGCGGAACGCGCTGGACGACAACTCCTTCTGCTGGTCCTTGAGGTACCGCCACAGGTTGAGCAGCGCCGCGAAGTCCGACTCCTTGTCGGTGAACCGGGCGTGTGCCTGGTCGGCCTGCGCCTGCTTGTCGGCGGGCCGCTCCCGGGGATCCTGGATGGACAACGCGGCGGCGATCACCATCACCTCGGCGGCGCAGCCGTTCCGCTCGCCCTCCAGCACCATCCGGGCCAGCCGGGGATCCACCGGAAGCTGGGCCAGCCGACGGCCCAGCGGAGTCAGCCGACGGACGGGTTCGTTCCCGGTCGCCGCCTCCAGCGCGCCCAACTCCTGCAACAGGGCAACCCCGTCGGCGATGTTGCGCCGGTCCGGCGGGTCGATGAACGGGAACGCGGCGATGTCGCCGAGCCCGATGGCCGTCATCTGGAGGATGACCGAGGCGAGGTTGGTACGGAGGATCTCCGGGTCGGTGAACTCGGGGCGGCCGAGGAAGTCCGGTTCGTCGTACAGCCGGATACAGATCCCGTCCGAGGTACGCCCGCAGCGTCCCTTCCGCTGGTTCGCCGACGCCTGCGAGACCGCCTCGATCGGCAGCCGCTGCACCTTCAGCCGGTGGCTGTACCGGGATATCCGGGCGGTACCGGGGTCGACGACGTACTTGATTCCGGGAACCGTCAGCGAGGTCTCGGCGACGTTGGTGGCCAGTACCACCCGGCGGGCCTGGTGTGCCTGGAACACCCGGTGCTGTTCGGCGGTCGAGAGCCGGGCGTAGAGCGGCAGGATCTCCGTCCCGCGCAACCCCGGCCGGTTCTGTACCAGCTTGGCCAGGGCGTCGGCGGTGTCCCGGATCTCCCGCTCCCCGCTGAGGAAGACCAGGATGTCGCCGGGCCCCTCGGCGGCCAGTTCCTGTACCGCGTCGCCGATCGCCTGGACCTGGTCCCGGACGTTGTCCGAATCGTCGTTGGAGTCGTCGGAGTCGTCCGAATCCGCCACCTCGACCAGCGGCCGGTAGCGGACCTCCACCGGGTACGTCCGGCCGGACACCTCGACGACCGGCGCCGGCTCGGCCTCGGTCCCGAAGTGCCGGGCGAAGCGGTCCGGGTCGATCGTCGCCGAGGTGATGATCACTTTGAGGTCCGGCCGGCGGGGCAGCAACTGCCGGAGATACCCGAGGATGAAGTCGATGTTGAGGCTGCGCTCGTGCGCCTCGTCGATGATCAGCGTGTCGTACTGCCGGAGCATCCGGTCCTGCTGAAGCTCGGCGAGCAGGATTCCGTCGGTCATCAGCTTGACCAGCGTCCCGTCGCCGACCTGGTCGGTGAACCGGACCTTGTACCCGACCGCCCCGCCCAGTTCGGTGCCGAGTTCGTCGGCGATCCGGTCGGCCACGGTCCGGGCGGCCAGCCGTCGGGGCTGGGTGTGCCCGATCAGGCCACGTACGCCCCGGCCCAGTTCGAGGCAGATCTTGGGTAACTGGGTGGTCTTGCCGGACCCGGTCTCGCCCGCCACGATCACCACCTGGTGGTCCCGGATCGCGGCCAGCAGGTCGTCCTTCTTCTCGCTGACCGGCAGCCCCGCCGGGTAGGTGACAACCGGCACGGCGGCCCGGCGGCGGGTCAGCCGCTGCTCCGCCGAGGCGATCTCGGTGGCGATCTCGGTGGTGGCGGCCTCGCGGCGGCGCGAGTCGCGGATCTTGGGTATCCCGTCGATCCGCCGCTGGATGCGGCGCTGGTCCCGGAACATCAGCTCGGGCAGCCGGGCCCGGAGCTCGGCCAGGTCGGCGGCGGGTGCGGCGGGGGCGGGTGGCGTCGTGTGCATGTCGTCGCCAAGGATAGGCAGGCCGGGGCGGCGGATGCCCGCGAGTTATCCACGTTCCGGCGCGGGCTGCCCGGGTTGGGCCCGTGCCGGCGGCGGCCGGTCGCTGCCCCAGCCGGACGGAAGCCGGTACGACCAGCCGGGCTGCCAGTCGAAGGGGGCGGCGACCAGGTCCGCCAGCGGGGCCCCGTGCAGCAGGTGATCAAGAGCCCAGCGGTTCGCGGAGTGCGCCACGATCAGGACCCGGGTCCCGTCCCAGCCGGCTGCCAGGTCGCGCAGGAATCCGTGGGTCTGTTCGACTACCTGCCGGTAGCTCTGCCCACCCGGAAAGGGTTCGTCGAGGTGCCGACCGCGCAGCCGGGCCAGTTCGGCCACGGGCATGCCGTTCAGCTCGCCGTAGTCGCACTCCCGCAGCCGGGTGTCCCGGTGCACCGGCACCTCGCGGAGCGGAAACGCGATCTCCACGGTCTCGACCGCGCGGCGCAGATCGGAGCAGAAGACCACCTGAAGGCCGTCGTCCCGGCGTCGTTCGCCCAGTTCGCGGGCGCCCTGCCGGCCGTACGCGGACAGCTGGCCGGGCAGCCAGCCGGTGGCCAGGCCGGCCTCGTTGTCCGTGGTCAGCGCGTGGGTCTCGTACACGATGTCGACCGCCATGGAACCAGCCTGCCAGCCCTGCCGGCGGCGGGACCGGTCAACACCACCATCGGGTCCACGACCACCGGTGGGGTTACGCGGCGGTGGACCAGATCGCGGTGAACGCGGCGGCCTCACCGGCCAGCCAGCGCTCCACCTGGTCGGCGCGGACCGCCGGATCGCGGTGGTGCGCGACACCCCGGCGTACGTCGACCAGCACCGGATCGGCGCCGGGCAGCACCTGGTCCATCTGCCGGCTCATCAGGTGCAGGGTCGCCAGCAGCGCCTCCTGGCTCGGCGGCTGCTCGTCGAAGTGCAGCCGGACGGCCTCCCGCCGCCCGTCGTCGTAGCGCAGGCCGAGGTGCGGATTGATCTTCACCGGCAGCTCGCCGACCATGCCCAGGGCATCATGGGTCTGCGCGAGTTCGACCGTCGACAGGTCGCCGAGCGAGTGCAGGAAACTCACCGTGCCCGGAACCAGGGTCTCGTAGAGCGGACGCCAGCGCGGCTTGACCACGTCGACGATCTCCGCCAGATGCCGGCCGCCGGTCCGGAAGGCGATGTCGGCCTTGAGTGCCTTGACGAGTTGGCCGTGTGGGTTGAAGCCGGAGCGGCTCGCCCGCTGCTTGCGGAGGCCGCCGACGAAGGTGGCCTTGGCCGGACCGGTGCGGTCGACGTAGCGGGTGAAGGCGAGCAGGGTGGCGTAGGGCAGGGGGGCGGGAGAGGGCGCGGTGGAGACGGGCTCTGGCACGGCTGTCCTCCCAGTTCAGAAGCCGTTTTAGTACACCCATTCTAATTGATTCACGCCGCTCCGCCCAGCCCAAAACGGACGTTCCGGATGTCGCTTCCACGCGAACTGTGTGGAGTCCGGACGACCGGGAGCGCGGTCAGTCACGCGACGCCGCCTCAGGCGGACCGCTGCGGAGGCGGTCCAACTCGGCGAGGTACATCGCCTGCATGCGGTCATAGTGCCGGACCAGCAGCATGACCTCCTCGACGCTGTAGCCCTCGATGAGCCGCTCCGCCCGCTCGGCAAACCGCTCGTACGGTCGCTCCAACTCGGCGATCCGCTCCGGCCGCAGGGTGACGATCACCCGCCGCCGGTCGGCCGGATCGCGCTCGGCCGTCACGTAGCCCGCCTGTTGGAGCCGGCGGAGCATGCTGGTCACCGCCCCGGTGGTGAGGTTGGTCCGCTCGGCGACCTGCCCCGCGGTGGCGGATCCGACGTCCGCCAGGTGGTCCAGGCACTCCAGGTCGCTCACGGTGAGGCCCAGCCGCTCCGCGATGGCGTACCGGAACACCATGGACAGCCGCGACGTCTCCCGCCCGGCGCGCATGAGGTCGGCGATCGCGGACGCACGGGCCGGCTCGTGGGACATGCCCGCAATCATGCCTCCGGTACGGTGACCCGGTGCAGCCGAGGTAACACGCGGGTCAGCACCCAGTGCGGTGCGGCCGCGCCCCCGGTGAGGCGGCGCATCAGCCCGGCTGCGGTGTCGACGGCGCGGAAGGCGTAGGGCACCATCTCGTCCTGGTAGCCGGCGATCGCCTCCTCCACCGGCGCGCCGCTCGCCCGGGCCTCGACCAGCCTGTGGCCGAGCAGGGCGGCGTCGCGGAGCGCGGTGTTGCCGCCGTGAGCGCCGAACGGCGGCATGACGTGCACGGCGTCGCCCATCATCGTCGCCCGGGGCACCGCCCAGCGGCGCGGGCGCCGGCCGGTGGCGAAGAGGTTGAGCACCGTGGTGTCCACCTCGGCCGTGTCGACCAGCCGCCGGATGAGCGGGTGGAAGTCCACACTCATCCGGGCGGCCAGTCTCCACAGCGCCAGCAGGTCCCCACGGACGCCGATGGGCACCTCCTCCTGCCGGAGCAGCAGTCCCCACATGACGTAGTCGTCACCGGTGGGCGCGTAGCTGCCCGGGGCCAGGCGCGCGAACGCCTCCTGCGGGCTCTCGCCGAACCGCATGGAGGTGAAGAAGAAGGCGCGGCCCGGCCGGTCGGCGATGGCCAGGACCCCGCTGGTACGCAGCGCGTCCGGGATGACGCTTCCGCCGTTCCGCCGCAGGGGCGACCGGCCGTAGATGCCCGCCATCGGGGTGTTCGCCGGGTCCGCGTCCGGGATGAGCTCCGCGCGCAGCGCCGAGCTGACGCCGTCCGCGCCCACGACGACGGTTGCCGCGGCGGCCCCGCCGTCGGAGAACCGCAGCCGCAGCCTTGCCGGGCCGCCGCTGTCCACCGCGACGGCGGCCTTGCCGTAGTGGATGCGCCCGTCCAGCCCGGACTGCAGGATCGACCGCAGGGTCAGCCGGTCGACCTGGCGGGTCGCGTGCGGCTCGTCCTTGAAGGTGATGGTGAATGCGTTCCGGAGCCGGCTGTCGGTGAAGCGCAGGTGCCCGCCGGGCTCGTCGCCGGTGGTCAGCGCCAGGCGGTACAGCGGGCGGGGCAGGCTCGCGCGCAGCGCCTCCAGCCCGTACCGGTCGAGGATGATCCGGTAGCCCTGCCGCCGGACGAAGGGGCCCGGGTCCCGCTCGTAGACGTGCACGTCGATGCCGGCGCGCATCAGGTACTGGGCGAGGCAGAGGCCGGAGAGGCCGGCGCCGGCGATTGCCACGGAGAAGTCAGTCGATATGCCCATGCGATTATCTTAATGACTAAGATGATTTGGGCAAGGCCGCCGGCATGCCACGGTCCGTCAGGCCGTCCGCCGTGCGCCTACCGCTCCCGGACGGCGTAGGTCAGGTGCGTCACCCTCGGGGAGGGCTCCGCGCGGACCGGCTCCAGGGCCACGCGGCCCGCGTCCACGCCCTCGAACAGGCGGATTCCGGAGCCGAACAGCACGGGCGACAGCGCGATCGAGAACTCGTCGACCAGGCCGGCGTTCACGTACTCGAGGATCGTCGCGCCGCCGCCCGCGATGCGGACGTCGCGGTCGCCGGCGGCCTCGCGGGCCTGGTCGAGCGCGGCCTCGATGCCGTCGTTGACGAAGTGGAAGGTGGTCCCGCCCGGCCGCTCCCAGGGGTCACGCTTGGTGTGCGTCACGACGAACACCGGCGTGTGGAACGGCGCCTCCGCCGGCCACATCTGCTCGCCGGCGTCGAACATGCGCTTGCCCATCACGCTCGCGCCGGTGCGCTCGAACGTCTCCCGCAGGATGTCGTTGTCGCGCCCTTCCTCGCCGCCCTCGCCGAGCTTCAGGTTCTCCCGGAAGAACCGCTGCGGGAAGACCCACGCCTGGAGTTCCATCCACTGCTGCCCCATCAAGTCCCCGAGGGACTCCGGCGCGATGAACCCGTCCAGCGACATCGAGACGCTGAAGAACACCTTCCCGGCCATCAGCCCTCCGCTCCCTTCCGAACGATCTCGGTGACGTAGGCAGCCAGGTTGCTCAGGGTCTGCCGGCCGCCCTCGATCGCGTGGTACTTCTCGACCGCCTCGTCGCGCAGCTCCTTGGTCGGGAACACCGTGCGCATCTCGATCCGGGTCGCCGCCCCGTCGGACGCGAACGTGAGGACCGACTCGAAGGCGTTCGGGTCGCCGCGGGACTCACCGTGCAGCAGCGTGATCCCCTCCGGCGGGACGATCTCGGTCCAGGAGATCCACTCCTGGTAGTCCGTTCCGTCCGGCCCGTGCATCACGAAGTCCCACACCCCGCCGACGCGGAACTCGAACGACCGCGTGGTGGTGGTGAACCCCTCGGGCCCCCACCACCGCGACAGGTGCCGCACCTCGGTGAACGCCTCGAACACCAGCTCCCGTGGGGCGTCGATGACCCGGGAGATCACGATCTCGCGGTCAGCCGTCACGGACCGCGCCGGCGCTCCTCGTCCCATCTCGCTCATCAGCTACTCCTTCTCCCTTGCCTGTTTCAGGTCCTGCACGTACGCGTCCAACCGGTCGAAGCTCTCGTTCCAGAACTGCTCGAACCCGCCGGTCCACTCGTGGACCGGTCGCAGTCCGCGGGCGTCGAGGCCGTACAGGCGCTGCTTGCCCGCCTTGCGGTCTCGCACCAGCCCGACCTCCCGGAGCACCCGCAGGTGTTTGGACGCCCCGGGCTGGGTCATCCCCAGCGCCTGGGCCAACTCGGTCACCGGCCGCTCACCCGCCCGCAGCAGCGCCAGGATCTCCCGGCGCTGCGGCTCGGCGATCGCGTTGAAGACGTCCGACGTCGTCGCTGCTCGTGCCATGGCAACCATCATATACCCATAACGGAATGCGTATAGCCGAGGGGTCAGCGTGTGGCCGAGGCCAGGAACATCGGGACGGCGACCAGCAACCGGTCGTCCTGGGCGCGCCGGGTCTGCTCGCCGATCCAGTTGTCGGCTTCGTCGCCGGTGATGACGCCGGCCTGCTGCGCGGCGGCGGTGTGCCCGACGAACATGGGCAGCATGCTGGCATCGGTGAACAGCGCGGTGTGGACCTCGACGTCGACGTCGTGGAAGCCGGCGTCGAGGAGCAGGTTGCGGTAGGCGCGGGCGACGCGGGGGTGGGGGATGCTGTCGGCGCGGGCGTGCACGATGCGGCGGGTCAGTTCGGGTTGGTCGGAGTCGATGACCAGGGTGTCCCAGTCCTGGCCGAGCAGTGCGATCCGCCCACCCGGGACGAGGACCCGGCGGGCTTCGGCCAGGGCCGCGTGCGGGTCGGGCAGGACGTGGTACACCTTGTCCGCCCGGTACCCGTGCGCCTGCCCGTCAGCCAGCGGCAGCTCGGTGGCGTCGGCGGCGCGTACGTCGATGTCGGGAAACCGGCGGCGGGCGGCGGCCAGCATGGCCGGGTCGAGGTCCACGCCGATGGCCTGGGCTGCGTGCTCGGCCAGTTCGACGACGGCGCGAGCGGTGCCGCAGCCGACGTCGACCACCGTCGCGCCCGGCGGTAACCGCAGGACCTCGTAGCTGCGCGCCCGTAGCGCCGCGGCGGCGGGCATGGCTTCCGCGGCGTCGAGCAGCCGGATCAGCGTGTCGGTGTCGGTGTAGGCGGTGTGCGTCTCGGTCATGCGCACGAGTGTGTGACTTCAGGTCGACCTGAAGTCAACCGAGCTGCTATCAAGGTGGGTACGAACTTCGGAGGTGGTGTTGGAGTACACGATCGGCGAGCTGGCAGCCCGTTTCGGGTTGGCCACGCACGTGTTGCGGCACTGGGAGGACATGGGGTTGCTGTCACCGGCGCGGCGGGTGGCGGGGCGGCGGGTGTACGGACCGGCGCATGTGACCCGGGTGGCGGAGATCATGCTTGGGAAGGACGCCGGGTTCAGCCTGGAGCAGTTGCGGGAGCTGTTCGCCGCCCCGGATCGGGACCGGCGGCGGGAGGTGCTGCGGGCCCAGTTGGCGCAGGTGCGGCAGCGCATCGCCCGGCTGACGCTGTCGCAGACGCTGCTGGAACACGGATTGCGGTGCCGGCATCCGGACTACCAGTCGTGCCCCCGCTTCCAGACGATGGTGCTCGCGCGGTTGGACGGGGTGGAGCTGGCGGAGGCCCTGGACCACGACTGAGTCCCCGGCCAGCGGCCGGCGCGGCGGCACCGACCGCCGCTACCAGCGCCAGCGCCAGAATCGGCGCTCGTAGCGGACCAGCAGCGTGCCGGCGGCGGTACTGCCGGTGATGACGACGTGCGGGAAGGTCGAACCCGGCTCGGGTGCCGACGGGACCCTGGTCTCCGCCGTGCCGGCGGTCGTGGTGACCCCGTCGATGTTGGCGGTCGCTCCCGGTGGCAGCACGATGGTCGTCGAGCCGGCCTGGGTGGACAGCTGGATCTCGACCACCGGATGACTGATGACGGCGTGTCGCAGGTCGAGCTTGACCACACCGGCCTTGCTGCGCACCACGAGCCGCCGGGGTACGGCCCAGCGGCCGGCGCGCTGGATGTGCCCGGCGTGACTGGTCAGTTCGACGACGTCGCTCGGTGCGGCGGCCGGAGTGGCGGCCGGCAGGTCGGCGACGAAGGGCTCCACGTCGCCGTAGGTGCGGGCGTACAGCACACCGTCGACGCGCTCCTCGAACTCGGACAGGGTCAGCCGCCCCTCGGCGACGGCGGTGTTCAACCGGGCGATGACGCTCTCCCGGTCGGCGTCGGACATGCGTACCTCCCGCCTCGACGGGACCACATCGCCACTCACCCGACCGACCCTACGTCCGAAGCGGCGGCAGGTACAGATAGACGCCTGACTCACCGTCGCACCAGGACTCAGAGTTGGCCCACGTCCGTGATCCGGAGTACCGCCGCACCGACCGCGTCGGAGGCGGCGAGGTCGACCTCCGCGCTGATTCCCCAGTCGTGGTCGCCGTCCGGGTCGTCGAGGATCTGCCGGACCGTCCACCGGTCGCGCCCCTGCTCGATCATCAGCAGCGCCGGACCCCGGGCCGCCGGCCCGGTGCCGATCTCGTCGTACGCCTCGAAGTACGGCTCCAGCGCCTCCGCCCAGGCGTCGGCGTCCCAGCCGTCCTCGGCGTCGAGCCCGCCCAACTCGTCGTACCGGCGCAGGGCGGCCAGTTCGACCCGGCGGAACAGGGCGTTGCGGACCAGCACCCGGAACGCCCGCACGTTTCCGGTGACCGCCGGCGGCTTGTCGTCGACCACCATCGTGGCCGCCTCGCCCGGGTTGCGCAGCCGCTCCCACTCGTCGATCAGGCTGGAGTCGACCTGTCGGACCAGCTCGCCGAGCCACTCGATCAGGTCGATCAGTTCCTCGGTCTTGGCGTCCTCGCGCACGGTCTGCCGCAGCGCCTTGTACGCGTCCGCCAGATAGCGCAGCACCAGGCCCTCGGAGCGGGACAGCCCGTAGAAGCTGACGTACTCGACGAAGGTCATCGCCCGCTCGTACATGTCCCGGACCACCGACTTCGGGGCGAGCTGGTGGTCGGCCACCCAGGGATGGCCCCGCCGGTACATCTCGTACGCCGCGTCCAGCAGCTCGACCAGCGGCTTCGGATAGGTGACGTCGTCCAGCAGTTCGAGCCGGGCCTCGTACTCGATGCCGTCGGCCTTCATCTGGGCGACCGCCTCGCCGCGCGCCTTGAACTGCTGCGCCGACAACACCTGTCGAGGATCGTCCAAAGTGGATTCGATCACCGAGAGTACGTCCAGCGGGTACGTGGGGGACGCCACGTCCAGCAGTTCGATCGCGGCCAGTGCGAGCGGCGAGAGTGGCTGGTTGAGTGCGAAGTCGAGCTGGAGGTCGACGGTCAGTCGTACCCGTCGGCCGGCCTCGTCCGGCTCGGCGAGCCGTTCGACCACGCCGCCGGCCAGCAACGCGCGGTAGATGGCGATGGCCCGGCGGATGTGCCGGCGCTGCGCGGCGGCGTCCTCGTGGTTGTCGGTCAGCAGGTGCCGCATCGCCGCGAACGCGTCGCCGGGCCGGCTGATGACGTTGAGCAGCATCGCGTGGCTGACGGTGAAGCTCGACGTCAGCGGTTCCGGCTCGGCCTCGACCAGCCGTTCGAAGGTGGGCCGACCCCAGCCGATCGACCCCTCCGGCGGCTTCTTGCGGACCACCTTGCGCCGCTTCTTCGGGTCGTCACCGGCCTTCGCGAGGGCCTTCTCGTTGTCGATCACGTGCTCCGGCGCCTGCACCACCACCGTGCCCAGGGTGTCGAAGCCCGCCCGCCCGGCCCGGCCGGCGATCTGGTGGAACTCGCGCGCCTTGAGCAGCCGGGTCCGGACGCCGTCGTACTTCGACAGGCCGGTGAACAGCACCGTGCGGATCGGCACGTTGATGCCGACACCGAGGGTGTCGGTGCCACAGATGACCTTGAGCAGCCCGGCCTGGGCCAGCGTCTCGACCAGCCGTCGGTACTTCGGCAACATCCCCGCGTGGTGGACCCCGATGCCGTGCCGGACCAGCCGGGACAGGGTACGGCCGAATCCGGCGGTGAACCGGAAGTTGCCGATCGCCTCGGCGATCATGTCCTTCTCCGCCCGGGTGGCGACGTTGACGCTCGTCAGCGCCTGGGCCCGCTCCAGGGCGGCGGCCTGGGTGAAGTGCACGACGTAGATCGGGGCCTGCTTGGTGCTGAGCAGCTCCTCCAGGGTCTCGTGCAGCGGCGTCATCGCGTACGTGAACATCAGCGGCACGGGCCGTTCCGCGTTCTTCACGAGCGCGGTCGGCCGGCCGGTACGCCGGCTCAGGTCGTCGGTGAACCGGGTGACGTCGCCCAGCGTGGCGGACATCAGCACGAACTGCGCCTGCGGCAGTTCGATCAGCGGGACCTGCCAGGCCCAGCCCCGGTCCGGCTCGGCGTAGAAGTGGAACTCGTCCATGATCACCATGCCGACGTCGGCCCGGTCGCCGTCGCGCAGCGCGATGTTGGCCAGGATCTCCGCCGTGCAGCAGATGATCGGCGCGTCCTCGTTGACGCTCGCGTCGCCGGTCAGCATGCCGACGTTCTCCGCGCCGAACATGTCGCAGAGCGCGAAGAACTTCTCCGAGACCAGCGCCTTGATCGGCGCGGTGTAGAAGCTGATCCGGTCCTCGGCCAGGGCCGCGAAGTGGGCACCGGCGGCGACCAGGCTCTTGCCGGAGCCGGTCGGGGTGCTCAGGATGACGTTGGCACCGGAGACGATCTCGATCAACGCCTCTTCCTGATGCGGATAGAGGGTGAGGCCACGCTCCTGCGCCCAACCGGCGAACGCGTCGAAGAGGGTATCTGGGTCGGCGCTGCCCGGCAGCTGGTCGGTGAGCGTCATAGCCGGTCCATGGTGCCTGGCCCGGCCCGGAGACGCCAGTCCGCCGCCCGCCCGATGATCGTTTCCGCCGCCGCGTCCCTTCCGAGGGCGGCTTCAGCGGCGGTGGAAGATCAGGTCGAGGATCGGGCGTCCGGCCGTGGTGCCACGGCGCTCGAACTTCGTCACCGGACGGTACGCCGGCCTCGGTGCGTACCCGGGGTACGCGTTGGCCAGCTCCGGGTCGGCGGTCAGGGTCTGGAGCATCGACTCGGCGTACTCGGCCCAGTCGGTGGCGCAGTGCAGGGTGCCGCCGGCGGCCAACCGGGAGCGGAGCAGGGCGACGTGTGACGGCTGGATCAACCGCCGCTTGTGGTGCCGGGGCTTCGGCCACGGGTCGGGGAAGAAGACGTGCACCGCGTCGAGGGCGTCCGGCGGGAGCAGGTGCCGGACGAGGTCGAGTGCGTCGCCCCGGGCGATCCGGACATTGGTCAGTCCGTGGCGTTCGGTCAGCGCGAGCAGGTTGGCGATGCCCGGGGTGTGCACCTCGACCGCGAGGTAGTTCCGGCCGGGATCCGCGGCGGCCATCGCCGCGGTGGCGTCGCCCATCCCCGAGCCGATCTCCAGGACCACCGGCGCCCGGCGACCGAACAGGTCGACCAGGTCGATCGGCGCGCTCCCGTCCGGCGTGTTCCCGGCGGGTGTGCTCTCGTCCCAGACGTTCCCGGCCGGCGCGCCCTCGTTCGGGGTACGTCCGCCCGGCGTGTCCCCGGTCGGGATGGTCAGGCCGTATCGAGGCCACAGCCGGTCCAGCGCATCGAGGTGCCGGCTGCTGAGCCGGCCCCGGCGCGGATGGAAGGTGCGGACCCGGGCCAGCCGCTCCGTCGGCGCCATCTGGCCCGCTCGGGCCGACGGCACCCCGGCGGTCTGCTCACGGCTGGAGAGGGTCACGGGAAAGTGAGCCTACGCGACCACCCCCATCGGCCGCCGATCCGGCCGAGAACGCCCGACCGGGTGTGCGCGGCGCCGCTGGATGAGAAGATTCTTCTGTACGGCAGGCCCCGGGGCCCCGCGCCCGGCCCTGCCGACGGCGCCGGGAGGGGGAACAGTGGCCACGCGTCGACGCACCGCGATCCTGTGCGGTGCTGCGCTCGCCCTCGGCGGGGTGCTGACCGTGCCCGCCCCGGCCCGAGCCGCCGACGTCTTCGTCCAGGTGAACCCGAGCACGGTCGAGGCCGGGTACATGATCGGCATCAAGGCCAGCTGCACCAGCAACACCCAGCCGGCCACGGTCGAGTCGGGTGCCTTCGGCACCGCGACCGTACAGCCGCAGGCCGGCTTCCTCACCGCCGTGGCGACGGTGCCGCAGACCACCCGGGCGGACACCTACCGGGTCCGGCTGAGCTGCCCGGACGGCAAGAACGCGTCGACCCGGCTCATGGTGGTCGGCGCCACCCGGCCCAACCGGGGCCCGGCGACCGGCTTCGGCGGTACCGCGGGCGAGGATCGGGGCGGCCTGCTGGTGACCGGCGGACTCGTCACCACGGCGCTCGGGGCCGTGCTGGGGCTGATCGCGCTACGCCGACGGGCCCGGTCGGCCACCGCCCGCCGGATCTGACCCGGTTCCGGCCATGGCCCGCGCCCCGACCACCCGTCGTCCCCGGTTCGGCGGCCGGCGTCCGGCACCGCACCTGCGGCACCCGGCGGCCCGGGGCGGCGCCACCCGCCAGCGCCGGAGCATGATCGGGCCACTCGCCATCGTCCTGGTGCTGGTCGGGATCTTCGCCACCGGCGCCGGACTCGGGCAGTCCTCGGGCGGGCCATGGAACTGGCTGGGCAGGGGCCACAAGGAGCCACCGCGCGAGTTCCCGGTGCTGGCGCCGAGCCGACCGGTCAAGCTGGCGATCCCGTCGATCGACGTACGGGCTCCCGTGCACCGGGTCGGGCTCGCCGACGACGGCTCCATCGCCGTACCCGCGCTCGACCGGCACAACGAGGCCGGCTGGTACGAGCGTGGACCGACCCCGGGCCAGTTCGGGCCGGCGATCATCGTCGGCCACGCGGACACCCGGACCGGTCCGTCGGTCTTCCACGACCTGGTCAAGCTCCGCCCCGGCGCCAAGATCGAGGTGACCCGCCAGGACCGCTCGGTGGCGATCTTCGAGGTCAACTCCGTCGAACACTTCGACAAGGGCAAACTGCCCGTCGAACGGGTGTACGGCGACTACGGGCGCCCGTGGCTGCGTCTGATCACCTGTGGCGGCCGATGGCTCGGCGGCGGTACGGGCTACTCCGACAACGTCATCGCCTTCGCGTCACTGGTGGACTCCCGGGAACGCTGACCGGTGGAACGGGCTGACCGGTAGCGGCCGCTGACCGGCGGAACTCGCTAACCGGCCGCCGCGCTGGCCTGCTGGACCACCTCGAACTCCAGCAGCGTGGCCCCGGTGGCGACCGGCTTGGGCTGCTCGCCGCCCGGTCCGCCCTCGGCCGGGCCCCGTGCGTGCGCCTCCCGGGCCGGGCCGGCCGCCCACGCCTGGTACGCCGCCTCGTCCGCCCACTTCGTGTAGACGAAGTACCGGCTGTCGCCTGCGACCGGGCGGAGCAGTTCGAAGCCGAGGAATCCGGGTGCCTTCTCGACCGCACCCAGCCGGGCGGCGAACCGTCGCTCCAGTTCCTCGCCGGCACCGGGCGGAACCTCGATCGCGTTGATCTTCACAACTGCCATGGCACCCACCCTACTGTCGCGAATCCGGGCTTTCCGCTCCTGCCGGGACAGCGGCGTCGTCGCTCCCCTCACCGGAGCGATGTCGCCCGCTCCCTCGCGCGGCCGGTGCCGGCCATCCGAGGTCGGGCCGGCCTGACAGCGGGCACGTCCAGACGCAGGACTCTCGTCGGGCCCGTTCGGTTCCCCGGATGTCGGTCGGATACCCGTCACTGACCGGCCGGCGACGCCGACCCGCCCATCCGGGCCGGACAGGTGTGTCGTCCGGACGACGCGGGGGGTCAGCGGGAGGCGGGCAACTGTCGCATCGGTGACCGAATCAACGACTTCCGACGGACTCGGGCTGGGGGCGCATTGTAGGCGGTGTCGGATTCGACATCAATGGCGTCGTGACGAAACCCTGATCCGGCCCGGATGGCGCCGTGACGGCACCGGGCCATCATCCGCCGCAAGGCTCGCTCGGCGTTTGCGTCACGCCGACGTCGCCGGACGCAATCCACTCGCCCGGACCAGATGGCTTCGGCCAGCCCACGTCCACCACCAGGAGGTCACTATGACCGCCAGATCCAACACCACAACAGGTTGGGGTTTGCGACCGCTGCTGCGGAGCACGCTCGTCACCGTCGGCGCAACCGTCGCCCTCGGTTTCTTCGCGAGCGCCGCACACGCCCAGTCCGCCGCCGCCGAGCGCGGCGACACCCGTAACGTCGGCATCAACCAGGTCTGCACCATCACCGGAACCCCCGGCGACGATCTTCTGATCGGCACCGCCGGCAACGACGTGATCTGCGGCCTCGCCGGCAACGACACCATCCTCGCCGGCAACGGCAACGACACCGTGTACGCCGGGGCGGGCACCGACACCGTCAACGGCGGTGGCGGCAACGACACCATCTACGGCGAGCAGGGCGCCGACAGCCTCAACGGCGGTGCAGGCAACGACACCATCTACGGCAACCTCGGTGCCGACAGCATCAACGGCGGCGTCGGCGACGACACCGTCTACGGCGGACTCGGGGCCGACACCATCAACGGCATGGGCGGCAACGACGTCCTCAACGGCGACGAAGGCAACGACGTCATCGACGGTGGTGCCGGTAACGACGTCATCAACGGCGGCGACGGCGGTGACACCATCGACGGTGGCAACGGCAACGACGTCATCAACGGTGGCAACGGCAACGACACCATCGACGGCGGCGCCGGCAACGACACCATCAACGGTGGCAACGGCAACGACACCATCAACGGCGGCGCCGGCAACGACATCGTCAACGGTGGTGACGGCAATGACACCCTCAGCGCCGGTATCGGCCTGGACCGGCTGAACGGCGGGGCTGGCACCGACAGCCTCGACGTCCTCGACGGTGCCCCGCTGGACGTCGCCAACGGCGGCCTCGGCAACGACACGTGCATGGCCGACCAGGGTGACGTGACCATCTCCTGCT
>NZ_JBHSPR010000044.1:0-25074 GCF_042658085.1 Plantactinospora solaniradicis | reverse complement strand
GGACCGACCACTCGGAGCACCGTCGTGACGTGATCGCTACCGGCGTACCGGATCCAGCCCCTCCGGCAGCGGCGGGTGGTCGCCGTCCGCTCCGGCGTCCACCACGATCGGGGCGTGGTCGGACGGACCCTTGCCCTTGCGGGCCTCCCGGTCGACGTACGCCGAGCGGACATCTCCGGCGAACGACGCCGTCGCGTACACCAGATCGATCCGCATGCCCTTGTTCTGGTGGAACATCCCGGCCCGGTAGTCCCAGTACGTGAAGGGGTGCGGCCCCTTCATCGGCGTCGGTACGACGTCCGCCAGGCCGAGGGCGCGGAGGTCGGCCAGCGCCTGCCGCTCCGCGGGGGTCACGTGGGTGGAGCCGACGAACAGCGCCGGATCCCACACGTCGGCGTCGGTCGGCGCGACGTTGTAGTCACCGCAGACCACCAGTGGTCGGCCGGTCCGCAGTTCGGCGGCGAGCGCGTCGCGCAGCACCGCCAGCCAGGCAAGCTTGTACTCGTAGTGCGGAGAGTCCGGGATCCGCCCGTTGGGCACGTAGATCGACCAGACCCGTACCCCGGCGCAGGTCGCCGAGATCGCCCGGGCCTCCGGTTCCGGGAAGCCGGGTTCGTCGGCGAAACCGACCGCGACGTCGTCCAGCCCGACCCGGGACAGGATGGCCACCCCGTTCCAGCGGCCGTCGCTGTGGCTGGCCACCGAGTAGCCCAGCTCGCCGACCTCGTCGACCGGAAACGCCCCGTCCGGGCACTTCGTCTCCTGGAGGCAGACGACATCGGGTCGGGTGTCGGCGAGCCAGGCCAGCAGCCGGGGCAACCTCGCCTTGACCGAGTTCACGTTCCAGGTCGCCAGACGCATGTGCCCAGCCTGCCGGATCGGGCGCCGCCGCGCGAAACGCAGCGCCGGGTTGCCGACCGCCGGGATCAGTTGCCCGGCGTGTCCCCAGGGCGGCCCTGCTCGGCGAGGAACCGCTCCAGCTCCGCGCCGAGTTCGTCGGCGGTCGGCAGCGGCCCGGTCTGGTTGGCGAGCAGGTTCGGTCCGCCCCGGCCACGGGTGAAGGCGTCGTACTGCTCCTCCAGCGCGTGCACCAGCGACGTGGCCTCGTCGGTCTGCGCCACCTGGCGGTCGATGTCGAGGCGTACGGCCTCGGCGGCGGTCCGCAGCGTCTCGGTGGGCAGCAGCAGCCCGGTGGCCCGGGACACCGAGGTCAGCAGCAGCTCGGCGGCGCCCGGGTACTCCGTCTGGGCCACGTAGTGCGGCACGTGGACCGCGAAGCCCAGCGCGTCGCGGCCCTGCTCGCCGAGGCGGAACTCCAGCAGGTTGCCGGCGCTGCCCGGCACCTGGATGCGTTGCAGCCAGGACTCGTAGCCGCTGATTAGATCCGGGCGGGTGGCGTGGGCGGTCACCCCGATCGGTCGGGTGTGCGGCACGGCCATCGGAATGGCGTTGAGCCCGAGGGTGAGCCGGACTCCGAGCCGGCGGATCAGGCCGGTCAGCGACGCGATGAACCGTTCCCACTGGAAGTCCGGTTCCGGGCCGGAGAGCAGCAGGAACGGCGTGCCAGCGTCGTCGTGCAGCAGATGCAGCTCCAGTTTCGGCTGCTCGTAGTGCTCCCAGTGGTCCTCGACGAAGATCATCGTCGGCCGGCGGGACCGGTAGTCGAGCAGCTGGTCGACGTCGAAGGTGGCGATCGTCCGGCAGTCGAGCGTCGACGCGAGGTGTTCCCGGGCGAGCCGGGTCGCGTTTCCGGCGTCGACGAAGCCGGAAAGCGCCTGGATCAGCACCGGCTGACCCAACTCGGGCAGGTCATCGGTGAGCTGGTAGAGCTCGTTCGGGTCGAGCACCGGTCAGGACCTCCTCAACGGGGTACGCCGGGACGCGCCCATGGCGGACGGCGCCCCGATGTAGGAAACGCTGCCGCTATCTTGGTCCATTCCACCGAGCCACTCGGAGACACCTGCCAGCATCGCCGTCCGGACCTCCGACGGGGCGGCCGAGGCGTAGATGGATCCCCGGGCCAACCCGGCCAGTTCCTCGTCGGTACAGCCCAGCACGTCCCGGGCCAGCACGTACTGGTCGAGCAGGCCCGTGCCGAACAGCAGCGGGTCGTCCGTACCGAGCGCCACCGGCACGCCGGCGGCCAGCAGGGCGCGCAGCGGGGTCGAGGCCAGGTCCGCGGTGACCCCGAACGGCGGGTATGAGCTGGGGCACACCTCCATCGCGACCGACCGGGAGGCGAGCAGTTCGAGGGTCGCCGGGTCGGCCACGGCGGTGAGCCCGTGGCCGACGCGGTGCGCGCCGAGCAGCGTCACGCACTCGCGGACGTGCCAGGCGGCCTCGTAGAAGCCGCTGTGCGGGACCGCGAGCAACCCGGCGTCGGTCGCCGTCCGGACCGCCGGGGAGAAGTCGGCGACCCGGCCCCGCCGCTCGTCGTTGGAGAGCCCGAAGCCGACCACGCCCGCTCCGGCGTACCGGGCCGCGATCCGGGCGACCCGTTCGGCCTGCTCCGGTGGTCCGGCCCAACTGGCCGCCAGGATCACTCCGGTACGGCCACCGGCGGCCCCGGCCAGCACCGCCTCCACCACCGGCTCCAGCCCGCCCAGCCGGACGGCGTACGTCGTCGGGTCGACCTGGATCTCCAGCCAGCCACCGCCCTCGGTGGCGTTGTCCAGGGCGGCCTCGGCGACCACCCGGCGAAGATCGTCCGCGGTACGCAGCGCCGCGCGGGCCAGGTCGTACCGGCCCTGGAACGCCGACCAGCCGTGTACGGCGCCGGTCGGCAGCGGGTCGGGCAGCGGCAGCCCGTAGCGGTCCGTCAGCTCGGCCAGGGTGCTCGCCCGCATCGAGCCGGTGAGGTGCAGGTGCAGGTTCGTCTTGGGCAGGCGACGGAGCTCTCGTCGGGTTACCGGTCCGGTGACCTGTGCCATGACCCACGGTCTCACGGCACGGCCCGGTTCGGGCAGCGGGTGGGGAGCCGACCGGCCGGGTACCGGATCCTCCGATCGGGGGAGGGGGCCGGGGTCGCGTTCGGTGACGGTTGTTTCGAAGGTAAATGCCGGCCTGATGTGTAAAACGTGACTTCCCCGAGATGTCGGCCTTGCCCGGGTTGGCCGGCGCCGCCCACGCCTGCGGGTCGCTGACCGGTTGGTCAGTCGACAATTGTGGGCAGGCCCACTCGCTGACTCGCTGTAGTCGGGTGTTTGGCTGCCTAGCCTCGTCGGATGCCTGACGACGACCGTTCTGAGACCGTGAACGCCGCCAAGCCCGGCACTGTCCGATCGGCTGAGGTTCCCTCCACCGACCCGGCATCCCCGCCGGAACCGAGCCGACCGACCAACACCGCCCTGCTCCGGTTGACCCTCCTGCTCGCCCGGCTCTGGGCTCTCGTCCGGACCGGATCGGCCCGGTTGCGGCACGCCGTCCAGCCCGGGTTGGCTCGGCTGCGCGCCCGCGGGTCGGTGTTGCGGCGGGCCGCCGCCGGAGCCGTCCGGCCCGTGCTGGCCCGCGCGCGGCGGTTCGCGGCCTTCCGGGCCGCCGAGCGGGTGCTGCGCCGGGCCGTCCGACTGGCCGCGCCGTGGGCCCACCGGTTCGCCGCCCGCGCCAACGCCCTGGCCGCCCGCACGGGCCTGCGGATCCCCCTCGGGGTACGGCGTCCGGCCCGGGTCGCCGTCGTGGCCGGGGTGCTCTGCTGCCTGGGGCTGATCGCCGTGGTCGACGCGACCGGCCAGCCGGACGGCCCGGCGGGTGCCGGTACGGCCAACCCGGACGACCGGGTGGCACTGTCCCGGCCGACCCGGTCGCCCGGTGACGACTCCCCGAACCGATCGAGCCGATCGGCCGAACGCGACCGCTCCGGAGCCGGCGGCTCGTCCCAGCCCTCCGGCTCGGACCGGGACGACTCCGCCGGCTCGCCACTGGTCGACGCCGCCCCGGTGGCCGGGCTGTCCGCGGTGCAGATGGACAACGCCCGGGCGATCGTGCGGACCGGCCGGGACATGGGCATGCCGCGCCGGGCACTGGTCATCGGCGTGGCCACCGCCATGCAGGAGAGCAACCTGCTCAACCGGGCCAGCGAGGTGCTGCCGGAATCCAAGCGCTACCCGCACCAGGGGAGCGGCTGGGACCACGACTCGGTCGGGCTGTTCCAGCAGCGCACCAGCAGCGGATGGGGACCGGTCAACCGGTTGATGGACCCGGCGTACGCGACGGCGCAGTTCTTCGACGCACTGCGCCGGGTACCCGGTTGGGAGCGGATGCGGCTGACCGAGGCGGCACAGGCGGTGCAGGTCTCGGCGTACCCGGAGCACTACGCCAAGCACGAGGGTGAGGCGACCGAGGTGGTCGAGGCGCTCGTGCCGTCGTGGCGGTGATCCCGGGCGGCTTGATCGGTGGGGCCACGATGGAGGTCCGGGACCGGGTTGTGCGTCGGCCGGTGTGACGGAGCGCCGAATCGGGTAAACCTGGTGCAGGACCACAACAGGAGGATCGAAATGGCGTCATTGGTGCAGCGGATCCAAATGTTCCTCAGGTCGCCCAAGGGCCGGCAACTTCTCGATCGGGGTCGTCGCGAGATGGCCAAGCCGTCGAACCAGCATCGGATGCGCCAGATCATGGCCCGGCTGCGGGGTCGCCGCTGATCGTTCCGCCGGCCGTCGCGCCGGTGGTCGTACCCTGAGTCGTCCCCCAACTCAGCTCCGGAGCGTGTCCCGTGACCGAGTCCTCATCGGCCGGCGGTGGAACCGCCTCGCCGGTCCCGTCGCCCGATCTTTCGCCGTCGGCCGCCGACCCCGGCCCGGCACCCGGCACCGGTCCGGGTACGTCGCCCGCGCCGGCTCCCCGGCCGGGCGCCGAGGAGGACTCGGCGGAGTCCGTCGACCAGGACCCGGCGAAGTCCGTCGACCAGGACCCGGCGGCGGTGCCGCCCAGCGGGTTGTGGGAACGGATGAAGGCCGATCCGCAGTACGCACCGGAGCACCTCGCGCTGGAGGCGGTACGGCGGCTCGGCCCCGAGGCCCGGGCCTGGGTCGAGCGGACCCGTGCGTACTATCCCGACCTGTCGCCGGACGGCGTGGCGGAGGTGGCGATCCGCAAGTTCGTCACGCGGGCGCAGCTCTCCGGGGCGATCTCGGGCGCCGCCGGCCTGCCCGGTGCGGTCCTCGACATGGGTGTGCTGGCCTGGACCCAGGCCCGGATGGTCCTGCACGTCGCGGCGGCGTACGGGCACGATCCGGAGCACGCCGACCGGGCCACCGACCTGCTGGTGCTACAGCGGGTGCACAAGATCGCCCAGACGGCGCGGCTGGCGCTCGGCGTGGCGGCCGGTCGGGAACGGGCCGGCGCGATGCTCGGCCGGTCGGAGACGCCGTTGCGGAAGGCGATGCTGCGGTTGGGTCTGAAGCTGGCGCAGATGGCCGGGGTCCGGGCCGCGAAGCGGCTCTTCGCCAAGGCGGTTCCCGGAGCCGCGATCATCCTGGGTACCTGGGCGAACTCGTCGGCCACCAAGGATCTGGCGGCCCGCTCCCAGGAGCTCTACCGGCAGCGGCCGGCGATCATGCCGCCACCACCGGCGACGATGCCGGAGTCGTAGCCGCGATCAGTCCGCTCGGCCGGCCAGGCCGGATGCCCGCCAGGTCACCTCGGCCAGCTTGTTCTGACCGGCCACGTTCGGGTGGAAGTAGTCCAACCGGTTGACCAGGTCCAGGCCGAACCGGACCCGGTGCACCGCACCGCCGTCGTAGCGGCATCGGGAGCCGTAGGCCCGGCAGGCGGCGGCCAGTTGCTGGTTGTAGGCGTCGATCCGGGCACGGAACGTCGACCGACGGGTGCGGTCGGCCGGTGCCGTCGAGGCCGCGTTGGCGAGCAGCGCGGGGCAGACCCGGTCCCGCCAGACCCGCACCACCCGGTCGTCGGTGTGCCCGACCTCCCAGAGCCGGTACAGGTCCGGGATGCTGACCACCAGTACCCGCGCCCTGGGCAGTCCCTTCTTCAGCGCCGCGAGGCCGCTGTCGAGGCTCTTCCGAAACGCCGAGACACTGGTCATGTCGTCGATCCCGCCCCGGCAGGCGTCGTTCGCTCCGATCAGTACGGTCACGTAGTCCACCTTGGCCCGTACCGCGTCCCTGGCCTGGCCGGCCAGGCCCGCGACCCGGGCTCCGCCGACGGCCTCGTTGTGCGCCTTGCCGCGGATCGCCGGGTTGGCCTCCCGCAGCCGTCGGTACAGGCTCTCGACCCGGACCCCGTCCCCGGTCGACCAGGAGTTGCGCTGGCAGGTGGCCAGGGTCAGGCAGGAACCGAAACCGGCGGTGATCGAGTCGCCGAGCGCGGCCATCGAGGTGGGCAGGCCGGGTCGGGGCGACTGGGCCGGGGGACCGGGTTGGCTACCGCCGCCGCCCTGGGCACCGTCGCAGGCCAGCGCGAAGGCCGCGAGCACGGCGGTGACGGCGGCGGTCCAACGTCTGGACATGCTTCTCCTGTACGGAGCGGACAGCAATCGCTCCGTAACTGTACGCGGCGCCGTCGCCGCGCAGGAACCCTCGGCGCCGCCCCCGACGGCCCCGATTCCGCGACATGACGGGAACCGGACAGCCGCCCGGACGCGCCCACGCAGGGCGCCCGGCACGCGTCGGGTCGAGGTCCCGGCGACGCGCCCCGTCGAGGCCGGTCCCGGGCTCAGCGGCTCGGCGCGGGTTGGCCGCCGGTCACCGCGACGAAGCTCTCCGGCCGGATGGTCATGATCACCCGGACCGGCGCGTCGTTGATGTCGTAGATGTTGCTGTAGCGCTCCTGGAGCGACCGGTAGAACGACGCCACCTCGTCGTCGTCCTCGATCTTCTCCACCACACCACGCACCTCGAGGAAGCGGTACGGGTCGTCGGGGTCGACGATCGAGAGGGCGATCCGGGGGTCGTGCTGGAGATTGCGGAACTTCTGCCGTCGCTTCGTGTGCGTCATCCTGATCCGCGCGCCGTCCCAGGCGAACCACATCACGTTGCTCTGCGGCCCGCCGTCGGGCCGGACGGTCGCCAGATGTGCGTAGAGCGGGCGGGCCAGCAGGTCGGCGTGACTTTCGGGAGGAGTCGGACCAGTCGTCATGGTCTTCTTCTTACCCCACCCGGCGCAGGTTAGCCGGCGCCCATACCGGGTAGTTCGGCGAAATGGCCGCGAGACCTCAGCCCCGTGGGGCGAAAGGGACGGTGGGGCGCCCGTACAGCGCGCTCAACCTGCGCCTGGTACTGGCCTCGTTCGGCCTGGTCATCTGCGTGGTGCTCGGTGTGTTGGCGGCTCGGGCCGACCAACCGGTGCTGGCGGCGATACTCGGCGTCCTCGCCCTGGCGGCCGTGGTGGACCTGGTGGTGGTGCAACGCCGTCGGGCCGCGCGGCGCCGCGAGGAGCCGCCGGGGACCCGCCACTCCCTCTTCGAGTGATCCGCCGCCAGACCCGCCGATCCGTAGGGAGTACGAGATGTCGATCGCCACCATCGACCCGAGCACGGGTCAGGTGCTCAAGACCTTTGACGAGATGACGGACCAGCAGGTGGAGGACGTACTCGCCCGGGCGGCGGCCGGGTTCGACACGCTGCGTACGACGACCTTCGCCGACCGGGCCCGCTGGATGACCGCCGCCGCGGACCTGCTGGAGGTCGAGCGCGACGGTGTCGCCCGGATGATGACGACGGAGATGGGCAAGACGTACGCCTCGGCCAAGGCCGAGGTGACCAAGTGCGCGATGGCCTGCCGGTACTACGCCGCACACGCCGAGCGGTTCCTCGCCGACGAGCCGGCCGACGCGGCGGCGATCGGCGCCACCCGGGCGTACAGCCGGTACCACCCGATGGGCCCGGTGCTGGCGGTGATGCCGTGGAACTTCCCGCTCTGGCAGGTGCTGCGGTTCGCCGCGCCGGCCCTGATGGCTGGCAACGTCGGGCTGCTCAAGCACGCCTCGAACGTGCCGCAGACGGCGCTCTACCTGGACGAGTTGTTCCGGCGGGCCGGGTTCCCGGTCGGCGCCTTCCAGGCCCTGATGATCGAGTCGGCGGCGGTCGAGCGGGTGCTCGCCGACCCCCGGGTCCGGGCCGCGACCCTGACCGGCAGCGAGGGCGCCGGGCGTTCGGTGGCGGCGATCGCCGGACAGCACATCAAGAAGACCGTCCTCGAACTGGGCGGCAGTGATCCGTTCGTGGTGATGCCCTCCGCCGACGTGCAGCGGGCCGCCGAGGTGGCCACGGTCGCCCGGTGCCAGAACAACGGCCAGTCCTGCATCGCGGCGAAGCGGTTCATCGTGCACACCGAGGTCTTCGACGCGTTCACGGACGCCTTCGTGGCCCGGATGTCGGCACTGCGGGTGGGCGATCCGATGGCGGAGGAGACCGACATCGGCCCGTTGGCGACCGAGCGGGGCCGTGCCGAGGTGGAGGAGCAGGTCCAGGACGCGGTGCGGCAGGGCGCCCGGGTGCTCTGCGGTGGGCAGCGCCCCGACCGTTCCGGCTGGTGGTACCCGCCGACCGTGGTCACCGACCTGACCCCGGCGATGCGGATGTACGGCGAGGAGGTCTTCGGCCCGGTCGCCGCGCTGCACCGGGTCTCGTCGTACGACGAGGCGATCGAGTTGGCCAACGGCACCGACTACGGGCTGGGCTCCAACGCCTGGACCCGGGACCCGGCGGAACAGGAGCGCTTCGCCACCGACCTCGACGCCGGGATGGTGTTCATCAACGGCATGACGACCTCGTACCCGGAACTGCCGTTCGGCGGGGTGGGCAACTCCGGCTACGGCCGGGAGCTGTCGGCGCAGGGGATCCGGGAGTTCTGCAACCTGAAGGCGGTCTGGGTGGGCGAGGGCGGCGCTGCCGGCCCGGGAGCCGGCGCCCACAGCGAGTAGGAGTCCGCCGGGGCGCCACACAGCACGTAGGAATTCCCCGGAAAGGAACATCGACCGGCGTTCCGGGTATCGGGCGTGGGTCAACGGGGTACGGATGACCGCCATGACGATGTTCGGCATCCACGCATCCCACGAGCAGATCCACCCCGCCGATTTGCTGCGGGCCGTCGTGCGGGCCGAGGAGGCGGGCTTCGACGCGGCCATGTCCTCCGACCACTTCTCGCCGTGGAGTTCCCGGCAGGGCCAGTCCGGCTTCGCCTGGTCCTGGCTGGGCGCCGCGCTCCAGGCGACCTCGTTGCCGCTCGGCGTGGTGAACGCCCCCGGCCAGCGCTACCACCCGGCGATCATCGCGCAGGCGATCGGCACCCTCGCCGCGATGTACCCGGGACGGTTCTGGGCGGCGCTGGGCACGGGTGAGGCGAGCAACGAGCACATCACCGGGCAGGGCTGGCCCCGCAAGGAGATCCGGAGCGCCCGGCTCCGCGAGTGCGTCGACGTGATCCGGGCGCTGCTCGACGGCGAGCAGGTCAGCCACGACGGACTGGTCACAGTGGACCGGGCCCGGCTCTGGACCCGCCCGGAGCACCCACCGGCCCTGGTGGGCGCGGCGGTCAGCGAGTCGACCGCCCGTTGGTGCGCCGACTGGGCCGACGGGCTCATCACGGTCAACGCGCCGCTGCCCCGGCTGCGCCGCATGATCGACGCCTATCGGGAGGCGGGGGGCCGGGGCCGGCTCGCCCTCCAGGTCCACCTGAGCTGGGCGCCGGACCGGGACGAGGCGGCCCGGATCGCGTACGAGCAGTGGCGCAGCAACGTGTTCGACCCGCCGGTCTGCTGGGATCTGGAGCTGACCGACCACTTCGACACCGTCTCGGCGGCCGTTACGCCGGACCGGGTCGCCGAGGTGGTCAACATCTCCGCCGACCTGGGCCGGCACACGCAGTGGTTGCGGGAGTACGTCGAACTCGGCTTCGACGAGATCTACCTGCACCACGTCGGGCAGGAGCAGGACGCCTTCATCGACGCGTTCGGCGCCAAGGTCCTACCCGAGCTGAAGTCGACCGGCGTCGGGGTCGCCACGACCGGCGACCGGCGCGGTTGACCAGGCGAGGGGGCCGGCATCTCCGTTGGCGGCCCGCGGCTGCCCGCGACGACCGCGATCGGGGTGCCGCCGGGTCATCCGGGTGGTACTCAGGCCAGCCGGCGTTCGAGCAGTTGGCCGGGCCAGAGCCGGTTGACGAGCTGCACGGTGAACGGTTCGGTCGCGGTGAAGCCCTGGCTCTCGTAGTAGCGGATCAGGGCTCCGTCGTCGCCCGCGTAACAGTCGACGCGCAGCAGTCCGAGGCCCTGCTCGCGGGCGAGTTCCTCGGCATGGTCGAGCAGTCGGCCACCGATCCCCTCTCCCGCGTGGGCCCGGTCGGTCACCAGCAGGTTGACGTAGAGCTCCGGTTCGGTCGCCCGCGGCACGTGCGGCACGGCGTCGCCGACCACGATGGCGCCGACCGGGACGCCGGACCGTTCGGCCAGGTAGAGGTCGCCGTCCGTGGCCCACCGCCGGACCTGGGCGACCCGCCGGGGATTGCCGGAGTGGGATGCGCTGCCCCACTGCCCGGTACGTCCCCGCGCCACCAGCCAGCGGGTCGCGCCGTCGAGCAGGGAGAGCACGGCGGCGACGTCCCCCGGATCGCCGGCACGGATGACGAGCTGATCGGTTGTCACATCGTCCATGTTGACAGATGATCCATTCACCACGACCACTGCGAATTGATCTCAGATCCGGTCTCGGGGCGCCCGTTGGCCGGTACTCCGTCCCCCTGGAGGTCGCAATGACGCAGACCGCCGCCGACCGGTTCCCGACAAAGCACCTGCCCGGCGTATCCGTCCGGGAGTTACCAGCAGCACCCCGTTCCCAGTGGTCGGTCATCGGCCCCGGCGTGATCGCGGCGGGTGTGGGGCTGGCGTCCGGCGAGTTCATCCTCTTTCCGTACATCGCCTCGCAGGTGGGGCTGGTGTTCCTCTGGGCGGCCGCGGTCGGCATCGTCACCCAGTGGTTCCTGAACATGGAGATCGAGCGGTACACGCTGGCCACCGGTGAGACCGCGCTGACCGGGTTCTCCCGGTTCTGGCGGCACTGGGGACTGGTCTTCGCGATCATGGTCTACTTCGCCAACCTCTGGCCCGGCTGGGCCTCCAGTTCCGCCACCATGGTGACGTACCTCTTCGGCGGCGACGCGACCTGGATCGCGGTCGGCATGCTGCTGGTGATCGGCGCGACGCTCACCCTGGCACCGGTGGTCTACACCGCGCTGGAGCGGATCGAGTTCGTCAAGGTCGGCCTCGTGCTGGTCTTCATCGTGGTGGCGGTTATCTTCGCCATCTCGGCCAGCGCCTGGGGCGACCTGCCCCGTACGGTCACCGCGCCGGAGTTCCCCACCGAGCTGGGCTTCGCCCTGATTCTCTCCGCACTGGTCTTCGCCGGGGCCGGTGGTGGACAGAACCTCGTGCAGTCCAACTGGATCCGGGACAAGGGCTATGGCATGGGCAAGTACGTGCCCCGCCTGGTCAGCCCGGTCACCGGCCGGGAGGAGGCGGCACCGGACTCGGCCGGGTTCGTCTTCGAGCCGACCGAGGAGAACCTGACCCGGTGGCACCGGTGGTGGCGGTTGGCGAACCGCGAGCAGCTGGTCACCTTCGTGCTGATCTCGTTCGTCACCATCGTGCTGACGTCACTGCTCGCCTACTCCACCGTGTACGGCGTGCCCGGCCTGGCCAACAGCGTCTCGTTCCTCCAGGTCGAGGGGGAGCGGCTGAAGGAGTTGGTCGGGCCCTGGTTCGGCACCCTGTTCTGGGTGGTCGGGGCCCTGTCGCTGTTCGCCGCCGCGCTGGGCATCGTCGACTACACCAGCCGGCTCGCCGCCGATGTGCTCAAGACCGCGTACCTGCGCCGGTTCTCCGAGAGCCGGATCTACTTCGCGCTGGTCTGGGGGCTCGTCGGCATCGGCTGCGTCGTCCTGCTCGCCGGATTCGACCAGCCGCTGATCCTGCTGGTCATCTCCGCCTGCGTCGGCGGCCTGATGATGTTCTTCTACTCGATCCTGCTGCTCATTCTCAACCGCCGCGTCCTCCCCACCCAGATCCGCCCCCGCTCCTACCGCGTAGTCGCCCTCATCTGGTCCGTCCTCCTCTTCGGCGTCTTCTCCGCCCTGACCGTCTGGCAGCAATCCGACCGCCTCCTCGACTGGCTGAAGTGAAAGGAAGGGCCCCTTCTTATCGTTTTCTGTATAAGAAGGGGCCCTTCCTAACCGGCGGATCCGGTTAGCCGCAGGGCGCGCCGTTGAGGGTGAAGAGGCCGGGGTCGGGGTTCGGGCCGGCCGTGGTGGTGGCGTTGAAGCCGAACATCTGGCTGCTGCCCGGCATGATCCGGGCGTTGTACGACTCGTTCCGCGCGGTCACCCGGGCACCCGCCTGGGTGACCTTCGCCATCCAGGCATCCCGGATCTTCTGGTCGCCGGTGAACGCGAAGCTCAGCGTCCAACCGTTGATCGGGGTCGTACCGGTGTTGGTGATGGTCGCCTGCCCGGTGAACCCGCCACCCTCGGCCCAGGTGCCGTAGTTGGTGTAGGTGACCCGGCAACCCGAGGCGGCCGGGGTGGTGGTGGCGCCGCCCTGGTCGGCCAGGAACGAGGCGATCCAGGCCAGCGCCGAGTTCCAGTTGATCGCCACCTCGTTCGTCGCGTACGAGGCGATGTCGTCGACGTAGCAGAACTGCGGCGCGCACCCCTCGAGCAACTGCTCCGCGAACGGGTCGTCCAGGCTGGCGTTCGCACCACCGGCGATCGACCCGGCCGGCGGGTTCGGCAGCGACTCGTCGTACTGGTTGCCGAAGATCCGGCTGTGCTGGTTCTCCGACGCGTTCTCGCCCCAACCCGTCACGTACGACTGGTTGAGCGCGTTGCGGCCGAAGATGTAGTCCATCGCCTGCACCGCGGCGTCCCGGTAGCGTGCCACCCCGGTCAGGTCGAAGGCGGTGGCGAGCACCACGGCGTTGTTGATGATGTTGCTGTTGCCGCCCCAGAAGTAGCTGCCCGGGTTGCCCGGCAACGGCAGGCCGTACGCCTGGGTCTGGGCGGTCACCAGGTAGCCGTCGGCGCCGCTGACCACCGAGGCGCGGAGCCGGTCCCGGTCGAGCACCGGCAGGTTGCTCGGCACGGTGGCCAGGTCCAGTCGTCCGAGCGCGGCGGTGCTACCCCAACCGAATCCGTTCGGGGCGAAGACCTCGTCGTCGGTGTGGTGCGGCGACGCGGTCAGGTCGTCCAGATAGGACTGGGTGCCGGTGCTCAGGTACAGCTCGGCGGCGGCCCAGTAGAACTCGTCGCTGACGTCGCTGTCGCTGTAGGAACCCCCGCCGTTGCCGTCCTGCGGGTCGGCGTACCGGGTCGGGTTGGCCTTGGCCGCCGCGTACGCGGTGGTGGCCGCGGTCCGGCAGCGGGTGGCGAACGCCGCGTCGTACGGGGCGTAGAGCCGGGCGCACTGGGCGGCGGTGGCGGCCAGGTTCAGCGTCGCCGCCGTCGACGGCGGGTGCAGTTCCCGCAGTTCGGGGTCGTCCTCCGGCTGGAGCGGCAGTCCGGTCCAGTTCCGGTCATGGATCTTGTGGTGTGCCATCCCGGCCAGCGGCTTGCCGGCCGGCACCTGCATCCGGAGCAGGAACTCCAGCTCCCAGCGGGCCTCGTCGAGGATGTCCGGCACCTGGTTGGCGCGCTCCGGCACCCGCAGCGTGCCGTCGCCGAGAGCCGCACCACCACCGCCGGTGGGTGCGGTCTTGGTCCGCTCGAACGCGCTCAGCAGCTGGTAGGTGGCGATGCCGCCGTTGACCACGTACTTGCCGTGGTCGCCCGCGTCGTACCAGCCGCCCCGGACGTCGAGGCGGTAGTCGCAGACCCCTGGCTGGCACGGCACGTCGGTGTCGCCCCGGTTCGGCGCCACGCCGAGGTGTCCGGCCGGACGGGCGTACTCCGCGCCGACCAGGGCACCGTCGATGGCGATGCCGCTGCGCTGGATGTAGAAGAACTGGAGCGAGTCGGAGCGGAGCTGCTTCCAGACGTCGGTCGAGATGTCGAACGGATGACTGGTCTCCCCGTCGGCGCTCAGGGTGTAGCCGCTGCCCGGGGTGCGGTACCCGGAGAAGTCGACGCTGTGCGTGTTCTGGGCCGAGGCGGCGTCGACGCCGCGTGGCGTGGTCTGGCCGCTGGCCACCACCGCGCCGGCCGCCGACTTCAGTTCCCAGCGCAGCGGCGTGGTGGTCTCGGTGACGATGGTGGCGTTCTTCGGTCCGGCGGGTAGGTAGCCGACCTGGTTCACCCGGACCCTCGGCCCGGTGTCCGGCACGTACGGCGGTTCCTCCTCGCCGCCGAGCAGCGAGACGTTGTCCAGGCAGAGTTCGTACCCGTCGGCGTTGCCGCCGACCTGGAAGGCGACCTGGGCGAGGCTGGTGTCCTCGGTGGCGGTGAAGGTCCGCTCGATGTGCTGGACCTCCCCGGTCAGCGGCACGTCCTCGGCGAAGTACGACGTGTACGGATCGGCGCCCAGCTGCACCGCCACCCGGACGGTCGCGCCGGGCTCGGCGGAGGCGTCGAAGGAGAGCGCGTACGTCTCCCCGGCCAGCAGCGCCACGTCGTTCTGCCCGACTCCGGCGTCCCACGGGTTGGCCAGTCCGCCCGGTACGGCGGAGCAGAGTCGCCCGTCGGTGACTCCGGTCGAGGTGGTGCCGTAGGAGTACCAGCCGGAGGTGCCGTCGGCGAAGTCTCCGTTCTCCACCTGTTCCGCCCCGCCCGGGGGCCCGGTCGAGGCGTCGCTGCTCAACGAGACGTCGTCGAGGCAGAACGTGTACGCCTCGGCGGCGCCGCCGAGTTGGAACGTGAGCGTTCCGTTGGTCGAGTCGAGGCTGCCGGAGAATTCGTACCCGAACTCCTCGGCCGTGGCGTCGAGCGCGACGTCCCGGGAGAACACCGTGGTGTACGGGTCCTCGTTGAGCTGCACGTTGGCCTTGACCGTGACCGGTGCGCTGGCCGAGGCCCGGAAGGTCAGGGCGTAGCTGGCGTCGTCGGCCAGCGGGATGGCGTTGTGGCCGAGGCTGGCGTCCCACGGGTTGGCCAGCCCGCCGGGCACCTCCGCGCAGAGTTGCCCGTCGACGACCGCGAGCGGAAGGTTCTCGGTGGACCACCAGGGGGCGGTGGAGTCGGTGAAGGTGCCGTTCACGATGTGTTCGGTGGCTGCCTGGGCCTCGGCGGGCCTGGCGCTGGCGCCGGTCGCGCCGCTGCCCAGTAGCAGGGCGGCCGTGGCGAGCAGGGTGAGCGCGCGTCGGCGTCGACGCAGGTGGTGGCGGGGTCGGGTCACGGGGAGTCCTTCCGGGCGGGGGCCGCCGGATGCGGCGAATCGCGGGGGTGCGCGGCGGAGAATCGGAAGTAACGGTGGGAGCGCTCCCAATACGGAGCCGATGTTGCCAGCCCGTTTCTGGCATGTCAATCGACCACCCTGGATTGCCTTCGCCCTGGCGGGGTGGTGCGGAGCCGGCGACCGGCACCGGAATGGTCGGCGGTCGGTGATCCCCATCGCGACGGACGGTAAATTTAGATCGCCACTCCGGCCGGTCGGTGATCTACTGCAAGCATTCTGGCCATCTTTTTGGCAGGCTGCCTGCCATGAGCCTGAAGCTGCGATCCGTGGCGGTGAGCGACCGGGGCCTGATCCGGGGCGCGAACCAGGATTCCGTGCATGCCGGACCCTGGCTGCTCGCCGTGGCCGACGGCATGGGCGGCATGGCCGCCGGGGACCTGGCCAGCACCATCGCCATCGAGGCGATCCATCCGCTGGACGTGGAGACGCCGGAGGAAGGGCTGGTCGCCGCGTTGCAGGGGGCGATCGACACCGCGAGCGCCGGTATCCGGGCCGCGGTTGCCGAGGATCCGGAACGGCAGGGGATGGGCACCACGCTCACCGCGCTGCTGCTCGCCCGTACCGGGACCTGCCTCGCGCTGGCGCATGTCGGCGACTCCCGGGCCTATCTGCTGCGTGGCGGCACGATGACCCAACTGACCAGGGACGACACCTTCGTGCAGATGCTGGTCGACGAGGGGGTCATCAGCCCCGAGGAGGCCAGCAGCCATCCCCGGCGGGCCGTGGTCACCCGGGCGCTCCAGGGCGAAGCGGTCACTCCCACCTACACCACGCTGGTGCCGGAGGCGGGTGACCGGTGGCTGCTGTGCAGCGACGGACTGTCCAATGTGGTCCGCGCGGACACCCTGGCGGAGGCACTGCTCGGATACCCCGACCCGGCCGCCTGTGCACAGCGGCTGGTCGACCTCGCCCTGCGGGCGGGCGGACCGGACAACATCACCGTCGTGGTCGCGGACATCATCGACAGCGCCTGAACGCCCCGCCGGACTAGCGGCGGCGTGGTTGGAGCCGTCGGGTCGGTTCCGCCTCGGTCGGATCGGCCGGCCACGGGTGCCGGGGGTAACGTCCGCGCAGCTCCGCGCGTACCTGCGGGTAGCCGGTCTGCCAGAAGGACGCGAGATCGCGGGTCACCGCGACCGGACGGCCGGCGGGGGAGAGCAGGTGCAGCAGGACCGGCACCCGTCCGTCGGCGATCCGGGGCACGTCCTGCCAACCGAAGGTCTCCTGGAGTTTGACCGCCAGCACCGGCGCGGCCGGATCGGTGTAGTCCACCCGGTGGCGGGAGCCGCTCGGCACGGCGAGCCGTTCCGGGGCCAGCTCGTCCAGCCGGGCCGCCTGGGCCCAGGGCACCAGCCGGCGGAGCGCGGCGGGAACGTTGATCCGGGCCAGGTCCGCCCGCCGACGGGCACCCGCCAGTTCGGGCCCGAGCCACTCCTCGGCCCGGCCGAGCAGCGCCGCGTCGGCCATGTCCGGCCAGTCGGTGCCGAGCGCGTGCCGGCAGAACGCCAGCCGGGCCCGCAGGGCCTGGGCCTCCGGGGTCCAGGTCAGCAGGGACAACCCGACCTGCCGCAACCCGTCCCGCAGCGCGGCGGCGACCAGCGCCCGGTCCGGTCGGGCCAGCGGGCGGTCCAGCAGGACGATCGCGCCGAGCCGGTCGGTCTCGCGGGCGACCACGTCATCGCCGGACCAGGCGATCTCCTGCTCCCGGCGGAGCAGCGCGGCGCCGGCCTCGCGTGCGGTGGCCTCGTCGATCACCGCCGCCTGCCGGATGGTCGCGCTGCGCCGACCGGGCGCCCGGTCCGCGGTGGCGATCGCCAGCCATTCGGTCCCGGCCAGCGGGGACCCGGGCGGCAGGTCCGCCGCGGTGCCGCCGGCCATCAGGTACGTGCTGCCGCCGGCCTGCCGGACCCGGGCCAACCGTTCGGGGTACGCCAGCCCGACCAGCAGCCCGGCCGCCAGATCGTCCGACAACTCCGGTACGGCCCGCCGGCTCCCCCGTCCGGCATCCCGCCGATCGGGTAACTCGGTCAGGCCGGCCCGGAGCCGCTTCACCTCGGTACGCCACCGGTTGGTGGCGGCGTCCGTACCGGAGCGCAGCCGGCGCCAGCCCGCCACCAGGTCGTCGCCGGGAGTCGTCTCGGAGAGCACCGCCACCACCTCGGCCGCCCGGCCTGGTCCCAGCGCCCCGGCCCCGTCCAACAGCGCCCGGGCCAGCCTCGGATGGGCACCGAGCGCGGCGATGGCCCGGCCGCGCCCGGTCACCCGGCCGTCCGGCTCGATCGCACCGAGCGCGTCGAGGGTCTCCCGGGCCACCTGCATGGCGGCGACCGGCGGTGGGTCCGGCAGCGCGAGGCCGACGCCGTCCGGATGTCCCCAACACGCGAGTTGCAGCGCGAACGCGGTGAGGTCGGCGACCGCGATCTCCGGTTCGGGCTGCGCGGGCAGCCGCTCGTGGTCCATCGCCGACCAGCACCGGTAGACCCGGCCCGGCGCCTCCCGCCCGGCGCGTCCGGCCCGCTGCGTCGCCGCCGCCCGGGAGACCGGCACCGTCACCAGGGAACCCAGGCCCCGGGCCAGGTCGGTCCGGGCCACCCGGCTCAACCCGGCGTCCACCACCACCCGTACGCCCGGAACCGTCAGGCTGGTCTCCGCCACGGCGGTGGCGAGCACGATCCGGCGCCGGTCGACGGCCGGACGCAGTGCGGCATCCTGCTCGGCGTTGGACTGCCGGCCGTGCAGGCTGACCACGTCGACGGTCCCGGGTAGCCCGGTCAGGCGGGCGGCGACACCGCCGATCTCCCCGGCGCCGGGGAGGAAGACGAGCACGTCCCCGTCCTGGTCGGCCAGGGCCCGCCGTACGGTGGCCGCCACGTGGTCGAGCAGCCGGGGATCCACCCGCAACCCGTGTGGCGGGGTCACCGGGCGCGGCGGGGGAGCCCAGACCACGTCGACGGGATGGGCCCGCCCCTCGGCCCGCAGTACGGGTGCCGACCCGGCCGGTCCGCCGAGCAGCGCTGCCAGCCGTTCCTCCTGCGCGGTCGCGGACATCACCAACAGCCGCAGATCGGGGCGGAGCGCGGCCCGCACCTCGATCGTGAACGCCAGCGCCAGATCGGCGTCGAGTTGGCGCTCGTGCACCTCGTCGAGCAGCACCGCACCGGTGCCGGCCAGCTCGGGATCGTGTTGCAGCCGCTGCACCAGCAGGCCGGTGGTGACCACCTCGATCCGGGTCCGGGCGCTGCCGCGCCGCTCGCCCCGGACGGCGTACCCGACGGTGTCGCCGACCCGTTCGCCGAGCAGTTCCGCCATCCGACGGGCGGCGGCCCGGGCCGCGACCCGACGCGGCTGGGCGATGACGATCCGCCCGTCCACCTGGTCGATCAGGGCCAGTGGAACGAGGGTGGTCTTGCCGGCGCCGGGCGGCGCGACCAGGACGGCGGCACCGGAGGTGCGTACCGCCTCGGCGAGCGCGGGCAGGACGTGCCGGACCGGCAGGTCGGAGGCGGGTTCGGGGAACGGCACGCCGCCAGTCTCGCACCGGCATCCGTCGAACGGACGAGGGCACCAGCGTCGGGCACCGGGATTGCATCCCCGGCGCGCCGAGCCGTACAGCGCCGTTCAGTCCCGGGGCAGGAGCGGGCCGAGCGGCCCGAGGTCGAGGTTGAGGTCCTCCGGAGCAAGGCCGAAGTGTTCCCGGAGTTCGACCATCTGTTCCTCCAGCGCCATGAGCGTGGCGCCAACCCGCTCGATCTGCTCCGCACTGAGATCACCCTGGTCGACCCGGCGGAGCGCCTGCCGCTCCATGAGCTGGCGCAGCAACTCGACGATCGTCAGTACCAGGCTCGCCAGGCCACGCTCGACGCCGGCCTGGTCCACCTCGATCCGGGATCCCGGCGGCCGCGGCTCCTCCTCGCCGCGCATCATGGCGTACCGCCTTCCACGGGCCCTGCCCCGGCCGCCCGTACCGAGGCGAGCAGGGCCCGCAGCGAGATGTGCACCAGCTCCACGTCGGCGATCGACAGCACCAGCTCACCGCTGACCACCACTCCGGTGGCCAGTACCCGGTCGAGCAGGTCGACCAGGGCGACCGGACGCGAGTCGACCAGGTCCGACCCGGACCGGCCCGTCACGTCGACTCCCCCTGTCCGAGGGTGGCGAACGAGTACGGCGGCCACGGTCCGGTCAGCTCCAGCCGGAGCCCCGGGTACCGGGTACCCAGCGTCCGGACCAGCTCGCCGAACTCCGCTCCCCGTTCCGCGTGGACCAGGTACGCGCCGTTGAGCACCATCCAGTCCGGCACGCCGCTCAGGCCACGATCCTGCGGGCGGTGGCGCCGGGCCGCCTCGGCGTACCGGGTCAGCATCGTGTGGACCGCTTCCGCGCTGTCCACCGCCGCCCGCGCGGTGGCCTCACCCGCCGCGAGCCGCGCCCGGCGCCGGCGCAGGTAGTCGGTACCGACACCGGTGCTGGCCGGGCTGGCGCCGTCGGCGTCGTCCGGCTGTCCGGTGGGCCGCCGATCGCGGCTGGCGTAGGCCTTGACGCCCCACTCGGTCCGATCCGCGAGCCGGTCGAGGGTGGCGGTGAGATCGACCCGTCGGTCGGCCAGTTCGGTGCGGAGGGCCGCCTCGTCCCGGTAGACGGTGCCGAGCCGGGTCGGCACGACGGGTCCGTGTCGCCAGACGGCCTCGGCGACCCGGTGGTGGGCCGTGGCCGCCGACTCGAGCCAGGCCAGGTCGCCGAGGTTGCGCCGCAGCGCCGCCTCGCCGTAGTCGTCGAGGTCCACGTCGGCCACCACCGCGACGAGCCCACCGACCTGCACCGTCCGGACCGGGGAGCCGCCCGCCCCGCTCACCCCGACCAACCCTTCGTCCCGCAGGCCCCGCGTCATCGCGTGTACCCAGACGCCACGATCGTCGGTCACCGATACTCCTCCGTTCCACGGTCCGTCCGCTCCGCGTCGCGCTTCGTCCGGTCGGTTTCAGGCGCTGGCCGGGCCCGTTGACGGCGGTCGGGCTCGACCGAGCGTTGCGGCCGGCCGCCGAGGAACGGGTCGTGTTCCCACCAGTCGATGCCCATCTGCCGGGCGGTGTCGACGGAGGCGACCACCAGGCGCAGCTTGATCGTCAGCAGTTCGATGTCGAGCAGGTTCACCCGGATGTCGCCGGCGATCACCACACCTCGGTCCAGGACCCGCTCCAGGATGTCCGCGAGGCTGCCCGCGTCGCTGCTCGCCGCCGGGCCACGTCCGGGTCCGGGCGCCAACGGGCCGTAACCGGGGCCGAATGTCGGCTGAGGATTCGACATGCCGGTCATCCCGCACCGCCACCACTGTCGCCGCGACCACGGGCGTACCGTCGGGTCCGCCGGTAGCCGAGCAGGTCACCGTCGACGTCGAGTTCGGTCTGGTAGACCGCGAGGATGTCCGCCGAGGACGGCACCCTCGGGTCCTCGACCACTTCGACACCGATCAGCCAGCCGTGCTCGGTACGGTCGAGCGAGGTGACGCCGGTGACCGGCTTGCCGGTCAACTCGGCGACGTGCCGCAGGCCGCTGCGGGCCGCGACCGGTGCGGACACCGTTCCTCCGGTCCGGCGCCGAGCCCGCGGGCTCCGATCGTCGTCCGGTTCGAAGTCGGGCTCGTCGTCCGGTCCGTCGTCGGGCTCGTCGTCGGGCTCGTCGGCGGGGTAGTCGTCATCGGGGTAGTCGTCATCGGGGTAGTCGTCGTGGTCCCGGTATTCGGTGTCCTGCTGGTCGTCGTCGTGCCGTCCACTCCTGCTGATTCTGCTGTTCCGGCGCCGGCTGGCGCGGTCGGCGCCGCTTTCGCCGCTAGCCATGTCACTCTCCTTCCTGCTGTCCCGCCGGTAGTCAGCCGATCAGGCGTTCGAGGATCCGCTGCTGTGCCCGCGCGAGTTCTCCGGCCGAGATCTCGCCGGCCGAGGCCGCCTCGTCCAGCTCCTCCAATTGACGCTGCAGGTGGACCGGGTCGTAGAGTTCGCGTTCCGCCTGGGTCCGCAGCACCCGCGCAAGGGCCGTCACACCGCGAAGCGGGATCAGCGGCAGCGTCAGCAGCGCGGTCAACATCCTGGATCCATCTCCGCCGAGGACCCGCCCCCGACGAAGTCCCAGGGCGCCGCCGGCCCGATCAGGCGTACCGTCGCCCGCTCCTGCCACCGTTCGGCGAGCGCCGCCACGGCGTCCTCGAAATCGCCCGATCGACGGCCTTCCACCAGGAACGCCACCCGAGCGGCGTCCTGTTCGTGGCGTGCCGGCTGTGGCACGCTCGACAGGCAGGACGGAGCCAGGGCCCGGACGAGCCGCTCGGTGTCGACCGCCCGACGCGCCTCCACCGCCAGGTGGATGAGTTCGCCGAGTCGGATCCGCAGGTCGACGGAGGTGTTCTCGGGCTGTCCTCGGAGCCGGTCGCGTAGGTCGGCGATCTCCGGATTCTCGGCGAGTACGTCGGTCAGCAGCGTCCGCTCGACGTACCGGGCCCGCACCACGTACTCGATCCGGCCGTCGAGATCGTCCAACGCGGCCCGGTACTCGTCGTGCCGCAGGGCGAGCAGCTCGGTTACCGCCTCCCGGTTGGCCAGCACCGTCCCGAACCGTGCCGGCAGCACCGGGACCTCGGCGGTCACCGCGATGGCGTCCAGTAGTTGCTGGTACGCGAGGAGGTCGTCGGGGCGGCCCACCCGTACGTCGAGTGGAATCTCGCTGACCAGTGCCGCGATCTCGCCGTGCCGTACCGCGGTCACCGGCCCCAGCGGATCGCCCAGGCCGCGGGCCTGCGCGGTGACCTCCACGTTCTCGGGAACCAGCCCGTAGAGGAACTGTCCGGTGCTGCCGGCCTCGGCTGTGCCGGCGGAATCCGTCGTGCCTGCCTGTCGCATCTCAGTCCTCCTCCCGGCGCCGGCGCCGTGGCGTCGGTTCCCGGTCCCGATCCCGGCCGGCACCGCCCACCAGTTCGCCGAGCGCATCCCCGGCCTTCTCCACCAGCCCGCCCTTCGGCCCTGACACCAGGTCCGGCAGGCCCTTGTCGCGGGTCGCCGAGAGGTCGAGCCGGTTGGTCGCCTCGGCGAACCGTAGGTACGTGTCGACGCTGGCCACCACGACCCGGGCGTCAATGGTCAGCAGTCGGATCCCGACCAGGCTGACGGCCACGTGGGCGTCGATCACCACGCCCTTGTCGAGGATCATGGCCACCACGTCGGCCAGATCCGATGACGTGCCCCGGCTCGGTGCCGTCCCGGCGGACGACCGTACGACGTCGGTCATCGTTGCCCTCCTCCCGTGCGCCGTGCCCGCTCGCCCTTGCCGTCGCTCCGACGCCGGTCACCGGTACGCCGGGTCGAGCCGGACGGTTCGGACGGTTCGGAGTCACGGACGACCTGTCCGTCGCGGATCTCGCCGCGCCAACCCTCGACCTCGGCCGGACGCAGGATCGTCTCGGTCATGACGTGCCGGGCGAAATGCTTGAGTTCCAGCCGCACCCGGCGCCCCTGAGCGCGCCAGAGATTGCCGGTCCGCTCGAACAGCCCCTGCGGGTGGTACTCCAGGATCAGCAGGATGCGGGTCAGTTCGGGGGCGATCTCGTGGAATGTCACGGCGCCGTCGACCGACCCCTTCGCGCCGGTGGCTCGCCACACGATCCGCTGGTCGGGGACCTGCTCGACGATCGTGGACTGCCAACTGCGGTGTGACCAGAAGATCTGCGCCTTCCAGGTCGATTCCTCGTCCGAGGTCCGTTCGACGTGTTCGACCTTCTTCATGAACTGGGGAAAGTCCTCGAACCGGGTCCACTTGTCGTACGCGAGGCGCAGCGGCACGCCGACATCGACGGTCTCCACGATGTTGGTGACCTTGATCTTGTTCTTCGCGTTCCCGCCACGACGACGCAACGCCGTCTTGACCCGCTCCTTCGCCGCAGCCATGCCGGCGCTCAGGCCCGCCTTGACCGGGGAGGAACCCTCCGCCAGCCGTTTCGCTCCGGCGGCGGTGGCCGCGAGGCCCGGGCCCCCGCCCTCGGCGTACCTGGCGAACCGGTCGGTCGCGGCGCCCATCCTGTCGGTCGTGGCCGAGACCACGCGCTCGCCGGCAGCCTCTGCCAGATCGCGTAGCGCGCTGCGCAACCGGCTCGACGCTCCTTCCCGGCCGTCGTTCGCCGGGGCGTCCGCCGCCTTCGCCACCGGGCTCATCGGGCCCGCCGCCGTACCGGAGGGGCGCTGGTCGTCGTCCGGCGCCGCGCGGGTTGCCGGGGCGCCGCCGCCGATTCCCGCTCGTCGTCTTCGGCCTGCGGGTCGATTAGTTCGTCCTCGTCGAGTTCGTCGTCGTCGAGTTCGTCATCCTCGAGGTCGTCATCCTCGGCGTCCCTCGACTCCGGTGCGCGCTGGCGGCCACCCGCTCCGCGCTGGTCCCGCCCACGGCGTTCCGAGGTGTCCCGCCGTTGCGACCCCGTCTCCGATTCGGCGTCGAACTCCTCGCCGCCCTCGCCGTCCTCGCTCTCCGCCGGCCGACCGCGTCGGGTTGTCGCACGGGCATCCCGGGACCGTCGGCGGGTCGGCTCGGCGGGCTCGTCCGCGTCGGTCCGGTCCGGTCCGCGGAGAAGGTCCGCCCGCTGCCGGAGTTCGCTGCTGACCGAGTCGATCCGTCGGGTGACCGCGCTGGTGGCAGCGGTCTTGGCCGCGGCGACGAGGGGGGCGCCCAGTGCGGCGATCCGGCTCAGCTCGGCGGATCCGCCGAGCGCCTTGGTGCCTCGGCTCACGAGTCCTCGTCGGTCACCGCTGAGTCGACCGGCTGCTACGGCGCCAGCCAGGACGAGTACCAACCGGAGCTTCCGGCGGCGGCCGACCAGGTAGCCGAGACCCGCCCCCGCAATCGTCTGTGTCGCTCGATTCATTGTCGCCATCTCCCTTTTGTTGAAGCCGTCCGGCGTTTCGTGTCGTCCGGCGGCTCGCGTCATCCCGAATCATTTGTCTGAGGCAAGTGTTTTCTTGTTCGCCGCAGCCCTACCCGCCATTGCGATGAAGGGAAACGCCGATTCGAGGTGGGTGTGATGCACGCCACTTCAGGCGGCTGAATTTGCGCTCGCCATGGGCCTGAACTGCGGAGATGGGCGACAGTTCCGCCATTCTTGCCGAGTGACGCCCGCTCGCGGCGATATTTCGGGCGAGGGCAGAATATGTACGGCAGGGGACGAAGCACGTTCCAGGTACCAATAACGGCCAGTCTTCCTGTGCCGGAGATGCCTACTCGGGACAGGCCAGCGACAAATTGCGCGCAGATTCTTTCCCGGCCCGCGGTCCCCGGCGTGCCGGCGGCTCCACCGAAGCCCGCAGGGGCCGGTTTCCACGGGACTGCGGGCCGGCGGCAGATAGCGGCACGGCCTGGCCGGGCACCGCCCGGCGACCCGGGACACGCTGAGAACGGCCGGATGAGGAGACCCTGCTGGCCCCGAGACGGGCGGCAGGGCCGCGGGACGGCGGCGAGCGGAGTCTGCGCGGGCACTGGTGGTGGCGGCGACCGGGCGACCGATCGCCGAACGGGGTGCCGCCGGGTCGAGCGGCGGGCGTGCTGGCCCGGTTCACCGCACCGATCTGAACGGCAGCACGGTTACTGGATGACGCATGATCCGGGCCCCGGCACAGTGCCGGGGCCCGGATCGCGGTGACAGTCCGATCGTTTAGTACGTCTCGCCGAGTTGGCCGCGGAGTTTGGTCAGGGCGCGGGTGAGGAGTCGGCTGA
>NZ_JBHSPR010000043.1:0-1055 GCF_042658085.1 Plantactinospora solaniradicis | reverse complement strand
ACCGCGAAGAACGCCATGACCAACGAGGTCAGGCAGCTCATCCAGACGCATCGGGAGGAACTGATCACCCTCCTGCGCGACCGGGATGGCGGGCGGCAGGAGGACCCACCGGCACAACGCGACACCGTCGAAACGATCAAGATCAGCGCACCCGGCCTGGTGCTGCGTCCTTGGCGCCTGGACGACGCGGCAGAGGTACTGCCCGCGCTGCTGGAACCCGCCATCGCCCTGTGGAACCCGCCCCGCCCCATGGTGGTCGACCTGAAGAGTGCCAAGACCTGGCTCGCCCGCCGGACAGACCTGTCGACCGGCGACCACATCTCGCTCGCCGTCGCGGACCCGGCCACCGGGACGCTGCTTGGCTCGGTGTCGCTGCACAGCATCCGCGACGGCAACGCGTCGGTCGGCTACTGGACCGTCGAGTCTGCCCGCAAGCGTGGCGTGGCGTCCCGGGCGGTGGCGGCGATCACCGAATGGGGCTTCCTCCAGCGCGGCCTGCATCGGATCGAGCTGTGCCACGCGGTGGCCAACCCCGGATCGTGCGGGGTCGCAGAGCGGGCCGGTTACCAACTGGAGGGTACCTTGCGGGAGTCCCTCCGATACGGCGACGGTCGCCGCCACGACGAGCACGTACACGCGCGGCTGACGAGCGACAGCTGACTCCCGACAACGGTGGCGGTGGGTCGAACCGGCGCCGCCGACAGCTTGGCTGCCGTCTCGACTCGGCGGCCGGGACTGTACAAATGTTAACTTGACACTCCCGCACGGGGCGTCGCGGCAGTTCTGGTCCTTCTGCACTTCGACCATATCCGAACCGCATGACCACGATCAGTCGTCACCGCTTGCGTGAAGGGCTCCCTGTCAGACCGGCTCGATATCCACTGCGGAAGGACCGAAATCCAACTCGCGCCTGGCGCTCCGTTGGCGTTGGTCCGAACCGCCGTAGTTCTCTAGCACCGGCGATGTCCCCAGTCTCATCCTGCGCTCGGTCACTGCCAGTGGCGCGTCCGTGTCGTCGCGGTCGATGGCTGGAGGTCGGGTCGCGCGGGTCTGGC
>NZ_JBHSPR010000042.1:0-129996 GCF_042658085.1 Plantactinospora solaniradicis | reverse complement strand
TCCGAGTGGCAATCTTAGCCAGAACACCTGGAGGAGCGGTGTCTGGTTGGGTTGGGAGTCCCTCGGTGGCATCGTCGCCGGCACCCCGACCGTCACCTACCAGAACGGCCAGTACGACGTGTTCGCTCGCAGTCCGAGGGGCATCGTCTACCAGAAGACCTGGACCGGGTCCTGGAGCGACTGGAAATCCATCGGCGGCATCCTCGGCTGACGGACCCCCACTACGACAATGAACGGATCCCCGATGTCACGCGCGTTGTCCACTGTCGGATCGATGAATGCCTGCCGGTCGCGTGGGCCAGGGACGAGGCGTGTACGTGCTGCGGCGCCGGCCGTTTCGTGGTGAGGCGGAAGCGGATCGCCTCGCGGTCTCGGCCACGCAGCCGGGTCAGGGTCCGCGCGGGATCGGCGTAGTAGAACACCTGCCGTAAGTCGGCTGGGATGGCCGCCGGGTTCGTAGCGGGGGCGATCCCAGCCGGGGGTTGGGGACGTTCATCGACTTGGCCGAGGCGGCGGGTCGGCGGCATCCGATCCCGGTGTTCGGTGCGACGGCGTGAGGCCCGTCGTCGACGCGAGGCGGGATCGGGTGCGGGCCGGTGCTGTCGGGGGCAGCGTGGCGATGATGTCGGCGAGTGAAACGTCGGCGAGGCTGCGCCGCCACGCGTCGTGCGCCTCGGCCATCTTCTGGGCGAGGACGCAGGTGTTCCGGCACTCCTCGGGAGGGAGTGCTCCCAGTCCTTGTTGGCGGATCTCGCGGCACTCATACGGCGGGGAGGTGCCGTCGACCGCCTCCACGATCCGCAGCAGCGTGATCTCGGACGCCGGTTGCGCGAGCCGGAACCCGCCGCGCGGACCTGTCGTCGCGATCAGCACGCCGGCCTTGACGAGCCCTTGCAGCTGCTTGGCCAGATAGGCCGCGGGGAGGTCGTAGTACTGCGCGAGCTGCGCCGCCGACGCGGTGGCTCCCGGATCGAGCTGCGCCAGCGTCGCGGCGCAGTGCAACAGCCATTCGGTGCTCACAGGCAGCTTCACAGCCCCAGCCTATCGCAGATATTGCGGATCTGTTAAGTCCGAGATATGGTCGGCCCGGTAGCGAGCGAGAGGAAAGATCGTCATGCGAATCGCAGTCGCCGGGGCGACCGGGAATATCGGCGCCCTCACCGTCTCCGCCCTTGAACGGGACGGACAAGACGTCGTGCGCATCAGCCGTTCACTGGGCGTGGACCTGTCAACCGGTGACGGGCTCGACCGCGCCCTCGTCGGCGTCGATGCGGTCATCGATGTCACCAACGGGCCGGCCACCGGCTACGCGGAGACGGTGGCGTACTTCGGCACCGCCACCCGCAACCTGCTCGCCGCCGGGGAGCGGGCCGGCGTTCGACACCACGTCCTGCTCTCGATCGTCGGGATCGATCGCGTCGACGGCACCGCACACTACGCTGGCAAACGCGAGCAGGAGCGCCTGGTGGCCGCCGGTCCACTGCCGTGGACGATCGTCCCGGCCACGCAGTTCCACGACTTCGCCGCGATGGTCGCGGGTTGGACCGAGCGCGACGGCGTCGCGACGATCGCGCCGTTGCTCGTGCAGCCGATCGCGCCTGAGGATGTGGCCGACGTCCTCGCCGAGATCGCGGCGGGCGAGCCGCAGGGCCGCTACGCCGACGTCGCCGGCCCGGAACCGCAGGACCTCGTCGACATGGCACGGCGTACCAACGAAACACGCGGCCACACGGTGAAGCTCGTGCCGACGTGGTCGGCCATCTTCGACCCGGAGATGGCCGGCACCGTGCTGCTGCCCGGCGAGGGGGCCCGCATCGCGCCGACCACCTTCGACGAATGGCTCGTGGGACAGCGACAGAACCACGCATCCAACAGGCACGGCATCGCCGAACCGCTCGCGGAGCCCGGGCCAGAGTCGAACTGATCAGCCGCATTCCGAGCCGAACCGACCCGAAGAAGCGGCGGCGGACCCCGACACGCCTTCACGGCGTCCTCGGACCAACCGTCGGCCGGGTAGGCCAGAGCCGGACCGGCCGACAAAGGGGGATGTCGAGCAGCGGCGGCCGCGGGTCGATCCCGAGGGCGTTCGCGGATCAGTTGGCCGATGTGCCCCGCACGGAGACGAGCGCCGACTTCGATGGCGTGCAGCGGCCGCCGTCATCGACGATGACCTCGGTGTGGGCGGCGCCAGCGGGTACGTCGACGGCGGCGATCGCCTGCGTGTCTTCCCCGGCTGGCTGCCCGTCCTCCACCACTGGTGCGCGTGGTGCTCGGCGTCTCGTCGCCTCGGCCGAGGGGCTGCAAGGCCCTCGCGTACCGCAGCATCCTGTGCGGCCCGGACGGCATCGAACTGGCCCGGGTGCGAGCCATCTGGATCGCCGCCCGGGGCTGAGCCGGCTGGCATCGGGGTGTCACCGTGGAAGAGTCCGGCGAACCCTCACCGGACGCGATCCAGGCGAACAGGGGTACCGCATGTTCCTGATCTTCGGTCTGCGCACCAAGTCGGAGCGGCTGGGGCTGGTCCCGATGGACTGCCGGGTCTGCGGGCAGTCCGGCAGCATGCTGCTGGTGCGCGAGATCACCCGGTTCAGCCTCTTCTTCGTACCGCTGTTCCGGGTCCGGACGAAGCACGTGCTCTACTGCACCAACCCGCTCTGCGGTGCGCGCACCGACAGCGGAGCGGGCGAGGCACGCCGGCTGCTCGCCGGAGCACCGCGCTGACCGGCCAGCGCGTGGGTGCGGGGTGGGGTCTTGACCACGGTTTACCGATGGTTGGCCGGGTCCGCGACAGGTTCTGGCACGACGCGGGACACTGTGGACGACACAGGCGACCTCGTCGTGACACGACGTTGTCGCTTCGTCGCCACTGGAAGATCAGGCTTCGGACCTCGGGTCGTTACTCACCCCTGATGTCGTCATAACACCCGGCCGCCACACCACACCGGCTGGTCAGTTCCGCCTTCCGTTGCGGTGACCCGGGTGCACGAGGCGGAGCGTCACCTTCGTTGACGGTGGCATCGAGCGCAGTTGGACCCCTGAAATTCCCCCGTCCACGGAGGTTGAGACATGTTCCCCACTGTGACCCGCCGTGCTCTGCTCACCGGCGGTGCCGCCGCCGGCTTGGCCCTGGCGCTGCCCGCCACGGCGCGTGCTGCCGAGCCGGTCGCGTACGCCGCGTTCCGCATCGTCCGGTCCCGGGCGGGTGAGCCGAGCCAGCCCGAGATCGTGTTGCCGGAGGGGTATCAGTTTGTCTCGGGCGCGAAGTACAACGTTGCCAGCCGCGCCGAGTACTACACCTTTGTGACGGGCCCGAGCAACTCCTCTGGTATTGAAGTGGAAGTGTTCTGGCCGGGCGTACAGGTGAAAACCGTGGTGTACCTGGAGAGTCGGCTCCTCATCCGGCGGGATCCCATCAACCGCCACCGGTTCCGCTTCACGCTGCCTGTCACCCGCACGTCGGCCGATGCCAACCAGCCCACCATCCAGATCTGGAGCTACGTGGATCGGCCGGTCGGCATCGAATTCAACCTCGTGCACAACGACCCAAGCCGTGCGGCCGGTCCGTGGCTCGACGTACCGTGGCCGAGAAACGAGACGCGGTCCCAGGTCCATCAGGCGTTTGCCACGCATGCCATCCTGAATGCCTCCGGTCTGAAAGCCGCGGCCGCAGCCAAGGGCCACCGCTGGTTCCTCCAGGGCTTCGAGACCAACAACGCCCTGCACCCGGACAACCCACCGCACTGGAACCTGAGCTACAACTCGGGCCCGAGCTTCAGCTACCCCACACACAACGGGCACTTCTGGCTCAACAGCGAGGCCGACAACTTCTACAACGGCATGGACGTCACCGGCCTGGGCCGCCTGAAGTACTACGTAGGCGACCCGGCGCCCATCTACGACTTCGGAACTGACGCCAACGGCGGGCGCGGCGACCTGGTGGCCACCCTGACCATCCGCGAGGACGGCGGTCTCGACATCGCCCCACCCTCCGGACCGGTCTATGCGATCGCCGCCGGCCGGGACGGGACCCTGATCAACGAGGTCACGGTGCTGCGTGACAGCCGGCCATGGCTCCGCATCGAGACCGAGGACCGGTACGATGTCGGCAAGACGACCGTGAAAACCATTGGCCTGCAGACGGATGTGGCGAAGAAGAACGTCCAAGTCTACCGCTACGACCCACTGACAGGCGCGCTCATTGCCGGGCAGTGATGACGTTCTCCTGAGGCCGGGCGCCGCAGCGAAGGGGGTGCCGCGTGGCGGCACCTTCGCCGCGTTGCTCACCGGGCCCGGGGGGTACGGACACCATTGGTGACGCTGGAACCGGGCTGACCTGTGTGGATCGGCCGACACACCACGGACCCCGCCGAGCTGCCGGGGCGAAGTCCTGCCTGCTGACGGCAGGGTGTCCTGCCTGGAACATGCCGCGCGGTTTCGTCTGCCCCCCGAGCTGGATAGGATTGGACGGTGATCGATCGGACGGTTCGCTTAGCCAAGCAACGCACTCCCGATTTCGCGCGGGTTCTGGCGCGACGAGCAATGCTTGAGGCGCATAATACGAGACTGCGGCTCACGGTTCCAGTAGCTGCCCGGTGCGAGTATGAAAATATCTACCATTTCACGGTACACAAGACTGGTAGTCAATGGATAAAGTCACTGTTCAGTGATCCCATCGTGTATCGCTATTCCGGATTATTGCCCTATGTTCCACGCCTCGCCGGTGGGCGGCAACGGTCCGTCCCCCCGCCCGGTCGCGTGGCCCTATCCGTATTCCTACCCTACGAACGCTACCGGACAATTCCGAAACCCGACAAACACCGCGCGTTCTTTGTGATCCGGGACCCGCGCGACATCGTCGTTTCGAGTTACTTCTCGCTCCGCGGCTCGCATGCGCCGATGGGGGACATTCCCGCGGCGCGGAAGGTCCTGCGGGAGAGGCCGAAGAAGGAGGGGCTGCTGCATGTCATCAACTACCTCTCCGACAACGGTCTATACCAGAAACTCCGGTCGTGGGTACTTGCTCCGAGTGCGGACACGTTCCGTCTGTTCCGCTATGAGGACCTGACCGGGGAGCGGCAGACGGACGAGGTGGATCGCTTGCTCCGACACTGCGGTATCCTCATACCGCCGTCCGACCTGACGACCCTCCTCTCCCGATACAGCTTCTCGAAGATGCGTAGTGATCAAGGTGCCGCCGGTTCCATCTCCCATTACCGTAAAGGGAAGGCCGGCGATTGGCGTAATCACTTCGATGACGAGGTCTACGAGGCTTTCGCCGCGACGACGGGGGACCTCGTCGAGCTTCTTGGATACCCTGCCCGTGACCAGCCCGCTCGTATGGGGGAGGAATAAGAGGTGACATCGTCCGCTCCGAGTCGAACCTCGTCTGCCGGTTGGGAACAGATCGCCCGGGCGTGATGCGTACCCTCTCGCCGAGGTCCTGACCCCGATGCCCGGCAGCGGGGTCAGGACCGGAGCCCGATCCTCCTCGAAGTCGGCGGCAACAAGCACAGATCATCTGCCTCGCCCGACGTCGGATCGACGTCCTCCACGCCATGCTCCGCGACAAGACCGCCTACCAAGCCGCCCCACCGCACAGGGACCCCGGCTCAGCGGTTGTCGCCGCTGCCCCCGAGCACGCCACGGCCCTGGCGGCTTGCCAGCTTTGCCAGGTTGGCCGTCGCGATGTCGTCCAGCGACAGATCGAGGTAGTCGGCGAGCACCGCCAAATACCAGAGCACGTCACCGAGTTCCTTGGCGATGTCGGCCCGGTCGATCCGCGACTCCTCGCTGTCGAGGTCTCGGACCCACTTCTTGAACTTCTCGGCGATCTCACCCGACTCGCCGACCAGCCCGAGCACCAGGTGGAGCAGTTCGTTCCGCTTGTCACGTGGAGCGGCCGTACGGAGGGCGCCGCGCTGATACTCGTCCAGGTCCATGGCGGACCAGTATGGTCGAACCCCGCCCAACCAGCCGGGTCGCTGGCAAGAAGCACAACGCCGCGAACGTCACCAACCACCGGCTGCACCAGGGACGGCAACAGCGGCCACCGATCCATGACCGGCCGTCGTCATCCCGATGGGTAAGCCGGTACGGCGCCGACGAAGACCGTAATGGGAATCGGCGGACCTTCACTGCGCTCGTCATCGGCGCCCTCGACCGCCTCGTCGTGTCCGGCAAGCAGAACATCCCGATCTGGCTCACCCTCGCCATCCTGCGTCATGCCGATGGACGCGCCCTGGCGCTCGGCGGCCCTCACCCGGAGGAGTTGCGGCGGATCGCGGCGAGCAGTGGCGGGGAGTCCCACGCCGGTTCGCCGCCGAACCAGCGTTGCACCGCCGGGGAGGGCGGCCGTATGCCGCCCAGCGTGTAGAGCGCGATCCCGAGCAGCGTTCCGCCAACGGCCAGACCGAGGCAGACCCAGAGGGCAACCCGGGCGCCCGCTGCGGGGCTGTCCCCGACGGTCACGGCGATGTACAGCAGGATTGGCGTGATCATGAACGCGGCGACCGCTCGCAGCAGTTCGATGATCGCGAACACCCGCTGGAGAGCGGCGTTGCGCAGCGAGAAGCCGGCGATGAACAGCGCCGGGGTGACCGTGGCGCCGACGCCGATCCCGATCAGTCCCGTTCCGATCAGCGTAGAGATGCGGGTGGGTGGGACGCTCATGGCGATGACCGCGATGCCCGCGATGAGCGAGAGCATCCCGGCCAGCGCGAAATAGTGTACTGCTCGCGTGGTGAACAGCTTTGCGAACACGATCGCGGCGATTACCGCCCCGCCGAACTCGGGCAGATAGAGGAGTCCCAGGTCCAGGGGCGAGTAGCGGTCCCGGAGCGCGGCGCCCGTCAACGCGATCGCGGGCAAGGAGGCTGCCGCCGCGGACATGGCTACCGCTATCCCGGCCACCGGTAGCGTGCTCGTGAGGGGGCGCACGATGAGCAGCGGGCGCCTGGCGCGGTACTGCTGGATCAGGAGGATGAGGATCAGCGCCACCCCCGCGGCCAGCGGCGCCAGCGCGGTGCCGTCGAGGGATTGGTGGGGCAGGAACTGCGAGGCTCCGTAGAACGCGGCCACACAGCCGGCGGCGGCCAGGCCGACCGCGATTGGGGAACGCGTGGCCGTAGGGTCGGCCGGCGGCACGTCCTGAAAGGTCAGCAGCGATAACACCAGCGCCACGGCGGCAATCCCCGTAACCACCCAGAACAGCGGCCGCCAGGCGTTGGCTTCAGCTTGGATGCCGGCGATCAACGGGCCCAGCGCGACCGCCCCGAAGATCGACAGGTTTAGGATCGCCGCCGTCGGCCGGAGCTTCGTCGGTGGGAATCCGGTGACGAGCGGCGGTACAGCGGCGATCAACAAGAGACTGGTGCACAGGCCCTGGAGTACGTGCCCGACGATGAACTGCGTCGGCTCGGTCGCTGCCGCCGCCAGCGCCGAGCCGATTACAAGGACCGTGGCATAGATGATCAGCATCCGGCGCTGGGGAAGATGCTGGGCGAGCTGCACCGACAGTACGGTGCCCAGCGCGTACCCGGCATTGGCCAGACCCTCCGCCAGATTCGTGGTCCCCTCGCTCATGGCGAGCTGCTTCGCGATGATCGGCATGAGCGGATCCAGTGCCGCCGACAGCACCAGATACGGAGCGAGCGCGGCGACGACCATCGCCGCGACCGCGGGATAATGGCTGGCCAGCGGACCTTCCCTCGTCATTTCGGCAGCCTCGCCATCCCTGCGGTCTCGCCAGCGGACCGGAGCGGATCGTGCTCGGCCGCAGGTCGCGGGCGCCGAGCACGATGCCTCTTCATCGGTCCAAGGGTCAGGGCACAAGATCACCCAGTTCGGTGGAGGATGGAGGCCGCTGGACGATCAATGATCCGTGTCGGCGGCACCGATCATCCCCACCCCAAGCTACCCGGCGAGACGGTCGTATGGACGCGATTGCGACGAAACGAGTGCGACCAGCGGGGAACTCGACCACCTACTGGCTGTCGTACCTGCCTGCCACCACGCCCGGCAGCCCGCAGCGTCGCTCCCGCGGCGTCGGTGTTGCATTGTCGATGGACGCGAGCCGGGGCAGGCTTCACCGGTGCGGCTGTCGACGGCGAAGACGCGGCATTCGGCGTCGGCGACCCGGGCGCTGAACAGCGCGGGCCTCCCAGCAATCGGGCATGGGACTCGCTGTGGCTCAATCGCCGAGCCACAGCGAGGCCCCACCGTCGCGTGCGCTAGGCCGCGACGTAGCCGTTGAACACGTGGACCCCGTCGTAAGCACCGCTCGAGTTCGCCCGGTTCGTGCTGAAGTACAGTTTGCCGTCGCTGATTCCTACGCCTTCGATCTCGAACTTGGCCGAGTATGCCGAGGAGGTGATGCGGAAGGAGAGGTCAGTGGCCGCGGGCGCGGTCCCTGTCGTCGTCGGCGACACGTTCCGGTAGACAAGCACGATGCTGCGGTTGTCCTTGGTCAGCGGGTAGTAGAGAACCTTCTTGGGCTCGTCATAGAAGAACCCCTGGTTGGCGAAGGTGCCCAGGTCCGGAACCGTGGCGCCATTGACGAGGGCGCCGTCGACCTGCAGGTTGAACGCCTGAGTCAGGTTGATAGTCCCGGAGGCGGCGCGCAGCGGAAGACTGCCGTTGTAGATCGTCCTGCCACTCTTGAACATGAACGTGATCGCGCTGCTGGTGACCGAGACTCGATTGATCCCAGACGGCGTCGATACAGCTCCGTTGAGACGCACCTGGTACGACCCGGCGTGGTAGTAGGTGGTGCCGTCGTAGCGGAGTTTCACGAGCTGCGCGCCGCTCGCGTTCATGGTGACGATGAACATGTGGTGCTGCCCATCGATGTCGACGATCGTCATGTCGTTGCCGTGCCCGAGCCAGGTGTTGGTCGACGTGTTGTTTGTGCCGTTCATCATCACCACTCGCGCACCGGTAGTCTTGTGGACACGGTAGATGACAGAGACGTCGTCGTAATTGGTGTGGTTTTTGATCGAGTAGAGGTAGGTGGCTCCGGCGGCGAAGCCCTGCACCCCGGTGCAGCAGCTCGTATCGGGCGTGCTGGCTATGTCGCTGTACGTGTTGTAATAGGCAGCTTGAGCTGCATTTCCAGACAGGACCAGCACACCAAGGACCATCGCGACCAGAATCGTCAGTCGCCTACCAAACCGCATGTTGTCCTCCCCAGACTTTGACGACCTGAGGCCGGGTGCCTCAGGTCGTCGAGTGCAGGCTATTGCGCGATGGTAGGGCGGTCAAGGCGGCGACGAGACTCACGGAAGTGCCCACGAAACGCTATCCGTGCCGCACACAGGAATGCCCGAGAAACGGTTGCGTCACCTGGTGGCGCTGTACTGGGCTACACGAACACGGCGGCAGGTGCTGGTCTCGTCCTGGCCGCGACCGTCCCGGTTCCCAGGTCGCGCAAACCCTACGGATGGGCGGTGGCGCTGCTCGTACTCGGCGGCTGGAGGCTCGCGGCCGTTATGGCCGGGTACCGGTGTTGCGCGCCCGCGACGCCTGACGTCGAGAGGTAGCGTGGCGGTGTGATGAGCGCGCAGGAGCGGTCCGGTGACATCGACCTGCCGGACCTGAAGCGGCAGGTCGGTCGGGTCGGGGTGTGGACGTCGGTATTTGGGTCGCAGTCCGCCGGGTTCGCGCGCGAGGCGGCGGCGGAGATCGAGCACCTGGGCTACGGTGCGCTGTGGGTGGGGGAGACGCCGTCGAACAAGGAGGCACTGGTCCACTCGGGAATCCTGCTCGGCGCCACCCGGCGGATGGTGATCGCCACCGGCATCGCCAACATCTGGGTCCGGGACGCCACCGCGGCCGCGAACGGGGCGAACGCGCTGGCCGAAGCGTACGACGGTCGGTTCCTGCTCGGCCTCGGCGTCAGCCACGCCCCGCTGGTCTCGGCCCGGGGTCACGACTACCGTAAGCCGCTGGCCGCGATCCGCGACTACCTCGACGCAATGGACGCCAGTCGGTACGACGGACCGCTGCCGCTGCGAGCCCCCCGGGTGCTCGCCGCGCTGCGGACCGGGATGCTCGAGTTGGCGGCGCGGCGTACCGACGGTGCGCACCCGTACTTCACCACTCCGGAGCACACCCTCCGGGCCCGGAAGATTCTCGGTCCGGAGCCGTTGCTGGCACCGGAGCAGGCCGTCGTCCTCGACAGCGACCCGGTCCGGGCCAGGGAGAGGGCCCGCAAGTACACCTCCCGGTACCTGACGCTTCCGAACTATGTGAACAACCTGCGGGACCTCGGCTGGGCCGAGCAGGATCTCACCGGTGGGGGCAGCGATGCCCTGGTCGACGCCATCGTGCCCTGGGGCGACCCGGCGAGTGTCGCCGAGCGGATCCGGGCGCACCACGGCGCCGGCGCGGATCACGTCTGCGTCCAGCCGCTCGTCGACCACCCGGATGACCTGCTGACGCAGCTGCGGGTCCTGGCGCCGCTGCTGCTGCGGGGCTGAGGCTCGCGCTCGCACTGGTGCAGCAGAAGTCGATAGACGCGCCAACCGTTACCGGCAAGGCCGAACTCTGTCGTGTCGACCAACGGTATCGCTGCGTGATGCACCGCTGGCGGCAAACGAGTTCATCGAACCTGGAGCAGCCCACGTTTGGCCATATAGGCTCGCAACGTCTCGGCGTCCTCGGTGGACATCAAGCGGCGTGGGATGACGGTCGCCGGCATCCGGCCGACGTACACGATCCAGAACTCAGGAGTGTCCCTTACCTGGGCGACCCCGTCCCAGGCGATGCCGCCGGACTCCGAGCCGCTGCGCATCATGATGTTGTCGTCGGTGATGTCGTAGGCGCCCTCGACAGCGTAGTGACTGGAGCGGCGCCGGGCGCGCGACCGCACCCACGGCGAGTACAGCATCGACAGCAGACCAGCCACGACCATCGCCATGGATAGCGACGAGATCTGGTCGCCCCACGCGAACCCCCACGAGAGAGCGAAACCGACCGCCCCGACCGCCGCCAGCACCGCGCCGATATAACCGTACCTGCGCAGCCGGACACTGCTTAACGCAGCGGCCACGCGGCCTGGATAGGCGGGATCGGCTGGGACGTCGAAACGGATGTGCACGCCAGAACGATAGTGCCCCCACCCGCCCCGGGCAGCGCCTGACTCGCGAGTCACGTCCACCGAGCGCTCCTGGTTCCGGACCAGCGGGCGGTGTATCGGACGTCCCGCGATCCCCACCGGCTCGGGTCTGGTTCCGTCGACAGCGCCTGCGCGAATGCGATGCCGACGTGCCGGTGGGCGGCGGACAGGTGCGTCGTCCAGGACGCCGTAGTCGGTGCGTCGCGATGGTTCGGCGGCGACGAGCGCCGGTTCCGGTTGCCCAGCGGAGGGCGTTCTCGGCCGGTCGGTCAGTCCGGTAGTTCGGTCAGCAGGAGCCGAAGTGTGCCGGCCGCGTTGGTCTCGGGGGAGGCGCGGCCGTCGCGCGTTCGGACCACGTACCGGTGGGGGGTGGTTACCGGGTCGACCACGGGAAGATCCAGGCTGTAGGGCCACTCCTGGGTCCGGCTGAAGCACAGGGTCCAATGGCTGGTGTACGGGCGCAATACGCGCAGGCGGGGCTCGTGGGACGCCAGGGCGAGAAAGGCCCGCAGCCGGATCCCCAACGGCCGTGCGCAGTGGTGCTCGTACAACCACAGCCAGCTGGACTCCCGACGATCGCCGCGTTCGCGTGCCTCGGCCAAGGCCACCGAGCCCAGGAACGGCCATGCTGCCGCAACCTGCCCGGGCCGGACCCCGGACAGCCACAGCCGCGCCGCAGCGGCCGCTGCCGAAAGATCCGTGGCATAGCCCTGCAGGAGGGTGGACCGGCCGGCGCGCAGCGCGAGGTAGAACTTCCGCTCCCACGGGCTCAGCAGCAGGTCTGCGCGCAACTCGCCGCTCTCCACACGCGCGGTGCGATGAGGATCCACGCCCTCCCGCGTACCTGTCCGAAGCGGTGCCGCCATCTCGTCGAACTCGGCCTGCCACGCGCGACGCGCGTCGCCCACCGCGACGACCTCCGGATACCAACGCCCCGCCTCACCCCAGACGCCCCGTGCATCGGCCACCGCTCAATGATGCGCGCGCGGAGCGAAGCGCGCGGCCCCCGTCACCAGCCAGGTAAACCGGCCACACAGTGTGATGGAGCCGGTTGGGTCGTGCCGCGCACGGGCGGCGGCGGGTGCGGACGACGAACAGTACGAGCCGGCCGCGTGACCTGCCCGGACGAAACGTTTCGGCAAGGACGACGTTGCCGGCGCCCGGAGGCGCCGGCAACGCTTGTGTCAGATGGGCCGGGTAAGGCGCGTGGCGATGCGGAGCCCGGTGAGTGTGTCGTTCATCCAGGGCACCCGCTCGTGGTGAAGCCCGGCGGTTATCTGGTCCGCCCAGACCTCGTACCGCTGCATCAGCGTGGCGGTGCGGGACCGTGCGCTGGTGATCAGGCAGTCGCCGAGCGGGTCACCGGGCAGATTCGACGAGTCGACCGCGGGCTCACAGGGCAGCTTGAGACTGACCTGGTTGCGCAGCGGGCGGCTGGGGTCGACAGAGCACGGCGAGCTCCCGCACAACGCGAAGTTCTCGCCCGCCTTCCCATAGGCGTCGCCTATCTTGGCATCCGTCGGCATGTTGACCGGAATCTGATACTGCCCGAACAGGTGCGCGGACAACACGTCGTCCGAGTCCAGTGCGTTGGGCAGGCCCAGCCGGGTGTACGCCTGGAGCAGCCGCGCCGCCGTGTTCATCTTCTTCAGCGCGGTGGGCACCGGTCCGCTGACCTGGGTGGTCAGCTCCCGAACCCGGTCGTACATGGACTTCTGCCGCGCCTGGAGGAAACCACGCAGGGTCGACGTCAGCGAGGCGTCCACCGCCGTGTTGTCCACCATCGCCGCTGCCCACGAGAAGGTGGAACGCCCGGATGGCCATTTCTGGGACAGGCCCTGCTCAGGCGAGGTTTCCCGGTCGCAGTTGAAAGTCAGGCAGTCTATTTTGTAGAGCTCCTCTTCGGGCCAGGTGTAGTGGGTGGTCCGCGAGTTCTGCCAGGGCGCGGTGGAGTTCAGCCGGAACCTGCTGTGGATATCCAACCGCAGGTTGCCCCAAAAGCGGATCATTCCGTGCTCGTAGCCGTCCGCGCGTACGAAGACCCAGCTCGGCGTGTAGCAGTAGCCGACCTCGGGCAACTCGCGTACGCCTGCCGGCGGCTCGCCAAGCCGCGGCGTGTACGCGTACTGGAGCATCCGCACCACGTTCGACATCTGGTCGTAGCTGACGTTGCTGGGACGGTCGATCGGGTCGGCGGCGCCGCTACAGTGCGGCACCGACGCCTCGTCGGCCTTCGCCGGCGCCGGAGCGAGCGGCTTGTCCGTGTCCCAGAACAGGTCGTAGGTCTTGGGCGTTTTCACCTGTATGCCGTTGGCGTCCGGCTCCCAGCGGACCTGGATTTCGTTGGTCCGGAAGGCGGCCAGCGCGGTCGACAACTCGTTGGTGGCCGCGACGTAGTCGTTGACCAGCCCCCTGATCAGGCTGTTGGCGTTGCCGTTGACCGGGTGGCCGAAGCTGGCCGCGAGGTCCATGATGCGCGTGCCCTCCGCCTCGATCTGCCCGGCGCGGCCGGCGCTGACCTGAGCGGCGTAGGCGGGGTTTTGCAGCAACAGCATGGCGTACGCCTGCGCGCCGAGGTTCCACACCGTCGGGTTGCCGACCGGCGTCGCTGGTTCGGCGATCGACGGGTCGCGCCAACTGGCTATCCGAGCCAGGTAGTTGATCGAGCGGGCCTCGCCGAAGCTGTTGAGCACGTTGGTCGGGTCGAGCGACGGGTTGTCGGCGTCGGTCTTGGGCACCACGAAGGAGGCGCCGCTGGCCAGCACCGTGGAGGTCAGATGGAACTCGTTCTCCGGACCCAGGAACTCGCCGTACGTCGGGATTGGCTGGCCGAAGTTCTCCAGGTAGCCGATGTACTGGTTGATGTCGGCGCGGGCGTCGTGCAGGACGGCGTCGCCGATCGCGGCCAGCACGGTGGCGGCGATGTCCTCCAGGCGCAGGCCGAGCTGAGCGACCTGCTGCTGTACGAGGGTGAGCTGCGCGGTGTTGCCGGCGATCGTCTCGTTCAGCCTGTCGAACTGGGCCATCATGTTCGCGTACACCGTGTTGATCTGAGCCTCGACGCGCGCGAAGCTGGCGCGCATCTGGTTGCCAAGGGCCCGTACTTCGTCGCGCAGCGCTTTGACCTGGGCAAGGATCTGCTGGTCCAGCGAAGGTCCGCTCTTGGCGAAGAGCCCGATGATCGACATCACGGCACCGAAGATGTTGCCGGTCATCGCCAATGTCGCGGTGCTGAAGATCGCGTCCACCACGCCGCGGCCGGCGATCGCCGCCGCGTACTTGGAGATCGTACTGACCGTGGTGAGGACCGCCTCTCCGATCACCTTGGCTTTCTTGGCGGCGTCGGGGTCGGCGAACCCGAGAATGGTGGAAACCATGCCCAATCCGGCTTTGATGTCGGAGATCGTCTGCTGCCGCGCCCTGTCCCGATCCTCGGCCTCCTTCTTGGCCGCCGCGGTGCACGCGGCGCTCGGTGGTCCGTCCGGCGGGCACTCGGGGTCGGTCTGGCCTATCTCAAAACGGATTTCCACGCTCATGTCGAGCAGTCGCGCGTGCAGGGATCCGAGCTGCTGCTCGGCCGCGTCGACATACGCCCCCGAGTCGCCCTGAAGCGCCAGGATCGCATCGAGGTCCACATGCGACAGCGCCGGGTCGTCCGTGAGCGCCTCGTAGGTGCTGGTCACGTCCACCCCGGACGGCGCACCGAGCACGGCGTTCCAGGCGGTGGCGAACGGCACGTTGGCTGCCCCCGTCTGCCGGACCGCGGACCACACCGCGGCGAGCGCGTCGTCGCGGCCGCGCAGCCACTGGGCGGTGCGCAACGCGCCGGACGCGAGCTCTTCGCGGGTGTCCCACGGTTCGACCGTCTTGCCGATCACAGCCCCGACCAGGCCGGTGATCTCCGGCGAGGTCCGGGTGTCGCCCCCGGGCGCGCCGAGCAGGATGTCGACGGACTTGAGCACCAGGTCCTGCTCGGGCACCAGCAGGTCGAACGCGGTCAGCGAGCTGTCGAGTAGCTGCTTGCGCGCCGTGAGCTGGGTCTGTGCCTGTTCGGCCGTGGCGTTCGGGCGCAGCCGGTGCCACTGGAGGAACTCGGCCGACAGTACGGCGGCCTTGATCCGATTGGCACCCTGGATATGACTCTCGGTGACCTGGCCGAAGGCTCGGTCGGTGAGCGCCGATTGGGGGACGGGGACTGGATTGGCCGCCGCGGGTGTGCCGAACAGCACGCTTGCCGCTGTGACTGCGATCATGGTCGCGACAGCAGTTCCGCGTCTCGCTGGCCAGGAACGTTTAATTGTCATAACGCGAAAGTATTCGGTAAATGTATAACGGTACTGAAACAATGTTGATTGGCCAGCTCAACGGCCGGTGTCGGGGAACAAAACTCCCGTATCGACTCGGGCAAGCCAGCGAAATCAACCGGGGAGTGGGAGGGGTGGTCTATTTCCTCTCGAGTGGTAGAAGTTCGGCGAATTGGGGCGATCGGGGAAAATGATCTCGTCGCCGAACGATGCGCGACCCTCTCGTGGATGGCCTGTTCATGTCATGGTTGGCCCATCGGATGGCTTGGGTGAGGCTCGGTGTTATCCCCTTGCCGTACCGTGCCGCGATCGAGCTCCAGGTGACAACTCCCCTGAGGGTGGAGATGCCATCGTTGATAGACATGAATGTCTGAATTGAAGTTGTTTTCGGCCGGATTGATGTGGTGGGCGGGGTCAGCTGCTGTGATCGCGGAACGGACAGCGGCCTCTTGGATTTGTCTGGGTGTCTTGGCTTCGGGGGTACCTATACCAATTAGCGACAGGATGTACGACATGACTTTCAGTGATTCGTCCCGGCCGCCGGTGTCGCTGGAGGATGCCGCGACCCTCGTGGCCGCGGTGGCGCATGTGCTGCGGCTCGGGCTCGGCGCCGCTTCTCCAATCAGCAGCCGGCGACCCACGCCCACCGGTCAGGCCACCGCGCTCGTCCGGGAGCGGGCCAGATAGAGGCCGCGGCCAGGGACGGCGCCGTTCCACATAGTGAACGCCACGAGGAACGTCGCGGCTAACACAGCCATCGTCGGGTCGGCGTAGTACAAGGCGGTCGCGGCGACCAGCGTGACCGGCAGTGCGACGCCGAGGACGAGGCGCGTGACGGACCCTCCCGGCCGGGCGGCGGTGGAGTCGAACCGGCTGAGCGCGGAGGTGAAGGGCGGCGTCCGTCGGGCGGTGCTGCCGGGCCAGAGGCGGCCCACGCCGGGGACGTCCACCAGGTACATTCGCCGGAAGCCGAGGCAGCGGCGCAGCTCGATCGCGAACTCAAGCCCGGCCGGCCCGCCCGCCAGCCTCTCGACGAGACGGCGGTCCCAGAGGATCCGCTGGTGCCACCGCCCGCCCTGACTGTCCACAATCTCCAACCAGAGCCCCCACGGGCCGGACCCCCGCCCGAGCACGGGCGTGGCAACCTGGGCACGGGCGATGCCCGGCTCGGGCCGGCGCCGCAGGGCGCCGGTCGCCCAGCGGCCCAGCCGCCAGGTCCACACCACGCCGAGCGCGACGCCGAACAGGAACACGAACTGGCTCCAGGAGTCGCGTTCGGTCACCCACAGGACCTCGAAACGGCTCTCGTCGACCGGCAGCGCGAACCCCGGATCCCGCGGGTCGTACCGGAACGGCACGCGGGTGCCTTCCGCGTACGCGGCTGGATCAGTAGGGGTCACACGCACGGTCGCAGTGCGTCCGTCGGGGGCCGTCACCGTAACGCCGATACTGCGGTCGCCTCCCCATCGCACCCGGGTCACGACGCCGTCCCCGGTCTGGCTGAGTCGGCTCTCCTGCGTGGCGTTGTAGCGGTCGTACTCGGAGATCGCGACGGCCAGTGCGGCGAGCGGTAGCAGCCAGCCGACGACGACCGTCTTCCAGAGGACCCGGTTGGGACGGGGTGGCCCGGCCGCTGACTTGGCCGCACGCAGCCGGTCGACCATGTCCGCCGTCCGGACCGCCGGCACCTGACCCGCCGGCGCCAGGGACAGCCGCGTGGCCACCTCAGCCGCGGTGGCGGCCCCCGCACGAGCCGCGTCCCGTGTTCCGCTGCGGATGCGCAACAACACCATCCCGGAGACCACGAACCCCGCGAGCATGACGAGACCGACCCCGAGTGGTGCGGGGAACCGCTCGGACTTCAACCAGGCGGTGGTTCCGTCCGGGCCGCTCACCGACGCCCGCTCCGTGATCTCGCCAGGGTGGCGCCCCACATAGATCGGCATGATGTCGATCCCTACGATTCGGACAGCGCCGTCGTCGGAGACGAAGGTCCCGTCGCAGCTCCACTCGTCGGGATCGACCTCGTCGCACGTGCTGACCCGGACTTGTCCGCTGGTTCCCCCGTGGTGTGCGAGATAGCCGTCAAGGCCCCACACGGTCAAGGCGAGGCCAGCGACGAGGGTGACCACCGCAAAGGTGGCGGCCCGCACAACTCCCGTTTCCAATGACCGCCGCCTCCCCGCAGACACCGCAGCGACCACGATTGTGTCTGTGCGCCGCAAGGGATGGGCATCCGGCCGGCGCACTCCCGGCGTACGGTGCCCACCCATCGTTCGGCATCCGAGTTCGCGCGGGGTGCCTACGGTGGGGTCTTGATCACGTCGACGCCTTCGGCGGTGGACCCCGCGTCGAAGACGGCGGAGGCGATCAGCCCTCCGGGCGGAACACTCGGGTGATCGGTCCGTACGCGTGGACTGAGGCCACGGCCATCTTCGCATGGTCCCGGCCGACACCGGCGGCATAGAGTGACGGCGTGGCCGTCGATGGAGTACGAGTCGGCGTCGACTTCGGAACGTCGAGGACCGCCGCCGTGCTGGCCGGTCCGGGAGCACAGACCAGGGCGCTGCTGTTCGATGGCGCACCGCTGCTGCCGTCGGCGGTCTTCGTCGACTCGGCCGGCGGGCTGCTGACCGGTCGCGACGCGCTGCATGCGGCGCGTAGCCAGCCGGAGCGGTTCGAGCCGGCACCGAAACGGTGTGTGGACCACGGCACGGTGCTGCTGGGCGAGCGGAGCGTGCGGGTGGTCGACCTGATCGCCGGTGTGCTGCACCGGGTCGCGGCCGAGGCCGAATTGGTCGCCGGGCAGCGGGTACGCCGGGCCGTTCTCACCCACCCCGCCTCCTGGGGCTCGGTACGCCGGCAGACCCTCCTCGCCGCCGCGTCCGCCGCGTTCGCCGAGCCGGCCCTGGTTACCGAGCCGGTCGCGGCGGCGAACTACTTCCTCACCGTCGCCGGCCGCCGACTGCCGCCCAATTCCGCCGCCATGGTGTACGACCTGGGCGCCGGCACCTTCGACGCCACGGTGGTCCGGCGCGGGACGGGCGGCTTCGAGGTGCTGGCCAGCGGCGGGCTGGACGACGTCGGCGGACTGGACATCGACGCCGCTCTGGTGGCCAGCCTCGGCGAGGTCTACCGGACTCGGGACGAGGCGGCTTGGCTCCGGCTGCTCGGGCCGACCACCGCCGCCGACCGACGGATGTCCTGGCTGTTCTGGGAGGACGTCCGGGCCGGCAAGGAGATGCTCTCCCGCACCTCCGGCGCCACGCTGCACGTGCCGATCGTCGACGAGGAGGCGCTGCTGAGTCGGGAGCAGCTCGACCGGCTCGCCGAACCGATCCTGGACCGGACCGTGTCGGTGGCGGCCCGGGTACTCGCCGCCGCCGGGGTGGCGCCGACCGAGCTGGCCGGATTGTTCCTCGTCGGCGGGGCGAGCCGGATGCCGCTGGTCGGTACGCTGCTGCATCGGCGGCTCGGCGTGCCGCCGGTGCTGGTCGAACAGCCGGAACTGGTGGTGGCCGGCGGCAGCGTGCACGCACCGCTGCCGGCCCAGCTCGATCCGCCGGCACCGACCCTACCGCCGGTCCGGATCGAGGAGCCGGCGCGGACTCCACCACCACCACCGCCGGCCGCGCCGACGTCGGTTGTCGCGGTTCCGCCGGAGCCCGTTGTCGCGATTCCGCTGTCGACCACGCCGCCGTCGGGTACCGGTGCGGTGCCGGAGATCCGGTCCGCGACTCCCGACGTACCGGGAATCCATCGGGGTCGGCGACTCGTTCTCGTGGCCGGTGTCGTGGTGGTGCTGGCGCTGCTTGGGTACGCGGTGTGGAGCATCGTGCCGGTGGACCTCACCGGCCGGTCCGGTGGTGCGCCATCCGGGGCCCCGGCTACCTCGGCGTCGTCGCCGCTACAGCCGACCGTGCTGGAACTGCCGGCCGGGACCGAGGCGCACACCGTGGTGCTGAGCCCGGACGGCGGGCGCCTCGCCGCGGTCGACGAGTACACCATCCAGACGTTCACGTTTCCCGAGCTGGCGCCGGTCGGGCGGCCGTTGCGGGTCGGCACGGAGAGCTACGGAGTTCCGGGCGGTCCGGTTCCGCCGGACACCAGGGTGGACTTCGCGGCGGCGGTGTTCAGCCCGGACGGGCGGACGATGGCCACGTACGCCTCGGAGCCCTTCCGGCGCGTCCAGGTCTGGGACGTGGCAACCGGCCGGCAGTTGAAAACGCTCAGCGACGACTGGTGGGCCTTCTGCCTGGCGTTCAGTCCGCGGAACGAGCGGCTTGTCGCCTGCGCCGGCTCGTATGATTCTGCGGTGCTGTGGGGTGTCCCCGGCTGGAACCGGCTCGGCGGGGTACAGAGCGGATCTCCGGAATCGATGCGGCACGCGGTGTTCAGTCCGAACGGCCGGCTGCTGGCCACCGATGGCGGTGGGGGAGCCGTCGTGATCTGGGACGCACGTACGCTCCGGCGGCTGGGCAGTTTCGCGGCCAGCGCGGTTCCGTTGTTGAACATCGATCCGCAGGCCGAGCCCGGGGTGGCGATCGCGTTCAGCCCGGACGGTGCGACCCTGGCTACCGGCGGGCGGGACGGCACCGTCCGGCTGTTCGACGTCGGCAGCCGCCGTCAGGTCGCCGTACTCGGTCGGCACGTCGGCGTTGTTACCGCCGTGGCCTTCGCCCCGGACGGCACGCTGGCCAGCAGCAGCGGACCGGAACGGATGATCCGACTGTGGAACCCGACCGCGCGCCGGCAGGTCGGATGGGTTCCCTGGGGTGGGCCGACGGGGGTACGGGGAGCGGGGCTGTCGTTCAGCCCGGACAGCCGTACCGTGCTGTTCTGCGTCGGCGACAGGGTGCACCGGTGGGACGTGCCGAGCCTGCGGGCGTACGCCGCGGCGTCTCCCGAACCGAGCGGCCCATAGGTCTCCACATCGTTCAGAACATTTCTTGACGGGCAGGGCGAACGCCGCGAGGGCCCCGACGACACCGCTGCTGGTGAGGGTCCAGCCAATCCTGCGGTTCGTCGCCGTTCGTCTGGTCGTGTGGCTGGTTCGGTTGGGCATCATCGTCGGCCCCTCGCGCCGGACAGGACGACAGTGGCGAGGACTGCGGCAACGGCGGTAGCGGCCAGTAGTGGTGGGACGAACAGCAGCGGTGCCGACAGTACGAGCAGCGTGAGCAGGGCGATCGGACGGTTTGGCGACACACGACCGAACACCGTGTGTTGTAGTCGGGCTCGTCCCAGTATGAACAGCGCGGGTCCGCCGAGGAGGACAGCGACCCACGCCGGGTGGCGGTGGTCGAGCGGGTGGTTGATGACGAGTTCGTTGCCGACTGCGCTGACGACGATGCCGGTCACCATCGTCAGGTGGGCGAGTGCCATGGGACGGGTCAGTCGCACGGGATCAGTGGCGGCGGCGATGGCTTCGTCCAGTACTTCTCCAGCCCGGTATACGTAGATTCTCCAGAAGAGCATGCTGGTGAGGATCGAGGTTGCGAAGGCGCCGGCTCGGTCGGCGGTGAACTCCGTCCGGGTGAATGTGAGCCCCGTGACGGTGATCAGCTCGCCGAGGGCGATGATAAAAGCTGGCGGTGACGGTCCGCCAGATGCTCGGCGGCGACGGGCCATTCGGATGCGGTCACCCGTCCGAGCCGTGGTGTGGGATACCGGAGTGTGAATGCGGCGAAGTCGACAGTTGCGGCGAGGGTCCACAGCACCGCACGTGCGGTGCCGACGGTGACACCGCCGGCGAACCAGAGGGCGGCGGTGCCGGTGGACCAGAGGAGTAGTCGCCATGCGGTGCGCCTTGTTCCTTCCTTCGCAGCGCCGTTCTGGATCTACGGGTAGCCGGAGCTTTGCTGCTGCTGTTCGGCATTCACATGTCCCGGCTGGTGCAACTCGGCGTTGATGTGGTCGTCCGCCGCGATGACGTGGTCTACCTCCACGCTGGTCGCGTCCCCATCCGGATACCAACGCCACTCGACCGACTGCTGATCCGCCTGATCGCTGAACCCATCGACCCCAACCCCATCTCCGCAGCCGTAGGCCCACACCCGTTCCTCTTCCCAGGTGCCGCCCCCGGACAGCCGATCACAACGAGTGCCATGCACCAACGGCTCCGCCGCCACGGCATCACCCCTGAACCGGGTCGGCAGACCGCGCTGCTCACCCTCGCCGCCGACCTTCCCGCGCCCATTGTCGCGGACCTGCTCGGCATCAAGGTGGACACCGCCCTGCGCTGGGCCGACCACACCGCACCCGAGTGGGCGTCGTACCTCAATGCCCGCAGCAGCACACCCACCCCAGACTAGGGCCGGTGATCGCCACTGCGCCTAGGCCGGCGCAGCTCGATCCGCCGACTACGAGTGCGTCCTGTCCGAGCCGCTGGTTCTGCGCGTCAGGATAGGTAGTCGATCTACGACGTGCTCCCGCTGCTGACCGATTGACCGCCGGTGACGGCAGGCGCATCCGTATCTGTGGCATCAGAAAGATTGCGGTCGATGTGGTCGGCGTGGAACAGCGCCTGCCCGAGTAGTCTCGAGACGAGGTGTGGTGTAGCGCGGGATCCGTCAGGGCTGCTTCCGACTGAACCTGTGCCGCTGAGGAGCCAACGGAGCCGAGGCACGGCCGGAGTTAGCGATGGGCTGAGAGATCCGCTGGAACTTGGTCGCCGAGCAGCCCGAGCGGAGGACAAGTACGGCGATCCGGACTAACGCCACGTCGACCGAGGTCATTCTGGCTGCGCCCGACTGACTAGCCGATCCAACGCGGCGCTGGACTTGCCGATGTAACCACGGTTACATTGGCGGGGTGCGAGATGTCAGGAGCGGGTCCGGGCCTGTCGGCGAGTGGGTCTTGCTGGCATACCGAGTGCCGCGGGAGCCGTCGACACCCCGGATCGCGATCTGGCGCAAGCTCAAGAATCTCGGGGTGGCACAACTCGGCGACGGCCTGGTGGCACTGCCCGCCGACGCGCGCACCCGAGAGCAGTTGGAGTGGACGGCCGACGACGTGTTGGCCGCCGGCGGCACGGCCAGTGTGTGGCTTGCCCGGCCCGGCTCGGCGGCGGCGGAAAAGGACCTCGCCGCGCAGATGGCCGCCGCCCGCGCGGGCGAGTACACGGCTGTGACCGCCGCCGCCCACACCTCCGAGAACCTGACTGGCGCTGCCCGGGTGGCTGTGGTGCGAAAGCTGCGCAACGAGCTACGCCGCATCGGCCGGCGCGACTTTTTCCCACCGGCGGAACGCGACGCCGCCCATGCCGCGGTACGCCACCTGGCCGAGACTGGCACCGACGTGGCGCGGGCAATGACGAACGTTGACGCGGCGCAGGGCCTGCCGTGAGGTGGGCGACCCGGGCCGGGGTGCACATCGACCGGGCGGCGTGTGCGTGGCTGATCCGCCGCCACGTCGACCCGGACCCGGAGTTCATCTTCGTCACGGATCCGGCCGAGGTCCCGACGGACGCGACTCCGTTCGACATGCGCGGGGTGGACCTGTCGCACCACGGCAGCGACTGCACCTTCGAGACAGTCCTGCGCCGCTACGCCCTCGACGATCCGGTGCTGTGGAAAATCGCTGAGATCGTGCATGAGGCCGACATCGACGATGCCCGCTACGACGCCCCCGAGGCCCCGGGGCTGGACGTCGTGCTGCGCGGGCTGTCCATGGTCAATGCCAATGATTATCGCGTTCTGGAGCTGACCGGCCCGTTGTTCGACGGCTTGTACGAGTACCACCGCCGGGCGCTGCTGCTCGGCCGCCCACCCGCCTGACCCGGAGAGACTTCAATGACGACGACCGACCACGACATGAACGCCGAACCGATCGGCCCGCCGCCGTCGGCCTCGGCGCAGCGTGCGAGCGGTGATGTGGTGCCGTTCGGCGCTGCCACGCGGGCCTGGTTCGCCATCTCGTTGCAGACCTTCGGTGGCCCGGCCGGGCAGATCGCTGTCATGCAGCGCCACCTCGTCGACGAGCGCCGCTGGATCGGGCAAAACCGATTCCTGCACGCCCTCAACTACTGCATGCTGCTGCCCGGCCCGGAAGCGCAACAGCTCGCCATCTACGTGGGGTGGCTGCTCAACGGTCTGCGCGGCGGTCTGGTCGCCGGCACTCTGTTCGTCCTGCCCGGCCTCGTCGCGCTACTCGCCCTGTCGGTGATCTACGTCCGTTTCGGTGACACCACCGCCGTCACCGCACTGTTCGCCGGGCTCGCCCCGGCCGTGGTTGCCGTCATCGCCCAAGCCGTGTGGCGCGTCGGCACCCGCGCCCTGGCCAACCCGGTGCTGATCGGCTTCGCCGTCGCCGCGTTCACCGCTCTGGCCGTGTTCGGGGTGCCCTTCCCGGCCGTCGTCGCCCTCGCCGCTCTCGCCGGATGGGCGCTCTACCGCTGGCGCCCCAGCCTGGCCGCCTCCGGTGGCGAACGCAAGGCCAGCAAGGACGGCCCGGCGCCGCTGATCCCCGACGACGCCCTGCACCACGATCAGCCGTCAGCCCGCCGCACCGCCACCGTCCTCACCGTCGGCCTGATCGCCTGGTTCACACCGGTCGCCCTCGTCGCCGCGACCACCGGAATCGGCAGCGTCTACACCCAGCAGGGACTGTTCTTCTCCGGCACCGCCGTGGTCACCTTCGGCGGCGCCTACGCCGTCCTCGCCTACGTCGCTCAACGGGCCGTCGAGGACTACGGCTGGCTGTCCGCCGGCGACATGGTCCGCGGCCTAGCCCTGGCCGAGTCCACCCCCGGACCGCTGATCATGGTGGTGCAGTTCGTCGCGTTCCTCGGCGCCTACCACCACCCCGGCATCCTCAACCCGTGGACCGCAGGCGTCGTCGCGTCCCTGCTCACCACGTGGGTCACCTTTGTGCCCTGCTTCATCTTCATCCTGCTCGGAGCCCCCTACGTCGAACGCCTCCGGGGTAATCGATCGTTGTCCGCGGCCCTGACCGGCATCACCGCCGCCGTAGTCGGCGTGATCGCCAACCTCGGTCTCTACTTCGCCGTCCACACTCTCTTCGGCGTCAGCCGCACCCTGACCACCGGGCCACTGCACCTCGAACTGCCCGATCTCACTTCCCTACGGCCGGTGCCGGTCGCGATCGCCATCATCGCCAGCGTGCTCATCTTCGCGCTCAAGTGGTCCGTGCTGCGCGCTCTGGCTGTCAGCGCCGCCCTTGGCCTCGCCGCCACACTCATCGGGCTGCCCGTCACGTGACGGCCGAGCGACAAGCTACCTTCCACCGCGGCAAACCAGCTCAGAGGCGGCAGCCGCCTCGACGCCGTGGCGCGCCCGACCGCCCGATATACCCGACGAACGTGTCACCCGCAACAAGCGCGCCTCCTCTCGATGGGGGCCAACTGCACCTGCCCGCCGCCAGTTGGGCAAGACGGCGGGCGGACGTGCCATGTCGCGCCGGAATCGTCGTCAGGCCGCCGCAGGATGGTCCGCGCCTGTCTCGATGATGCCGCCGACCGATCGACGATTGCCCACTGCTGCGCCATAGGGTTCAACCGTGCAGACCTCGCCGGCGCCCGGCCGCCGCGCTGTCCGTTCCTCGCTGCCCCTGGCGTTCGTCGCTGGCGCGGCCGTCGGCGTGCTCGGCGGGATGATCGGTCTCGGCGGCGCTGAGTTCCGCCTGCCTCTGCTGATCATGCTGTTCGGGTTCGCCGCTCTGCAGGCCGTGATCCTCAACAAGGCCCTCAGCCTGGTCGTCGTTCTCACCGCCCTGCCCGCCCGGCTCGCCGCGGTCCCGCTGTCCACACTGCTCCCGCACTGGAGCGTGGTCGTTAACCTCCTGGTCGGCAGTCTCGCCGGCGCCTGGGTCGGGGCCTCCTGGGCGACCCGGATGCGCTCGTCGACGCTCTACCGGATCCTGGCGGTGCTGCTCGTGCTCATCTCCTTTGCCCTGATCGGCAACCACGTCGGCACGCTCCACCACATCAACCTGCCCCCGGCCACCATCCTGATCGTGGGCGTGATCGCCGGGTTCTTCATCGGCATCGTCGCCGCGATCATGGGCGTCGCCGGCGGTGAACTGCTCATCCCCACGATCGCGCTGCTGTTCGGCACCGACATCAAAGTTGCCGGCAGCCTGTCCCTGGTCGTCTCGCTGCCAACCATGCTCGTCGCCTTCGCCCGCTACAGCCGCGACGGCAGCTTCACCGTGCTGCGCCGCCATGCCCGCCTCACCGCGGTGCTCGCCGCCGGATCGGTCACTGGCACCGTCCTCGGCGGGCTGCTGCTCGGCGTGGTCCCGGAGACGGTGCTGGTTCCGTTCCTCGCACTCCTGCTGTTGCTCTCCTCGATCAAGGTCTGGCGGCACGCCACCTCCGAGTAACGCAACCACCAAGCAGGTGCCTCTACTCCGTAGTCCGGTAGAGCTGCAGCTAACGCCTTCGGGCGACGGCACCGGCATGCCCACAGCATCCGGGCCACCTCCGACCTCCCACCGCACAGGCACACCAGCGCGGCGACACTCGCATTCACCCGAAATCAAGATCCGGGAATACCGCGCATCCCAAATATTCCTGCTGCCGGCCCACGCGACGCGAATCCTCGCCCGCGCCCGGCTGCACGTGGTCTGGCGCTGCTGGCAAGACGGCGTACCACACCACCGGCTGAGGTCGTCACGCTAAGTGGTCGGCCCCCCGGTGTCGGCCGACGTCCGGACATGCCGATGTCCGCACATGTGATCGAGGCGGCGGCGGGACGCTCGGAACTGCCGTTGACAGGGCATCCGATCAACATCGCTGGGTGAGCGCAATGCACCCTCTCCATAGCAGTATTGCCCTAGCTCCTCGGGTCGAGTCGATTGCTGCCGCTCAGGAATGGATCACGCCATGCCTCACTCCCAGCTCGCCCAGTCTGGCGGTGGCGACACTTCGGAGGAAACGGTCATCGTGGTGGGCGCAGGCATCGTCGGCGCCTCGGTGGCCTATCACGCCGCCCGGGCCGGTGCCGTCGTGACCCTCGTCGACGCCGGGCGGCCGGGTGCCGGCGTGACGGCAGACTCGTTCGCCTGGGTCGGAGCGTCCGGCGTACGCACCGGTCCAGCCGCCGCGCTGCGGGCGACCGCGACGGAGGAGTACCGCCGGCTCGAGGCCGAACTCCCAGGACTTCCGGTGACCTGGTCCGGCTCTCTGTCCTGGGGCACGGCGGACGGCGCGCCGGAGGCGGGGCCCGGGCAGGAGATTGTGAACGCGGCCGCCGTGGCGACGCTCGAGCCCACCCTGCGGCAGCCCCCGGAGTGGGCCGTCTGGGCACCCGGTGACGGCTCCGTCGATTCGGTGGGCGTGACCGAGCGGCTGGTCGCGGGTGCCCGCGCCCACGGCGCCAGGGTCCATCCGGACACCCCGGTCACCGCGGTCCGCCGGGACGCCGCGGGTCGGGTCGTCGGGGTCGAGACGGCCGCAGGACCCCTGTCCGGTGCGACTGTGGTGCTCGCGGCAGGGGTGGCCACGGCCGCGCTGGGCGCGCCGCTCGGTATACGCGTCCCGGTCGACCCGTCGCCGGCGACGCTCTTTCGGCTCCGCGCTCCGGCCGGTCTAGTCCGCACCGTGGTCAACACTCCGGACTTCGATCTGCGGCAGGTCGCCGCGGACCGGCTACTCGCCGCCGCGGACTCGCCCGAACGGACTCTCGCCGCCGTCCGGTCCACCTTCCGCGGTGCCGCGAACGTCGAGCTGCTCAGCACCCGGGTCGGCGTACGCCCCATGCCGGTCGACGGCGAGCCGATCGTCGGCCCTGTCGCCCCGGTGTCCGGCCTCTACGTGGCGGTGCTGCACTCCGCGGTCACGCTCGCCCCGGCCGTGGGCCGCCTGGTCGCGCGGGAGCTGGTCGACGGCGCCGTCGAGCCGATACTGGCGGGCTGCCGTCTCGACCGCTTCTAGGCGGGGCTGACAGAGGTGTGTCTGTCTGGCTCGATGAAGACGCCGAGCCCTGCGCCAACTGGGTCAAGAGCTGAGGCGGGCCATCCGCTCCTGGTGAGCGCCGTTCGCAACCACGTCCGCCATTGAACGTCGGCGCCTGCCGCCGCATGGAGCGGATTGGAACACCGAGGGCCAAGGACGTGGGATCTTGACGCGCGCTCATACCGCGATCCGCCGCGTCCCGCAACGTGACGGCGCACCGCAGTCGCCCGGAACGCCGAACAGGGTGCGTCACCTGCGATCTTCCCCGCACGGCTGCCGCGTCCGCCGGACTGTTCCTGCCCGTCGGCCCTGATTCCCACGGCCGTCGCGACTCCACGTTCGCCGATGGCGATGTCCGAATACCGTTGTTTCTCCTGGAGCTCGCGTGGCGACAATTCCGTCTACCGGGCGACTGCCATATCCCTGTACCGGCGGTGATGTGTCCGGAGATCCTTGCCTTCGCCCTCTACAGTGGAACTTGCACCGATAGCGTCGACGGTGCGGTCCGATTACCAAGGACTCGAGCGAGGTGCCGGTGGGTGAAGCGTGTGAGTCGGTAGATTGGAATCCGCTTGGCTCGGCCGGGGCACACTCCCAGCTGGCCGGCGTGGTCGCTGGTCTCGTCTTCGCTGGCATAGTCATGCTAATCGATAGAGGGACGCCGAAACGTCCCTCGGCCGAGGCGTTGACCATGTTCATCGCCGGCCTGGTCACGTTCGCTCTAGACAGTTTTCTCTTTGGCGTCATCGCCGGTGAACGGACCTGCCCCCGGGTCTGGACGGAGACAACGGTGGCGGCCGGGATGCTTGGGGTAGGCTCGCTCACCCTGTTCACCGGCTTAGCATGGCTGATCGCCGGGCGCAGCGAGTTCGAATCCCCGCTCCAGTTCATCCGGGTGACTGCGTACGGTCTGTCCTTGGTGACGGTCGGGCAGTTGACGGTGACCGCGCACGACTATCTGAGGGATGTCCGGCCCGAGGGCACGTACCCCTGGCTCGACTGGCTGGTCCGGGCATGGTCGGCGCTGATCGCGCTGGTCGTCGTCGGGCACGCGTTTGCTCCCCGACTTCGTTACAAGGCGCATCGGGCGGTGAACCACGCGGCCTACCTCGGGATTGCCTACGTCCTCAGCTGTGCCCTCATCTTCGGTCTGTTGACCGCCGTCGACCGAAGCTACTGGGCGGACGGGGTCTCGCCAGGCGTATTCATCGCAGCCGCTCTCCTGTCGGTCATGCTGCCTGGCCTAGTGGTCGTCGTCCAGTTGATGGCCTTCCCGTCGGCGACGGTGGCGGTTCGACCGCCGGTCGCTCCGACGCTGCCCGCTTCCCGCGAGCCGTCGCCTCCGCATGGCAAGCCGCCGGCCGGGGAAGCCTCGGTTGGCTCCGAGTCGCCGTCGGCGGTTGGCCGACCTGCCGACAACATCGAGTGATCCGCCCAGGCAGCGGCGCCGTACAAGACGATCTGCCGGTCGCGAATCAGATCGCGCGGGCGAGTTCGGTGAACGTTGCGGCGACTCGCCGCTTGGGTGTTGCGTCGTGTCCGAGCTCGTAGTGTCCGCGTTGCAGGTTCTGCATGAAGGCGTGTCTGGCGATGATCGCTTGTGCGGTCTGGTCGGTCCGTAATCCGCACATCAGTCGTAACCGGTGTTTGAGCTGACCGTGGTCGGCCTCGACCGGGTTGTTGGCATGCCGCTCGACGTGATGCCAAGCCGTCGGAACGAGCTCGTCGAGTACGGCGGGGTAGACCGGCGCGGCGTCGGTGACTACCTCGGCGGTGTCACTTTCAGTGTCCGCAGTGCCCGTGGGAAGTAGCGGCGGGCCACGGCGGCGTCCCGGCGAACGGAGACGAGCACGGTTGGCACCGAAAACTCCCTGCGAAGGGCGGCAGGGAGTTCTACGCCTATACAGCGCCTGGCTTCCTGCCTATGACTGCCGAGCTGGTCTGCGCAGGGTGGTGCTGGGACCGCGTGGTCCGCCGCGAGGTGCGGCAGCCCGACCACCGGCTCGCATATGTGCAGACTCGGATGCGATACCGCGACGCCAGCGACGAGCGTCCAGCGCTGTCGCGAGGTGGAACAGGATCGTCTGCACCAGGTGGTAATAGGCAGGCCCTGTGACTGCGTCCCCGAGCTGGGTCAACAGCAGCTGCCGCGCCCGCCCGGTCGAGGTCGCCGGCTGCGTCGTTGCCCCAGACATCACCGTCGCCAGCCTGGCGGCAGCAGGGCTGTGACCGAGCGCCACCTCGGTGGGACTCAGGCTCTCCGGTACCACCGCGAGCTTGCGCAGCAGTGCTTCGTGTCCATCCGTCCTCTCGGGCGGAGAGGCAAGGTGCGAGGAGAGAGTCGATACTGCGGGGACCGGGTCGGTCGCCGAGTCGAGTGAGACGAGGCGGCGGGCGAGACTGCGGACCACGGCGCGTGGGGTGAAGAACTCCACCGGATCCGACTGCGTGGCTGCGGTCGCGAACAGGTGCGCGACCGTCGGGGACTTGCCTGACCCCGCAGCCAGATGAAGCACGGACGTAGCGACATCGGCGCTTCGCCGTGCTGCCGCGACCGCCGGATGGGCGCCGCCGAGAGAGGAACGGACACGATCCCACGCGTCCCACAGCACAACGTGCGCCGGTGGTGGATCGCGTTGCTCCCGATGCCACGGCAGGTCGACGCCGACGCCGACGCCGAAGACGTCAGGCGTGACAGTGACCGCCGGGGCTCGGTTCATGCGTTCCACTGTAGGGGACAAGGTCGCGTCAGCAGCGGCCTTTTCCGGCGTCCCACTGTGGGTCACGGCCTGCGCCACCACACTCCACTCGGTCGCCTCCGCAATGGCAACGTCATCTCCCGGCGGGCGGAAGCCCGACGCCCTCAACCCCTACGTCCTCGCCACCCTCCCCATGATGGCCTGCCCGTCCGTCATCACCGCCGGCGAGGCCGATGGCCAGCGACAAAATCTGAGGCCGCTTGTCACGCGACGCCTCTCCCTGGCCGCGGATCGGGCCTGGGTGATCACCCGACTCCAGCGCCTCCTCACGATGATCAGCCCCGCCCTCACCACCGTGAACAACCTGGAACTGGAAAACGGAGGAGTCATGTGGGCGTCCTGCCCAGTAACGGACACCAACTGGATCTGTTGGGTTGAGCGGACCGGGTCGCAGGGCGGTATTCGCCCCGGCGGTACCGGCGTGGATCTCACCTCGTCGGTAGGGTCGTCCGTGTGAATGTGGACGACACCGCCGCCCGGCTCGGGGTGCCCGTCGAGGAGGTCGACCGCGTGCACCAGCTCGCCGGTGACCGGCCGTCGGCTCCGCTGCCTGCCAAGGCCGACGCGCCCGCGATCCTCGACCGGCTCGCGGTGCGGCCGGACGACGCCGCCGAGATCATGGCGGGCTGGCCCGACCCCGGCTCCCCGCTGTGGACTCCGGAACTGCGCTGGCTGCTCGACCGCTCGATCGCCCTGGTCCGCGCCGATCTCGGCGGGCATGGCTGGCTGCCGCCCGGTCCGGAGCTGCCGCGCGACCGGGGCCCCGCCTGGCGACATCTGTACGTGTACGCGTACCTGGCCCTGGTCGACGTCGTCAGGGGGTACCACCGCGACCACGGCGTCGCCGAGGCCGTGTCGTGGGTGAGCCTCGCGGACCTGGGCCGCAACCTCGCGGTCGACCGGCGGATGCAGCGCGAGGGATGGCCGGTCATGCAAAGCTGGCTGACGCTGCACGCGCGTGGCGCCATCTACGAGCTGGGCCGGCTTCAGTACCACCGTGGCGGCGCCGTCATCGACCTGCACATCCCGGAGTCGGGGCCGATGAGCCCGGAGGCGGTCGGGGCGTCGCTCGACGAGGCCCGCGAGTTCTTCCCGCGCCACTTCCCCGACGAGCGCTACTCGGCGTTCGCCTGCGGCTCGTGGCTGCTCGACCCGCAGCTGCTGGAGTACCTGCCTGAGGACTCGAACATCGTCCGGTTCCAGCGGAGATTCGAGCTGGAGCCCTACGAGGAGCCGGAAGGGCTGGACGCCGACGTCGAGGTGCTGCGGTTCGTGTTCCGCACCCTGACCACGCCGCTCGACCAACTGCCGCGCCGCACCGCGCTCCAGCGCGCGATCGTCGACCACCTGGAGGCCGGCCGCCATTGGCAGATCCGACGCGGCCGCTTCCCGATGTAGCCACACTCCTGGGTTCTGTCCTGCGGATTTCGGCGGTCGGAGACAGCGTGTGGCCCGGGTCAGGACGGTCTGCGTCGCCGGCGGGGGAAGCCCTGTACGGCGATCTTCAGGTTCAACTTCAACGGTTCAGGGTGGTCGGCGTGCCCTCGGTGGCCGCCCAGGCGGTCAGCCGAAGGTCGGCCAGGGTGGTGAAGACGGCGTCCACGTCGAGGGTGACGCCGGGCAGCGACGGCACGCCGATCACGTACATGCCGGCGGCCCTGGCCGAGGCGACGCCGGTGGCCGAGTCCTCGAAGGCGACGCTGCGGGCCGGGTCGGCGCCGAGCAGGGCGCACGCAGCCCGGTACATGTCCGGGGCTGGCTTCGGGTGCGCCACGTCGTCGGCCGAGATGACGTGCGTTAGGAGGTTGTCGAGGCCGGCCGAGGTGAGGGCCGCGTCGACGAAGGGGCGCGGGCTGTTGCTGGCTACTGCGATCGGCAGCCGGCCGTGTAGGCCCAGTACCAGTTCTCGTGCGCCGGGCAGCGCGTCGGCACCCGCAGCCAGTTCGGCTGCCACGAGTTCGTGCAGGTGTTGTGCCAGCAGCGGGCCGTCGCCGGGTCGGCCGAAGTAGTCGGCCATCGCCGTCCCGGCCGCTGCCAGGGTCTTGCCGATGACAAACTTTTTCTGTTCCGGGCCGAAGCCGTGCCCGTGCTCGGCGAAGATCTTCGTCTCGGCTCGGGTCCAGCAGGGCTCGGTGTCGACGAGCAGCCCGTCGCAGTCGAAGACCACGGCATCGACGGTCAGCGGTAGCGGCATGTTGACGATCTTGCCAGGGTGGCGCAACCACTCCGGTTCAGAACGGCCCGTCCTTCGGCGGCCAGGTGGGGACGACGCCTCGTCCGGACGGACAGCGGATGTTCTTGGAGCGGACGAATTTGGCGGGGCGGTGCCGTGGCCGGGTGGTCGGGAGGTGGTCGTCGAGGGCGTATGCCGCAGTGCCCGTCGTTACCGGCCAAGCAGTATGGCGAGATCTTGTGGGGTATTCATGCTGAGCCGAGGGTTGCGGCCGGGCCGCTGGAGCGTGTCGAGCCGGATGTGCCGTTCGTCTTCGATATCAGCCGCCAGCCACCACCCGCAGTCCCGGAAACCGGGCCTCCCGTTCGTCCACGAGGTCCTGACCGACCCGCAGCCGGACGAGCCGGTCCCCGAGGCAACCGACCAAACTCTGGCGGCTTCCGGACGGGGATGTGAGACTCCGCCGGATGGAGATTGAGAAAGCCATCCGGCTGATGGGGCTGGCGGACGGGTTCAAGGATCCGCATTGGAACAGAGCGGTCAAGGTGACCGACAACGTTGTCCAGCGGGCGGAGCCGGAGTGGCTGACGGAGTTGCTGGCCGCCCTGCTCCAGGTGACCGCGCCGACCTACCCCATGTGTTACGGCTTCGAGGTCGCGCTACAGCGGCTGGCTTACGCGCCCGGCGACGCGGATCGCACCGCGCGGGTGCGTATCTTCGCTGCCGAAGGTCAGGCCTGGGGCAGGGTCCGTTACGAGTTCGCCGAAGTCGCCGCATGGCTGGCGATCGGACAACCGGCAGAGCATCTCCTGCGGGTCTTCGACACCGCGGATGTCACCGACGAACTGGCAGCATGCCTGCTTCAGGAGGTCGCGCTGCGTTACGACGCGACAGCGGCGGCCGGATTCGCCGGAAGGCTGCGGGCAACCGGGCATCCCCTCGGCAGGCTGCCGCTGCGCCGTACCGCGGCCGAACACCAGATCGTCCTGCGCTGCCACTCTGACCCGCCGAAGCCGGACTGGCACCCGCCAGGCGACGGCGCCGCTCCGGCCCCGGGGCCGGACGAGATCGACGCGACGGCGACAGAGATCCACTGGTCCGATGCCCACCGGGCGTTGAGTGCCCATCGGAGTTGGGTCTCGGACACCGGCGACACCACGGAGACCAGGCTTTTCCTGCTGGGCCGCCCGCTTTCCGCCGGCGACTTCGGTGCCTCGCTGCTGCGCGCCCTCGGTCCGCGCAGCATCGGTGACGCGATGACGAGGACGTGTCGGGTGACGACCGCCGACGTCCTACAGACGCTTTTCTACGCGGCCGCCGGCGGGAGCGCGTACGGCCGCCGCAGGTACGGGGCGTACGGGCGCCGCGCGTCCTGGCAGTCACTCGCCGCCCTCGTGGGCGTACCCGACGACGACACCTCGACGATCGAAGCCGCCGCCGGCCGGTGTGACTGGCTCCTCTACACCTCGAACTGGCATCTTCAGGTGGATCCCTCGATGGACGCCGGCATCGCCGTCCTCCGTCCCGATCACCGGACGGTCGCGATCCTCGCGGCCACCGACTCGGACTGAGCTGACCGCAAAGCGCTCGTGCTTCGAAGGACGGCGGGACTCCGTCCAAATCCAGGAAGGTTTCTCGTCGTCGAAGTCGGCTGCCCGTTCCCGGAACGGGTGGCCATCGGCCGTGCGCGTCCTCGATGGCGCAGATCCTCCCGTCACAAGGTCCAGATGAGGCGAGGGTCGGCGATCGGATGCTTGATTGTGCCAACGGTATGGCACTTTTGTCCCAGCCCCCGAGCCCAGGTTGCGTAGCGCACTTCGATCTTGCAGCAAACCTCGTGGATAGTGATCTTGACGATCCTCGGTGCAACAGCGCCGATCACTCGTTTGGCCGAATCCGTCGCTGATCGACGACGCCCTGGACTAAAATCGATCTCGCCAGGGTGCGTTCGCAGGGAGCAGGCAGCATGGCCACGATTCGCCTTCATCAGACGACCACGGCGACGCCTGAGCAGTTCGTCGCCGCGCTCACCGACTTCGGGCCCGGGCGTTCCGAGGTGTTCGGCCGGAGCGCCGACGGATATCTCAAGGTCCACAGCCGCGGCACCGACCAGGCCGATGTCACCGAAGGCTCCGGTGGCATCTGGGAGCGGCTGCACTACGACTGGTCCGACCCCAGCCGCGTCGTGCTCACGACCACCGACTCCAACACGTGGGGAGGCCGCTCGGGCCACACTTACACGTTCACACGGCGGCCTGACGGGAAGACCGATGTGGACGTGGTCGTGGTGCGCGATGGCAAGACGTTCAAGGGGCGCGCGATCGGCGCCGTGCTCAGCGTGGCCGGCAATCAAGTGCTAGGCAAGGAGTTCGAGAAGACCGTCAAGGCCATCGAGGCCCGCGGTTAGGGCGCGTGTCGAAGTCGGTGCCGGGGCTTGAGTTGGCGTGAGGATCTTCGCGTGTCGGAGGTCGAGATGTAGCGAGGTCTCCGCTAGATGGTCAGCGACCAAGCAGAACCTGAAACCGGAGACCTCGTGGACACCCTGGCGGTGACGAGGCGGTTCGACCTGACCGACGCCCAGTCGGCAACGCTGGAGCCGTTGCTACCGGCGCCGGAGCGGCCGGGTCGACCGTCGTTGTGGAGCAGACGCCAGTTGATCGACGGGATCCGGTGGCGGATTCGCATCGGCGCCCCGTGGCGGGACGTGCCACCGCGGTACGGGTCCTGGCCGGCGGTGTACGCCCTGTTCCGGCCCGGCGGGGTCACCATCGAGCCGGAGGACCACGCGCTGGGACGATCCGGTGGCGGGTTGACCACGAAGCTGCACCTGGCGCCGCTCTCAACGAATGGCTGTGATCGACTTCGTCACAGGCCCTTAGGCGGCACGTCCGGATCCTCGTGCGATGCGCTTCTACCTCTGCCCCGGTGTCGTTTGCGTCGGGGTTGAAACGGCTGCCTCGTACCTGAGCAAGGTATCGACGAATGTCCGTTGTTGCGCCGGGCTCAGCGGCGCGAGGGCGCGTCGCCACGCATGGGCACCCGGAGACAGCCACTGGGTGATGGCGGGACGGCTGTCAGGGCTGATGTCGATGATGCGGCGGCGGCGGTCGGCGTCGTCCTCGCGTCGCACCAGCACACCTTTGCGGCTCAGATCGCTCACGATCAGGCTCACCGTGGTCGGTGCTACGCCTAGCATCCCGGCCATTTCAGAGACGGTCAGCGGACCGTCGAGCAGGAGCAGGGACAGCATCGACAAGTGCCTCGGTGCCAGATCAAGTGACCTTAACTGTTCTGGCGGAGGCAGGCGTTTGACCCTGCCGACCAGCCTTGGCATCACCAGGAGCAACTCCCTGACGGTGTCGTCCGTGGCGTCGGGCCTTGACATCCAACCACCCCCCAAATACCTTTGCTAACAAAGCTAATTTGCGAGCAAACCTGTCACGGAGGATGGTATGCCCCACCTCAACGTTCACGTGCTCGAGAGCGACCTGGCCGGCCGTGAGACCGCCCTGATTCAGAATCTGACCGACGCGGTGGTCGCTGTCTACGGCGAGTGGGCGCGAAGCATCACGGTCGTGCAGTTGATCGGCCTGCCGCCCAACCGAGGGGCATCGGCGGCACGCCAGCACAAGCACCCTCGCCCAGCGTCACGTTCGGCATCAGGGAAGCCGCGTTCAGCCGACCCGACGCCGACGAGATCGTTGCCCGACTCGTTTCCGGGGTCACGGACGCCGTCGTCGACGTCTTCGGGGAACGCGTCCGCGCCGGCCTCACGGTCGAGCTCGTGGGCACTCCGGCCGGGCGCACCGGAATCGGTGGAGTTGTTGTCACGTCATAGCGGGTCAATCAAGCGCCAGAGCAGTACGAGCAGCCAACAGGATTCGATCGGCGCACTCTACTGCCGCGACCCGTGCGACACGCGCAGTGACGGCTGCCGGTGCATCGCAGGTGCCCGGATCTGCCGACATCATGCGTTAGTTGCCTGGAGTGCCGAGGCCGGGTCGACGGTTCCGCCTGAGTTGGTGCCTCCTCCACCGCTGCGGCACCCGGAACCCTGTCCACCGCGACAACCGCGTCGTGGCCGTGGTCGACCTACCGACCGCCGACGACGTTGGTGCTCGTTACCCGGCCGAGCGCTCTGACTCCTCCATGGCGGCGAGCATCGCTGCGGCTTGCTGAAGCTGCCCTTCGTGGAACACCGGAATGCCGTGACGCAGCAGTTCCTCTGCGGCTACTCCCCGTCCGGGTACGGAGCGGCCGGTGAACGAGCCGTCATAGATCACGCTGCTGCCGCAGGTCGGGCTGCCGTCGACAAGGACCGCGAGCGCGACGCCTGCCTCGACCGCCCGATCCAGCGCTCGTCGAGCGGCGAGCCGAAACAGACTGGTGACGTCTGCGCCGTTGACTTCTTCAACCCGCGCGATACCTGCGAGAACGTCTCCCGCGGTCCCGCCGACTATCTCGGCTGGCGGCCGAGGGACGGGAAACCCCACCGCGACCTCCGGACAGAACCGCACAAGGCGCCCTTCGGTCGACCAACGATCCCAAATCAGCGAGCTCAGAGGTACATATGTCGCGTTGTAACGCAGTGCCCGCCCCTGTAGGCATCCGCTGACGAGTACCTTCCGCACGGGGCCGAACGGTATCACTGGGCCGACAAGACCTCCTGACAAGCTGGCTCAGGGCTGGCTCCGCGCACCGCCTACCGAGCGTCACGGTACGCGGTGGAGCGGCGACGCACGGCGCGCGGTCTTGTCGAAAGCAGTGGGCGTCTATGCTCTTGAGGGTCCCGGCGATCGGAGCGCTGTTCAGGATGACAGGTGACCGCATCAAAGCTGTTGCCAAGCTCTGGGCGGCGCACATGGAAGCCGCGTTTCCGGCCGGTTTGAGAGGCGTCGACATTGCGGGGATCGAAATGGTCATGTTCGACTCCGATGCCGCCGGCTGCCTCAGCACTTGGCTGAACAATGGCGGGAAGTTCGATGATTGGCGGTGGGATGTCCTTGCGGAATGCGAGCAGGACCTGACCCGGGTGATACCGCAATTGGCCGGCTACGAGGCGAGCTATTACCAACGGCTGTTGGACATGACCGTACCTGTCTTGGATCTGCCGGACGCCCTCGCACCTGGCACCCCCTCCGACTGAACAACGCCCTGGTCTGCCGCGACTCGCGCAGCGCCCAACGGCGCGACTCTGTCAGCGCGCGTACGACGAGTCGGGCAGGAGCAGCTGAAAGGCCGGCCCCGGGCGGGACGGCTGCCAGCCGGCAGCCAGGGCCTGGCGGACGCCCACAGCCACCGTGCCGGGCAACACCGGGTGGCTCGGTAACCCGATCCAGTTGCCGGGATGAGCGCAGGACAGCGATGCCACCATCAGGGCACCTGGCTGCTCCGCACGCTCGACGACGAAGGTCAGCGGTGACCAGCCGTTGAGCTGATGAAGCTGAGGAGAAGTCCGGCTGTACGCGGAGGATCTTCGAGCATGGGTGAGTGGCCGACACCCGGCACCAACTCGACTTTCGCACCTGTGATGGAGCGGTACAACGCCGCCGACGAGGGTCGCCACCTCTGGTCGAGCTCGCCGAAGACGACCAGCAGTGGTTTGCCGAGGCTCGTGAGCCGATCCGGAAGTGGTCGCTGGGTCAGATAACCGTCGGACGCCCGCGATGTTGCCGTGAGCGCGTGGTAGGTCATGCTGCGCGTGTCGTCGACGAGCTGCCGCGGGACGTGGAAGCCTGGCGCGAAGGCGGAGCTCAAGCCCCGGCGCAGCATCCCATCGGTCCGAAGTCGCCACAGTAGTTGACCCAGCACAGGGACGAAGACGAGCTTGCCCACCGGCCCGTCCGAGATGAAGGCGTCCAGGCGAGGACCGGTGTTGATGAGCGCGAGCGCGGTCACCAGGTCGCCTCGTTGCTCGGCGAGCGCGGTGGCGACGTAGCCGCCGGTGGAGTGGCCGATCACCGTGGCGTGTTCGACGCCGAGCTGGTCCAGTGCCTGCCCGACGCGGCGTCCTTGCTGTGGGATCGCATAGCCGCCGCCGGCCGGTTTGGCGGACCGGCCATGTCCGAGCAGATCGATTCGGATGACACGAAAGGAGGTTGCCAGCGTCGGGACTATCGGACTCCACCACTCGGTCGAGGCGCCGAGCCCGTGGATCAGCACGAGTGCGGGGGCGTCGCGGGGTCCGTCCTGGCTGACGTGGATCTCGCCGCCGTCGAGATGCAGGGTCGAGTCTCCGGTGGCAGGGGCGGCCTGCCAGCTCACCATTGCCGCGTTCGCCAGGAGCAATCCGACGACCGTGAGCAGGGTTGTCGAGGCGATGATGCGGCGCCGCCGGCGGGTGCGACTCCCACGCGGCTGCTGGTCGGGCGAGCGCGGGTCAGCCTCGTCGAGCTGGTTGCCGGGGGCTGGCGATGTCGTCATGAGCTCACTGTCGTTGCCCTGCGGCACCGCTGGCTTGAACAAATGTTCCGGTCGACCGGCGCGGGTAGCATCCGATGATGCGTTCCACCGTTCGCGGACGTGGCGATGCGACCCTCTGGGAGGTCACCCGCCCCGCGCGGCCCAGCCGGGTGGCCGGTGTCAGTATGGCCGGATTTCGTGATCGCGGCGTGACCGCGGTCGGCCAGCGGGTGATCCCACACCCGGCGGTGACGCTGGCCCTGGAGTTCGGCTCCGGCCCGCTCATCGTGGACGATGCCGCAGGGCGGCAACAAAGGGGGAGTCTCGTCGCCGGGCTCGGATCCGGATCCGACGCGCTCTGGGTGCGCGGCGAGAATTTCGAGGCCGTGCAGGTACGCCTGTCCCCGGTCATCGCTCGCGCGATTCTAGGCGTGTCGCCGAGCGACCTGAGCGGTGCCGTAGTGACCCTGGACGACGTCTGGGGCCGACAGGCGTCGTACGTGCGTGAGCAACTGTGCAACGCCTCGTCGTGGGAGGACCGGTTCGCGTTGGTCGACGCGTTGCTCGCCGACCAGTGGCAGGCTGGCTCGCGTACCGCAGGATCAGCCGTGGATCCGGAGGTGGCCTGGGCCTGGAAGCGGATCCTCGTCAGTCGTGGCCAAGCTCGGGTCGACAGGCTGGCGGCCGAGGTCGGCTGGAGTCGTAAGCGTATGTGGTACCGGTTTCACTCGCAGATCGGCGCGGCGCCCAAACGCGTCGCGAAGCTGGTCCGCTTCGACCACGCCATCCACCGCCTGGTCGCGGGTGAACACGCAGCCCGAGTCGCCGCCGACAGCGGCTACTCCGACCAGTCCCACCTACATCGCGACGTCGTGGCGTTCACCGGATCGACCCCGGCGACGGCAATCGGTCAACCATGGCTGTCGGTTGACGGCATCGCCTGGCCCGATCGCGATGCATGCCAGCGAGCAGCCGCTCGCACTCCCGGGCGGCTACGGTAACGCCCCGGCACCGCCCACCCATCTGGCGCCGAGAAAGCCTCCGCACCACCGAACGCCATGGTCAGGTGCGCACTCATTCCGCGTGGCGTGCGCTCGCAGTCGGAGGCCCCGAAGGCGACGGGTCAGGCTTCGTCCCAGCGCCCGGCGTCGGCTCCCCACCCGGACGGCGCTGCCTGACGTACGTCGTCTCGGCTCACCACCTGCAGGTCGGCCGCTCGGACCTTCACGACCGGGACATCGAATGCGAACTCCACGTTCGACCCGTCCGCGAACGAGACCGTCACGTGAGTGCCGGGACCTGCTGGATGGTTGTCCATCCATTGCACGTGGACGACCTCAGCCGTCAGGGATCCGTCCGGACGCACCAACACGAATCCCTCGAGATCGCCCTGGACGACATCCGGATGGAGCCGTCCACGCTGCTCCGCAAGCTGCTGCTCTCGCCAGCGCCGTCGTGCGTCGGTGTTCGCCACGGAGTGCATTCTTCAACGGGCCGCGCAGCCGCAAAACCCACGGCGTGCGGCTGGCGGGGACAAGCCGATCGGTGCGTCGGGCGCAGGCGTCGGCTGGTCGTGGCGACATTCGCTGACGGCGATCGGGTAACGGGCAGCCGTCGGTGTCGTACGGGCCGGCGCCGGAGTGTCCGGCATGGTGCGGCTGCCACGGGACGAACTCGTCGCGGCCCAGGTCGCGATCCTCGCTGACCGTCGACCGGCCGGAGGCCACCGCCGGCACCGTCTCGAAGATCAGTTCGCCGATCGCGTCGATCGTCGTGCGCCCCTCCGCGATGCCGCCAATCTCAAGATCCATGTCGTCTCGCAAGCGCTCGAACATGGCCGTGTTGGTGGCGGTCTTGATCGACGACACGGGTTTGGTGCCCAGCACAGTGCTGCGGCTGGTGGTGAAGCAGACGACGGTCGCGCCATCGGCGACCAGGCCGGTCACCGAGAGGGGGGCGAATCCGGGCGTGTCCATGAAGGTGAGACCCGTCGTGGTCACGCGCTCGGCGCACTCGTAGACCGTTGTGCGCAGGCCGCGACGTGGCCGCGGGTATCGAGGTTGATGAGGCGCGGCGCCGGGAACGTATGCGTAACCGCCGAGATGTGCACGCCAGACCCACTAGCGTCGCCACGGACGGTGACGGACACGCTCAGCCTTTTTGATCGACGATGTGAAGCACAGGTGACCAAAATAGTGCAACCGCTTGCACCGTTGTCAACGGCACCGGTGGCCACGAGTTCACAAAACGAGCGATTCGGGAGCCCTTTTTCTAGATTAATTCGGACAGACGCGTACAGTCGATCTACCCGGGATCTGCAAACGTTTGTTGGTGACCCGGGCCGGCGAGCTACCGATGGCCGGACCCCCGAGTTGCCCGCCGCGATGGTGTACGTGATGCCGGCGCTGATCGAACGACGGACGGCGGCGTTCAGCGCCGAACTCGCCCCGCCGCCCGGGCTGAGGTTGGCCACCGCCGGTCGGACCGGGTTCGCGGTGATCCAGTCGATGCCGGTGATGACTCCGGCGGTGGTACCGGAGCCACTCTTGAGTTTACGAGCTGCACAGGGTCGCGCCGGAAGCGCCGGCGTACCGAACATCGGGGCGCCGGAGGCGTCCGGGGCCCCGAAAAATCCACTGCGCCGTATCAGCGGATGTCAGCGACTCAGTTCTGATTCACCGGCCACGCCGCCGCTGGGTCGCAGCGATTCGGGCAAGCGAACAGGTAGATCTCGTTGCCCAGGAGTAGGCCGTACTCGTCCGTGCTGAAAGCACCATCCTGCTCCGGTACCTCGGGCCGTTTCGGGAAGCCGAAGTTCTCCGGGATCTGGACGAGAAACTCCAAGTCGACGCCGCAGGCACAGGTGTGGTACATAGCATCCTGGATCCACGTGGGCTTCCCGCCGACCCGGAACGCCCACTTGTCGTCCGGACCGGCGTCGCGAAGCACCAACCGGGGCGGTTGCAGGAACTCGTCTGCCGACTCGGCGACGATACCGCCGCGATGCCGCAGGATCCGCCAGTGCACCATCTCGTTGCCGTACGGCGGCGGCGTCTCCCAGTACCGTTCCGGGAGCTGTGCTCGGCCGAAGCAGGCCTCGTTGTGCACTGGACACTGGAAGACCAGCAGATGCTCGCCTCCGAAGCCAGCGATGTCGTCCGGGACGTCAATCTGAAAGAAGAGCACCATCCGCTCGCCGCAGGCACAGCCCGGCCAAGACTGGCCCGGTTCCAGAATCGGCCAGCCGCCCACGGTGTTCCGGTCCCCCGCGATGGCCGGCTCCGAGGTCATCTGGATTACATGCATCGGCGACGATATCACGGCCCTTTGATGCGGAGCGGGGTTGAGGTGTCTGCGGTGCCCATGCAGGTCGACCTGAACCGATCCCCGGAACACCGGGCCATCGCCGTTGCACCAGTTTTGGCACGGTGCACGTCTCAAAATACAGCAGATAGGCGCTAGTCGTGATTTGTGTGCAGGCCCAGAACGTCGTCGATGACATGGCCAGGAAGCTCGGCGAGCAAGCTGTTGGCGCGCGTCGCGAAAAGGTGGGCCTCGCGTTCCTGGGAAAGGATGAGCGCTCGACGGGCGGCGCGCACGGCGGACTGGACGTCCCCGCCGGCTCGGAGTGCCTTCGCGCGGATGAGGAGAACCAGGCCCTCCGCATACCGTTCGCCGTACGTGTCGATGAACGTCTCGGCCTTGTCCAATGCGGTTGTGGCGGCGGAGGGATCGTCGGCGCAGAGCTGAATCTCGGCAAGAAGTGCGTACCAGGTGGCCAGGTTCGATCGAGGTGGGTCGACCAGTTTCGTCTCGATGATGCGTTCCACTTCCATCGCCGCCGTGACTGGATCACCGCCGGACATGGCCCTCGCCCAGTGCCTCGCGAGCCGCGGGTAGCTGCCGGAGAACGTGAAGGAGAAGTCCGGATCAGCGTTGATCGCCGTCTCGGCGGCCCGCAGCGCCCAGGCGAAGTCTCCCGCAGCGGCTGCTGCGGTGACAACGAATGAACCCCAAATGCTGATGGCATAGGGGTCGTCGCCGGCGTCGGACTCCACCACGTCAAAAAGCCGGCGCGCGGCGATCAGGTCGCCGTGCAGCGCGGTGTTCAGCGCTAGCATGACCGGGGTCATCATCTGCAGGCGGTGTCGCAGCGGCTCGGCGTCTCGCTGGGCACGGATGAGCGCATCGGACTGGCGCAGGTTCCGGTAGGCCTCACCGACGTTGCCAGAGCTCCACTGGTGGACTCCCCACGCGTGGTGACCGGAAGCCTGGACGACGGGGTCCGAGGAGCGCTGACCATGATCCAGCAGGCGGCGCGCGAGGCGCCCGGCAGCCTCGAGCCGGATGCCCTGGGCATGAGCCAGGAACCGGGAGAAGAGGAAGTCGGTAGCCTCCCGTTCGTGGCCGAGAGACCGCGCGACCTCCTCGGCGCGGCCCAGATGATCCATGATCGCTCCGACGAAGCCGGCGTGGATACCCGCGACGGCAGTCAGCTCGGTGAGCGCGGTCAGCTCGAGGTCGAGGAGTCCAGCGCTGCGTGCGATTCGGGCCGCGGCGTCGAGGTGCTTCTCCGCAGTCTCGTAGGCAGATCGCCTTGCGGCAATGCGTGCGGCGACAACGAGTGCTTGCGCCGTCTGCTTCGGTTCGGCGAGCGGGCCGGCCGAGCACAGGTGGTGGGCGAGTGCCTCACCATGACGCTCGGCCAATTCCTGGCTCTGTGCGAGCGCGGCCGCGATGTCCAGGTGGAACTGGCCGGCGTCTGATCGGGTCGTCGAGCGGGCTACTGACTCGCGGACGAGATCGTGCACGAACCGCCAGTCACCCAGGGAGCCAGAGGTCGCTTCGACCAGGCCGAGTGCTTCGAGGGCCTCCAGGCGAGTGAGGCACTGCGACGCGTCGAGGTCGGACGCGCTCGCCAAGAGGCGGACGTCGATGTCGCGGCCCATCAAGGCCGCGATTTCGATGAGGCGACGTTCCCCGTCGTCGAGCCTGCTCGTCCGGTCCCGGACGATGTCGCGCACCGTTGACGGGACGGCGGCTTGGGCCGCCGCCTGGTCAGACAGGTGGTCCTCTTCGGCCAAGAATCTCGCGAGCTCGCGCACGAACAAGGGGTTGCCTTCGGTGCGGGCCTGGATGCTTCGGGCGACCCCGGGACTTGGCGACTGTCCGGTCTCTTGGCGCACCAACTCGGCGACATCGGATGGGTCGAGGGGACCGAGAGCGATGCGCCGGTGGCGTTCTTGTCGCGCGACCGCCGCCAACATGCGCCCCACGTGTTGGCTGGGCGTCGGTGCATGGCCACGCAAGCTGCCCATCAACACGCTCCGGGCCGGGAGCGACTCGGCAAGGTGTGCGAACAGTTGAAGCGAGGCCTGGTCTGCCCAGTGAAGGTCATCCACGACCACCACCAGGGGCTGGCGTGCGGCGGCCGCGCCGAACAGTGCGACGACGTTGCTGTACAAACGGAACTGCGCTCCGGCGTCTGGCCGCGTCCGGACTTCGACACCCCGCGCGGGGCGCTGCAACAGGTCGGCAAGTTCGGCGGTCCAACGCGCCCGGTCGTCCTCCGGCAGAGCCGCAATCAGGGCCTCGACAATCTGGACCCACGGCCACATCGACGGGGTGCCTTCACCGTCCTGGCATCGACCCCAGAAGGCAAGGGCACCGCCTGCGGCGGCCTCGTCGGTGACTTCGCCAAGCAACCGGCTCTTGCCCACTCCTGGTGAACCCTCGACGAGTACGACCTGCCCTCGGGCGGAGATGGCCGAGTCGACGGCATGACGGAGGAGGGCAAGTTCCTCTTGCCGACCCACGAGGTGATCAGGCCGGCTGTCGGCACGTTCTCGCGCTTCGTTCGTGGAGCGCACGCCGGACTTGGAGTTGGGCGCGACTTGTGGGAGAAGGCCGGCGAACCGTGGTGTGGACACGGCCTCGTCCTGTTGAAGAACCTGTCGCTGCGCCTCGCGAAGCGCTAAACCGGGATCGACGCCCAGCTCGTCGACCAGCCTAGTTCGTACCGTGTCAAATACGGACAGGGCCTCCGCCCGTCGTCCCGACGCCGCCAGGGTGGTCATGAGCGTCGCCTGGATGGTCTCGTCGAAGGGCGCGATCCATGCGGCCAGGCGCAGGGGTTGCAGGATGCGTTCAGCGTGACCGCGAGGCACGATGACGCGAGCGGCCTCGACGCAGGCGTCCAGCAGTTCTCGGTTGACCGAGGCGAACAGGGGGCCGGCGGTGACGCTGAGGGCTAGCCCGTCGCCCGCGGACCCTCGCCACCGCGACAGAGCCTCCTCGTACGCATGGACTCCCTCCTCGAGCCGGTCGGCCTCCAGTGCGGCACGGGCAAGGCCGAGGAGCTGACGAAACTCAGTCAGGTCGAGTGCCACCTGGCTGTCGTCGAACTGGTAGCCGCTGCTGCGGCGGTGGAGGTAGGAGCCAGGCGCCCGGGCGGACAGGTTCGGTTCGAGCAGCCGCCGCAATGTCCCAACGTATTTGTGTACGATGTTCAACGCCGACGTCGGCATGCTGTCGTCCCAGACCAGGCTGATGAGCTCGGAAGCGCTGATCGGTCGACCCGCATGCATCAGCAACAGGGCCAGCAGGTAGGTCTGCTGCCGCGATCCGGTGTCGAGCTCGACGCCGTCACGCCACACCCGCAAGGGACCGAGGACCTGGAAGGTCAGCGAAGCGGCGCCACCTCCCGGACGGGCCACGGGTCCGGCAACAGCAGGTACCGCGAGTGTCGGTTCGGTTCCGACGCTCCGTCGGGAGGGGGAGGCGTGCGCCATTGAGCTTTCCTCAGACCGGGTGGGTGGTGAGGAAAGGCTACGCGCTGGCCTCGGCCGTTCAAACGCTGCTGGCCTGCGCATGCCGGAGTCGTAGGCTCGGCGAACGCAGCCGCGAACTGACGCTGCGGGCACCTTCCAATGATCATTGTCATGGCGGATGGGCGGATCGTGGCTGGCCGCGACCGGGCTTGTCCACTCCGCGCGCGTGACGCGCGCGCAGCGCCCCCCACGGCAGGAGCACTCGTCCAGCCGGAACGCCTAGGCCCGGTTGTGATCGACCCGACATCGCGGTTGTTGACCGGCACGCATGCGGAGAACCCGTCGCCACCGTCAGGGAGGCCGGCGAACGGGCGCGAGCGCTGTCCGCCGAACGGGGGGCCCACCTCTTCGCCCGCCGCGCCGAGCACCTGCTGGCCGACTTGACGGCCACTTGACGGTCCGGCGTTCCCGTGGACCAGGCGTTCAGTCCCTGTTCACAACAGGTTTCTAGCGTCGATCTCGACGAGCACCGTCAGGACCGGAGAAAAGAGGGACGCCATGGTGGCTGGACAGACGAAACCGACGATCGTGCTCGTGCACGGTGCGTTCGCCGACAGCAGCGGCTTCGATGCGATCATCCGGAGGCTGCTGGCCGACGGGTACCCGGTGATCGCCGCACCGAACCCACTGCGCGGCGTCGCCTCCGACGCGACCGGAGTGAAGGCGCTGCTGGACAGCATCGAGGGTCCCGTCGTTCTGGTCGGCCACTCCTACGGTGGTGCCGTCATCTCGACCGCCGCCGCCGGGAGCGAGCACGTGCGGGCGCTGGTTTACGTCGCGGCGTTCGTACCGGACACCGGGGAGGCCGTCGGTGAACTGGTCGCCCGGTTCCCGGGCAGTACGGTGAACGAGTCCCTGAAGACCGTGCCGTTGCCCGACGGGCAGGTCGATCTGTACATCGACCCGGCGGTCTACCATCCCCGGTTCGCGGCCGACGTGCCCGCCGGCGACGCCGCGGTGTACGCGATCGCGCAGCGCCCGGCCGCCGCCGCCGCGTTCGGCGAGCCCGCGTCCGGCCCGCAGGCGTGGAACACGATCCCGGCCTACAGCCTGATCAGTGGCGCCGACCTGATCATCCCGCCGCAGGCGCAGGAGTTCATGGCCAAGCGGGCCGGTTCCATCGTGCAGCGGGTGGAAGGCGCTTCGCACCTCGTGTTCGTCTCGCATCCGGACACCACGGTGGCGTTCATCGAGCAGGCGGCCGGAGAAACCGTTCGCTGACTGCGCCGACACCGTCGGCGGGCCGGTCTGGGACAGCTCCTCGGCGAGCTGCTTCAGGCCGGCCCGCACGTATTCAGGGCCGCCGCCCTGGAACGACTCCCGCACCTCGCGGGCCCGCTCGAACCCTGCCGTCCGCCGTCCATGTCGCCCACCGAGACCAGCAGCTCCGACAGACTGGCGACCGCCTCGTCGAACCGCGACTTCCAGCGATTGCAGCAGACGCCACGCCGGCGGCGCCCAACGGGTGTGCACGTACGCGAACGTGGTGAACACGCCGTGCGGCGGTAGCGCGGCAACCACCGCGGACGGCACGTCGCGCCGGAGGCACTCGGCGAACGCTGCCCACGGAAGGCCGCTGACCACGATATCGGCGCGGCCGAGCCCGCGCTGCGCCAGTACCGTGGCGAGGCCGGTCGCCTCCGCATGCACCACGCCCACCGCCGGGTTGCGGGTGGCCCGCCGCTGCGCGAACCGCTGATTGACCTCGTCGGCGCGAGCGCGCCGACCGTCATCGGGTCACGCGCGAACTCGAGGGAAAAACGACACGGCGTCAGTACCGCCGGCTGCCACGGGACGGGGAGGCGACCGCCCAGATGTGGAAGGCCAGCCCGACGCCCCACCCCACGATCGACCACACGGGCCAGAAGTGTTGCTCGGGGGTGAACAGCCACCACACCAGAACCTGGATCGCATTCGCGGCGACATAACCGAGTACGTGGATCCGCAGACCCCATCTGACGGCGGTTCCGCTTTTCGTCGAGTTCATGGCAGCACGCTAGGTCGCCGTACTTGACGGCGAGTGGATCGTCCGTTCAGTGAGCGTCAAGTACTCCGAGCCTACGCTGCCCTCCGATCGACCGCTGACGACACCTGACGAGAGGTCATATCGATGACGGCACGACGAACCCTTCTGACCGGTACCGCCGCCGTGGCGACAGGCGCATTCCTCGGCGCGCCCGCCGCACACGCTCACAAGTCCAAACCCACTGTCGTACTGGTGCACGGCGCGTTCGCCGACGCCTCCGGGTGGAACGACGTGGCCACCCGGCTCATCCGCGATGGGTACCCGGTCATCGCACCGGCGAATCCGCTGCGCGGCGTGTCGGCCGACGCGGCCTATCTGGCGAGCATTCTTGCCACCATCAGCGGGCCGGTGGTTCTCGCCGCGCACTCGTACGGCGGGATCGTCATCACCAACGCGGCGACCGGCAACGCGAACGTCAAGGCCCTGGTCTACGTGGCCGCGTTCGTCCCCGACGCGGGTGAGACGCTACTGGGCCTGCAAACGAAGTACCCGGGAAGCAGGCTGAACGAAGCGGCGCTGGACTTCCGTCCCTACGGTGAAGGGCTCGTCGACGGCTACATCAAGAAGGACGTCTTCCGCGACGTGTTCGCCGCCGACGTGCCGAGGGCGACCACCGCCCTGATGTGGGCCGGGCAGCGGCCCGCCGACGCCCGCACGCTCGGCGAGCCGTCCGGCGCGCCGGCGTGGAAGGCGATCCCCTCCTGGTACCTGGTGGCCCGCAACGATCAGGTGCTCCCGGCCGCGGCGCAGCGGTTCATGGCACAGCGGGCCGGGTCGCAGGTCTGCGAGGCCGGCGCCTCGCACGTCGCGATGATCTCGCAGCCGGCAGCGACGGCCGACCTCATCACACGCGCCGCGCGCTGAATTTCCGACGCCTGGGGAGGGTCCCAAGGTTCGGGCGGTGCCGCCCGGGTCCGAACCGCGGCCCGCGGCGTCCGTACCCCATCGGCTGACGAGGACTGACCATGCATCAACGTGCCAACGAAGGGCAGTGCGCCGCCGAGGAGGTGCGGCACACCACCGCGACCTCGCCGATCCGCAACCCGAAGCTCGCGCTGTTCGCGCTGGCGCTGGGCACCTTCGCGATCGGTACCGGCGAGTTCGGCAGCAACGGCATTATCCAGCTGTTCGCCGCCGACCTGGACGTGTCGATCCCGATCGCCACGTATGCGATCACCGCGTACGCGTTCGGGGTGATCGTCGGCTCGCCCGCGATCACCCTGCTCGCCGCCCGGGTCAACCGGCGTACCCTGCTGCTCGGCCTGGTCGTGCTGTTCCTGGCCGGGAACGGGCTGTCCGCGCTGGCCCCGGACATCACGCTGCTCGTCGTGTTCCGGTTCCTCGCCGGCAGCGTGCAGGGTGCGTTCTTCGGCGCCGGGGCCGTCGTCGCCGCGTACGTGTACGGCCCCGGCCGGGGTGGCAAGGCGTTCGCCACCGTGATGAGCGGGCTGACCGTCGCCACCATCGTCGGGTCGCCGCTGGGCACCTTCATCGGCCAGCACGCCGGCTGGCGCGCCATGTACTGGACGGTGGTCGCCGTCGGCCTGCTCGCCGGCGCCGCCCTCGTCGCCTGGCTGCCCCGCACCGAAGACCTGCACGGCAGGCCCTTCACCGACGAACTGGGTGCGCTGCGCCGGGGCAACGTCTGGCTGATGGTCACCGTCGCGGCACTCGGCATCTCCAGCATCTTCGCCGTGTACACGTTCATCGGCCCGTTCGTCACCGACGCCGCACGACGCGACGCATCCCTCATCCCGATCGCGCTCGCCGTCTTCGGTCTCGGCATGGCGGTCGGCAACCAGGTCGGCGGGCACATGGCCGACCGGTACGAGCACCGCGGCCTGATCTGGGGCTATGGCGGCGTTCTGGCGCTCCTTGTCCTGATCGGCGTCGCCGGCAGCAACCTGGTGGTACTGCTGCCCTGCCTGTTCGGCGTCGGCGCGACCATGATGGCCGCGATCCCCACCATTCAGGTCCGGCTGACCGGGTTCGCGCCGGACGCACCGACGCTCATGGGCGCCCTCAACCTCGCCGCCCTCAACCTCGCCAACGCCCTCGGGGCGATCGGCGGTGCGCTCACCCTCGACGCGGGCTGGGGAACCCTGTCCACCGTCTGGGCCGGCCTCGCCCTCACCACCGGCGGTCTGCTCCTGTATGCCGGAACCCTCGCCCCGGCCTACACGCTGCGGCGTGATCGGGCCGCCGCGTGAACGACGACGACGCGGCGGCGCGCGGGCCGGTCCTCGACGACGGGCCGTTCCGCCAGCTCGGGGTCTGCTCCGACGGGAGGGACCGTACTCGTCGCACATCGTCGAGTGGCGGTGGGCCGGTGACGCTGGCGCCCCGTGGGGCGGCGCACAAGCCCTGGCAGCAACTGCAGCCATCAAGACCTGTGCCGCCGCGGCGTTGCCGTGTTCAGTCGACGTCAAGTACCCATTCAGTACCGCTACCTAGATTCGGTCTCATCGCACATCAAGCCAAGGAGAGCTGTGATGCCTACCCGCGTCAATCGGCAGACCGTCGACCTGTCACCGTATCCGGACCTCGTGGTCGTGTATCTGGGCATGCGCGTCAACCGGCTCTACGGCCTGCGAACGCTGATGGGCTACGGCCCGCAGATCGGCCGGTCCGCGACCGACAAACCTGAGGGCCTGCTCCATCACGAGCCGCTGCTGTGGTCACTGTTCCCCATGCATGTCGGCATCCGCCAGTACTGGCGGGACCTGCCATCACTGCTGTCATGGGCACGCTCTGAACCGCACCGGCATTGGTGGCGTAACTTCCTGCGCGACAGCGGCGGCACCGGGTTCTGGCATGAGACGTACTTGATCCGGGGCGGAATGGAGGCGGTGTACGACGATATCCCACGACAGCAGGGTTTCGCCGCCTTCGCCCCCGTACATCCGGCGCGTGGGCCCATGTTCGGCTCGGCAGCGCGGGTCGGGCGTCCTGAGGACACCATCGCACCGGTCGTCAGCGAGGATGAGCTTTACACCCAGGGCTCCGGCCGCTGATCAGGTGTTCCATGGTCAGAGCGGGCACGTTGACTCTGGGCATGGCAATCTGGCCGCCGGGAAGCCCGGCATCGACGATTCACCATCGATCTCCCGGACGGGCTACGACGTCCCTGCTCGCCGGAACGGACTGTCCTCCGCACCTGCGGGCGCTCCACCGTGCGCGGGGGCCAGCAGCCGTGGCGAACGCTGCCCGCATCCCGTGCCGCGATCGTGCGGAGATGGTGCCTGCCGGGTGCGGGTCCTGGCCGGCAGCTACGAGACGGACGCCGGAGATTGTTCTCCCGCCGAGGAAGGCCGGCGGCCTCGGCCCGGGACGCGGCGACGCTGCCGACGCCTTCCCTGTGCCGGACGACCCACAGGTGATGCGGTTCCGCCATGCGGCTCCCTCGCGCAGGCGCGGTCGCCGGTAACCGGGACCCGGACGCGGTTGCCGGTTGCCGGGAGCAGCTCCGTTTGGACCGTTGGACGCCGGAGTCGGGGTGTTGACCGGCCGTTTTGCCGAAGATCGCGGTTTGTATCGGGCGGACCGGGGGTAGCGCTGTTCCCGACCGTCGTCGCTCCGGACCGGCGGGGGAGAGGTGTCGGGAGCGCGGGATGCCGGTGTTGGACGGGCGGTACCGCCTCGATCAGCGGATCGGGGCAGGGGGCATGTCGGAGGTCTGGCACGCCCATGACGAGGTGCTCGATCGGCCGGTCGCGGTGAAGCTCATCACCCTGCCGTACGCCGATCCGGCGGCCGGTCGGGCGATCGTGGACCAGGCCCGGACGGAGGCCCGCTCGGCGGCCCGGCTGGCTCATCCCAACATCGCCAGCGTGCACGACTTCGGCCTGGCACCCCTGCCGGATGGCCGGGCGGCGCCGTACATCGTGATGGAACTCGTGGAGGGTGAGACGCTGGCCGTGCATCTGCGGTCGGGGTCGCTGGACTGGCGGATCGCCGTGCGGGTCTGCGCGGAGGCGGGTGCCGCGCTGGCCGCGGCGCACCTGGGCGGCATCGTGCACCGGGACGTCAAGCCGGCCAACATCGTGCTTACCCCGACCGGGGTGAAGGTCCTTGACTTCGGCATCGCGGCACTGATCGGCGAGCGTGACTCGGTCGTCGGGGGCGAGGTGGTGGGCACGCCGGCGTTCGTCGCCCCGGAGCGGCTCAGCGGGGTCGGCGCCAGCCCGGCCACCGACGTGTACGCCGTCGGCGTGGTGTTATATCTCAGCCTGGTCGGGCGGTTGCCGTGGCCGGTACGCACGGAGCAGGATCGGCCGTTGTCCCACGTCTACCGGCCAGCGGATCCGCTTCCGCCGGTCGCCGGCCTGCCCGCGGACGTGGCCGAGCTGTGCCTGCGGTGCCTGAGCGTCGATCCGGCCGACCGGCCGACGAGTGTCGCCATGGCGCTGCTGCTGGCCGAGGCGGTGGAGGCGCAGGTGTACGTCCCGGTCGGCGTCCTGCCGTCACCCTCCCGTCCGCCCGCCCCGGCGTCCCGACAGCCGGTGACCGCCAATGATCCGGCGCTGGACGAGGTGACCCAGGCGGGGGCCGCTGAACCGTTCTCGCCGCCGACATACAACGGTCGGCGCGGTCCGGCCGGGGATGCGCCGGATCCCGGGTGGCCCGTGCCGGCTCCGGCACGGTCCGGTTCGCAGGCCGTGCGCCCGGGTCGGCACCGCGCCTGACGCCTGTGGGGGTGCCGAGACTCGGCCATCTCCTACGAGCTGGGCATTCCTTGAGGGCACACGGCACGTTCGAGCAATGACTTGAATACGTCGATCCATAGGGTGCTGGGGCGCAGGCCAGACCTGTGCCGTCGGGCGTCACACGCAGTCGCGCCGAACTCTTTGGTCGGTCCTCCGCCGATATCGATCGGCTTCTCAGTTCGCTGCCGCATATCCTCGTCCGGTCGAACCGACTGCGTTGTTCAGCGTTGATTGATCGACGGCCAGGTTCAGGGGCCAAACAATCCAGAATCGGATACACAGAATCTGCTGGCCGGGGGGCGCCGACCACAGTCCCTCAGGTGGAGCGCCACGGGAGAACCCACCGCTCGGTCCATCACATTGAATCGGCTTCCAACTACGAAGAGGGTGTGGGTTGCAGATGACAACCGCGAGAAGGATTTCTGGAGCTGTATTCGCTGCGGCGCTCGGCGTCGTCGCCGCCTTGGCGGTGTCCGGGCCGGCGAATGCCGCCGGCCGGCACATTGCCGACGGACGCGGCGCGGAGGAACGTTGCTACGACTTCTCCCTCGGGAACACCGACCCCGTGCTGTGTCTGTACTGGGGGACCTGGGATACGGCGATGTTCGTTACCGACGTCAGCATCCCAAACCTCGACGGTAAGCGTTTCTCGGCCTGGGATGGGGGGACGACGGGGGCCAACGAGTACGTGAAGAACAATGCCGCGACAATGAGCTGCATGGCTAGTTTGTGTACGAGCTTCTACAACGAAAACTACTCCGGCAACTACGACTACCTCTACAGGTGGCAGACCGGCGGCTTGTACTACACCTGGAACGACGGAGCGTCGGTCAGGATGTCTTGACCACCAACTTCCTCAGGTCGCGGCACCTCGAACCGATCGGTCGTCCCGGCTGATTGTCCATCATTGATTTATCGGTCACCTGAGCCGGGGGCCTGCTCCGGGCCGGACCGATTCGGCTTGCTCTCAACCCCTTACGGCAGAAGGGAGCCATAAGTGATGACACTGCGACCGCAGACTCTGTGGATACGAGTTTTAGTGACCATTTTCGGCGTCACACTCTCCGTGGCAATCCTGCCGCCCGCCGCGCCCGCGCACGCTGACCCCGCCGTCGATCCATACCCCGTATGGACCCAGCCAGTCTGCCAGTCCTTCGTTGAACAGCCTGGCGTCAAAGAGTTCCGGGACATGATCCTGAGCCGCATCGGCGGGACGAGCGGTGGTATCCATGCGTGCAGCGGCTTCGAACACGGCGAGGGTCGTGCCTGGGACTGGATGATGGACGCACCGGATCCAGCAGAGGCGGCCAAGGTACGACAGGTGCTGGACTGGCTACTGGCGACAGATGCTGCCGGCACCCCGCACGCAATGGCACGGAGACTCGGCATTGGCAACATCATTTGGAACAGGCAGAGTATCGAGCTCTGGAGCTATGATCCTGACAAGGTTTGGGAGCCCTACGGCTGTTCTGGAAACCCCACGGCGGGGAATTGCCACACCAACCACGTCCACTTCGCGTTCTCCTGGCAAGGCGCGCGGCGGCAGACCACGTGGTTCACTACCAGCCCCAAACCCCCTGCGTGGTATCCAGATCACGCAGACCACCGGGACAACACAGGCAGACTGGGCGACTTTAACGGCGACGGCAAGGATGACGTGCTGGCCGTCGACGGGTCCGGGAGCATGTACGTCTACCCCGGCAACGGCGTCGCTCTCGGCACCCCCTACTACGTCGGCAACGGCTGGCACAGCATGAGCTCCATCAACGTCGGTGACTTGAACGGCGATGGGAGAGACGACGTACTGGCCGTCGACGGGTCCGGGAGCATGTACGTCTACCCCGGCAACGGCGTCGCCCTCGGCACCCCCTACTACGTCGGCAACGGCTGGCACAGCATGAGCTCCATCAACGTCGGCGACTTGAACGGCGACGGGAGAGACGACGTACTGGCCGTCGACGGGTCCGGGAGCATGTACGTCTATCCGGGGAACGGCACTGCTCTCGGTGCGCGGTATTTCATCGGTAACGGCTGGAACGGCGTGGCGTTCGTCAACGTCGGTGACTTGAACGGCGATGGGAGAGACGACGTACTGGCCGTCGACGGGTCCGGGAGCATGTACGTCTATCCGGGGAACGGCGCTGCTCTCGGTGCGCGGTATTTCATCGGTAACGGCTGGAACGGCATGGCGTTCGTCAACTGATGCAGGATCGTATTGGCAACGGCTGAGAGGTGTTTGAGAAGGCGGCTTGCTATGGGCGAGCCTTCTCAAACACCCTGTCAGATTTTGAGGCGAATCCATGAGCGTCGAATCACCGAGCGGCAGGCTTCCCGGCCTGATCCCAGCCGCCCTCCTCCTCCTCCTGCTCATCACCAGTTGCGCTTCGGGTCCAACGGAGAACGTGGACCGGGAAGCGGACGCTGCGAACAAGGCGAGTGTTGACGAAGTCGTCCTGCCGATCGACGCGTATGAGTTCACCAACGAGCAGATCAGCCAGACGGAGCATGCCCGAGAAGTTCTGATCAGCTCGTGCATGCGGCGGTTCGGATTCCAGGTCAGCCACGCCTCCGGCCCGGCGCAGGACTCCCGGCCGGTCGAAGAACTAGCCCTCGACCTCGGCGTTCACGGCAACCAGCGCAGGTACGGTGTCGTCGATCTGGCGATTGCATCGAGATACGGCTACCACCTGAAATCCGTCGCCGGCACCGACAACCGGCGTACTCGGAGCACGAGGGATCCCGGCGCGGCGAACCCGGACGAGTTCGCCGTCCTGACCGGAGCGACGAAGGACGGCCGGGAACAACTTCGGTACAACCACCGTCCCGTCCCCACGGGCGGCTGCGTAGGCTTCGCCACCAGGGAGATCGCCGGGGACGGCGGCCTGGGCGAAGCAGACCTGGTATCTCGGATCGCCGCGGAGTCCTACGAGCGATCCCTTGTCGACCCCGAGGTTGTCGCCGGGTTCGCCAAGTGGGTGGCGTGCATGAAGGCGAAGGGCTACGACTATGCAAGTCCCCGCGACGCTGGCATTGGCTTCGACATCGACTCGATACCGGTCACACCACGGGAGACTGCGGCAGCCGAGACAGATGTGGCCTGCAAACAGCAAACCAACCTGATCGACATCTGGCATGGGTTCGAGGCAAATTACCAAAATGCTCAGATCGCACGGCACCTGCCCGAGCTACGTAAAGTCCAGTCAGCACGCGACGCTCAAATGAAACGGGTAGCCGACATCATCGCCAACCAACCCTGACGAGCGGGTACCGGATCCACGAAGTGACGCTACGTGTCGGTGGCCGGGACGGGCGGGCCGCCCGGTCGACCGAGCCGGGCCTGCACGGCGAAGGCAGCCTTCTCCGCGGCGGACGGAGAGCCAGCAGCGATCGCCTGCGCGGGCCAGCCACGCGGTTGAGTGACTTCGCGACGGTCGTCGCGGCGTACCGGACCCACCCCCGGCTGGGGGGATTCCTCCCCGGCGGGAGGGAGCACCGGTGACCGTGGGTGCGGCAGATCCGATGACCTTGGGCTGGCTACCGCCACTGGCCGCCGGAGTGGAGTCGGTCGTCGCGGCGTCGACCCGCCCGGGGGAGCCCGCGGCCACCGGCCGGCGGAGCCGACGCCGGCCGCGGTCAGTTCACCGGGCCGGCTTGTTGCTGGGTAGATAGGCTTTCGCGCACCGGGCCCTGTCCGCGCGGCAGTCCGTCCGCGTCCAGTTGCTCCCTTGCAGGTCGTACTGCACCTGGTAGTCGGCGGGACGGGCGGCGGCGGTCATCTGGAACGGTGGCCGATCCGGGGCGGGCACCAGCAGCGTGTGGTCGGCGCCGCGGTAGTGGTAGGTCATCCGCAGCCGCCAGGTGCAGTAGCACTTGTCTGTCCACGACGTCACCCGGATCACGTGTAGTTCGCCCCTGGCCAGTGCCAGGTGATGGGCGGCGAAGTACGGCGCGCCGTCCGTGCCCAGCGGCACGCCCTGCGGATCGTCGAGCCTCAGTTCCAGGAGGGTGTTGTCGATCTGGCCCTCCGCCCCGCCGCCGACGAACGTGCCGGTCAGCGGCGCGCGACGCTCGATCACCTCGGCGGCCAGGCCGGTGATCGCGACGCTGCCGGAGCGCCGACCCTCCAGGGTCAGGATCTGCTGCGAGTCGCCGACCGACACCCACTCCGGTTCGACCAGCCCGGTAACGACCAAGTCGGGCTCGGTGTGGACCGTTTCGGACGCCACGTAGAGGCCCGCAGTAGGCCCGTAGGTCTTCACGTCGACCCGCAGCGCCGGATTGTTGACGAGGTCGAGGGCGCGGTCCGCGACGTACGGGATCGCGCCCGGTACGGCGGCGGCGATCGCGGTGGTGGTCAGCAGTGCGACGAGTACCCGGGTTCCGCGGGACAGCCCGCGCCACGCCGCGCGCAGGACCGCCGTAAGGGTCGTGGACGTCGAGGTGGACGAGTCGCGTGCCGGCGGGGCGGCTGGTGTGGGTGTGGCCTTCGCCGGCTTGGCGCGCGGTCGGGGGGTTCCCGGGCTGTTCGGCGATCGGGTCCGCGCCGGGCGCCGCTTACTCATCGCCCTCGTCCGTCGACGGCGGCTCGTCGCCAGTGGTAGCCGCCGATTCCCGGGTCGTCGTGGAACTGAGCAGGGCGATGCTACAGAACAGCGCGATCATCGCCGCGATCGCGACAAAATAACCGGCGGCGGCGTGTAGCGCGGGGTTCACCCAGTTCACCACCCGGTCGCCCACCGGGTCGCCGCGCCGCAGTGCGCCGAGACCGACCAGCAGGATCGCCACCACGGCGGTCGACACCATCATCCCGATGGCCCGCAGCAAGGTCGCGGCCCGGTACGCGCCGCCCTGGGCTGCCACCAGCGTGGCCACGTACAGCAGGATGCCGGCGATCAGCCCGATCCGGTACGTCCCCTGCCACAGGTGGATGTCACGCACCGTCACCACGACGACCATGCCCTCCGACCGGCCCGTGGCGGGGAGCTGTCGATACCACGGCAGCGCGATCGAGGCCACCGCCAGCCCGAGGGCGAGCAGGGTCATCACCCAGCGCAGGGTCGTCCGCAGCACGGCGACCGCTTTGGCGAACTCCGTCGTCCGCGAGTCCTGCACCAGCGATTCGGGCAGCCGTACGGAGGCCATGGTGCCGAGGGCCAGGAGCATCGCCCCGAAGACGTACAGGATCGCACCGGCCAACGGCGTGACGCTCTGCACCGTGATCTCCACCGTCGAGCCCGCGACCTGGTCGACGATGTCGAGGGTCTGTCCGCGCACCAGGTACACGGTGATGGCCACCGTCGCGACGGCCCCGAGCACCAGGATCAGCACGGTGACCGAGCGCAGTATCGCGCCGAGCCGGCTCCGTGAGGCGAAGGCGACCCCGGCGAACATCGCCGACATCACCAGCACCGCCGCGGCGGCCGGCCCCAGCACGGGGCCGAAGTCGCTCACGTAGACGAACGTGGGCCGGCCCGGACTGCTCGAGCTGAGCCCGGCCCAGGGCAGGGTCAGCCCGACCACCGCCAGCGCGCATCCGGTGCTCGCGGCGACCAGGCCACCGATCCAGGCGCCACTGATCCCGGAGAGCGTGGCAGGCAGCATCGCGTCGCCGTCGCGGAGGTAAGCCTCCGGATCCACGAAGGTGTCGTCGCCCTCGTCGGGATCGACCAGCTCCGTCGCATTCGGACCTGCCTCCGGCACGCCCAAAGCCTAGTCATTCGCGGCCCCGACAGGGCACCCGATTACTGGTTGAACGCGGGATCGAGGTCGACCACGTCACCATCTTCCGGTGGGTGCAGCGGTCTACCCCGCTGCTGACCGACGCCGCCAGGTTCACCCGTCACGCACCGGCGACCCGGTGGTTTGTCGACGAGACCTATGTGAAGGTCAACGGCGTAGGCGGTACGTCTACCGTGCCGTCGACCAGCGTGGGCAGGTCATCGCCGTCCTCGTCTCCGCCCGCCGGGACGCCGCCGCAGCCCACCTCTTCTTCCAACGGGCACTGCGGACACTGAGAGTCTCACACGAACGGGAAGATGCCCGATCTGCGGCAACAGGCGACTGGTTCCGGCCGACGGCCGGCGTGGGGTGTCGCCGGTTGTAAGGATATGCGGTGCCGGCCTCGTCGACGGAACCCGAATCGCCCAGGAAGCCGTAGGCCTGGTCTACCTCACGGACAACGACGACTGGCTGGTCGATCTCCAGTGAACAGCGCCGCGTGCGATCAGCGTTGCAGTTGTCCAGAGTGACGCACAGCTTTCCGTCGGGCCACCAGCGGCGCAGAGTCGGCGCACACAGTGGTGATTGCCTCAACAGCCCGTTGCGGTGCGCCATCGGGCGACGTAGCATGGTGACGCATATCGAGACTCTTCTATTTGATTTCGATATGGGTAGTTCAGCGATGCGCGGACTACCCGCCCCTGAGCAACCGTGTACGCGTCAACGGCCAGCTCAAAGACTCCCCGTTTTCCCAGGTTGACGCCGCGTGTCTCATGGCACTCGCCGTCTTACCGAACCTGGCCGATCGGATCCGGCTGGCAGTTCGCCACACCATCCGCCCGGCCTCTTCGGTGACGCATGTCTGGGTCCCGCCCGCAGGCGGTGCCCGATTCGACGACGAAAGGAAGAGTCGCTATGAGCAAGGGGCGTACGCGGTGACCGCCGAATCGAATCCGCGCTGGGTGCGGCAGCCCGTGAGTTCCGACCGTCCGCTGCTGGTCCACGTGAACACCACCTCAACCGGCGGCGGGGTCGCCGAGCTGCTCCACCGGCTCATCCCGGCACAGCGCGACGACGGCACCGCAGTCGGGTGGGCCGTGGTCTCTGGCAACCCCGAGTTCTTCGCCCTGACCAAGACCCTGCACCACCTGCTGCACGGTAAGGGGGACCCCGCACCGCTGCACGGCACCGAGGCGGGGACGCTGTACCGGTCGGTGCTGCGCCCACAGGGGCACTGGCTGGCCGGGCAGCTACGGCAGGGTGACACCGTCGCCCTGCACGACCCACAGACGCTGGGGCTGGCCCCCGCGCTGGCCGCGCGCGGGATCCGAGTCTTGTGGCACTGCCACATCGGCACGACCGACGGGTCAGCCACCAAGCCGGACCACGTGTGGCGGTTTCTCGCCCCCGAATTCGACGACGTGGACGTCGTGCTGGCCACGCGAGCCGAGTTCGGTCCGCCCGGGTTCTCTCGGCGACGGCACGTCGTCACCCCGGCGATCGACCCCGACTCGCCGAAGAACCGGCCGCTGACCACCGCCGAGGTCGACGCGCTGCTTACCGGAATCGGGCTGGTCGGGATGGCGGGGGGAGACGACTCGTCCGCCACGGTCGACCAGGTCGGGCCGATGCCCCGGAACGCGCCGATGGTGTTGCAGGTGTCGCGGTGGGACCCGCTGAAGGACATGAGGGGCGTACTGCGCTGTCTGCCCGGCCTGCCGCAGGACGCCCACCTGATACTGGCAGGGCCGGATCCGCATGAGGTGACAGACGACCCGGAGGGAGCCGTCATCCTGGCGGAGGTCCGCGCCGCGTACCGCGATCTGCCCGAGACCGAACGGCGGCGGGTGCATCTGGTGACCCTGTCGATGCGGGACCCCCAGCGGAACGCCCTGCTGATCAACGCTCTGCAACGGCGGGCCGACGTGGTGCTGCAGAAAAGCCTTGAGGAGGGCTTCGGCCTGACCGTCACCGAAGCCATGCACAAGTACCGTCCGGTGGTGGCGTCGGCAGTCGGCGGCCTGGCCCTGCAGGTGGTCGACGGGGAAACCGGGTTGCTCGTCGACCCGACCGATTACGCGGGCGTGGCCGCCGCCGTACGCCGCCTGCTCGTCGACCGTGACCTTAGCCGCCGGCTCGGCTCCCAGGCGGCAGCCGAGGTGGCGCGGCGCTACCACATCTCACGACTGGTCGCGGACTACCGTCTGGTGATCGGCCAGCCGCAGACCGGAGAGGAAGTCTTCTCCTGACCACCTAGGGAAAGATCCTGCTCGGCCCTAAGTAGATCTTGACTCGGATCCGTCCTCGCCTCGAGGTCGGCGGCGTTCACGGACCGATCGAGGGCGGCCCGTTCGGTGGGATGCATCCGGCGCCCGGTGCCGGTTGTCTTTGGCCCAGCGGAGAGTCAGCTTCCGGTCCGTGGAGAGATCCCGGCTTGCGCCCCTGGCAGAGGTCAGAGACGTGCCGTTCGCTCGACATGCGCGATTCACCCGGGTGTGCGGCAAGCGCCGAATACTCGGGACCCAGTCAAGATCGTCGAGAGGATCGGGCATGTTTTTTCATACCGCACGTCGAGGGGCCTGCTCGCTGGTCGCGGCGGCCGTGGTAGCCGCCGGGCTGCTCGTCGGCGGCACCAGCGCGTACGCCGACGAGGACCCCCGGATCGAGCAGTACCGGCAGGCGCTAGCCGCGTTGAAGCCGCTGGTCCGGCAGCCGGTCTGCGACCAGGTCCCGGAGCCGGGCCGCTGGCTCGACGCCGGTGAGCCGGACGAGGGCGCCGACGACGTGATCATCTCCGCGCACCGGGGCGCTCTGACCCTGGCCCCCGAGAACACCCTGAAGTCGTACGAGTACGCCTTCGCGTACGGCGTCGACCTGGTTGAGGTCGACGTGCAGCAGACCCGGGACGGTCGGTTCGTGGCGCTGCACGACTCCACGGTGGACCGGACCACCAACGGCACCGGCAACATCGCCGACCTGACCTTCGCCGAGGTACGGGCGCTCAACGCCGCCGACTACGACCCCTGGCGCGGCGGCGAGTACGACGGCTCCCAGGTCGCCTCGCTGGACGAGATCCTCGACCTGGCCCGGCGGGTCGGCGGTGGACTCGAACTGGACATCAAGGGGTCGGTGACCGAGGAGGGCCAGCTCGCCGAGCTGGTCGGGCGGTACGGCCTCGTCGAGGAGTCCATCTTCAACTCGGCGGATCCGCGGATCCTGGTGGCCGAGCCGGGTGCGCGACTCATCTACAACCGAGACCTCTGGGAGCCGGGCTTCCTGATCTACGAGATCGGGCAGGTGTTCAAGGTCTACGGCTCGCGGTTGGATGAGTACTCGCCCGAGTCGGTGGCGGCGGCGCACGACGCGTGCGCCGTGGTCATGCCGCACGCGTACGACGCCGGGCCCGACCAGGAGGTCGCCCAGTTCCAGCTCGCCCGGTCGATTGGCGCCGACGGCGTGCAGACCAATCAGCCCGCGCTCATCGTGGGGGCGGCAGGGGAGGCGGTGGACTCCCGAATCGTCGTACGCCGGGACCGGACGGGTGATCGGGTGTGCCTGGTCAACGCCGACAACGGACTCGGGTTTCCGGGCAAGTCGGTGCACCTGGCGAAGGGCCGGGGCTCGAAGTCGCTCGACCTGGTCACCGGCAACGCCGGCTGCGTGACCGCGCCGGGCCGGAACTGGCGGGGCGCGTCGGTGTCGTTCGCCGGGGACGACGCCGTACACGGGTCTGCCGGACGGCTGCACTGAGCCGGGCCGGGGCCGGGGTCCGACGGCGCGCTGCCGTTGCCAGGACCCCGGCCCGGGTCCGTCCGACGGGCGAGCCGCTGGTGGAGTTCGCTGAGACCGACCTCGGCTCGGGGCTGAGCGTCGCCATCGTCCCAAGCCCGAACTGCTTCGTGGCGCGCTCGGGCCGCAACGCGCGCGAGGAGTGCATCGACCACCTCGTCATCTACGGCGAACGGCGGGCCAGGACAGCGCCGACCGGAATACGTCCGACGCTTCAATAATCACCGGTCACACCAAGGCAAGAGGCAGCTGCCACCCAACCTCGCCCCGGACGTCGCTTGAACGGATCTCCGAAGTCGCAGGTCAGCATTTGGCAGCCAGTCTTGGCACCAACAGGCGCGCCGGTTTCGATAACCCCGTGGCCGTCAGCGAGGACGGTGCGGGTGGGTGATCACCAGTACTGGCCGCGGCGATTTCTCGATCAGTGCCAACGGCAGGCTGCCGAGCAGACGTTCTGCTACCGCGGGTCGGGTGCTGGACCCCACCACGATCAGATCGGCCTGCTGTTGGTCGGCGAAGTCCAGGATCTGTTGCAGGGGACGGCCGGACAGTACCGTTTGGCTCGCCTCGATCCCGACTGCGGCCAACCTCTGAACCGCTGCTGAAGCGGCCTGTTGCGCCCGCTCGGCGAAGACGCTGCGGGGCGCCGCCGCCAGGCGCTCGAGCTCCACCTCGTCGACGGCGACCACGGCGACCGACCCGCCGCTCTGCCGGACCAGATCCGCGACGGCGTCGGTGATCCACGGTTGATCGGCCTCAGGTTTGGCGCCTAGCACGATGTGCATGTCGTCCTCCGTTGCGTACGGCAGTGGCTCCTGCCCTGCTGATGGCGCCGGCGTTGATGCTGCGCCACACCGTGCGCCCGAACAAGACTGCTCTCGTACCGCGCCTGTGCGGTGGATCGAATACGGTGTGCTCTGCACATCGATGATGTTTACCACGCTTCGCGCCGAGTCATCACCTCGGAGGCGAACGTCGAGGGGAGAGCCTGTGGCGGACGCAGGGGCACCTGAGGGAACCATCGAGCGCGGCGAGCCGACTCTCAAACGGGTGATCGGCCCCGGCCTGCTACTGCTGTTCGTGGTCGGAGACATTCTCGGTACCGGGGTCTACGCGCTCACTGGCAAGGTCGCCGCCGAAGTGGGCGGAGCGGTGTGGCTACCGTTCCTGGTGGCCTTCCTGGTGGCGGTGCTGACCGCCTTCAGCTACCTGGAACTGGTGACGAAGTATCCGCGGGCGGCGGGTGCGGCGCTGTACACACACAAGGCCTTCGGTATCCACTTCCTGACCTTCATGGTTACCTTCGCGGTGATGTGTTCGGGCCTCACCTCAGCGTCGAGTGCGTCGAAGGCGTTCGCCAGCAACTTCGCCGAGGCGTTCGACCTATCGATCGGCGAGGGCGTCGGGCTTACCGCGGTGGCGGTCGCCTTCATGACGCTCATCGCTCTGGTCAACTTCCGGGGCGTGTCCGAGAGTGTCAAGCTGAATGTGCTGCTGACCTGCGTTGAGCTGACCGGTCTGCTCATCGTCATCTTCATCGGGGCTTGGGCGCTGGGCGGCGGCGACGGCGACATGTCCCGTCTGCTGGAGTTCGAATCACCGCCGGGCGAAAACGCGTTTTTCTCGGTCACCGCGGCCACCGCGCTGGCGTTCTTCGCGATGGTCGGCTTCGAGGACTCGGTGAACATGGCCGAGGAAACCAAGGAGCCGGTGCGAATCTTTCCGAAGGTCATGCTGGCCGGGCTCTGCATCACCGGACTGGTCTACGTACTGGTGTCGATCTCGTCGGTCGCCCTGGTCTCCCCGCAGGACCTCAGCGAGGGCGACGCGCCGCTGCTGAAGGTCGTCGCAGCTGGAGCGCCGGCATTTCCCATCACCATCTTCGCCTTCATCACCATGTTCGCCGTGGCGAACTCTGCCTTGATCAACATGCTGATGGCCAGCCGGTTGCTCTACGGCATGGCCAACGAGGGCGTGCTGCCACGAATCCTCGGACGGGTTCACCCCACCAGGCGCACCCCCTGGGTCGGCATCGTCTTCACCACCCTGATCGCTTTCGGGTTGATCTGGTTCGCCGACCTGACCGCGCTGGGCGGCACGACGTCGTTGCTCCTGCTCAGTGTCTTCACTGTCGTGAACATCGCCGTACTGGTACTGCGCCGCGACCCCGTGGACCACACCCACTTCCGGGCCCCCACCGCCATCCCCGTGATCGGTGCGATCGCATGCGCGTATCTTGCCAGCCCGCTGTCCGGCCGGGCGAGCGACGACTACAGGGTGGCTGCCGTGCTGCTCGTCATCGGGGTGGTCCTCTGGGCCGCCACCTATGTGGTTAACCGGTTCATCCTGCGTCACGACACCACTCCCGGCCCCGAGCCACAGTAACGATCCGCTGCGCGATTGGTTGAATCTTTGACCTGCGTATGCGGCTCGGTCACTGCATGCCGGGCGTGGTTCTGTCCGCCCGGCAAGCGGTTGATGAACCTCGGCGACCGGCAGTTGCACAGCTGTCTGGCCCACCGATTACGGCCGGCGTCTCGGTCAGGATCCTCGCTGCGAACGAGCCGATCGACTCAAGTCACACGTTGTCGAGCATGAACGCCCGCATAAGCTTGGCGCATTCTTCCGCGTGCGTCTCCATCAGGAAGTGTCCGCCGTCGTAGATGTGCGCGTCCATGCGCTCGAGAGCGTGGTGGTAGGCGAGGACCTCGTCGACGTCGAAGTACGGGTCACGTCGTCCCCACAGCACGAGCGCCGGCGGCTGGTGAGTCCGGTGGTACGCGGCGAGTTCGTCGAAGCGGGCAACGTGGTTACCGTAGTCGCTGAACAGCGCGAACTGCGCGTCGATGTTGCCGGGTCGGCTCATCCGCTCCCAGTCGAGGTGCCACGATTCAGGAGGGTGCAGCGCGCGCAGGTAGTCGGGCAGCCCGGCGAGGTACTGGTCGCGGGTGCCGGCGAAATTCAACCAGTCCGGCAGTTCGGCACGCCTGTCGTCGGTGGGGTTGGCCCAGTACGCCTTCGCGCTGTCCCACTGCTCGCCGAGGCCGTCCTCGTGCGCGTTGCCATTCTGCACGATAAGGCCGCGGATGCGGTTCGGGGCACGGGTGACCAGGTGGTATCCCACCGGCGCACCGAAGTCGTGCAGGTAGACAAAGAACCGCTCGACCCCAAGCTGGTCGAGTAGATTCTCGATCGTCCGCGAGAGGTTCTCGAAGGTGTAGTCGTATTTGTCGATGGTCGGCGACGAGGACATGCCGAAGCCGGGAAGATCGGGCGCGATCACGTACGCGATGTCGGCCAGTGTGGGCATGACCTCGCGGAATGTGTGCGACGAGCTCGGGAACCCGTGCAGCAGCAGCACGGTCGGCTGACCAGGGCGGCCGGCCTCGCGGAAGAACACCTCCAGACCGTTGACGTCGGCCTGTCGATGGCGGACCTTCTGAATCGCCTGCATCGCGTCCTCCTCCTACCGCCGACCGCGCTCCATGGACGGGTTCTCCTCTTCGCCACGTAGCTCCTGACGAATTCGTCGGGCGGGGTACCCACGCCCCAGATCACTCATCAGCTCATCGTGCCAAACCCGAACCTATGCCGCCCGACTCGCCTCAACCCCACGACGGCGAGGTGGTGGCGTTCGCGGCGCATCTCGGTGAGGGCCGCGAGCACCCGCTTACTGCTCGGGACCTTCTTCACCTCGCGGGTGAGCTCGCCGATCGTGGTGCAGGCGTCACCGTCCGGTCGGAGCAGTACGTGGCGCGGGTGCACGAAGCCGGCGCAGAAACGGTGGTCGACGGAGGTGATCTACGCGAGCAGGATGCGTTGCCGGAGGAGCGCGAACCGGTGCGGCCGTACATCTGCCTTTTCAGGAATTTGACCTTGGCGTCGGCGTCCTCGATCGAGCCGTTGCCGTAAGGCCGACTCAGGCCGGCGCGGTGCCGTTCGGGCTGACCAGTGGGTCAGGTATAGGCGGCGCGGTGGTCGGCACAGAGGTAGAGGCTGGTGCCTTCGGGGGTGGGGGTGTAGGAGAGACCGCCCCAGTGGCGGCGCGGGTCGAGGTCGAGGAGGAGGGCGAGGACTTCGCGGAACTCGGCGTCGTTGGACGCCCTGCGTGCGGGAGTGGCCGGGGTAGCGAGGTCAGGGGCGTCCTGGGCATCCAGGTAGCCGAGATGGTCCGGGAGATACTGCTCGAGGAGCTTGCGGGTTTCCCGGATGTCCTTCTCGAGTTGGGCGTCGATCTCGTGGGCGGCCATGCTGAGTACCGAGCCGGCGTAGGGCAGCGCGGCGCGGAGACCCTTGAGCGTGCGCTGGATGTACGGGGCGGCCTTGCTGAGCCACTCGGCGAGCTCGGTGATCTCATAGCAGCCCGCGTCATCTGGAAGCGGGTGCCACACGCCCGGCTCCTCGCAGTACAGGCGCAGCTTGTAGGTGGTCTTGACGAAGCGGCGGCGCGACGGCACCAGGGTGAAGACGCTCGGGCAGTGGTCCTGCGCGAGCGCCCGCACGAGCGACTGGGTCCGCTGGAGCTGGACCTGGTTTTCGCGGGCGTAGGTGAGGAGCGTGGAGAGCGTCCCGGACGGGCGTAGCGGTGGATTGATGCCGAGCAGCATGGCCTGGATGTCGACCATCGGGTCGGTGCCCGGTCCGGCCTCGTCGCACTCGATCTCGGTGCGGCCGGCTTCGAGCCGCTGGCTGAGCCTGGCGTAGTCGAACAGCTTCGGGCACGCGGCACCGCCGTGACCGGGGCACGGCACCTGGCGGGTGACGTCCAGGCCGGGATAGCGGGCCAGCGTCACGTGCAGACCGTCGTCCAGGACGCCGAAGAACGTCGCCGGCAGCGGCCCGCGCACGGCCAGGTCGACTGTCGAACGCGCCTGGTCCGCGGTGAGCAGCCCGACGTGACGCCCGTCCGGATGGCGCAGCAGAGCGCCGTAGCGCCAGCGGTGAGCCGTCGCGAACCTGTGCTCCCGGGCCAGGAACCAGCCGGGGATCCCAGGCGGCAGCACCGACAGTTGGTACCGGATCCGGATTTCCGGGTCCGAGTCGTGGGCGTCCCACGCTCGCTGGTAGGCGGCCGCCCGTTGGGGCAGCCGGCCGACGATCAGCGCGACGTCCCGGCCCTCCCGGATCCGGTAGGACAGGTCGAACCGCTGCATCATCGCCAGCAGGAACTCCCGCTCGGCCCGGCCCAGCCCGGGCCAGGCCCGCTGGAGCGCCGTGGGCGTGACGAGCCCGGCGTGCGCCGCGACCTCGGGATGGTCGAGGAGGGCGGCGATCTGCGTGTTGAGCAGCTCAGGGCGGAGCACGACGGTGTCGGTGAGCTCCGGTACGTCAGCGAAATGCAGGATCTGCCCGCGATGGTGCAGCGCTTGCACCAGCACGTCCTGCTCGCCCTCGTCTCCGACCCCCGCCTCGGCCAGGAGCCGCCGCAGCCGCGGAACATCAACATAGGGCAAGGCGTGACCGGCCAGGGCGGTGGCCGCCTTGGCCCAGGAAGCGGGCCAGTCCATCCCCATGAGCGGCAGCCGCGAGGCGTGCTCGGCGACGGCCTCGCGCAGCGCGGGCACGCCCTCCCGGGTCGGGCACTCTACCGGGAAGACCCCGACGAGCTGCGGATACGCCGCCCGCAGCCCGTCCAGGTCGATGTCGAGCGGACGGCCGGTGCTGTGCGTGGCGACCAGCAGGATCGGCGCCGACGGAGCCCGGGCTGTCGTCACGTCCAGCCAGTAGCGCAGTCGTGCCGGCCCCTCGCCGACGCGGCTGTTCCATACCAGCAGGAACAGCGACCGGTCGGTGAGGAAGAACTGGTGGGTCGCGTGGTAGATGTCCTGGCCGCCGAAATCCCACAGCGAAAGCGCCATGCTGACGCCTGACTCCTGCGGGTGGGGGAGGGCGAGGTCGGTGACGCGCAGGCCGTGGGTGCTGGGCTCGGCCGGGTCGTGCGGCAGGCCCGACAGCGCCTTGGCCACGGACGTCTTGCCCGCCGCACCCTCACCCACGACCATCACCTTGCCGGCCCACTGCCGGGTGCTGCCCTGGCTGCTGGCACGCAGAAACGTCAAGACCGCCCGCTCGCCCGCCTCGACGACCTCCGGCGGCGGGTTGACCAGCGGATTTCCCTCGATGCGCAGCGTGCGCAGCGACGGGAGACGGCCCAGAAAGTCCGGCAGGTGGGTGAGCTTGTTGTCCGCGACGTCCAGATGGACGAGCTTGGTGAGCTTGCCCACCTCCGCCGGCAGGCTGGTCAGCTGGTTTCCGCGCAGGTTGAGATGTGTCAGCTCGGTGAGCCGGCCGATCTGCGCCGGCAGCCCGGTGAGGTTGTGCCGGGAGACGTCCAGATGGGTGAGCTTGGTGAGCGCGCAGACCTCCACGGGCAGCGCTCTCAGCCCGCGGGCCTGTGCCGAGAACGCGACAGGGATGAAATCCCTGAACCGGCCGGGAGTCCGCTTGAGAACCCAACGCCCGGCACGCCTCTGCGGCAGCGCATTGACCCGCCTGGGCGGCCGGGACCACCCAAACTCGTCGGCTCGGCCGATGTCGAGGTAGGTGAGGTTGACGAGCTTTTTGATTTCCTTGGGTACATAGGACGGCGTATTGCCGCCGAGGTCCAGGTGAGTGAGGTTGACCAGGCGGCACAAGGGCTCGGGAAAGCGTTCGAGCCGGTAACCCCGGACGCTCAGGTAGGTGAGGCCGGTCAGCTCGCCGATGGCATCCGGGAGCCTCGTGAAGGGGTTGTAGTCGAGGCTCAGCTCATTCAGTTGCCGCAGGCCCGCGAGCTGCTCCGGAAAGTCGGTCAGCCAGTTGGAGTTGAGGTTCAGCACCCGCAGCTGCTGGAGCTGGTAGATCTCGGGCGGCAGTGCCTCCAGCATGAGGTCGGCGAGATCCAGGACATTGCCGCCCGCGCGGCGCGCGGCCTTGATCCGCCGGATCGCCCACAGCTCCACCAACTCCATGCCAGCTGCTCCCTTCCCCAGAGACGATGGCCGACGCTACACGCCCAAGGGAAGGGCCAAATGCGGCATCCAGTCATCGTTTCCGATACGTCGCGGCCGGCACCATCTACTGGACGACACAGTGACTGATCGTTGTTTGGCAGATGCGGACCGTTATGGCGTCTGCGGCGGCTGGCCCTTCTCCGCGATATGGTGAGTACGGGTCTGGCCAGGCGCAACGGGCGTCACGGATTCGTCCGGCGCGATCCGGCCAGCTCAGCCGCTGTCGTCAGTGCATAGTCAGGTCGGGCACCATCGTAGTTAACGCAATGTTGATCAACTGGGCAGAGGCTGTCGGGGCGAACCGACCCGTACCATCCATGGGAGCCCGACACATGCGTGACAGCGCTCGATTGCTCCGGCCCAATCCGATGCTCCGGCGTGGCCGACCCGCCCTGGTCGCCGCAGTGATCGTCGGCATGCTGCTGGCCACTGGGGCGGTGGCCTCGCCGGCCGCTGCCCGGCCGGGTGCGCCGGTCCCGGTGCAACTGTTGTCCATCACCGACCTGCACGGCTACTTCGGCGACTACACCACGACCGTGCCCGGGGCGCGGGCCGGCGAGCCGGCCCGTCAGGTCGGCGGCGGCGCCTACCTGACGGCACACCTCAAGCAGCGCCAGGCCGGCCAGCCGAACTCGATCCTCTTCTCCGCCGGGGACGACTTCAGCGGTTGGCCGAACGAGACCGGGTGGTTCTGGAACGAGCCGACCATCGAATACCTGAACTCGATCGGGCTGGACTTCTCCACGGTCGGCAATCACGAAATGGACCGGGGCTACGAGTTCCTCCGGCACATGGACGACGGCACCTGCCGGTGGCGGCCCGACAACGACATCTGCTTCACCGACTCCACCGGCCAGCGGTTCCACGGCGCGGACTACGACTACTACTCCGGCAGCCTGGTGGACGACCGCAGCGGCAAGCCAAAGCTGCCGCCGTACCACGTGGAGTACGTCAGCGACGGACGCGGCGGTCGGCTGCCGGTCGGCTTCGTGCACGCCACCACCAAACTGATGTCCGAGGAGCAGATGTCCTACACCCCAAAGGGGTTCGACTTCCTCGACGAGGCCGACACCGTCAACAAGTACGCGGCGGTGCTGCGTCGGCAGGGCGTGCGGGCCATCGTGGCGGTCATCCACGAGGGCTTCTCCCAGCAGTCCGGTGCCGGGTACGACGAGTGTGTGAACCCGTTCGGCCCAATGGTCGACGCAAACGCCCGGATCACCCCGGACGTCGACGCGATCGTCACCGGGCACTGGCACGCCCTGGTGAACTGCATGCTCCCCGACCCGGCCGGCAACCCGCGCCCGGTAGTGGAGGCGGCCAACCACGGCCGGCTGTTCAACGAGATCAACCTCCAGCTCGACCCGCGTACCGGCGAGGTGCTGCGGGACCGGACGACCTCGGTCAACCACGCCAATACCCAGGATGTGACCCCGGACCCCGAGACCCTGCGGATCGCCGACTACTGGCGGGGGGAGCTGGCGAAGCGGTCGAACCTGCCGGTCGCGCGGGTGACCGCCGACCTGACCCGGGCCCCGGGCGACAGCGCCGAGTCGACCATGTACAACGTCGCCGCCGACGCGTTCCTCTGGGCCGCGAACCGGGACGGCAAGGCCGACCTGGCGGTCGCGATGCCCGGCATCCTGCGCCGGGACGTCCGGTACGCCGCCGACCCGGCCAACCCGGCCGACGCCCCGGGCCGGGTGCTCTTCTCCGAGCTCGCGCTGGGCACCGTCTACGACAGCGGCATCGGGGTCGGGCTGGTCCGGGGCGACGTGACCGGTGCCCAGCTCGACCAGCTGCTGGAGAGTCAGTGGCAGCAGGCGGCGGACGGCACGGTGACGTACCGGCAAATGGCGGTGTCGGGCAACGTCCGGTACCGCTACGACCTGTCCAGGCCGGTCGGCGACCGGGTGGACGCTGGCAGCGTGCGGATCGGTGGGAAGCCGCTCAGGCTCAATTCGACGTACCGGATCGCGACCCTGGCGAACAACTTCTTTGCCAAGAACGCCACACCCGGCTTCACCGCGCTGTTCGAGGCGCGCAAGCAGGACCGAAGCCTGTACAACGGCGGTGACGCCCTGTGGCGCTACCTGGAGAAGGTGTCCCCGGTCCGCCCGCCCGCACTGGACCGGGCGACCCCGGCGCCGCTCCGCTGAGGCGGGTCGGCGACGACGAACCGGCCCGGGTGCGGGCGGCCAGGTATCGCCCGCACCCGGGCTCAAACTTCGACACGTACCGATACCCAACACGGACCGCACCTTTCGGCGCTGTCTCCTCGGGCGACGCAGGAGGCCGGCTAGGAAGTGTGACGACTTCGGCTGGTAGTGACGCCCACGGTTGGCGGCAGAAGAGGATGCCCAAGTTCCCGATGCTGCGCGACCAGCAGCCGAGCGGCGAGATCCCCTTGATCCATCCTGAGGTGCCGGTGAACATGACCGCATGAGTCGATACTTCAAGGCTGGCGACCTGTCCGGCGAGCGACCAGAACGCGAAGCGACGTATCCTCCGTCCGTGGGACTGCGGTTCGAGACACGCCGGTCCGACTCGGTGTGGGTCGACACCGTGTGGACATGCACGAGCGAACAGGTCACTGAGATGACGTCCGTCGCGGGGGTGCGTTGGGGCCTGGTGTTCTGGGAGCAGGCTGGCCGGGCGTACGCGGGCATCACCGGTCCCGAGACCCGGACCGGCACGGCGCCGGTGACGGAGGGCGCGACCTTCACGGGCATCGAGTTCGCCGTGGGTACCTCGTTGCGGGCCGTGCCCACGCCGGCGCTGGTCGACGGCGGCATCGGGCTCCCCGACACCACGCGCCGGACGTTCCGGCTGGACGGCGCGCGCTGGGAGACGCCCGGCCCCGACGACGCCGAGGCCCTGGTCGAGAGTCTCGTCCGGGCCGGGATCGTGGTCCGTGACCTGCTCGTCGCCGAGGTGCTGCGGGGTCACCGCCCGGCCGTCTCGGAGCGCACGGTCGAACGCCGGTTCCGCGCCGCGACCGGACTGACGCGGGGCGGGGTCCGGCAGATCGAGCGGGCCCGCAGGGCGGCGGAGCTGCTGGCTGCCGGGGACCAGGGCGCCGACGTCGTTGCCAAGCTCGACTACTTCGACGAGCCGCACCTGGCCCGAGCACTGCGTACCTACGTCGGACGCACCGTCAGGCAGCTTCGCGAGGGCGTCGGCGGCGCGATCGCCCTGGACCTGGATCAGCGCTTGACGTCGTAGACCAGCTTCAGGATCCCGTTCGAGTAGCTCTCCGACTCCCGCAGCGCCAGCATGTGCTTGTCTCGGTCGGCCCGGCCGAACAGGCTGTTTCCGGAACCGAGCAGCACGGGGAAGACGAGCAGGTTGTACTGGTCGATCAGGCCCGCGTCCGACAGCCGCCGGGCCAGCTCCGCGCTTCCGTGGATGAAAATCGCGCCGCCCTCGCCCTCCTTGAGCGCGGCGACGTCCTCGGTCGAGCGCAGGATCGTCGTCGGCCCCCACCCGTTGACGAGGGCATCGTCAGCCAGCGTGGTCGACACCACATACTTGGGCAGCTCCTTGTAGCCGGCGTGGTCCTCCGAGCCGGGCCAGACCGGCGCGAACGTCTCGTAGCTGCGACGGCCGAACATCAGCGCCGTCGTGTCGGTGAGCTCCTCGCCCTTCAGCGACCAGGCTTCTGGGACGAACTCGAGGTCGTTGACCACCCAACCGGCGCTGCGGTGTTGCTCCCCCGGCCCGCCGCCGGGCGAGTCCACGACGCCATCGAGCGACATGAAACCGGTGTAGACCAGGTCCCGCATTGTGCTGTCTCCTCATTTTCGGGCAAGTTGCTGGACTCACGCTAGATCGCGGCCGTGGCGGCCGTCTTGGACGGAAACGACAACAGGTCCAAAACGCGTACGGAACACCGCCGCGACCGGCCCGCCCTTTGGCCACGTCCGTAGCCCCGCATCGCTACTCCCCGCCAGGTCGGCGCGCTCCGCGTCGCTGCGGACCGCCGCCACCGGGCCCGGACCCGCAGCATGATCAAGTCCACTCATCTGCGTACGTCCAACGCCTCGAGCGACGGTGCACGGAGAATCTCTCGTTGCTTCGGCGTGGATGCGGTGACCGGCTCGAAGTCCCCGCCGAACCGGACGTCGGCGTAGGTCCGGTCGAGTCGTGCGCCGGCGTCCGACCTCACCGACCGGCTGCCCGGGATCTTCGAGGACCTTGACCTCCGTCGGTCTGGAAGACGAGCTTCAGGAGATGGCCCGCTCGATGCGGCAGAACGGCACTCGTAGCCGTCGGGCTCGTGCCGCCTCACAGCCGGGATCTCAGCACGGCGACCTCGGGGAACTCGTCCGGCGAGCCGTAGCCGTGCTCGGCCAGCCAGCGGACGTTAGTCAGGCATCGCAACGACCACCATGCGTGGATGAGGTCGCGGTCGACGTCGGTGCCGTAGCCGGCGACGACGTCGCCAAGGTGCTCCTTGTGGCCGAGCGTGAGGGTGGCGAGGTCGAAGAGCGCGTCGCCCTGGGACGCCTCGGACCAGTCGAGGAGGCCGGTGACCTCGTCACCGGCGACGAAGACGTGGTCGACCTGCAGGTCGCCGTGGATGAACACCGGTGTCCACGGCCGGAGCGCGGTCTCGGCGAGCCGGCGGTTGCGTGTGACCACGTCAGCGGGAAGGACGTCGTTGGCGACGAGCCACTCGCACTCGCCCGCGAGGCGCGATGCGAGCTCGTCGAGGCTCCGACCGGGCCATGGCGGCAGCGGCGCGTCGTGCAGCGTCCGGGCGGCGGCGCCCGCCGCGGCCCACGCCGCGGGCGACGCGGTCGATGGCTCGCCGAGGTGGCCGAGTGCCGTGCCTGGGAGGGCGGCGAGCGCGAGCGCGGGCGGCTTCCGCCACAGGATCTCCGGGGTCGGGATCGGTGCCATAGCCATCGCCTCGACCTCGAGGTCGGTGCGGGTCGGATCAGCGTCGATCTTCAGGAACACGTCGCCGACGCGCAGGGTCGCACGCTCGTTGTGGGCGATGACGACCTCGACCTTGTCCACGTCGGCCATTGTCGCGGGGATGATCACCAACGTCACCTGGTTTATCGCGTGCGACTGCGCGGTTGACGGCGTCCCGCTGCCCGGCGGCCCCGTGCACGCCACCGCCCGCTGACGGGTTGAGCGGTGCCTCGGTCCGCCGGGCCTCGGCACGTGGATCGTGAAGTCCAAGCGGCATGTCGTCGCGGTCGGTGCCTCGACGCGACCGAGACTGTCGGTCCGATGACGTCGAGCGAGCGCTGTCGCGCGTGACCCCGCTGCGCTCAAGTCGTCCGGTTGCACGTCGAACCGGATTCATCGCCCCCGACCATGGCGGTCCAGACTTGTTCGTTCATCACTCCAGCATCCCGACGAGTGGCGATCGGGCCCTGCGGGAGGGGCATCGGGTGTCGTTCGCGGTCGAGCCGGGTGCGATCGGTCCATGGGCGGTCAAGGTGGTGCGTCTTCATCCCTTGCGGAGGGACTTGAGCAGCGACCGCTCGTCGTACAGGCGCGCGCCGCGGTCTTGCTCACCGCGCAGTCTAGGACGTCCATCCCTTCTTGCTTTTGCGCCCGCTGACGGTAGTATCGCCATGTTTTGGCCTGCAGCGGGGGGAAGATCTACATGCGATGGAAGGTCCCGGCCGGCGTCCTAATGGCGCTGGCCTTTCTGATTCCGGCGACACCGGCGGTGGCTCAAACCGAATCGCCCGGGCTGAACGAGGCCTGCGAAACGGTCGAGCGCAAGGTGTACAAGGATATCCGCGAGCTTGTCACCATCGACCTGGATACCGCCACCAATGTACAGGTGCGGGTGTTGACCGCCCAGATCCTGGCTGCGGCAAACGCCGACTCGTTGCCCGTTTTGCCTCGCGTAATACAGGAGCGGCTGAACGGCACCGCGGATGATCTCCGCGCATTCCTCAAGGCGGACGTGCAGAAGGTCTGGTCAACGGATCTGCGGATCATGGTGGTCCGGACGTTGACGGGCGCTGGTGCCAACGTGAAGGCGGCCACGCAAAAGGTGCTCGACGACGGGGCCACCGATGCCTACCTGGCTTACCTGAACGACGGCCTGTACGCCGCACGTGCGCTTGACTGCGCGTCTCAGCCCACACCGACACCGACACCGAGCGCCACGCCCAGCGCCACGACGACCGTTGCACCGACCCCTGCTTCCTCCGCCAGCCCGGGCGCCCCCGGCGGCGAGGGCGGTGGGCTGGCCGTGACCGGTGCCGACACCGCGACTGTGGCCGCCATTGGCGGTGCGCTTCTGCTCCTCGGCGGCGCGGGCTTCCTGATCGGACGCCGGCGCCGTTCCCGCTTCGTGGCATAGCTCACTCGACGCGCCCGGCTCGATGCTTCGTCGGGCCGGGCGCGTTCAGCGCTGTGCTCGGCGAGGTTTGTCGCGGCGCGAACGCGTGTTGCCAGCTTCGGGAGCAAGCCGCAACGTATGTGTGCCGACGAGCCGGCGGCAATCCCCGTACCGCCGAGGGCATGGTGTTTCGGGCCTGGCTTGCGGCTGGCGACCGGGCTCGGCCCGGTTTTGGGCCGCCTTTGAGCGCCCATAAGTCGCGGTGAAACTGATCTTGCTTAGGAACGTTCCAGTGCGCAACGTGAAATACGCGTGCTGCTCAGGAGTTGTTAGACACCTTCGAGTGGCCGGCTGACCGGCGGCCATCGGGCATGCCGGGGTGGACGGGCGTGTTGCGGGCGATGTGCATGGCTTCGATCGTTCCCAGGTGAGCGATACGTTGCCGCCCGGTAGCGGGTGGACGTGCTGACATCGTTCCAGTTCGCGAGTGTCCTGATCGAAATCGTCGACCGACGATCCCATTGCCTGCGAGTGCCACAATTTTGTTTGTGCTGCAGTGGCGACGGCTCCTGTGGATGGGTGGACGGCCGGTGGCCGTCGTCGTAGCTGGTTGTGCGCTGCTGGCATTGCCCGTTGCGGTGGTGGCGATGGCGGTGAATCCAGATGAGAATGTCAACATCGCTGATCTTATGGCGGTGTGGTTGGCCGCGGCGACGGTGGCGGTGCCGTTGTTGGCGTCGATGCGACGTCGAAAGCCCTCCCTCAACCCGCCGGCGGCGCGGAGCGCGGCTGGGGCAGCGGGGGCAACTGTTCCTCGACAGCTTCCGGCAGCTGTGCGTGGGTTTGCGGGCCGTGCCGGCGAGTTGGCCGCCTTGACCTCTCTGCTGGACGGGGCAGGGCGAGGCGGGGCGGTGGTGATCTCGGCGGTGGACGGCACGGCCGGCGTCGGCAAGACCGCGCTGGCGGTGTGCTGGGCGCACCAGGTGGCCGATCGGTTCCCGGACGGACAGATGTACGTTAACTTGCGAGGGTACGACCCGGTCGGTCCGCCGATGACCCCGACAGAAGCCGTCCGTGGCTTCCTGGACTCCCTTGACGTGCCGGCCGAGCGGATCCCGCTGGGTTTGGACGCGCAGGTGAGCCTGTACCGCAGCGTCCTGGCCGGTCGGCGGGTGTTGGTGGTGCTCGACAATGCTCGCGACGCCGCGCAGGTGCGTCCGTTACTGCCCAGCTCGCCTGGGTGCATGGCGCTGGTGACCAGCCGCACGCAGCTAACAAGCCTCATCGTGGCCGAGGGCGCCCAGCCGTTGACCGTGGATCTGTTGTCGATCGACGAGGCACGGGAGCTGTTGGTCCGTCGACTCGGCGCGGACCGGGTGGCGGCCGAGCCGGAACCGGTACGCGAGATCATCACCCGATGTGCCCGCCTGCCGTTGGCGCTCAGCATTGTGGCCGCTCGCGCCGCGGCGCACCCCCGGTTCCCGCTGGCGGCGCTCGCCGCCGAGTTGCGGCAGGGCGACGGCGGGCTCCAGACGTTCGTAGGCGGTGAGGCATCTGCCGACATACGGGCGGTGTTCTCCTGGTCCTACCGTCGCCTCGACGGCGTCAGCGCACAGCTGTTCCGCCTACTGGGGCTGCATCCCGGGCCGGATGTCACAGCCGCCGCAGCGGCCAGCATGGCCGGCCTGGACCTCGCATACACGCAGCGCGCGTTGGCGGAATTGGCCCGCTGCCATTTGCTTGCTGAGCAGGTCCAGGGCCGTTACGGGTTCCACGACCTGCTGCGCGCGTACGCGGCTGAGCTCGTCCACTGCGACGACCCCGACCGAGAGCGGCACCTTGCCGTAGGCCGGATGCTCGACCATTACCTGCACACTGCCAACATCGCCAACGCGCTGCTGCATCCACGCTACGACCATGTCGCTCCTGCCGCGCCGCTGCCAGGGGTCCGACCGGAGGACCTCGCTGACGGCGAGGCAGCGCTGGCCTGGTTCGACGCGGAATACCTGGTACTGTTCGCCGCGGTTCACGTCGCCGCCGACACCGGGCGGCCCACCCTGGCATGGCAACTGGCGCACAAACTCATCGAGTATCTCGGCCGTCGTGGCAGATGGACGGACTGGGCCGCAGTCGGGCACATCGCGCTGCAGGTCACGCAACGGCACGCCGACCTCGCCGGGCAGGCCGACGCACACCGTAGCCTGGGTCGTGCCGAGGCCTGGCTAGGACGGCATGACGAGGCGCATCGCCACATGCGGGCATCCATCGACCTGTGCACCGAACTCGGCGATACGCTCGGCCTCGCCGAGGCCTACAACGAACTCGCCAGCGTCTTCGAACACCAGGGAGACTTCGCTGGCGCGCTCAACGCCTCGCGGCGGGCACTCGATCTCCACCGTGCCTGCGGCTCGTGGCGTGGGCTGGCTCGCGATCTCAACAACCTCGGATGGTTCCACGCGCTGTGCGGCGAGCCGGAGCAAGCCGTGATTCCTTGCCGGGAGGCGCTCGCCCTGCATCGAGCGCACGGCAACCGCCGCGGCGAGGGCCACACCTTGGACAGCCTCGGCTACGCCCATCACCTCCTCGGCCAGCACCAACTGGCCATCGAGCATCTCGACCAGTCCATCGTCCTCGCACGTGACCTCGGTGATCTTCATGCGCTCGCGGTGCGTCTGGACCATCTCGGCGACGCCCGAGCCGCCGCCGGGAACACCAACGCCGCCCGCGATTTGTGGCAGCAGGCCCTCGCCATTCTCAACGACCTTGGCGTCATCCGCGCTGGCATCGGTCCGGCCTACCCCGACGCGGACCACATCGGCGCCAAGCTACGCCGTCCCCACCCACCCTCTTCGCGGCTGAGGAGGAACAAACGGCCATGAGCCGGTTTCCATCAACCCACTGGCGTGCCGCCCTCGCGGGCCAACTGACCCCCTCAATCCTGGATCAGTCGCCCTGATCTGTCGCGACCAGCGCGATTCTGCCTTGTCAACCAGAACGCTTCGTATCCGACCGCTGATCGGGCCTGACGGCCTGCTCGGCCTCCCGGTCCAGGCGCACCAGGCAGGATGAGGGCCAGCGACGTACCGGGTCGCGGCGCGGGTGCGACGTGCGGTTGGGCGGAGAGCTGTCAGGCCGGCTTCGCCGTGTCGCGCCGGACGTGTCGCGGAGATGGCCGGCATAGGGCTCTGGGTAATCGGATTGGGGAGTAGAAGTGCGGCCATGACACCGATGGTGCGACATGCGGCTGCGTCGCTCTGACCTGCGCGCTCCCGGTTACGGCCGCCGCCGGCGGGGACGCGGATTCACGTTTCTCGACGTGAGACGGCGGGCGATCACCGACGTGGCGCAGGTTCGCCGGCTACGTGACCTCGCCGTCCCGCCGGCCTGGCGGGAGGTGTGGATCTCACCCGACCCGCGAGGCCATATTCGGGACGGTCGGCTCGGACCGCTGGAGGGAACGTCCGACTCGGCGGCCGAGCAGGCCGTGCTCGCCCTGCTCGGCGACTGACTCCGGAGGCCCACGGCGCGGGCAGTGGGCCGCCCGGTTGCCCCGTCGGCAGGGTGACCAGAGCGCTCGCCAGTCCGGTCGGTCGGCGTACCGCGCCCGATCGGCTGGCATCGGGTGCGACGGCGCGTTCGGGAGCCGACCGACCGCCTTCAGCTGTGCTCGAACGGTACCGGCACGGCCGGGCCCGGCCGCCACGTCCGTCCCGGGTCCTGATACGACAGCCGCGGGTCGGGGTAGGACGAGGGCATACCTGATTCAAGGAGGACGGCAATGCGCATTGGCTACTTCCTGTCCAGTGAGGAGTACACCCCGGCCGAACTGCTGGAGCAGGCACGGGGTGCGGAGGCGGCGGGGTTCCAGGGTTTGTGGATCTCCGACCACTACCATCCCTGGCTGGACGTGCAGGGGCAGAGCGGGTTTGTCTGGTCAATGCTCGGCGCGCTGAGCCAGGTCTGTTCGCTGCCCGTCACCACGGCCGTAACCTGCCCCACGATCAGGATCCACCCTGCGGTGATCGCGCAGGCTGCGGCGACCACGGCGGTGCTGCACTCTGGTCGGTTCGTGCTCGGTGTCGGTAGCGGTGAGGCGCTCAACGAGCACATCTTCGGTGATGCCTGGCCGAATGCCAGCACCAGGTTGGAGATGCTGGAGGAGGCCATCGAGGTGATTCGTGAGCTGTGGCGAGGTGACTTCGTGGAGCACCAGGGTAAGCACTACCGGGTGGAGAACGCGCGGATCTACACCCGGCCGGAGACCCCGCCGTCGATCTACATCTCCGGGTTCGGGCCAAAGTCCGTCGACCTCGCCGCCAGGGTCGGCGACGGCTACATGAGCACGAATCCGGACGGAGAGCTGGTCGCCCGGTTCCGGGCCAACGGCGGAGGTGACAAGCCGTGCCAGGCCGGTTTCAAGGCGGCATACGCGAGCAGCGTCGAGGAGGGCGCGAGGATCGCCTACGAGCGCTGGCCCAACTCCGGCGTGCCGGGTGAGCTGTCTCAGGTACTGCCCTCGCCGCGGCACTTCGAACAGGCTGCCGAGTTGGTGACCGAGGACCAGGTGAAGAAGGCGTTCGTCTGCGGTGACGACCCGGACGCCCACCTGAAGATGATCGACAAGTACGCGCAGGCCGGCTTCGACGAGATCTATGTGGCCAACACCGGGCCGCACTACCACGGCCTGTTCGAGCTCTACGCCAGGCATGTCCTGCCCGCACTATCCCCGAAGTGACGAGTCGGCGGAGTGCCGTGCCGTCGGCGGCCTCCGTCGATCCGGCCTCAACCGCGCGCCGGGGTTGCCGGACCGGACCGGGCCGGCTGCGACGCGGCCTCGGCAGCGCTGCCCCGGGCCGTCCGGACGGCCGTCACCGGTTGCCCGGCGGTCCGGCGTCGGGGAGCACGGCCGGGCGGTGCGGCGGGTTCCGGGCCGGTATCGGGAAGTTCCGGCAGCGGCAGGCGACAGGGGTGGCCTGGCCGGAGATGCAACGGCGTCCCGTGGTGCCGCAGGCTGACTTCGCCGCCGTCGTCGGTCCCGTCCCGCAGCAGATACGTCGCCGTGTCGCCGGTCACCGTGACCTGGAGCCGGCAGCCGCGCCAACGGAGCGAGAACGTCAGCCGGGTCAGTGCCGCCGGCAGCCGAGGTGCGAACGCGAGCTCGTCGCCGTGGTCTCGGAGGCCGCCGAAGCCCATCACCAGCGCCAGCCAGACGCCGGCGAGGGCGGCCATGTGCAGGCCGTCGCGGCTCTGCCCGGCGGGGGGGACCGTGCAGGTCCTGCAGGGCCGAGTCGGCGAGATGGGCATAGCCGAGTTCGAGGTGTCCGAGTTCGGCGGCCAGGATCGCCTGCGCACTCGCCGACAGCGACGAGTCGCCGACGGTGCGCCGCTGGTAGTAGTCGAAATTGCGGGCCTTCTGGCCCGGGGTGAACAGCTCACCGCAGTGCTGCATCGCCAGTACGACGTCGGCCTGTTTGATCACCTGCCGGCGGTAGAGCTCCAGGTAGGGATAGTGCAGCAACGGCGGGTACTCGTCGTGGCCGTCGTAGCCGTTGCCGGTCAGTCCCTTGGCCGGCAGTGGACGCTGCCCGGCCCGAGCGCTGGCCTGCAACAGGTGGAAGAGCGCGAACCGTACCGTCTGCTGCAATTGCGGGTCACCGTCGACGACGACGTCGGCGTCCTCCCAGAACCTGTCGAGGTAGCCCCGCTGGTCGGCGCGGAGTCCGGCCCAGCCGCGTCGGGCGGCCGCCGCGAGCGCCGTACCCGCGTCGGCGATCAGGTCGTCGAGCGGTCGGTGCCCGGACCAGGCGTACCCGACCAGTTTGGTCACCCGGAGTCGCTGGCCCCGGCGCGAGCCGGGTCTCGACGGCGACGCGCACGAGATCCGGGCCGGTGTCGACGTCGACGTCGACGTTGGCTTGCGGCCCGTCGAGAAGGTGCGTGACGGCGGCGACGATCCGTTGTCGGCTGTGCCGCGTCCGGTGCGCCAGGACGCCGCCGAGGCCGTCGGTCGTATGCCGCTCGGGCAGCAGCGGCCGTTCCAGGATGATCGGTGCCCTCGGGTCGTCGGTGTCCCGCTCGGGCAGTGACGGGTTGGCCCGAAGCTCCGAGTGCAGGCGGATCCGTACCGGCCGGTCGGTGGCGACGATCTCGTAGCGGATCGCCAGCACCGCGGGGTGGACGAACGAGACCAGCCGGGTGCTGCGCATCGCCACCGCCGCACCGGACGGGGCGGTCCAGCCGAACGACCGCCGAAGGGTGCCGTCGCGCAGGTCGAGGATCCGTTCGTGCCGGTCGGTGCCGTCGGCTGTCGGGTCGACCGGCCGTCCACGAAGAGTCGGAACCGGGTCCCCTCCGGCGCTCCGACCAGCACCTGGTTCTGCTCCGGAAAGGCGTAGCCGCGCTCCGGGTAGGTCAGCTCGCCTTCCTCGAAGCATGAGTTGAGGTAGCTGCCCGGGATGTTGCCGGCACCACCCTCCTCTACCTGTCCGACCACCAGCACCTCTGGGTCAGCACTCAGGGACGTCCAGCTATCCAGAACCGGTCCGCGCTACTCGACCAAATCCGACCGTGGGACGGCCGCACGGCGTGCTGCAGAACAGCATCCGGATCGCCTGCTCACGGCTCAACCAGGCCCGCGCGAGGGTCGAGGGCGCCCGTCGTCGACGGAATCGGTGGCGGGATGCGTGCCGCGATCTGCTCCCGAGCGTGTGGGCAGTCGTCGAACGGCATCGGACACGACAAGGCGTGCGCGATGAGCTGCCGCGCGGCGGTCGCTTTCGCGATGCGCTCGTCCAGCTCCGCCATGTGTCGTCGCAGGTGCTCGGGGTGGTCCATCGGATTGCCCGTGCCCAGCAGTGTGCGCAGTTGCCGCAGGCCGAATCCGGCCTCCTTGCCCATCAGGATCAGCGCCACGCGCATCAGGTCGGCCTGGCCGTAGCGGCGTTTCCCGGCACCGTCACGGCCGGGTGCCAGCAGGCCCATGGTCTCCCAGTGCCGCAGCACGTGGGTGGCGAGCCCGAACCGGTGTGCCAGGTCCCCGATGGTCAACAAGCCGCTTGACTTCACGTGCACATTAACGGGCACGGTGGGCCGCATGAGCAAGCCGGATCTCGCACTGACCCGAGTCGCCAACGCCTGCGTACTGCTCGAACTCGACGGTCATCACGTGCTCACCGACCCCTGGTTCACCGAACGCTGGTACCTGCGGCGCGGCGAACCCCTCGGCCTGTCGGTCGCCGAGCTTCCACAGCTGACAGCCATCGTCGCCACCAGTTTCGCTGCCAACCACTGGGACCTGCGGGCGCTGAAGCAATACCCGCACAAGATGTCCACCCCGGTGTATGTCAGCACGGCGCGGATGGCCCGGCAGGCACAGGCGCTGGGCTACCGACGTGTACAGGTCCTACGCTGGTACGAGACCCGCCAACCGGCCGCGACGCTGTCCGTCGAGGCCGTACCTGCCGGGCGCACGCTGCTGTGGCGCAACAACGCCTACATGATCAGCAGCGGAAACTTTAGAGTGTTCTTCGGCGGCGAGATCCACGATGTGGCGCTGTTGCAGCAGTATCGTGCCCGCCGGGCAGCAGCGGACGTCGCCCTGCTGCCGACCAACGGGCTGCGCCCGCTGGTCGGTCCACCCCTGGTCATGGGGCCGCGGGAAGCGGTCTCCGGGGCGACGGCGCTGGGGGCAGGCGTCCTCGTGCCGGTGCACGACGCCCACGCGAGCGATCTGCTCTCGTTAGTGTTCAGGCGCCACGGGTCGGCGGCCGAGGCAGCGGCTATGGCACCGGCCGGGTTGGATGTCGTCTGCCTGGCACCCGGCCGGCGCTGGAAGTACCCGTCATGAATCTGCCGACCGTTGCCCGCCTCGCGCGACGGTTCTAGGTGGCGAAGCGGGCCTGGATGGCCGACGGGTAGGAAGCCTTCTGCCACACCACCGCGAAGTCGCCGGTGGGGCTGGTGGCGGCCGTGACGGTGCGGCCGTCGGGCGCGATCGTCTGCACCGGGCCGTGGGTGCCGTCGGCGGCCAGGGTCACCGCGTGCACCTGCGACGTCTGCACCATCGGCCCCGGGTACTGCCAGGCGATCAGGCCGGCGCCGGTGTCGTCGAGGGTGATCGACGGCCAGTCGCCGTTGCCGAGCAGCGTGACGTCGCCGGGTGTTCCGGCGGCGGGCAAGCGCCGCAGGTACACCTCACGGGAGTTGTCGGTGTCCCAGTTCCACCGGCCCCACACGAGCACCGAGGTCCCGTCGTGGTCGGTGACGACCGACGAGTAGAAGGTGAGCCAGTGCGTGTCCGGCGTCGCCACGACGGCCGGCTCCAGTACCCCGTCGCGGCTGTAGCGCTGCAGCACGAGGCGCGCGTATCCGCTGTACGGGGTGATCCGGTAGGTGAGCACGGCGTCGCCGGCGGCGTCGACGGCCATGTCGATCTGGCCGTAGCGGACGTCGGTGACCGGCGGGGCGATCTGCGTGCGGCTAGAGACGCCGTCGTCGGGCCCGATGCGCGCGGAGACGATCCGGTCGTAGTTCTCGGTCCAGAGCACGAGCGCGGTGCCGTCGTCGACGAACGCTGCGGTGGGCCCGTCGACACCGCCCGGGCCGAGAGTCAGCTCGGGGCCGAGCGTGCCGTCGACGCCGAAGCGGCGGGCCTTCGCGACGTACGTGGAGCCCACACTCTCTGTCCAGGTGACCAGGGCGGTCCCCGACCGGCTCACCGCCACTGACGGGCTGATCGACCTCCACGGCGTGATGAGTTGCGGCGGGCCGGCGTTGCCGGCGGCCGACACCCGGGCGCCCGCGATGACGGAGTCCTGCACCCACACCACGGCCGCGTCACCGTCGTCGTCGACGGCGACCTTCGGCCACAACGCCGACGTCCCGATCCGGGTGAGGGACTGGATCGGTCCGAGGATTCCGCCCGCCGTTCGCTTCTGGACCTGCACCTGGTCGGTGCAGCCCTGAACATTGCCGTCGCATCCGGCCCAGGCGAGCAGCGCCTCGCCCTGCCGGTCGATCGCGACTGTGGGCTGGTCCTGCCCGGACCAGTTCGGTTGGGACACGGTCTGGACAGTGGTCCACGCGGCCGACGCCGGTGTCACCGCCAGGGGCAGCACACTTACGGCACCGACCACAGCGGCAGTGAACGTGCGGATCAGCCTTGCTGGCAACAGATTATCTCCGTGCACTGTTGTCCCTTCGATCGATGACCGTCAGGCGGTGTACGAATGATGGCACGGGTGCGGGCGGTACGCCCGGTGCGCGGTTGACCGCCTGGCCGGTCCACCGATGTACCGGAACCTGCCCAGCAGACCCACCGGCTGCCCCCTGACGCTGCCGTTGCGAATATTCATTGTCCAGGGGGCGGCGCAGCGGTCGCCGCGACCGACTTTTTAACCTCACCCCATGCGATAGGCATTGGTTATCGTATATCTTATGCGAGATGTGTTCCAATTAGCGAGGAATGTGGGAATCCGCGTGCTGGGACCAGTGGAGGTCTTCGCGGGTAGTCAACCGGTCGCGCTGGGCCGGGCGCAGATGCGGACCGTCCTCGCCGCCCTCGCGGTCGAGGTGGGGCGGCCGGTGGCTGCCGAGACGCTGGCCGACCGGGTGTGGAGCGGGACGCCGCCGAAGACCTGGCGGGAGGTGCTCTACTCACACGTCACCAGGATCCGGTGTGCCCTGGCAGCCGTCGACGCCTGTGGTGAACCGGTCGTGCTGGTGCGCCGACCGGCCGGATACCTGCTGGATCTCGACTCCGATCTGGTCGACCTGCATCGATTCCGGCGGCTCGTCGGCGCCGCCTCCGTGGCCCGGCGGACGGATCCGGAGCGGGTAGAACTCCTACGATCGGCGCTCGCGCTCTGGCGAGGCACACCCCTGGCAGGCGTGCCCGGTTCGTGGGCCGACCGGATGCGTACCGGGTGGTATCAGCATCGGCTCGAGGCCGTTGTGGCGTGGGCGGACGCCGAGCTCCGCCTCGGTAACGAGCAGCAAGTCATCGTCGAACTACGCGACCTGCTCGGAGAGCATCCGCTGGCCGAACAGCTCGCCGGAGTGCTCATGCGAGCACTGGCCCAGGACGGTCGATCCGCCGAGGCGCTGGAGTGCTTCGTCGCGCTACGCGCCCGACTGGCCGACGAGTTGGGCGCGGAGCCGGCTTCCGAGCTGCAGGCCGTGCATCGGGCGATCCTGCGCGGTGGACAGCCGCCGCCATTGGCCGCTACTCCGGCGCGGCCGGCGCGGCCGATCTATCCCCAGCCCGCGCAGCTACCCGCGGCCGTTCCAGGATTCACTGGTCGACGCGCTGCGCTCGCGGACCTCGACTCCCTACTCGAGGGGCGGGGTGGGCAGTCGATTGCGACGGTCTCGGGGACCGCCGGGGTGGGCAAGACCGCCCTCGCCGTGCACTGGGCACGCCGGGTGGCCGAGCGGTTCCCAGACGGGCAGCTCTATGCGAACCTGCGCGGTTTCGACGGCTCCACGCAAGCCGTGCGGCCGGCTGCGGTGGTGCGCCGGTTTCTGCTGGCCTTCGGCGTGCCGGCCCAACAGGTGCCGGAGGATCCGGAGGCGCAGGTGGCCCTCTACCGGAGCCTCCTGGCCGGCCGGCGGGTCCTGGTGCTGCTGGACAATGCCCGTGACTGTGCGCAGGTGCGGCCGCTGCTGCCCGGTGGCGCTCCCGCATTCTGCCTGGTCACGAGTCGCAACCAGCTGACTCCGCTCGTTGCGGTCGAAGGCGCCCACCCGCTGTCGCTTGACCTGTTGTCTGCTGCGGAGGCGCACGAACTGCTGGCGTCGCGGCTCGGCGCCGACCGAGTCGACGTGGAGCCGGCCGCCGCCGAGCAAATCGTTGCCTGCTGCGCCCGGCTGCCGCTGGCCTTGAGCATCACGGCAGCCCGGATCCGCCAATCGGGTGTCCCGCTCGGCGTGCTGGCCGAGGACCTGACCGACGTACGCGGGCGATTGAGCGCGCTGGACGCGGGCGATCCCGGTTCCCAGGTACGAGCGGTGTTCTCCTGGTCCTACCGCGCCTTGACCCCGGCGGCGGCGCGGCTGTTCCGCCTGCTGGGAGTGCATCCGGGGCCGGACGTCGGCGTGGTGGCCGTCGGCGGCCTCGCCGGCGTCCCCGAGGCCGCCGCGAGAGCGTTGCTGGCCGAACTGACCGGCGCGAACCTGGTCGGCAAGCATTCCTCCGGAAGGTACGCCTGCCACGATCTCCTCACCGCCTACGCCGCCGACCAGTGTCGAGAGACCGAGACGGGGGCCGACCGCGCCGCCGCCACCGACCGGCTCATCGACCATTACCTGCACACCGCGTACGCCGCTGACCGGCTGCTGAATCCGGCCCGAGACCCGATACCCCTGCCGCTGGCCGAGGCGACACCCGGCAGTGCTGTCCGTCGACCGGCCGACGACCAGGAAGCGCGGGCCTGGCTGACCGCCGAGCACCACGTTCTGCTCGGCGTGGCGCAACTCGCCGCAGACACCGGCCACGACCTTCGGGCCTGGCAGCTGGCCTGGGTCCTGGACATGTTCCTACACTGGCGCGGCTTCTGGCACGACCGTTCCCGGATGTGGCAGCTGGCGGTGGCTTCCGCCGAGCGGCTCGCCGATCCGGTCGCGGCGGCCCACGCGTACCGGGATCTGGCTCGGGCCAACAATCGCCTGCGCCGCTACGCGGACAGCGGCGACCAACTGAATCGCGCCCTTGAGATGTTCGGACGGGCCGGCGACCGGACCGGGCAGGCGCACACCCACCGGGCGCTGGCGTCCCTGTGCGAGCGGCAGGGCCGGCTGCGACAGGCACTGCACCATGACGAGCGGGCCTTGGCGTTGTTCGCCGCCGTCGGTCATCCGCAGGGCCAGGCCGACGCGCTCAACTCCATCGGGTGGGACCGTTGCCTGCTCGGCGACTACGTCCAGGCACTGCGGTGCTGCCGGCAAGCCCTGGAACTGCACCAGCGGGCCGGGGACAAATGGGGCGAGGCCACCACCTGGGACAGCCTGGGGTACGCCCATCATCACCTCGGCGGCCATGCGGAGGCGGTGCACTGCTATCAGCGGGCACTCACCCTGGTGCGGGCGTTGGGTGACCGCTATTTCGAGGCCGACACCCTCACCCGGCTCGCGGAAACCCAGGAGGTGGCCGAGGACGTCCGGGCGGCCCGCGAGTCGCTGCGGGCCGCCCTGGACATCCTCCTCGACCTCGATCATTCGGACGCGGAGGAAGTCCGTACCAAGTTGATGCAGTTGCAGTAGTCGATCGTCAGGCCGGGCTGGTCCCGGCGGCCAGGGTGAAGCCCAGCTCCCGGACGCTGTCGTTCTCACTGATCGTGTAGAGGTGGCCATTGCTGCCGTGGAAAGCGACCTCGGCGGCGTCGGCGGAGACGCCCGCGCTGGTGCCGGGCATCATCGGGTAGCCCCAGTCCTTGCCCAACCGGTTTACAGACGCCACCGTCGTCCAGAGGTTGCCGTTGGCCCCCTGGAACGCGATCCGGGTGAGGTCCCAGTTGGTCGACATCGTCGACATGTTCGGGCTCGTGCCCGGCGCCATGGCGAATCCGGTGTCGTCGGTTCCCCCGCCCACTCGGATGATCCACAGGTTGCCATTGGCACCCTGGAAGGCGATCACGCCATCCCGCGAGGAAGCCGGGCTGGTCCCGGGCATCATAGCCAGATCGGTGCGACCGCCCCTGGTGGTCCAGAGGTAGCCATCGGCTCCCTGGAACGCGACCTGGCTGGTCGAGGCGATGCTCGGACTGGTCCCGGGCGCCATCGCCAGGCCGCTGTCCGTGTAGCTCCTGCCGTCGGTGGTCCACAGGCGGCCGTTGCTGCCCTGGTAGGCAACCCGAGTGCCGTCGGTCGAGACGGTCGGGCCAGTGCCCGGGGCCATGGGCTGGCGGTGGTCCCCGCCGGAGCCGCTGCCGGCCGCGGCGGCCCACAGGTTGCCGTTGCTGCCCTGGAACACCACCGTGCCGGTCAGCACGGTGGTCTGGCCGGTCCCCGCCGAGATAGCCGGGCTGGTCCCCGGCATCACGGAGAAGTTCAGTTCCTTGCCGTTCCCGGTGATTCCGGTGACCCACAGACGCGAGTTCGCCGCCTGGAACGCCACAGTCCCCTTCGAAGACATCCTGAGATCAGCCGTGCCGGCATAACCGGGTGTTGCGGCGCCCGCGACCAGCAGCAGGCCGACGCTGAGGCTTACGCTGAGCGTCCTGGCGTGGATGCGCGCGATCTTGCTCCAAGAAACCGACATGTGCGCTCCCGTGTCGTGCGAAAGCCCCGTGCTCCCGCGACATCGACGATCGTCATACACCCGACTGGGCATTCGTCTTGACACTTCCTTGACGCGGGGCGTTGCGTTTCTCGAGTCGGTGGACATGTCGAACCGCGGATTCCGCCAGGATCAGGCAGGCGGACGACGGTCGGCCAGGGCGGCCAGCCCGACGAGGTCGTCGGGCTCGGCGTCCGGCACGTCCCGGTCGAAGTGGGCCAGCACGGGAAGGCGCAGCGAGACGACGACCAGTGCGCCCATCGCCAGCCCGCACAGCAGGTACAGCAGGCCGGTGCCGCGCCCCGCGCCGACGCCGATCACCGCGCCCACCGTGCCGGCCAGCGGACCGCCGGGGTCGACCAGTGGTTGCAGCGCCGTACTGACAAGTGGCGCGACGGCGTATCCGAGCGAGAGGACGGAGAGCGCGACCATCTGGTTCAGCGCGATCACGCGGGCGTGGAATCGCTGCGGCACCTTCGTGTGGATGATGGTGATCCAGGCGCCGTTGACCAGCACCAGCGCGAACGACAGGCAGAACGTGCCGACCGCGATCAGGGCCAGCGACGGGCGGAGGCCGGCCACGGCGGCGCTCGCGGCGACCCCGGCCGCCGCCCAGAGCAGCCCACGCATCCGGTGCCGCTTCGGCCCGCCCCAGAGCGCGAGTACGAGGCCGCCGGCGACCGCACCGGCGGCGGACACCATCGCGACCCGGGCGGCGTCGGCCGTCGAGCCCACCACCAGCACGAGCGGGGAGACCAGCACGAGTACGGCGGCCAGCGGCGCGTTGAGTCCGACGAAGAAGAGCAGCATCGCGCGGAGGCCGGGGCGGCGGAAGAAGTAGTGGAAGCCGCCCCGGATCTCGGCAAGGACGGTCTCCCGGCGCTGCCAGGCCATCGTGCGCGGAAAGCGGACGGCCAGTAGTACGGCCACGCACAGGAGGTAGCTGGCCACGTCGAACAGCAGGATGCCGAGCATGCCGAGCGAGTGCAGCATCGCCACCGCCACCAGCGGCACCAGGAACTGTGCCGCCCCGGTTGCCAGCTGCACGACTCCGTTGGCGTGTCCCAGATACCGCTTGGGTACGAGCTGCGGCACGGCCGACGCGTACGCGAGCCGCTGAAGGGTCAGCGCCACCGAGAGCGCGGCGAGGAGCCCGTAGAGGAGTCCCGCCCCCAGCGCGTCGAACGCGAGCAGCAGTGCGAGAGCCCCCTGGATCAGCCCTGCCAGAATGCTCGCTCCGATCAGCGCGCGTCGCCGATCGCTACGGTCGACGAGGGCACCGGCGATCGGCGCGACGAGGATGCCGGGCAGCACGCCCGCGACCGCGAAGAGCGCGAAGCGCAACAGCGATCCGGTCGCCAGGTAGGCCCAGATCGGCAGGGCGAACTCGGTCAGTGCCGTACCCGTCATCGACACCGTCTGGGCGGCGGCGACGGCGAGGAAACGGCCCATGCTGGGTCGCGGCCCGGGAGTGGGCGGTGCGCCCGGATCCGATGCCGGCACCGGACCGGTCACGATCCCGGCCAGCTCCGCGGCCCGGTACTTGAGGAAGTAGTGCCCCGCCTCGTCCAGCACCACCAGGCCGGTACGCGGGGACAGGAACTCCCACTCCCGGTAACGCTCCTGGTAGTAGTCGGTGCCCGGGTCCTTCTCGCCCACCACGGAGACGATCGGAGCCCGCAGCGGTGTCACCCGCCCGCCCATCAGAGCGGTGAAGTACTCCTCGGCCTCCTCGGCGTCCCGCCGCATGGCCCGGATCAGGTGCCGGCGCTCGGCGGGCTCGAGTGCGCCCACGTCGGCGCCCATCGACTGCAACCAGTTCGCGTACACGGTGTCCGAGCGGAGTCGGTCGAACCGGGCCAGCCCGGCGAGTCGGGGCCGGGCGAAGGGGAAGACGCCGCCGAGGTAGACCGCCTCCAGGGTACGACCGGCTGCCTCCAGCCGGCGCGCGACCTCGACGGTCAACGCCGCACCCGGGCCGCAGTGTCCGTAGAGGACGAGCGGACCGGGCACCCGGTGCAGCACCTCGTCCGTCACGGCGGCGGCGACCTCGTCGAGCGGCCGGGCCTCCTCCGCCACCCCCAGGTCGTGACCGGGTACGGCGACGGAGTAGAGCGTGACCCCCTCGGGCAGGGCGTCGGCGAGGGGCTGGTACACGATCGCGCTGGCGCCGCCGTACGGAACGCAGACCAGGGACAGGGTGCGGGTCGGCCCGGGACGGGTCAGCTCGTGCAGCAGCGGGCGTGGGCCGGTCCGGTCACCGAGGCCGGCCAGGCCGCGCACGGTCGGATGTTTGAACAGGTCCATCGCGGTGACCGGCGTGGGCAGTAGCCCGCGCAGCCGGCTCACCACCGTGATGGCGAGCAGCGAGTGCCCGCCGAGGTCGAAGAAGTCGTCCTCCGCACCCACCCGTTCGACACCCAGCACCGCGCGCCAGACCTCGGCGATGGCCTCCTCGACCGGTCCGGTCGGCGGGATGAAGGCGTTCCGGGACCCGACGTCGGGTGCGGGCAGGGCACCCCGGTCGATCTTGCCGTGTGCCATCCGGGGCAGCGCGTCCAGCCACACCGCCTGGGCCGGCAGCATGTACTCGGGCAGGGTCAGCGCCAACCGCTGACGCAGCTCGGCGAGCGGCAACTCCCGCGCCGACGCCCGCTCCAGGTAGGCCACCAGCCGATCGGCGTGCACCGCGACGGCGGCCTGGGTGACCTCCGGCAGGGCGGCGAGGGTGGCCTCGATCTCGCCGAGTTCGATCCGGTAGCCGCGCAGCTTCACCTGATGGTCCCGCCGGCCGAGGAACTCCAGGTCGCCGCTTGGCAGCCATCGGGCCAGGTCGCCGGTGCGGTAGAGCCGCCCGTACGACGCGCTCCGGACGAAACGCTCGGCGGTCAGCTCCGGCCGGCCCAGGTAGCCGCGGGCCAGCCGGTCGCCGCCGAGATGCAGCTCGCCGACCGCACCCACCGGTACCGGTCGGAGCAGCCGGTCGAGCACGTGCACCTGGGCGTGCGGCAGCGGGCGTCCGATCGGCGTCGTGACGGAACCGGGGTCGACGGCCGGCGACACCTGGTACGTCGTGACGCCGACCGTCGCCTCCGTCGGTCCGTAGTGGTTGACGACGGCGGCCGGGGAGAGGCCGGCCAGTTCCCTGGTCCAGTCCGCCCGGGACGCCTCCCCGCCGAGCACCAGGGCGCGGCGGGGAAGCAGGCTGGCGGCCGGCACCTCGGCGGCGAGCGCGGCGAGGTGCGACGGGGTCAGCTTCAGGTAGTCGATCCGGCCGGACGAGACCTGGTCGGCCACCTCCTGGGCGGTGCCCCGCCGTGGGATCAGCGCTACCCGGCCACCCGTGGCGAGCGCCAGATAGAACATGGTGACCGCGAAGTCGAACGACAGCGACTGCAGCAGGCCGAAGCGGGAGCCGGGGACGACGTCGAGGCGTTCGCGCATTCCGTCGAGGTAGCGGACGAGCTGGCGGTGCTGCACCGCCACGCCCTTCGGCTGCCCGGTGGACCCGGAGGTGTAGATGACGTACGCGAGGTCGTCGGGGCCGGCGATCGGCGGAAGCGGGCCGGATCCTCCGGCGGCGACGTCCGTGAGCAGCCGCCCGGGATAGCCCTCGAACAGTCCGGTGAGGTCGGGGGAGGTGAGCAGGACCTCGGCATCGGAGTCGGCGAGCAGGTACGCCAGCCGGGCCGGCGGTTGCTCCGGGTCGAGCGGCAGGTACGCCCCGCCGGCCTTGAGCACGCCCAGCACGGCGACCGCCGAGTCGGTGGACTGCTCCAGGCAGATCCCCACCCGCGCATCCGGCCCGACCCCGCACTCCCGCAGGCGTCGCGCCAGCCCGTTCGCCAGACTGTCCAGTTCCGCGTACGTCAACGACGCGTCGCCGTGCACCACGGCGGGAGCGTCCGGGGTCCGGGCGACCCAGGAGTCGAACGCGTCGGTCAGCACAGCTGCCGGGGAGTCTGTCGGCGCCGGCGCGCTGAACCGCCGCAGCACCTCGTGCTCCCGCGACGACAGCAGGTCCAGTGTGGACAGCGGCGCGGCGGGGTCGGCGGCGACCTGGTGCAGCAATATCGCGAACCGGTCGAAGAGCCGTACGACCGTTGCGGCGTCGAACAGGTCGGTGTTGTACGTGACGGTGCCGACGAGTTCGTCCCCGTCGTGGTACAGGTAGAGGGCCAGCTCGTGTCGGGTGGTCGTCGGCGCGACGTCGAACGGCGCGACGGTCAGGTTGCCGAACCGGGTGGCCGGCGCTCCGGTGTAGTTCTGCATCGCGAAGCTGACCTGGAAGACCGGCGGGCGCCGTACGTCACGCCGCACCCTCAGCTCGGTGACCAGCCGCTCGAACGGCAGCTCCTGGTGCGCGAACGCGTCGATCGCGGTCTCCCGCAGCCGGCCGAGCAGGTCGTCGAAGGTCGGGTCGCCGGCCAGGTCGGCGCGGAACACGATCGTGTTGACGAAGAGCCCGACCAGGCCCTCGGTCTGCGGCTGTCCCCGCCCGGCGACCGGCACACCCACCGCGAAATCGTCCTGACCGGTGTACCACCCGAGCAGGGCCTGGAAGCCGGCGAGCAGCACCATGAACGGTGTCGCGCCGCGGGGCTGCCCGACCGCGCCGAGCGCCGCGGTCAGTCCGGCGTCGAGCCGGAACGTGTGCATGGCACCGGCCGACGTCTGCGTCGGGGGGTACGGCCGGTCGGTCGGCAGTTCCAGCGCGGGTACGTCGGCGAGGCGCTCGCGCCAGAACGACAGGTCGCGTTCGGCCCCGCCCAGCAAGCGCTGCCAGCGCGCCCAGTCGGCGTAGCCGATGGGCAGGTCCGGCAGGCCGGCGGGCCGGCCGGTGCGGTGCGCGTCGTAGAGGATGCCCAACTCGCGCAGGATCACCTCGGTCGACCAGCCGTCGCTGATGATGTGGTGCATCGTCAGGCACAGCACATGGTCGTCGGGGCCGATCGTGGCCAGCGTGGCGCGGAAGAGCGGGCCGGCGGCCAGGTCGAACGGCACGGCCACCGCTTGGGTCAGCGCGGTCCGGGCCGCCGCGACCGGATCGGCGGTGCCGCTGACGTCCACCGACCGAAGCTCCACCCGCCCCGGCGGGGTCACCTCCATCTTCGGCTGGCCGTCCTCGGTGGCCGAGAATCGCATCCGCAGGCTTTCGTGCCGCGCCACGAGTGCGTCCAGCGCCGCCCGGAGGGCGCCGGGATCGAGCGGGCCGGCGACCCGCAACGACAGCCACATGTGGTACGTCGCGGTGCCCGGCGCGTACTGCTCCAGGAACCACATCCGTTCCTGGGCGTACGACAGTGGTGGGGCGCTGCCGTCGGTGCAGGCGACGATGGCCGGGGCGATCGGATCGGCCCGCCACCGTCGGGCGAGCGCCGACGTCATCGGGCGAGTTCCTCGAGGGCCTCGGTCAGGCCGGCCACGGTCGGATGCGCGAAGACCACCCGCACCGGTACGTCGAGACCGGTCGCCGCGTTGATCCGCCCGACGACCCGCATGGCGTGCAGCGAGTGGCCGCCGAGCGCGAAGAAGTCGTGGTGGACGCCGACCTTGTCGAGTCCGAGCACGTCGCCGACCACCCCCGCCACCAGCTCCTCACCTTCGGTGCGGGGCGGCACGTACTCCACCGGCAGCGGGGCGGTGCTGGCGGGCGGTCGCACCGGCTCCGGTACGCCTGCCCGCACCGCCTCGGTGACCGGCCGGTCGGGCTCCGCCGCCAGCAACCGCAGCAGCTCGTGGAATGCGGTGGCGAGCGCGTCGACCGCGTCGGCCGCAAACCGGTCGGCGGGGTACTCGAACACCACCTTGATCTGGCCGGTGTCGGTGGGCAGCACGATCAGGGTGAGGTCCAGATAGGAGTGTCCGGCCGGCACCGGCAGGACCGTCGCGGACAGCCCTGCCCAGGCGATCTCGTGCAGCCGGTAATCCTGCATGTTGAAGCCGAACCGCACCAGCGGTGGCCCGCCGGCAACCCGGGGTGGCGCGAGTGCGGCGACCACCGCCTCGAACGGCGCGTCCTGATGGGTCAGCGCTCCCGCGAACGCGTCGGTGACCCGGCGCACGGCGGCCGGGAACGGCGGTTCGCCCGCCAGGTCGGCCCGCACCACGACGATGTTCGTGAAGTCGCCGACCACCCGCTCGGTCCCCGGCTCGGTGCGGCCGCCGACGAAGACGCCGACCGGCACGTCGGTCCGGCCCGTGTAGCGCCCCAGCAGCAACTGGTACGAGGTCAGCAGGACCGGTGCCAGGGTCAGCCGACCGGAGACACCGGCCGAGGCGGTGAGCCGGTCGACGAACTCCGGCGACAGCATGCGGACCGCCTCCGCGACCCCCTGCGCGTGGGCGACCGGCGCCGGCAGCGGCAGCGCGACAGGCGGCCCGACACCGTCCAACGCGGAGCGCCAGTACGCCAGCGTCCGCTCCAGACCACCACCGGCCAGCCGCCGACGCTGATAGGTGGCGACATCCGGGTACTGCACCGGATGGGCCTCGAGCGCCGGCCCGGTCGCCCCGACCCGCGTCCCGTACGCGGCCGCCACTTCGGCGCTGACGATGCCCAGCGATGCCGCGTCGAGCACGAAGTGGTGGCCGGCGAGCAGGAACAGGTGCTCGTCCGGACCGACGCGCAGCAGCGCGGCACGGACGAGCGGCCCGCGTACCAGGTCGAACGGCTCCGCCCGCAGCCGTTCGACCCACCTCGCCGGACCGTCGGAGTCCGGCCCGGAAGTCCGGGAGCCACCGACGGCGCTCGACTCGAACCCGACCGAGGTCTCCACCCGCAACGGCGCGGACAGCCCACCGACCACTCGCTGCCGGGGCTCCTCGCCGCCCGTCACCGGCACCGTGCGCAGGCCGTCGTGCCGGGCCACCACCTCGGCGACAGCCGCCGCCAGGGCCTCGGTGTCCAGCGGGCCACGCAGCCGGATCACCGTTGCCACGTGGGCGCTCGCGCCGTCCGTGTCGACCTGGGCCGTCAGCCAGGACCGGCGCTGATGGTATGAGCAGTCGTACACCTCCTCGCCCGCCGACCGCGGTGGCCGGGGCACCGGCCGCAGGCGCTTGACGAGCAGAGCCCGCTGCTCGGGCGAGAGCTGCGCGATTCGGTCTCGCACCGTGTACTCCCTTGTCCGTGTGCCGGCAACGGGCTGCGGGGTGGTACCCAGCAGTCCCTCCAGCCGGTCGCAGGCGGCCTCGACGGCGGCCCCGGAGTCCACCAGCGGCGACCGCGCCCGGTTCCGGGCCGCGTAACCGGGGTCGTCCAGCACCCGACGGAGGAGCGCGGCGATCGTCTCGGTCGTCCAGCGGGCCGCCGGCAGCCACTCGCCGAGGCCCAGCCGGCGCAGTCGCACGGCGTTGTCCGGCCGGTCGACCCCGTGCGCCAGCACGACCTGGGGTACGCCGGACGCGATCGCCCGGGCACTGGTGAGCACGCCGCCGTGGTGGACGACGGCGGCGACCTTGGGTATCAGCGTGCGGAACGGCAGGGACGGCTGCCACTGGACGCCCTCCGGAAGGACATCCGGAACCAGGTCCCGGTGGCGGCAGACCAGGATGCCGGGCCGGCCGGCCCGGGCGCACGCCTCGGCAGCGAGCCGGTACCACTCGTGGTGCAGCAACTGTCCCGACCCACCGGTCAGCAGGACGGGTCGGCGGGCCGGCGGAACGTCGTCGGCCACCAACTCCGCCACCTCCGCGGGTAGCTCGCCGGTCTCGGCGTCGTCGTGCAGCACGAAGCCCGGCAGCGCGGTCCGGGCGGGTGCCCGGTCACCGGCTCCGTCGAACCAGTCCGGCCAGAGCCCCAACTCGAGATCGGCGGAGGAGAGCCACGGCGCCCAGTCCTCGACCGGCGGCATACCCACGGCGGCCCGGACCTGGTTGGCCGATGCGGCGAGGGTGCGCGGGAAGAGCCGTTCGGTGAGTGGCATCGCCATGAGCTGGGTGGGGGCGAGGGCCACCCAGGCCGCCGGTACCCCGTACGCCTCGCGCAGCATCAGCACGGAGAGCCCGGAGGTGTGCCGGCTCACCGTCACCACCTGGGCGGGGTCGCGCTCGCGTACCACGGCGGCCATCGACTCGTATTCGCGGCGGACCTGCTCCCACAGGCCGTTGCGCCGGTAGTAGTCGGCCAGGTGGTCGACGTCCGCCAGCACGTTGAGCAGGAGGCGCCGGGCCTCCAGAAGGGTCCGTGCGTAACCGGACTCGGTGTCGACGGGTACGAACTCCAGGCCGGCGGCGCGGACCGTGCTGCCGTAGTACTCGTGGGTGTGCAGCACGACTTCGTGACCCCGGGCGCGCAGCGCCTGCCCGATCCGGATGAACGGCAGCACGTCGCCGTGGGTGCCGAAGGTGCTGGTCAGGAACGTAGCCATGGCGGCGGTCAGCGGTCGGCGTCGAGTAGCGCGCGGACCTCGTCGTCGGAGAGCTGCGCCAACTCGGCAAGCAGCTCGTCGACGTTCGCCGAGGAATGCTCACGGATGGTTCGGGCGATGTCGGCGACGGTGAACGCGTCGGTGAAGAGCGCGTCGACGGGCAGTTCCACGCCGAAGTCGTCGCGTACCCGTACGGCGAACCGAACCAGGGTGAGCGATCCGCCGCCCAACTCGTGGAAGTTGTCGTTCACCGAGGTCGGCGGAAAGTCGAGCAACTCGGCCCAGATGGCCGCGACCTGGGCCTCGGTCGGGTCGTCGGTGTCGACGGCGGCGGCCGGCGTGCTGCTCCGGCGTGCCTCGATCGCGGCCAGCACCTGCCCGGCGGTGCTGCGGGTGGTCGCGGTCCGGTGCACCCGGTCGGCGTCGGCGGGCGGGGCCAACCGGGCCGCCGTTTCCGCGCCGGCGGGAGCCGGCCGCACCGATTGCGGCTCGTATCTGGCCGCGACGGCGTCCGCCACGGAGATCACGAACGCGGTCCCGTCCCGCCGGACGCCCGGCAGGCCGGACAGGAAGTCGTAGCCGGGGCGGTTGCGCTCGGTGGGGGAGTAGGCGAGTGCCACCTCGGTCAGGCCCTGCTCCCGGGCGAGTGCCCCGAGGCTCGCCAGCACCCGGTGCTCGACGCCGCGGCCGAGCACCCGGCAGCTCAGCAGGAACGTCTCCACCTCGAGCCGGGCGCCGTGGGCACGGTGCACGACGACACCCACCTGGCCGTACGAGCCGAGTCGGTCCCGTACGTCGACGACCAGCACCTCACCGTCCACCGTGCCCAGTTCGGCGGCGGTGCGCCGCACGGTGGTGAGGTTGAACTGGTTGGTGCGCTGGGTGAGCTGCGCGGTGCGGGCGAGGTCGGTGGACGTCATCGGCCGGACGTCGACGACCAGGCCGAGCCCGTCGAGAAAGCTCGCCAGCGACGGTGCCGCCGCGCGGGCGGCCCGGCGTCGTGCCTCCACCACGTAGCGCTCGGCGCGGTTCCGGTCGTCGTCGGTGACCTCGGTGACGTCGAGCGGCCAGCAGTGCCGCAGGTACGGCAGCACGGCGTCCGGCTCGGCGGGCAGCGCGAGCGCGAGGACCTCCGGGTGGGCGGCGCGCACCTCGGCGCACTCGACCGGGTTGTCGTCGAGGAAGACGAACGCGTCCAGCCCGAGGTCGAGTTCGGCGGCCAGCGCGGCGAGGTTGGCCGACTTGGGCTGCCAGTCGATCCGGTGCGCGGTCACGTGCTCGGGCCGCAGCACCATGTCGGGATGCTCGGCCAGCACGGCGAGCACGTCCGCCTCGGCGTTCTTGCTGCAGATCGCGATCAGCCGGCCGGCGGCGCGCTGGGCGAGCAGGAACTCCTGGAACGCGCGGCGTCCCGGGCCGACCCGCACCCCCCGTACGCCGTCCTCGCCGACCACCCCGTCCCACAGCGTGTTGTCGGCGTCGACCGCGATCACCTTGGGGCGCGGCGTGAGCCAGGCGTGCGCCGCCCGGGCCACCGCCGTGCCGAGCGCGGCGAACATCGTCCGGGTGTACGGCACGTCCGCGGACCGTTCGCCGTACGGGTCGTGGTAGTCGGGCACCGGGTAGAGCGTGGCCAGGTCGACGCCGGTGATCACCCGTACCCGTGGATCGCCGGAGAGTGCTCCGGCGAGCCGCGCCTCGGCGGCGGCGAGCGCCGGGTCACCCGCGTTGCCGGGCGGCGGTGGGCAGCACACCACGAGGTGTGGCACGGGCGCCCGGTCGGCGCTGTCACGTACGGCGTCGGCGAGGTCGTCGGCGCCAGCTTCGGCGTCCGGCCACTGGTCGACCCGGATCAGGACCACGTTGACGCCGTGCCGGTTGCCTGCGAGCGGCCCCCCGTCGTCGAGCAGCGCCTGGAACACCTGGTTGTACGGCGCGAACGTGGTGTGCGCGGGCAGGTCCCACTCGTCCCACCAGTGGCGCAGCGTCTCGTCTATCGGGTCTGCCGTGAAGCTCGCGGCGACGGCAACGCGGATTGCGTCCACTGTAGAAGGATCTCCTCGGGATGGCGGCCACGGGACATGAGATGGGAGCGCTCCCGGACTGGAAGACAGATTGAAGTTTAGCCATGCCCCCGGGGGTGTCAACGGTGCGCCGACGATCCGACTACCTTGGGGAGTCGGCGTCCATGGGCAGGTCAGCGCGGTCTTCGAAGGTCGGGTCGGCACCCGGATGCTGTCCCAACGGGCTACCCGGAACGATCCATTCGGGCGGTGGTCGAAGCCTGTGCCGGAGCCGGGCGGCGTCGTTCGTTGACCACGGGCATCCCTACGGTGACTCCCGGTGACCCTGACCGGGTCGATGCCGGCCTGCTGGAGAATCTCCCGCACGGTGGAGGCGGCGACCTTCACCCCAGCACGAGTTCACCGTGGATGCGGCGGTACCCCCACGTGCTGTTCTCCCAGGCCAGGCGCAGCACCAGCCGGCGGATCGACCGAACAGGCGGTGGCCGCCCGGCCCGCCTGGGCCGGGAAACCCTGGCATGCCTGCGAGCTGTCAGATCCCGATGCCGGCTGTAGCGGTGGTTTCTGCTCTGGGCGGCCAGGCGGTGGTCCCGGGTCGGGATCAGGGTGCCGTCGACGATGGTGATCTGGTCGACCCTGCGCCGCCGTACCGGGGCCACTGCGAGTAGGGGGCCGAGGGTGTCGATAACCCGGTGGGTGGCGGAGTGTGATACTCGAACTGCCGGTCTCGCCGACGTTTCGGCCGCCCGAGCCACCCGAACCGAACGCGGACTCACCGGTCTGGTGTCCGCCGGCGAGCGCGTCCAACGCTTCGAAACCGAACGCTGCCAGCTGCTCCTACCGAATCCGCTACACCTACTAGACGCATCCGATCCCTGATACCCAGCCAGCCGACGTTAAGCCGCGCCCGGTTCCCAGCGAGAGCGGTTCTGGCAGGAGGCCTCATGCAGCTGGGGTGTTCAGCAACGGCAGTGCCCGAACCAACCGGACCGGATCCGGTTGCACCAGCCGGCCGTTCCCTCGCCGGTGTGAACTGTTGATCCACTGGGTGATTTCGGCACGTTGACCCTGCACCACCTGGGCAACAAGTTCGGGCGCCACCGCCGGGCTGATGTATCGATGGGAAGCGTCGCCAGCTACTGCCGCCGCCACTTCGGCGGCGCTTATGATCGACTTTTGTCGGCGACCACGTGCAGCTTCACCCAGGGATGGGCCTTGGCGACCTGCTTGAGGAACGCGAGGAACTCGTCGTTGCGGTGCCGGTCGTAGTAGGTGGGGAATTGAGCCGGTGTGACGGGGTCGTTGTCGGGCTGCTCCGCCCCCGGAATCGCTCGCGGGGAGTGACGCGGCCATCGCGACAACGGACGCGAAACCGGTGCCCGTCACCGGTTTGATCCCGGAAGATCGGGGTAGAGGCGAGCCCAGGTGCCGGGGAGCGAGACAGGTGGGAAGCGGCTATGACGGGGACCGTACGCGACATCCCCGAAGGCCATGCCCGGCCGGGGCGTTCGGCGACTGCCGCGGCTCTGATCGGTGTCGGGCTGATGGCCGGGATCGACGAGATTGTCTTCCATCAGCTCCTGAACTGGCATCATTTCTACGACCGGTCCACTCCCACGCTGGGTCTGTTCTCCGACGGGCTGCTGCATGCCGGGGAGTTGGTCGCGCTGGTCGCCGGTTTCTTCCTGATCGCCGACCTGCGCCGGCATCGTGCGCTGGTGCCGCGGGCGGCGTGGGCGGGGCTGTTCCTGGGGTCGGGCGGTTTTCAGCTCTTCGACGGCGTCGTCGACCACAAGTTGCTGCGGGTGCACCAGATCCGGTACGGCGTGGACCTCGTCCCGTACGACGTGGCGTGGATCGGGGTGGCGGTGCTCTTGCTGGCGGTTGGCGCACTGCTCGCGCGGCGGATCCGTCGGACGGCCGGCCGTCGATGACCGGTGGGTCGGCTCATTCGGCGGTCGGGGCGGACGGGTCGGGGTGGCTTCCGGTTCTCGCTGTGGTCGCGGTGGGTGGTTGTTACCTCGCTGCCGCCGCTCGGGGCCGGCGCACCGCACGCGGTTGGCGGCCCACCCGGACGGCGGCCTTCGTCGTCGGCGTCGGACTTCTGGGCGTGGCCCTCTCACCCGTTGTGGCCTCGGCCGCCCATCACGACGCACGGGCACACATGGTCCAGCACCTGCTGGTCGGGATGTACGCGCCGTTGGCGCTCGCGCTGGCCGCGCCACTGACGCTGGCGTTGCGGACGATGCCAGGGCCGGCCCGGCGGCATGCCAGAGCCGTCCTCCGCAGCCCCGTATCGCACCTGCTTCGCCATCCCGTCACGGCTCTGTTGCTCAATGTCGCCGGTCTCTACCTGATCTACCTCACTCCGTTGTACGGGACCGCCAAGACGAACGAGATACTGCACCTCGCGATACACGCGCACGTCTTTGCCGCCGGATACCTGTTCACCTGGTCGGTCGCCGGCCCGGATCCGGCGCCCCGGCGTCCAGGGCTGGGGCTGCGGCTCGCGGTCGTCGTGCTGGCAGCCGCCGCGCACGCGATACTGGCCAAGCTGCTCTACGCCCGGGCGCCCCACTGGCCGCCGGGCGCCGCGTTCGACCTCGACGCCGCGCGCGACGCGGCACAGTTGATGTACTACGGCGGGGACCTGGCCGAACTGCTGCTGGTGGTGGCGCTCTTCACCGGCTGGTACCGCCGCTCGGGCCGCCGCGCCGGTCCCCGGGCCAGCGGTATCGCCGCGCCGGTCGGGTGAGCCCGGGAGGGCCAGGTCAGGCCGCGGCCGGATGCAGCACCGAGCGTAGGCAGCCGTCCTGCTTCTTCTCGAAGATCTCGTAGCCGCGCGGACCATCCTGAAGCGGTAACGGATGGGTGGCGAGGTAGCCCGGGTCGATTTCCTTGTTGGCGAGCCGTTCCAGCAGCATCGGGATGTAGCGCTGGGCGTGCATCTGGCCCATCCGCAGCACCAGTGCCTTGTTCATTGCCGCGCCGAGCGGAAACTTGTCGACGAAGCCGCTGAACACGCCGACGATGCTCACCGTGCCGCCCTTGCGGCAGGCCATGATCGCCTGTCGCACGGCGGTCGGCCGGTCAGTCTGTAGCCGTACGGCCTGCTTGATCCGGTCGTACGCGTAGGCGGGCCCGGTGTCGTGAGCCTCCATGCCGACCGCCTCGATGCAGGCGTCCGGGCCTCGGCCGCCGGTCATCTCCCGCAGCGTGTCGAGCACGTCGACCTGGCTGTAGTCGATGGTCTCCACGCCGAGCCGGTCGGCGGCGGTGGAGAGGCGGTCGGGTAGCCGGTCGATGACGATGACCCGTTGCGCGCCGAGGATCTGGGCGGAACGGGCCGCCATCTGTCCGACCCCGCCAGCGCCCCAGACCGCGACCACCTCACCGCCCTGGAGATTGCAGAAGTCGGCCGCCATCCAGCCGGTGGGCATCGCGTCGGAGGCGAACACGGCGGCGTCGTCCGGTACGCCTTCGGGAACCTTGAACGAACCGATGTCGGCGAACGGCACCCGGACGTACTCCGCGTGGCTGCCGGCGAACCCGCCCGCCGCGTGCGAGTAGCCGATGATCCCGGCCGGGGCGTGGCCCCACAGTTTCTCCGTGAAGTTTGGCTGTGGATTCGAGTTGTCACACAGCGAGTACTGGCCGGTCCGGCAGTACCAGCAGCCGCCGCAGGCGAGTACCGATCCGACGACCACCCGGTCGCCGAGTCTGAGCTTCTCGACCCCGGGACCGACCTCGACGATCTCGCCCATGAACTCGTGGCCGAGGATGTCGCCCTCGCGCATGGCGGGTAGGTAGCCGTTGATCAGATGCAGGTCGGAGCCGCAGACACTGCTCGCCCGGACGCGGACGATCGCGTCACCGGCGCCGTGGATCGCCGGTTCGGGGACGTCCTGCACGCTGAGCTTTCCAACGCCTTCCCAGCACAGTGCCTTCATGCCCGTCCTCCCGTCGACAGCTTCTCCCGGACGGCCTTGGTGGCCCGTTCTGCGGGGCCGGTCCGGCCGGACGGCTCGTCCGTGGTCGACACCACCTCGCCGGCCTCGATCACCGACTTGGCCCGGCGCAGCGTCGTGCGCAGCAGTTGGTCTGGATCGCGGCCCCTCAGCACCGCCGCCTGGTGCCCGGCCCGGCTGCCCGGATAGCGGAGTTCGACCCGCAACTCGGTGCCCCGGTCACCCGGGGCGGTGGTCAACTCGAGGTGTCCCTCGGAAGCCAACGGGCGGTCCTCGATCCGCCAGCGAAACGGCCCGTCTTCGCTCTCCGCGGTGATCTCGACGGACCAGCCGTCGTCGCCGGATCGGTCACGTACCATCCAGCGCCGTCCGTGCTCGTCGAGCGTCTCCACCGCCACCGGTCGGTCCAGCACGATCGAGAGCCGCGCCGCGTCCCGCCACCATTCGCGCACCGATTCCATCGGTCGATCCACCGTCACCGCCCGGACGGTGGCATATCCGTCGCCCTGTCGGGCCGGTAGGGATTCCTTGCGGCGGGCGACGATTGCCGCGCCTACCCCGACGCCCACCATGACCACCAGCCATCCGCCGATCCTGCCTGCCATGCCGCCTCCTCCTGGATCAGGACGTCGTAGCTCTCGTATTGCGAATGAAGGCACCGCTTGGGCCAGGAATCCTCGCGAGTGGCGTGCCCGCACCAGAATTGGGCTACCCGGCGGCGAACCGGATAAACGGCCTGAGAGACGACCGGGAGTCCTCCACGCGGACAGGCGGTCGGTCGCTCGTCGGACAACCCTCATCGACGTGAGCTGTACCCGCACCACTACGGGTAGCAGGAGGTCGACCGGTCCGGGATATCTGGTCGAATACACAACTCGCGCGACGGTGGGCTGCCTGCCGCGCCCCAGCTTCGAACAGCTGGCTTGGCGGTGCGTGGAAACGAGGCTGTCCCGCCGTCCGGACGGGCGGGACAGCCCACCTCGGTCAACCCTGCATCGCGGTCCGGATCGCGTTCCGTACCGCGTCGACCATCGCGAGGGGCGGGCCGAGCACCAGGTTCGCGGTGGCGGACTCGGCGCCGGGATGCGGCCTGGTGGGTGCCACTGCCTCCGCGGCGCGTAGCGCCCCGGCCAGGGTCACCAACCGTTGAGCCGGCAGGGCGGCGCGGAGCTGCATGAACTCGTACCGTTCCTCCCGGGTGGCGTGCTCGAGTACGGCGACCTTGAGCTGGCTCAGTCGGTCGTCGAAGTCCGGGGCGTCGGTGCCCAGCTCGACGAGGTCCTTGAGGAGTTCCTTCGCCTCGTGTTCCTCCGCCAACCGCGCGTCGATGACGTCGTCGCCGGCGTCGATGCTGCCGCGGGCGAGCGGGTGCACGATCTCCTCCTCGACGGTCTCGTGCACGGCGAGCAGTTCGATCAGTTCCTGCCAGGCGAGGCGCTTCGGTTTGCCCTCGGCCGCCGCGACGGTACGGAAGAGTTCCTCGATCCGGGCGTGCTGGGCCAGGAGCAGGTCGATGACGTCGATCCCCTTCTCGGGGTCCGTGCCGTTCGCGCTCACCGCTTGTCCTCGGGCTGACGCAGCGACTTCACCGGGTGCGGTCCCTCGGTCTCGATCCGGTACTCGGTGCCGAACCGCTCCCGATGCATGTCGATCACCCGCTCGCTCGGCGGTTCTTCGCCACCGTGGATCTGTTCCTGCAACTTCTCGAACCGCTCGTGGGCGTCCCGGACGTAGCCGGCTCCCAGGGTGGTCAGGTCGATCTGGGTGTCGAGCAGGTGTCGCAGGTACTCCTTGTTCGGCTCGAACGTCACCGGCGCCGGGAGTTCCGGGGCGAGTACCTCCTCCGGCTCGCGCCCGTCGAAGCGCCGCATCAGGTCACACGCGACCCGCAACTGCTCCAGCTCCATGTTGAGGTGCAGTTCCCAGATCGCCTTCACCTTCGGGTCCGGCTCCTGGGTCATGAACGAGTGGTAGAGGTAGACCTCGTTGTACTCGTGGTGGACCAGCCGCTCCCACCAGGTCTCACCGGGGTCGACCAGCGACTCGTAGTGGGTGACGTGCTCCTGCTCGATCATGCCGATCTCGACGTAGAGCTGCCGGGCGATCGGCTCCATGTACTGCGGGCCGACGTTCATGTAGAAGTTCATCGTCTGCTGCTCCGCCGACATCACCGTCAGCGCGTGCAGCCTCGACAACGGGTTCACCTTGTTCCGGTCGTACGGGTCCCGGACGTTGTCGTACGGGTGCCGGTGGTGCATCTTCGTGGGCCGGCCCGGCATTACCTCGGTCAGCCCGTCGACCACCTTCTCGGCCTTCCGTCGCTCGATCATCTCGAAAAGGTTGGCGTACCGGTACAGGTGGTCGAAGTCCTCCAACACCCCGAACTCGTACGCCTGGGTCAGATACGGATCGGGCTCCATGCGGGCGATCCAGGCAGTAAGGTCAACGGCCACCTGCTCGTACGCGATGGTGGTCTCCAGCGTGCTGGCGATCGGCGGGAGCAGCCAGTTGACCACCTTCTGCTGCTGCGCCTCGATGTACCTGGTGTAGGCGAGCTGTCGCTTCACCTCCGGATCGGGACACGTCCGGGCCATGTGGTGACTGAACATGATCGACTCGATCTCGATCCCGTTCATCACGATCACCCGACACCGCGTGTACGGATCGGTGGCGTCGGGATCCAGCGGCTCGACATCCAACTCGCGCCAGTTCCGCAACTGCTTTTCCAGCGGGATGCCCTTTTCAGTCAGCGGATTGAAGGTCATGACTACCTCGTCTCAAGATGGTGGTGACCCGCCAGTACCCCCACCGAGGCTCCCAAACCTGTCGGACGCGACAATCAGCCGCTTTTCCCCTGACGACGGACGACGACCAGACGCGTAGCGGAACTATCGGGCAGCGGATCCGTCACGCGTCCGGCGCGGAACCCCCGGGTACGCCATTGCTCGTTGTCCTTCCCGCCACGGTCGGTGCCGCCCTGGTTCGAGTCCGGCCCTGCCAATGGATACCCAGGGCGGCGTACCTCGTCGGGTTCGGGGACCTCGAGGGGCGGGTGCCGGATTGCGGGTCGAGGTGGTGCTCCTCGGCACCCCGTGCACCGTCCGGCGCCGGCCGGTCCGACGTGACCTGGCGGGGGTCGGGGCGCAGTCCCTCGGCGAGTCGCTGCGGCGGTGCGGTGGCCCGTTGCGGAAGGTCCCGGCCGAGGTCGGGACCTTCAGGCCGTACTTGACGTCGAAGGCGGGGCGCTCGGAGTGGATCCGGGGCATACGATCGAAGTTGTGCAGCGGTGGCGGGCAACTGGTGGCCCATTCCAGCGAGTTGCCGAAGCCCCACGGTCGTCCCGTCACCAGTGTGCCGAAGCGCCAGGACTTCCAGACGTTGTAGATCAGGAACAGCGTCGAGGCACCCAGTACGAACGAAACCCATCGTCGGGATCGTGATGTACCAGCAAGGTGCCGTGGAAGCCAAGGAACATGGTCCAGAAGTGGATCTTGCGGAGTCGTTCGTTGAGCATCCGGTCGGTCATCTTTGGAACCAGGAGTAGACCCCGGCGAACGCGGCGAAGACGATGGTGCCAAAGAGTACGTAGTGGAAGTGCGTGACGACGAAGTAGGTGTCGTGGGTGTGGAAGTCGATCGGCGGGCCGGCCCGTCGCCGGAAGACTTCCTCGCTCGCCGGGCCGCGTCGCAACATTCGAGTCGGGTCCAGATGTTGCGACGCGGTAAACCATTCCACTGTCTCCCAGACCCGATGTCCCAGATGTGTCCGGTGGTCGAACCTCGAGGAGGCAGATCGGGATCAGGAACTACTTGACAGAACCCGTGTTCCGGACGTCCTGGACCGCCGAACGGCCGTCGTCCTTGACCGTCTGAACGGCGCCGGTCACGGTGGATCGTACCGCCTCAGCAGCCTGCCGAGCCGGCTCACGCAGATGCTCACGGCCTTGCTGGACGACCTCCCCGAGCTTCTCCTTGACCTCGCCGCTGTGCTCACCGACCTTTCCCTTGAGCTGGCCGGCGGCCTGCTGCTCGCGGTTCGTGGCCGGCAGCAACGACGAGATGAGCCAACCGACACCGAACGCGATCAGGCCGACTGCCAGGGGATTCCCCTCGGACTGCTCCCGTAGCTTCGCCGGCGCCTGTTTCGCGGCGTCGCCGACCGACGAGGCGGCAGACGAGGCGCGGTCGGTCAGTGACGACGTCGTCGACATGGTGCTGTCACCGATGTCCGAAACGGTACCCATAACCCTGTCCCTCACATTCCTTACCGCCCCTCGGGCCCGCTGTTTGCGGTCCTCAATGATTCGGGCCGGACTCACCTTGTGGGCCAGCGCGTCTACATCGCTGCTCAAGTCGCTTCGGGTCTGCTCAATTTCGCGCCGGATCTGCTCCGGATCGTTGGTCATCGGTCGACTCCTTTCCAATTTGGCTTCAACGCCTCCGGAATCTCCTGCATGCTTCCGGTGGTCTGCCGCATTCCACGCACTTGCTGAGCGTTCGATTTCGCCATGACGTACAGCACGCCCGCGACCGTGGCCCAGATGACTGCGACGATCACGGCGGCCCAACCCTGGTCCATGACGTTGGACAACCCGCTCCAGAGGGCGAGGGAGAGAAAGAGCAGGACCATGACGCCACCAAAGCCGGCGCCGCCGAAGAGGCCAGCCGCCTTCCCCGCCTTGGCGCCCTCTTGGCGCAGCTCTGCCTTGGCCAGGGTCACCTCCTGACGCATCAGGTCAGACAGGTCCTCGCTGACCTGCCGCATCAGGTCGCCCAGAGAGCGGTTGGACGCCTCCTCGACCGGGTCGACGCCGGTCCGATACCCAGGGCTGGAGTTGGGGATGGTCATAACCGCGCACCGGCCGGCGATGACGGCGACAGGCCTGGGAGGACAGCCGCCTCGTCGGCCGAGGGCGTCGTTCCGGGTGTCGGATGGATCTGCGAGGCGGATGCGGTGCCCGACAGGCCGTCGATCGACACGTCGGCGCCGCCCCGCCCATCGGTACTCATGGACAATGGCGCCGTCTCGGCCTCGGCGAGCCGATGGTCGGCAACGGCGGCGTGCTGATCACCGCCACTCGCCAGGTTCCGGGTCAGGCGCCCGGCCACCACACCGAGCAGGGCCGCGCCGACGAGGAACGGCCCGGGATTGCGCTTGGCATAGCGCCGGACCTCAGTGAGGAGGTCGCCCGGCTCGCGCTGCTCCAGCCAGTTCGCCGCGATATGGATCCTCTCGGCGGACTGCCGGGCAAGCTCGGAGACGGGGCCAGACTGACCACTTTGCTCTACCATCGAGCGCATTTCGTCGGCGAGCGATCGCAGGCCGCCAGCCGCCCGGCGCTGTTGCTCACCAGCTTGTGAAGTAAGCTGCCCGCGCGCCTCGCCGAAGAGGTTCCGGGCCTGCCGGGATGCCTCCGCGATGGTTTCCTTGCCTTGTTCCTTTACCGATCCGGTGACGTCACGCCCGGCCCGTGCTGCCTGTGCACCGACCTCTCGCACGGTCTCGGTCGTGGACTGCTGGCCAGCGGACGTCGACGAAGCCGACGGATTTGATGTCATGATGTCCCTTCCAAATAGGTCATCAGGGGATGCGTTGACTGTGGGCAACGGCCTGCTACCCGACGAAGGAAGGGCTACACATCGGGGCTCCTTTATTTTGCGGGAGCGGTCGGTTTCTCTGGTCCGCAGGACGGAGGCGGCCTCCACGGTCCGCTGAGCATCGCGGGTGGGTAGGCGCCTAACGTCGAATCTGCCCACCGCCACATCACGACGCACCCTCGTTCGATGGGGGAAACCAAGCTGGCGGATCGAACACGACTACCGCGAACTGAAGACCGGCCTCGGACTCGACCACCACGAAGGCCGCATCTGGCACGGCTGGCACCACCACGTCAACCTCGTCTCCGCCGCCCACGCCTTCCTCACCCTGCAATGCCTCGACCCGAAGGCGGCAGCGTCGGCCTGAGCCTCTACGCCGTACTCCAGCGCCTGCAACACCTACTCGTCCGCCTGGCCGGCGCCTGCCACGCCTGCAAAACACGGCTCCCATACGGAAACCCATTACCCGATCAGAACGTGACAAAGTATTACTAGGCCGTTCCCTGCCTACCCGTCTCTGGCGGGCGACAGAGGTGCGGACGGCTCGACTGGCGGCTGGGAACCTTCCGTATTACGGTTAGACCGGGTCAAGCCACGCGCCCGTCCAATTACGGATTCTCCGTAGGAGGCGCGTGCTCATGATCGAGCGCCCATGGCTCACCCGATCCCACTTCGACTTCCCCAGAGTCGGTTTCGACGCCCTGCGGATTACGACGGTGCCATACGCCTGCCGTGCCACGGACACCCCCCGGGCAACGGCCGCCCTGGAACAGCCCTTCTCGGTGGCTCGTTATATCGAACTCACTAACCGCTCCGCGCCCATCTCAGCCGGCCGGCTGGTGGTCGTACCGGCGGGACATGTCGACATGGACACGGCCCCGGTGTTGGGGTCGGCTCTGGTGAACGCCGTCGACAGCCACCCTGAGGTCTGTTGTGATCTGGCCGCTGTCGGCCTCTTCAGCGCCGCCGGCGTGCGGGTCCTCCTCGCGGCGCGCGACCGGGCGGGCCGAAGCGGCTCCCGCTTATCGATCAGAGGCGCCAGCGGAATCACCCGCCGTGTTCTGCGGATCACCCAGGTCGAGCGCCTGTTCGCCAATCCCGATCAACACCAGGTAGGCGACGGTCAGACAGCGTTCCGGCCCACACGCCATGACCGATCAGACAGTATCCGAAGGGCTGATTTATTGTGATCACGGCCTCTGCGCCACGTCGACGCGGTCAGACCCAGGTCGACGACGATAAGGCTGCCGCCCTGTTGACCGAGTTCGTCTGCACCGACGCCGACCATCCTGCCCGGCACGAACTTCGCGGAAGGGTTATCCGCGCCTTCCTGCCGCTGGCGCGTCACCTGGCCGTTCGCTATTACGGTCGAGGCGAACCGCTCGACGATCTTGTGCAGACCGCGACCATCGGACTGATCAACGCCGTTGACCGGTTCGACCCCGGCTACGGAACCGACTTCGTCGGCTATGCGGTTCCGACCATCACCGGAGAGATCAAGCGACACTTCCGGGACCGCACCTGGTCCATGCGGGTCCCGCGCAAGCTGCAGGAACGCCGAATCGCGCTGGCCCGCGCCACTCAGGCCCTCACGAATCGGCTCCGACGGTCGCCAACGGTCGCGGAACTCGCCGTCGAGCTGGACATCAGTGAGGAGGAGGTGCTGGACGGTCTGGAAGGCGCGCGCGCATACCACGCGGTTTCGCTGTCCACCCCGACCGCCGCCAACCGAGCCACCGAACTGGGCGACACCCTCAGCGACCTCGACGACGCGTACGAACGCGTCGAACTGCGGATCGCGTTGGGGCCGGCGCTCGCGGCCCTGGACGAGCGCGAGCAAGAGATTATTGGTCTCCGCTTCTACGGCAACCTCACCCAGACGCAGATCGCCGAGCGGATTGGTGTCTCCCAGATGCACGTCAGCCGCCTGCTGACGAAGGCTCTTGCCAAGCTGCGCCCACACCTTACGGGCTAGAAGCCCGCTCACCGACGGCTGCTGCTCCAATCACTCCCTGGTGCATGGTCTGCTCCCGTGCCTGCTCGCCAGCGGGTTGACTCCGACATCGACTCCCGTGTGGCGGCTGTCGCGGCAGGAGCGGGTTGCAGGGCGGGTTCTCGAGCAGTTGTCCGAACCCGGAGCGTGCAGAATCCGCCGGGTGAGCCGTGTGCCCGGCGTACTGAGAAGTGGCCGCCGGCATCGGCGGCCCACCGGTGTGCGGTGACCAGAGTGGTCAGACCGGCGGCGCTGAAGGATGTCTGTGATGAGATCGCAGCACCGACCATGCCTGTCGACGGCATTCAGCAGCGCCCGCTGCAGCTATAGGACGCGGTCATCGGGGCAGCACTCGACAAGTGAGGATCATTCCCTCGGGCTAGCGCAGGTAGCCGTTGAGTGAGCGGGGCCGGTACTGGGTAGTGAACAGTCATGACGACACGCAACGACGCCATTCTGGTAGGCGGCCCGCAGGACGAGACGCTCGTGGCATCCGGGGACGCCGGCCTGCTCGAGGCCGAACTCGACGGGTTGATCCACCGTTACATCCGAACCACCGCGACGCGGGATCGCGAGGGCAAGACCTTCACCGTCTACAACTACGACGGTGAGGTATCGCCGGGGGGCGGCGAGTCGGGTTCCGAGGATGCGGCTGCCCGGGTGGCGTCGCCGTTGGCGGCCGGGCAGGCCACGGGACTACCGACATCAGGCAGCACGGGCTCGTAAAGCAGGGACAGTGAGCAGTTCCGCGGTAAGGCCATCGAAGCGGCGGAAGAGCATACGGTTTATGGATACGTCGGGCAGCCTGGCGCGCGGTCTGGGGCGCGCAACGCGCCACCCGGCTTACGCTGCCAGTTCACCCACGTGACAAACCCGGTGATTCAGCAGCCGGTGTCGGCCGACGGCTGGGTCCACCGCTGGTGAATCACCTCCCAATGCCAGCGGAGCAAGGTAGAGGGCGTGCCCAGGCAGATCGACCATCGGTCGTGGGGGTCCGGCATGACGAGCTATCGTCCATTGACGCGGGTTGATCCGGTCACATACGCCTTGCCGAGCTAGGTGGTTTGCGTCCCCAGATGCGGGGTATCCATGTGCATCGACGTAGACGTCTACAAGAGCTATACGTCGCTGTTCGCCGTCCAGACTCCTGCGGCGCGCCTGGTACACCACCAGACCGTGAACCATGCGGTGTAGTCCAAGGCACGACGCCTAAGGGAGATTTACATGTCCAGCGTCACCACCGATACCTCGCGCCGCGACGCCGTACTCGACGGGCAGCCTCGCCGCCGTCCCGCCGAGACCAAGGCGGCGTTCAAGACAACCGAATTCATCGCCTACCTCGTCGCCTTCGTTGGTGTGCTCATCGCCTCCATCATGGTCGATGGCAACGGCAACGGTGACAACGGCGCCGTCGGTGACTATTTCCGCGCCGACCGCGCTTGGTTCTACATCGTGCTGTTGACCATCGGCTACATGGTCAGCAGAGGGCTGGCAAAGGCCGGCAGCCGCGATTCTTCCAACGTCTAACCTCTACCCGCCACGTCTCGATGTGATGTATTCGTCGAGAGACCCTGGGATACCCACCCGAGCGGCGATGCATGGATGCATCGCCGCTCGGGCGTCTCGGTAGTTACACGTATCCGTTGCGCCAACTGAGCGATCGACCCTGGCGGGTCGCCGGTCTACATGACGGCTCCCCGCCAGGGTCGATCCCCGAAACTCTGCTGCACTCACGACGTGTGCTGGCCGACCCCGTGCGACTCGCCGCCAACTCGACGACGGCTCCACCTGCGTTCTGCCCTGATAGTGCAGGAGCGGCGAGCACATCGGGACGACCCGAGGGCAAACCATTGCGGTGTGCTCGGTACGGCGCTCTCGTCCGTTGGCATCCCACAACTGCAGGGTCCTGTGCGCCACGGCGGTTCCAGGCGCACGGGTGAGGAGTCCGCCCTCGTCGACAGGGTGAGGAAGGAACCCGCATGACCGGCGACGCGAGCCAGCAGTCTCCACTGGGCACGACCTCTCACTGAACTCTATGCATACGGAGGCACCTCATCACCCCTTTCAGTGCTCAACGCTTTCACCAGAGCCCGCCCGGACGACTGACCACGGCGGAACGCCGGGCGGCACTCGCGGCCCCTGCGCCAATCGGTGCGTTCCACAGTCGCTGGGTACAGGTAGCCGGCCTGCGGCTGCATGTCCGGCAACGGATCACTGCTGACGCCGCCACGCCGTGTGTGCTTCTGCATGGGCTCGCGGTCTCGCACCGTTACCTGATGCCCACCGCGCTGCGCCTCGGCGGCCGCTCGGTCTACGTTCCCGACCTGCCCGGCTTTGGGCTCTCCGACAAACCACCGGCTGTCCTCGACGTCGGCCAACACGCCGAGGTGATCGCCGCGCTCACGGACGCTCTCGGCGTCGCATCCGCCGCGATACTCGGCAACTCGTTCGGTTGTCAGGTAGCCGTCGAACTCGCGGTGCGCCGCCCGGACCTCGTTGCGGCACTCGTCCTCGTCGGCCCTACCACCGATCCGACGGCCGCGACGATGACTGGACAATTACGTCGGCTACTGCGCGACCTTCCACGAGAGGATTGGCGGCAGACGCCGATTCTCGCCAAGGATCTGCGTGACGCGGGACCACGCCGCATCATCGCCACCCTGCGGCACGCAGTCGAAGACCACATCGACTCCAAACTCCCCGCGATCAGCGTGCCGACCCTGCTAGTCCGTGGGGACCGCGACCCAATCGCACCAGCGCGCTGGGTGAACCAGGCAACCGCTCTGACACCGCATGGCCACACCCATACCGTCGCCGCCGCCCACAACGCCGTCACCACAGCTGGACCGCAACTTGCCGCGGCCGTCGACACGTTCCTGAACCGCAGAACTAGCCAGCTCACGCCAACCCCTGGTGGATTTGGTCGCCGTCATTGACGTGCCGGTTTGGGTTCGATAGCGCCGATGTCGTCGGTACCAGGCCCGTCTGCCGCCGTCGACCACACGGCTACCCGGGACACTGCCGATGCGGTCCTTATTCGGTTAAGGGGTCGTGACCACTCTGGTCGTTCCTCGTCGGTCCAGGCCCGTGGTGTCCACTCGGCCGGGCCGTACCATCGGTGACTGGCCGAGGTAGTTGGACGGCGGCATCCGGCCGGCGGGTGCGAGTGCCGAGGCCGCCCGGGCGCCGCGTCCGGTGCGGAACAGCCGCAGGGTGGTGGCGATGTAGGCCGCCGCGAGCAGGGGAGTGGTCGAGCAGATGCGCGACGACCTGCCGAGTTGACGGCTTCGAGGCGAATCTCCCTCGGGTGAGCGTCTCAAGCGCGGCCTCGAACCGAGCTCGTTGCCCTTCCTCGGTCAACGCGTCGCCGCAGTCCTGTCCAGCCATCGCGCCGAAGTCGCTGATGCCGCCCGAGACCTGCCGCGGTGCGGTGTGGGCGGCGGCCAGTTGCGGCACCGTGTCGAAGAGCCAAGACCGCAAGGGCGGCGGCGCCGACGACGGCGGCGGCGAGGACCGGTGTGGGTATCGCGCGCAACGAGTTGCCGATCTTGGTTGTCGCGGCGCGGGCGGAGGCGACCAGGGTCGACTCGGCCTTGCCGGTGGTCTGCGCGCTGGCTTTCGCCGAGTTGCGTACCGTGGCGGTCGCCTGTTGGGCCTTTTGTACGACCGGCTTGACAGGCTGAACGGCCCTTTGGCTCATTGTGCGGGTCAGCTGCGTCGCTTTGGTCTTCGCCGACTGGCTGGCTTGGGTGACACGCTGTCCGAGTCCGCCGACGGCGGTGGTGGCCTTGGTGCGTGCACGGGCCTTGACGTCGGTATTGGCGGCCAGGGCGGCTACGGTCTCGCCGAGTTCCGTGCGTGTCTGCTGGATGTCGCGCCGGGTCTGGTCCGGCTCACTGCTTCCCGATGGCGTGCTCATGGCTGCCTCCGGGTCGCTGCGCCACGTATCGCCTCGGTGTCGGCTCGCACACTGTCTCTGGTCGCCGTGGGCGTGGCGGGCATCGCCTTGCTGACCTGCTTCCTACCGCGCTGGGCGGCGATGGCGGCGGCGATGGCGAGGATCACCGTGACGATCAGGGCGGCCACAGCGTCGGGCATGACCACGGCCAGGGCCAGGGCCAGGGCCAGGGCCAGGGCCAGTACGACCGTAGCGACGGCGGTCCCGCCGGCGAGGAGACCGAGCAGCCCGCCACCGCCGAGCAGCCCGGCGCCGACGCCCGCGCGCTTACCCTTGGCGGTCATCTCCGCCCGCGCCATCGTCAACTCGTCGCGCACCAGCCGGCTGATCTGCTCCGTGGCGCGCTGCACCAACTCAGCTACCGGCGCGTCAGCAGACGCAGCGCCGGAGCCGCCGTTGGGACGTTCTGCCATGAGTGCCCTCATCTCTCTCGCACCCCCGGACCGCCCGCGGGCTGCTCGGATCAGCTGTGTTGAATCGCCGGCGTGCTGATCGAGTTCTGCGGGGAACCCTCGAAATGCCCACCCAGGGACGGGACGGGGCCCTCGCCGAGCCGTCCGGCGACATCGCCCGTCGGGAGGTCGCCGTCCTGCCGACGACGTCGCAGCGTCAACGTGCCCGCCGCTACGGTCAGCGCCCCAGCGGCGAAGGCAAGGATGAGCGCTTGCCGTGCGGCGGGCCTTCTCTTGCGAGCCATGACTACCCCCTGAACCCAACGTGTGCCTGCATAGTCCTGATTGTCGGACTCAGCCGCCGAAGCGACGCACCTTATCGGCAGACTTGCCTGAAGGTGAACGCCACCTGCGGTCAGCCGCCGTGACCTGCGGGTCTGTGGATCTGATGGTGTTTCCGGCCTGACACAGGCGAGGTGGGCTTGCCGGTCGGCCGTGAGGGGCGCCTCCGAATGTGCTCAGCGTCGGTCGGCTGACGGTCCACGGCGGGCTGGCGGCACGAAAACACCGGTCTGAGTCAGAGTGCGAGCCATCTCTGCCACCTTGATGTTGGTGTGCTGACTCGCCCGCACCAAGAGGATGAAGGCCTGGTCAGCGGTGAGCCGGTACCGTTCCATGAGGATGCCCTTGGCCTGACCGATCAGGTCCCGCGTGGCGACCGCCTTGTCCATGTCGTTCTGTCGCCGCGCCCCAGCCATCGCCACGGCGGCATGCGACGCGAATAACAGTCCTACCTGTTCCGACTCGTCGTCGAACGCGCCGACCTCCGGCGAGTACAGGTTGAGAGCGCTCAGGTTGTCGTGCACCACGTACAGCTGAAAGGACAACATGCTCCGCACGCCGAGCTCCAGACCTCTGCCGGTGAAGTGGGGCCACCGGGTCTCCCGCGCCAGGTCGGACACCCGTACTGTCTGCTGTTCGTAAACCGCATCCAGGCACGGCCCCTGACCGGCGTCGCGCTGAACCTGATCGATTCGACGCACCAGGTCATCGGTTGCCGCACGAGTATCCACAGCGCGCCTGCCCCGCACCACGGTCATGCCGGCATATCGTGCCCCCGGTATCGTCTCGACGGCGGCAGCAACGATGGCGTTCAACGTGTCCGCGAGGTTGTCCTCATCCTGGAGGGTGCGCGCAAGGTCGCTGAGCGTCTGCGCCAGGTGTTCGGGCTTCACCCCGCCGGTGTAGCTGCTCGAAGGCTGACCGTGACCACCCCTGCCGGTGCTGCCACCCGTCATCATGCGGCCTCACAACTTCATAGCGACTCCGGGCGGACACTGCTTGCCGCCCGGAGCCTTGACCAGCGCAGTCTCGCGAGTTACTACCCCAGCCCGATTCCTCGTACCCAGGGGACAGGCACCCATGCCTTAGAGATCAGCGCCGCCGATGATCGCGGTGATGTGCAGGGTGGGCAGGTAGCGTACGGCGAGCTTGTCGTACCGGGTGGCGACTCAGCGGTGGTGTTTGAGTCGGTTGACCCGCACTCCACTACGTGCCGCCGCTGGTAGATCTCGGGGTCGAACCTCGACGGCCGGCCGCCCTTCAATCCCATTCTGCGCCGATTGGCGGCCTCGCCGACCTTGATCGATTGTGGACTGCCTCCGTGCTGGCCGACGGTCAGCAGCATGGCCAGAGACTTTTGGTCTCGATCGCATTGCCCGTGGGCACCAACGGCTTCGGCGTCGCCCGCTGCGCGTCAGTCAAGTCATGCCGCCTCGTCATCGGCATCATGGCCAGGGGACACCCACAAGATCCACCACACAATCGGCGAGCACGACGTGATCCTGCTGGTGATGCTCAACGACAGTCGGGAAACCAAGCTGCACCGTCGGTGGACCGACCTCGCCGCGAGCACACCGGCGAGCAACTCCCGTCGGTCGCCACCACCCACGTACCGCAAGTTGCGGCAGTGGCCCACCGGGGCGATCTGGTGGCCCCTGGCAAGAGACCCCCTCGGGCTCTACGTCAAGCTGCACCAACTCGGCTGGCGCGACCTGCGGACCGGCTCCCGGGTCCGCGCAGCATGGCTCACGCCCGACGGCGATCCCACCCATGAGCCGACACCGCCGCCAGCGATGACGGCGTCGCCGGGATGTCGACCATCGGGCGGCACCGGCGGAGGCCAGCCCGCCGAGGGGCCGAACTCACCACCGACCCGGCGCCCGCACCCGATCCGTCCCCCCACGCCGGGGACGCTAACGATGGCCAAAAACCTGACCGATCCGGCCATCGAAGCGGCGATCCAGGCGTTCGTTTGAGAACGGCTGTGATCGATCACGTTCGAATTGTTGCGCGGAAGTCGATTGCGTTAAATCCTTGTAAAGCAACGTTTCGTCGCGGTCGCGCGGCTGGCAAGGCGCAGCGACTCCGAAGTAGCCCAATGTCGGCGACGGCCCAAATGTGAGCGCAACAACTGCACCGACCGGACACCGATGGACTCCGACGTGGTTGTTCGCCGCTCGGCGCGGGCCCGGCTGCTGCACGATGTGGGCTCCGGACCTCCAGTGGATCAACGGCCGGTGGTACATCTACTTCTCGGCGGAAGCGTCGCCGGGCCAGGGCGAACGCCGAACGTCGGTGCTGGAGAGCAACACAACGGATCCGTACGGCGCCTACACCTACCGGGGCATCCTCAACCTGGAGCCCAACGGCGGGTGGGCGATCGACGGCAGCGTCGTCCGGTTCAACGGCCGGCCGAACCACTTCGTCTACTCTGCGTTCCGGGGCGGGGAACAAGGACTGTTCATCGCCCCGATGTCGTCGCCGACCCAGGTCTCGCGCAACGGGGTTCGGATCTCCTCCCCGAACCTCTCGTGGGAGCGCCAAGGCGGGGCGGTCAACGAGGGCCCGTACGCCTTGTACCACGATGGGAAGACGTTCCTGACGTACTCGGCGAGCTCCTGCAATACGCCCGACTACAAGCTCGGCCAGTTGACCTGGACCGGTGGCGATCCGATGTCGGCCGGTTCGTGGACGAAGAAGTCGTCGCCCATCTTCCAGCGCAGTGACGCCAACGGCGTCTACGGCCCGGGCCACCACTCCTTCGTTCAATCACCCGACGGCTCGGAGATGTGGGTCGTCTACCACGCGAACTCGTCGACCAGTCAGGGCTGCGGCACCACCCGCACGACGCGGGCGCAGAAGATTGGCTGGAACTCTGACGGCTCGCCCAACATGGGCGTCCCGGTCCGGACCGGCGTCTCGATCGCGGGTCCCTCCGGCGACTCGTAACCCTCCCGAACGGCCCGGTGGGGTGCCTCCGTCAACGGTGTCCCACCGGCCTGACCGCACCGCCCGGAACGCTGATCCTGGGACTGCGCCAGCACGTAGTCCCAGGTTCTGGGCCTCACTCGATCTGAGCTCCGCCGGCAGTTCCGGCTGCCGCCACGGCACGGCGATTCCGAGGTGATCTGACCATCCGAGCCGTCGTCGTGGCCGGCTCGGGCGGCACCACCCGGGGTTCGACGACGTTTACCGGTCCGGCCCGACAATTTTCGTCGCCTGCGACACCGGGCGCCAGACCGACGCTTCGCTACGGGGGCGTCGGTTCGGTGCCGGTGCCTGGGTTTGTTGGTGCTGGCAATTTGAAGAAGGTGAACCGTCGTGTCTCTATCGCGAGGGAACTTCGTTCGTCTGGCCACAGCGACCGCCGCGTCCTCGGCGGCGGGCGGCACCGCTCCGACCGCGGCGTGGGCGGCGAACAGCGCTTACGTGCTCGGGTTCCGTTGGGTGGCCCACCGCCGCTGGGCGACGTCTTCGCCAGCAACGTCGGCCCGTCTGCGCGAGGCGAGTCGGCGGTCAGTCCGGTTGCGCGGTGAATCGCAGCGCCGCGTCCGAGCCGCCGCTGTCGAGTGCCAGACCGTCCGTGTCGGTGAACTGGCCGAGCCGGGCCAGGGCGACGTCGGGAGAGGACACGTCGTGGAGCGAGACGAGTATCCCGGTGAACGTAAGGCAAGCATCGGCGTGCACCGGATCGATACCGAGATGATCGATATCACCGGACACGGTTGCCGTGGCCCTCAATGAACGGCCGCGTTGCTCGACCAGGTCCACGGTGACCGTCCAGAAGGGGTGTGCAGGTAGTAGTAGATGCCCGCCTCGGCCGGCTCCCCGAAGCTTGCGCTCGTCACATGGTGCCCGGCGAGACGCCGCCAGCTCTCCGCAGGGACGGGGAGCCAACTCACGGTAAGGCGGAGGTTTGCGGTGGAGATCCTCGGCAGGGCCTGCGCTGGTACGCCGGGCTGTGCCGTCGCCGCTCGTCAGGGGGACGGCGGGCGGACCAGGCCGGTCTCGTACGCGATGACGACCAGCTGGGCGCGGTCATGCGCGCCCACTTTCGCCATGGTGCGGTTGATGTGGGTCTTGACGGTGTGCGGGCTGAGCGTGAGGTGCCCGGCGATGTCGTCGTTGGACAGTCCGGTGGCGACGAGCGCGAGGATGTCGCGTTCCCGGTCGGTGAGGCAGCCGAGCCGGGCCGGTGTCGCGTCGAGTCCGTGGTCGGGGCGGGCCAGATAGCGGCTGATGAGGCTACGGGTGGCGGCGGGGGTGAGCAGGGCGTCGCCGCCGTGCACGACACGGATCGCGTCGAGCAGTGCGGCGGGTTCGGCGCTTTTGCCGAGGAAGCCACTGGCGCCGTTGCGCAGCGCTTCGAAGACGTACTCGTCGATCTCGAACGTGGTGAGGATGAGGATCCGCACGTGCGCGAGGTCGGCATCGGTGGTGATGCGGCGGGTGGCGGCGAGACCGTCGAGGCCGGGCATGCGGATGTCCATGAGGACGACGTCGGCGCCGGTGCTGCGAGCATTGTCGACGGCGGCGTGCCCGTTGGCCGCCTCGCCGACGACGTGCAGGTCGGGTGCGGAGTCGATGAGGCTGGCGAAGCTGGCCCGCAGCAGCGGCTGGTCGTCGGCGACGAGCACGCGGATCGGCTCGGTGCCGGTCATGGCGCCACCGGGATGACGGCGGTGACCCGCCATCCGCCGTTCGGGCGTGGCCCGGCGCGCAGGGCGCCGCCGACGGCGGTGACGCGTTCGCGCATGCCGACGATGCCGTGCGCCGGTTCGGCGACGAACGGTTCGGCGGATGGCCCGTCGTTGTCGATCGTGACGGTGACGGCGTCCGTCTCGTGGTGCACGGTCAGGGCGACGTCGACCGGCCCGGCGTGCTTGCACACGTTGGTGAGTGCCTCCTGGACGACGCGGTAGGCGGTGTGGTCGGCGGCCCAGGCGAGCGCCGCGGGTGGTCTGTCGACGTGGGCGGTGATGCGCAGGCCGTTGCGGCGGTAGGCCGCCAGCAGATCGTCGAGGGCGGCGAGGCCGACGGCCGGCTGCCGGGGCGCGGTCTCGTCGTCTGGCTGCCGGAGCAGACCGACGGAGTCGCGGAGCTCGTCCAGGGCGGCGCGACTGCTCTGCCGGATCTGGGCGAGCGTGGCACGGACCTGAACGGACTCGCCGGTCAGGAGGTGGCCGGTGACGCCCGCCTGGACGTTGATCAGGGCGAGGTGGTGCCCGACGCTGTCGTGCAGGTCGCGGGCGATCCGCAGGCGCTCCTCGGTGAGGCGGCGCCGGGTCTCGGCGTCCCGGTCGCGCTCGGCGTCCTCCGCTCGGCGGAGCACCTCGGCGAGGTATGCCCGACGGTGCCGGGCGGCCGTGCCGGCGGCGACGGCGACCGCGCCGAGCGCGGCCAACGCCAGGTTCTCCGGACCGAGCAGGTGCGACGGTCCGCCGAAGGTGTGCGCGACACCGACCGTGACGACGACCAGGCCGCTGACCAGCAGGGCACGGCGCCGGTCGGAATGCTCAGCGACGGTGTAGAGGGCGAACAGCGGCGCGGCCAGCAGCAGGGTGCCACCGAGGCCGTGGCTGCGGGCGAGGTACACCTCGGCGGTGATCGTCGCGACCACGAGGACGGCGTACGGCCACCGGCGCCGCAGCACCAGTGCACCGCAGGCGAGCACGGCTGCCAGCAAGGAGACACCGTCGGGAAGGGGGCCGGGAACGCTCGTGGTGACCAGGGTTACGGCGAGGATCACCAGCCCGATCGTGAGGTCTGCGACATGTCGGTGCTCCCGGACGGCGTACCGCAGGTGGCCGATGACGTGCACGTCAACCACCGTACGAGCCGCGGCCGGGCGGCCGCGTCGTCCCTGCGGCGAATTCTGCGGATACCGCGGACGCGGTACGCCGAGGATGCCGCCGCAGGGCGACGACACCCCGGCCGGCGCAGGCGAGAGTGAGGTCCTCAATCCGAACGAGAGCAGGGACGATGACCGAGGTGTCCATTACCGGCCTGACGAAACGGTTCGGCCCGGTGACCGCGGTACGCGACGCCGGCTTCACCGCCTCGCCCGGCGTGACCGGGTTCCTGGGGCCGAACGGCGCCGGCAAGACCACGGTCCTACGCATCCTGCTGGGACTGGTGCGCCCGACCGCCGGCGAAGCGCTTATCGACGGCGTCCCCTATGCCGGCCTGCGGCATCCCCGGCGGGTGGTCGGCGCGCTGCTCGAGGCGACCGGGTTCCACCCTGGCCGCACCGCCCGCGACCACCTGACGATCGCGGCGCGGCTCGCCGCGCTCCCGGTCGCGCGGGTGGGCCAGGTCCTCGACGACGTCGGTCTGGCCGCCGCCGCGCACCGCCGAGTCGGCGGCTACTCGCTCGGCATGCGCCAGCGACTGGGGCTGGCCGCGGCGCTGCTCGGCGACCCGCAGGTCCTGATCCTCGACGAGCCCGCCAATGGGCTGGACCCGGCCGGGATGGCGTGGTTGCGGGGACTGCTGCGGGACCTGGCGGACCAGGGCCGGACGGTGATCGTCTCCAGTCACGTGCTGGCCGAAGTGGCGCAGACCGTGGACCGGGTAGTCGTGCTGCACGCCGGGACTGTCCGGTTCGCCGGCACCCTGGACGAGTTGGCCGGGCCCGGAACGGGCGGGCTGGAGACCGCGTTCCTGCGGCTGACGTCCGAGCCTCGTCTCGAAGGGAGCCGGCCGTGACCGCGCTCCTCGGTGCCGAATTACTGCGGCTGCGCACCACGCGCAGCGTGTGGCTGCTGCTGGCCGCCGCGCAGCTGCTCATCGTGGTCGGGATCAGCGGGGTGATGCGCTCCCGCGACGACGTCGGCTCACCCGAGGTGCAGCAGGCCGCGATCGCGCACGTCGGCCTGATCTCGCTGGTCACGCTGATGCTGGGCATCATGGCCATGGCCGGCGAGTACCGGCACCGCACGATCACCGACACCTACCTCACCGTGCCCCGGCGCACCCCGGTGGTCGTGGCCAAGCTCGTCGTGCACACCGTGGCAGGGCTGGTCTTCGGCGTCGTCACCGCGCTCGTCGCCATCGCCGCCGCGGCGATCTGGCTGACCGGGCGCGGCTCGTCGCTGGACGTCGGATCGACCGACCTGTGGCTGACCGTGGCCGGCGGGGTCGCCTGGAACGCGGCGTTCGCGGCGATCGGCGTCGGCGTCGGCGCGCTCATTACCAACCAGATCGGTGCGATCGCCGCCTCCCTGGCGTGGCTGGCCCTGGTCGAAGGGCTGGTGGCGCGGCTCGTCGGCGACGCGCAGCAGTGGCTGCCGTTCGCTCTCGGTTCGGCGTTGAACCGGCTGCCCACCGCGACCGACGGCCCGCCGCAGTGGCAGGCCGGGCTCGCCCTCGCCGGCTACGCCGTGGCGTTCGTCGTCGCCGGCGTCGCCACCACCGTGCGCCGCGACATCACCTGACCGGACATCGCACATCGAAGGAGGCCCCTGATGCCGCACTCCTCCGACCGCCACCGCACCCACGGTGGCGTCATCCACCACGCCCGTGGCTACGAAATCGTGTCGATGCTGGCCTTCGGCGGATTCCGCCGCCACACCTACGACGCCCTGGTCCGGGCGTCCGGCGCCGAGCCGGGCGACCGGGTCATCGACATAGGCTGCGGCACCGGCTATCTGACCCGCCGGGCGGCCGTCGCCGTCACGCCCACAGGTACGGTCACCGGCGTCGACCCGTCCCCGCAGATGCTCGCCGTGGCCCGCCGCCTCGCCCCGCCGACGTGCACGTTCACCGAGGCCGGCGGCGAACGCCTGCCGGTCGCCGACGGCACCGCCCACCGGGTCGTGTCCTGCCTGGCCTTTCACCACATCCCGCCCGAGCTGCGCGTCGACGCCGTCCGGGAGATGCACCGCGTGCTGCGCCCCGGCGGACGGCTGCTGGTCGCGGACTTCCGGCCGCCGCGCGCAAGGCTGGCCCAGCACCTGCTCGGCGCGGTGACCGGTCCCGCTATGCGGTACGACGGCAGCGACGAGGTCCGCGCCGCCGTCGCGGCCGCCGGGTTCCGCGACGTCACCACCGGCCGGCAGCGACCGCTGCTGTTCGTGGTCACCGCAACCCGGCCGTGATCCCCAACGGATCAGATAGCCCAAGGGCGTCAGTGTCACGCGGGTGACGGGCCGGCTCGTCTGTCGTGTTGCGGCCAGACGTGTGCTTCGGTCCGCATCTGGGGGTATCCCTGGACCGGCGGGGCCGACGGGGCCGGCGGTGACGATGGCCCGATGGCCCGATGGCCCGATGGCCCGATGGCCCGATGTCCCGATGGCGACGATGGCGACGATGGCGGAGTTTGCCTCGGCTTATTTCGCCAATCGATGAGAAGGCACTCGCCGGGCTCGAGGTCAGCACCGCATTGCCGGAGCGGCTCGTAGTCGCAACCCGCGCGCCGCGACTGGCCGACCTGTGGGGCGCGTGCGCCGTACTGCGGGAACCTTCCAGCTTCACCTACCTCCGAGTCGGCTGGCTGAGGGGCGGGGGGCAGTGACGGGTCGACCCGGAGGAGTTGATCGATGAAGGGACCGAGGTCACAGCGGCGGCAGAAATAACCGGGGAGGTTCTCCCCGTTTGACTCCTCGGGAAGCGGGGAGGATTTCCCCGGTTGAGAGAGGAGCGTCGTCGTGGCTGGCACCGCCGTACAACGGTTGCCCCGGCAGCGGGCGGACGCGTCCCGAAACCACGACCGGATCGTCGCCGCCGCCCGGGAACTCTTCGTCGAACACGGCGCGGATGTCCCGCTGGACGAGATCGCACAGCGGGCGGGAGTCGGTAACGCCACCCTGTACAGGCACTTCGCGAACCGGCGGGAGCTGATCCGGGTGGTAATCCTGTCCCTGATGTCCCGGATCGCGGAGGGGGCCGAGCGGGCGCTGGCGGAGGAGCCGGATGCCTTCGGCGCGCTCCGTCGTTTCGTACACGAATCGGCGGACGGGTTCATCGGTGCACTTTGTCCGATCTTCTCCGACTGGTTGGACCCGAACGATCCGGACCTGCGTACGTTGCGGGAGCGGTTCGAGCGAGTGGTCGAGTCCCTCCTGCAACGGGCCCGCGAATCGGGTCAACTGCGGCGAGATATCGGCCCTGGTGACCTGATCGTCCCGATCGTCCAGCTCACTCGTCCGATCCCCGGTACGGCACGGGCGACGGTCGATCGGTTCGTCCACCGCCACCTGGAACTGCTAGTCGACGGGCTGCGGGCGCCGCAGCCGTCCGTCCTGCCAGGGTGCAGCGCGACCCTGGCCGACCTGCGGGAAGGGTGCGCCCTTCGCATGGCCGACCTGCGGCGACCCAACCGAGGGTCCGACGCGGGGCTGGCCGGCGAGCGCGCCGATTGAACGCGAGAGCGCGCTGACCGGTCCGGCGCTGAAATCACCACCACCGTCATATTCGGGCGACCTGCGTCCACAGGGTGCCGTTTCCATCCATATTTGCACGAAATGCGGGGATTTTGATGTCCGAGAACGTGGAAGCTAATCCGAGGCGCTGGACAGCGCTGATATTCATCTCGCTCGCCCAGTTGATGGTCGTACTTGACGCGACCGTGGTGAACATCGCGCTGCCGGCCGCTCAGCACGACCTGGGCATCTCCGACGGCAACCGGCAGTGGGTGATCACCGCCTACACTCTGGCGTTCGGAGGGCTGCTGCTCTTCGGCGGCCGGCTCGCCGACATCGCCGGACGTAAGCGGATCTTCATCATCGGCCTGCTCGGCTTCGCCGCCGCGTCGGCCATCGGTGGCATCGCGGCCAACACCGGCATGCTGCTCGGCGCCCGCGCGGCGCAGGGTGTGTTCGGCGCGATGCTGGCCCCGGCCGCGCTGTCGCTGCTGGCGGTCACCTTCACCGAGGCCAAGGAACGCGCCAAGGCGTTCGGCGTGTTCGGTGCGATCGCGGGTGGTGGTGGCGCCATCGGCCTGATTCTCGGTGGTGTGCTCACCGAATACCTGAACTGGCGCTGGGCGTTGTTCGTCAACATTCCGATCGCCCTGATCGCCACCGCCGGCGCGTACCTGGTGATCCACGATGTGCCGGGTGCCCGTAACCGCAACCGGCTGGACATCCCGGGTGTGCTGCTGTCCACCGCCGGCCTGGTGGCCCTGGTCTACGGGTTCACCCGGGCCGAGAGCGACGGTTGGACCGCAGCCTGGACCGTGGGTTCGTTCGTCGCTGCGGCCGTGTTGCTGGTGGCGTTCGTGCTGGTCGAGTCCATGGTCGCGCACCCGCTGCTGCCGCTGCGGGTACTCACCGAGCGCAACCGGGCCGGGGTGTACCTGGCGCTGGGCATCGCGGTGATCGGTATGTTCGGCCTGTTCCTGTTCCTTACCTACTACCTGCAGGTGGTCAAGGGATGGTCGCCGGTCGTCACCGGCCTTGCCTTCCTGCCGATGATCGTAGGCATGATCACCGGTTCGACCCAGATCGGCGCCCGGCTGATGAACCGGGTCGCGCCCCGGCTGCTGATGGGCCCGGGCTTCCTGGTCGCCGGGCTCGGCCTGCTGATCCTGACCCAGATGAAGGTGGACAGTTCGTACGTCGGGCTGATCCTGCCGGGTCTGGTCCTGCTCGGCCTGGGCATGGGTACCGCGTTCATGCCGGCGATGAGCCTGGCCACATACGGTGTCGAGCCGCGTGATGCGGGTGTCGCCTCCGCGATGATCAACACATCGCAGCAGGTCGGCGGTTCGATCGGCACCGCGTTGCTGAACACCGTCGCGGCAAGTGCCACCACGGCCTGGTTCGTCGAGCGGGGCGGTAACCCGGCTCTGATCAACGAGGCTGCGGTACACGGCTACGCCACCGCGATCTGGTGGGCGGTCGGCGTCATGGCCCTCGCGGCGCTGATCGCGTTCACCTTCGTCAACACCGGCCGTCAGGACGGCGGAGCGGCGGTCAGCGGATCGAGCTCCACCGACGACGAGGACGCCGGGGCCATCCCGGTTCCGGTATTCGCGCACTGATCGACGGCACGTCCGGGTACGACGACTGGCGGCCCCGCCCAACAGGCGGGGCCGCCAGTCTCTTGTTCGACGCCAGTACAACTGACCGGGCGAACCACCGGTCACCAGCGCAGTGGCGGGCGAACCGGGCGGCGTCGGCCAGCAGCGGAGTGAATCGTTGCACCCACCGGTACACGGTGACGTGGCCGACCTCGACACCCCGCTCGACCAACAACAGCGCCCGCACGCGGATTGCCACGCCAGCACAACGGTGGTCTGGTGCAATTGGGCATGGCCAGACCTACTCGCTTCGCGGACGCGGTACGTCTGCTGGCAAACGACGACGGCGGGGCTGATCAAGGGTCTCGACCACATCCTCAGCGGCGCCCTGCTGCTGACCGGGGCGGTTGGCCTGTTCGATCCGAAGAACGACCTCATACGGATGTTGCGGGACGTTCGGGACCGGGCCGGAAGTGCCTTCCATTCAAGCCCACCGCGTGCCCGAGCCGACTCCGGCAAGTCCCCCTCGCCATGATGATCGCCACCCTACGCGCCCCCACCGGCGGCAGCGTCCGCTACAACGGCCGCACGATCGACGACTGGGGCATGGACATGCTACGGGGCCGGATCGGCGTCGTGACGCAGGAGTACCACAAGTGGCCGTTCACCGCCGCCACGAACATCGCCATCGGCGACATCACCACCACACCCGGGCAGGACCGCATCGAGGAAGCCGCCGCCCGCGCCGTCGCCCACGACATGATCACCGACCTGCCCCACGGATACGAGCCGCTGCTCGACCGCACCTTCGCCGGCGGTCAGGACCTCTCTGGTGGGCAGTGGCAACGCGTCACCGCCGCCCGCGGGTTCCTGCGGGACGCCGACGTACTCGTCATGGACGAGCCGTCCTCCGCACTCGATCCCCGCGCCGAGGACGCCCTGTTCCAGGCCATCCGTGACCGGCACGGGCGCGGCATCACCATCCTGATCACCCACCGGCTGGCCAACGTCCGCCACGCCGACCCCATCTACGTCCTACACCACGGCCGCCTCGTCGAGGCCGGTACCCAGGAACACCTCATGACCGCCCGCCGAACTGTTCACCCTCCAAGCCGCCGGCTACGTCACCACCGCGCCCGCCGCGCAGCTGCCCCGACAGAGCACAACCGCCTGAGAGTGCACTCCATGACGACGTCGAATCCCACAGCACCCGTTTCGCCTTCACTGGTGATCATCCGGGGAAACTCCGGCAGCGGAAAGACCACGGCCGCCCGCGAGGTCCGGCGTCGCTTCGGACGTGGTGCCGCCCTCTTGGAGCAGGACTACCTCCGCAGAACCGTGCTCCGGGAACACGACAGCGCCCACATCCAGCCGGTCGCGCCAGCGTTCATCACCGCGACTGCCCGCGCCGCCCTCGATCTCGGCTACCACGTCATCCTCGAAGGCATCCTGCACACCGAACGCTACGCCACCGAGCTGCACCAGCTCATCGACAACCATGCCGGCCCGGTGGCCGTGTTCTACCTGGAGGTGTCCTTCGATGAGACCGTCCGGCGTCACCTCGGCAGGGAAGAGCCGATCCCCGTCACCCCGGACGAGATGCGACGCTGGTACACCCACCGCGACCTACTCGATGTTCCCGGGGAAACCGTCATCCCCGAGACCAGCACCCTCGAACAGACGGTTACCACCATCCTGCACGCCAGCGGCCTCACCCACGCGACACCACAGACGCCGTGCCCGCGACGCTGCCGGCACTGTACCCGCGAATCCGACCAGACCGCCGCGACGGCAGTCGTGTCGTGATCACCGGAGCGCACTGGCGAGCGCAGCTTGTGCCAGAACAGCAGCCAGTTACTGGCCTTTTCGCCGTGCTGTTCCCGAGTCCAGTGGGTGTGGGGCTCGGTCAGGTCGGTCGAGTGGCGGCTGATGTGATCGGCGTATAACGCGGAGCCGAGCGACATGCGCGAACAGTGTCGAGGTCCTGGGCGATGTCGCCAGGTCTGCCAGCGCAGACTCACCAAACTAGCCAACTGAGACGACAGACCCTTCAGAAACAGACGGCTGGGCCGGGTCAGGCCTGCACCCCGCTTGCGTGGCGCGGCGCACCGCCGGAAAGGATGTGACCATGACCGACCCTGTTCTCGAATCCGCACTCCCCAGACGCGTTGTCGTCACCGGGGCCACCGGCAAGCTCGGTCGCGCCGTGGTCGCGCATCTGCGCGATGTAGGTGTCGACGTGCTGGCGGTGGACCGGGCTGGCGGGCGTGATCCCCGCGACGTCGATGGCGAGTTCCTCGTCGTGGATCTCACCGACTACGGGCAGGTGGTGGAGGCGTTCACCGGCGGCGCCGACGAGCACTCCGGCGACGTCGAGGGGGTGGTACATCTGGCAGCGGTTCCGGCCCCCGGGCTGCTGCCCAACGCGACCACCTTCGCGAACAACTCCGCGGCGACGTACAACGTCTTCGCCGCAGCTCGGGCGGCAGGGATCAAGCGGGTCGTGTGGGCGTCGAGCGAGACGGTGCTCGGGCTGCCGTTCGACACCCCGCCGCCGTACGCTCCCGTGGACGAGGAGTACCCACCGCGCCCAGAATCGACGTACTCCCTGAACAAGGCGCTCGAGGAGGAAATGGCGCGCCACTTCTGCCGATGGGACCCCGATCTGGTCATGGTGGGCCTGCGGTTCTCCAACGTGATGGACGTCGAGGACTACGCCCAGTTCCCGTCCTTCGACGCCGACCCGCAGCTGCGCCGATGGAACCTGTGGGGCTACATCGACGCCCGCGACGGTGCCCAGGCGGTCGAGCGGGCGCTCGCCCACGATCGGCCCGGCGCCGACGTGTTCATCATCGCCAACGCCGACACCGTCATGAGCAGGTCCAGTGCAGGCCTCATGGGCGAGGTCTATCCGGGGGTCGAGGTCCGGAAGAAGCTCGGCGAGCACGAGACACTGCTGAGCATCGACAAGGCCCGACGGCTGCTGGGCTACCAGCCGCAGCACTCGTGGCGGGACCACGTCGACCCCACCGGCGGCTGACGCATCGATCGCCACCGAACACTTCGCAGGTGCCTCATCCGTCGCCGGGGCGCAGGCGGCGATCGGTACTCGTTATCCGGCGGCATCGCTCATCTTGGCGAGACGGTATCGACCGCCCGGGGCTCCTCACGTCGATCACCGACCCGCTTGAATCCACGCAGGATCGTCCCCGCCGCCAGCGGCCGAGGTTAAAGAACAAGCTTACGAGCTCGTGCGCAATAGTGAGGGCTGTGAGCTGCGGTGATCCGGTGCCGTCAGCGTCATGATCAGCCGGTCGGTGAACCGCAGCGTCAGACGCCGACCCGCTCCCGCCGCCCGACGCGGCCTGCCACGTCGGGCTCGCAACCGGCCCTCCCGCCCAGCCCACCAGGCCGAACACAGCTCCACCCGCAGCAGGTGCAGATGCCGTCGGGAGATCCCTGTGAACGCGGGATGACTGAACACACGACGAGCCCACCGGATCGACACCCGAAGATCATCACTCACGCCGGGTCGACGCCACCGACCGTCCTATTGCGCACGAGCTCGTAAGCGCCCCGGGTGATGTGGAGGCCGCCAAAGACCGGAAACGCCACTACTCCGCCATGTAGTCGAACCGAGCCGGGTACTCGAGGTGCAACGGGTCGTCCAGCCTCCGCAGCAACGCCGCGATCTCGGCTCGGGCGGGCAGGTCATCAGAGCATCGTGCCATTGGATGGTGCTCCACGCCCCGGCACCCGCGTCCGGCGCTCCAGCCACCGGGCGAACTGGCCTCGCTCGATCGAATGAAGTGCAGTTAACGAGTGAGGTGCAGAAGCAGCGACGAGCACACGGTCATCGTCGAGTTCTCTCTCTACCTCGCCACCGTGCTCACCGTCATTCACCGCCTGATCAACAAGGCCCGCGCACTCTACCGACCGCCGCCCGGTCCCACCACCCGACGCCTCCGCTGACAAGCACCCGGTTGAACCGGATGGACAAGATCCAGATCCAGTGGCGCGTCCGTGTCGTCGCGGTCGATGGCTGGAGGTCGGGTCGCGCGGGTCTGGC
>NZ_JBHSPR010000041.1:0-3493 GCF_042658085.1 Plantactinospora solaniradicis | reverse complement strand
CCTGAAGAAAGGCGTGTAATGCCGAGTTCGGCATTACACGCCTTATGACGAGCCGACGGTAATGCCGTGTTGCTCGTGAGCATGCTGGTCAGCACGCTGATTCTTCAGTCGCCATGCGGCATTACGCAGTGGTTGTCCGTCGTGATCGAGGGTTTCTCGTGTCTGGTTGATGGGGTCCATCGACAGACAAGAGAAGATCATGGACGCGGAGGATGTGAGACGGCGTCGCCGTCGAATCGTGGTGCAGGGACCGCTCGCGCCGTTCGCTGACGGGCTGCGCGAGGACTTGGCGCGGCAGGGGTTCTCGCCGGACACCATCGTCGATCATGCGCACCGGTTGGCGGATCTGAGCCGCTGGCTGGTCGAGCGTGGCCTGGCAACGGGCGAGTTGACCACCATGGTCGTGCGGGAGTTTCAGCAGGAACGCCGGTCAGTTGGTGTCCGGGCCGGGACCAGTGAACGGGCGTTGGCGCCGGTGCTGGGGTATCTACGCAGGCTGGGGGCGGTCCCGCCGCCCGCGGCGATGGCTGCGGTGACGCCGGTGGATGTGTTGTTGAGCGAGTACCGCCGGTACTTGGAAAATGAGCGTGGGCTGGCCGCGGGGACGGTGAAGCACTACCTGCGGTACGCTCGGACGTTCTTGACTGGACTTCCTGGGCCGCTGGAGGAGGCGCTGCCGCGGCTGTCGGCCGGGCAGGTCATCGACTTCGTACGGGACTGGAGCACACGGCGGCGTAGTACGGCGTTGGACATGGTGACGCTGCCCGCGTTGCGGTCGCTGCTGCGGTTCCTGCACCTGGCCGGGCGCGTTCCGAGCGGGTTGGCCGGTGCGGTCCCTGCTGGGCGGGGCCGGCCCCGCAACCTGGCCCGGCCGCGGGCGGCCGGCCGCGGACAGGTCCGGGCGGTGCTGGCCGGCTGTGACCGGGGCAGCGCGGTCGGCCGTCGGGACTACGCGATCCTGCTGACGCTGGCCCGGCTGGCGGTGCGCGGCGGTGAGGTGGCTCGACTGGAGTTGACCGACATCGACTGGCGGGCGGGCGAGTTGACCGTTCATGGCAAGGGCGGCCGGATTGATGTGCTGCCGTTGCCGGCTGATGTCGGCGCGGCGATCGCCGACTACCTGCTGCACACCAGGCCGGCCACCGCCGCGCGGAACGTGTTCATCACGGTGAAGGCGCCGTTCACCGGGTTGGCGACCTCGTCGGTGACCGTGCTGGTCGGTGCCGCGTGCGCCCGGGCCGGGGTGTCCCGGTTCGGGCCGCACGGGATGCGGCACGCGGCGGCCTGCGATCTGCTCGCGGCCGGCGCGTCGATGGAGGAGATCGGGCAGTTGCTGCGACACGCCCAGCAGCGCACCACCGCGATCTATGCCCGGCTGGACCAGGCCCGGCTGGCCGAGCTGGCCAGGCCCTGCCCCCAAGGAGCGCCACGATGAGCCTCCGCATCCGGGCAGAGCAGTACTTGACGATGCGCCGCGCCTTGGGATTCACGCTGCGCGGCGAGGCCGGTCGCTACTGGAGTTCGTCGACCGGCTCGACCACACCGGCCAGCCGACCGTCACCATCGCCGCAGCGGTGGCATGGGCGAGCGAGCCCGACGACATCACCGCCGCGCGCAAGCGGCAGCGCCTGGCGATAGTGCGAGGCTTCGCCCGCTACCTGGCAGCATTCGACCCGGACTGCCAGGTCCCACCGCCCGGGCTGCTGCCCGGCCGGGCTCATCGACCGACTCCTTACCACTACTCGGCTGAGGAGATCGCGGCGTTGGTGCACGCCGCGCGCACGATCGCCGCGCCGCTGCCCGCAGCCACGATGCAGGCCCTGATCAGCCTGCTGGCCGCCAGCGGCCTGCGCGTCGGTGAAGCCCTCGCCCTCAACCGCGACGACATCGACCCGCACGCGACGGCGGTGACGGTGACCGGCAAGAACGACCAGACCCGCCTGGTCCCGTTGCACCCCACCACGGCGCAGATGCTCGCCAGCTACGCCATGCGCCGCGACCGGCTCTGCCCCACCCCGGTCTCGCCCGGGTTCTTCCTCACCACCACCGGCCGGCGAGTCCAGCATCGCGGCGTGCACCAGATCTTCACCAGGCTCCTGGCCGCCGCCGACATCCACACCCCGCCCGGACACCGCCGTCCCCGCATCCACGACCTGAGGCACTCGTTCGCGGTCAACGTACTGATCGACTGGTATTCCGCCGACCTCGACGTGTCGGCCCGGCTTCCGGTGCTTTCGGCGTTCCTCGGCCACAACAGCCCGGAAGCCACCTACTGGTATCTGCAAGCCACCCCGCAACTGCTGGCCCTGGCCGCGCAACGCCTCGACGCGGCAGCCCAGCCGAACCGCAGCGAGGTGACCAGGCCATGACCGCGCTCTCCCCGCTGCTACAGGCGTTCTTCACCGACCGGCTGATGACCCAGTACGGCGCCAGCCCGCACACCGTCGCCTCCTACCGCGACACTCTGCGGCTGCTGCTCACCCACGCCCACCAGCGGACCGGGAAACTCCCCGCCCAGCTCGACCTCACCGACCTGAACGCCGCCACCATCGGCGAGTTCCTGCACCACCTGGAAACGGCGCGCGGCAACACCGTCGCCACCCGCAACACCCGGCTGGCCGCGATCCACTCCCTGTTCCGCTACGCCAGCTTGCGCGCACCTGAACACGCCGACCTGATCGCCCGGGTCCTGGCCATCCAGACCAAACGGACCGCCACCACTATCGTCAGCTTCCTCAAACCCACAGAACTCGACGCCCTGCTGGCCGCCCCCGACACCACCACCTGGCACGGCTGCCGGGATCATGCCCTGCTCGCGCTGACCGCACAAACCGGACCACGCGTCGCGGAGCTGACCGCGCTCACCGCCGGTGACCTCCAACTCGGTGTCGGCGCGCATGTTTACTGCCGCGGCAAAGGCCGCAAGGACCGCTGCACCCCGCTGACCTCGCACACCGTCAGCATCCTCACCAGCTGGCTCACCACACGCCGGCCCGCCGACACCAACCCCCTGTTCACGACCCGTCGAGGCACCCGGCTGTCCCGCGACGCCGTCTCCGGCCTCGTCGCCAAACACGCTGCTACCGCAGCCCGCACATGCCCATCACTCCAGGTCAAGCACGTCACCCCGCACACCCTGCGACACACCGCGGCGATGAACCTGCTCCACGCCGGCGTCGACATCACCGTCATCGCGCTCTGGCTCGGCCACGAAACCCCGGCCACGACCCGCATCTACCTGCACGCCGACATGGCACTCAAAGAACAAGCCATCGCCCGGACCACCCCGCCGAACACCGACCCTGCCCGCTACCAGGCCGGCGACGATCTACTCGCCTTCCTCGAACAGCTCTGACGACCCTTCAACGGTTATGCTGCGGCCGAAGGCCAAACAACCGCCGAACGATACGGCATCCGCACCGACCGCGGCATAACCGTCGGCTCGTCATAAGGCGTGTAATGCCGAACTCGGCATTACACGCCTTTCTTCAGG
>NZ_JBHSPR010000040.1:68672-70650 GCF_042658085.1 Plantactinospora solaniradicis | reverse complement strand
GTACCACCGACACATCGTCAACGATCAACCACTACAAGATCGACAGGACACGCCCTAGTCCGGACCCCGGGCCGCTTTGTTCGCGTCCGGTGGTGGAAGAAACCCGACACCCCGGTGTCCACCGTTCGATGGACAACCGGATTCAGTCTCGCGGTCGTCCCTGGCTTCCCGGGAACACGACAACATCGAGGCATGACAGTGATCAGTGCGCGCGACCTGCGCAAGTCCTATCGGGGCCAGGTGGCGGTGGACGGAATCGACCTGACCGTGGCCCGTGGCGAGGTGTTCGCGTTGCTGGGGCCGAACGGTGCGGGCAAGACGTCCACGATCGAGATTCTCGAGGGACACCGTCGCCGGGACGGTGGCGCGGTGTCGGTGCTCGGCGAGGACCCGGGGACGGCGGGCCGGAGGTGGCGGGCCAGGCTCGGCATCGTCCTGCAGACCGCGACCGACGCCGCCGAGCTGACGGTCCGGGAAACCGTACGCCACCTGGCCGGGTACTACCCCGATCCCCGCGATCCGGACGAGGTCGTCGCGGTGTGTGGACTGGCCGAGAAGGCCGACGCGCGGATACGCAGCCTCTCCGGCGGCCAACGCCGCCGGCTCGACGTCGCCCTCGGCATCATCGGTCGACCCGAACTGCTGTTCCTGGACGAGCCGACGACGGGGTTCGACCCCGAGGCACGCCGGGAGTTCTGGTCGCTGATCCGGCGGCTCGCCGACGAGGGCACCACGATCCTGCTCACCACCCACTACCTGGACGAGGCCGAGGCACTCGCCGGCCGGCTCGCCGTCATCTCCCGCGGCCGGATCATCGCGGAGGGTACGCCGCAGACCATCGGCGGCCGGGCGACCGTGGCCGCCACCGTCACCTGGCGGGACGGCACGGGGGAGCACCGGGAGCAGACCACCGACCCGATGGCCCTGGTGGCCCGGCTGACCGCGCGGGCCGAACTGACAGTGAGCGACCTGCGGGTACACAGCCCCAGCCTCGAAGACATCTACCTCGAACTGATCGGAGAACGCGCATGACCGGGCGGAACGAGGGGCGACAGACCGCTGCGGCCGTCACCTCACCAGGGGCACGAACGGGGCCCGGAGTGGCCGGCGGCGGCGTCGTGCGGGCTCCCGCCGTCCGCCTGCCGTCGACCCTGCGGATCGGCCTCTCCCGTGGGGTCATCGAACTGAAGCAGTTCTTCCGGCAGAAGGACGCCGTGGTCTTCACCTTCGCCTTTCCGGCCTTCATCGCCCTGATGCTCGGCCTCATCTTCGACGAGCCGGCGCACGGCGTCGCCGACGTCAGGGTGAGCCAGGTCTTCGCGGCCGGAATGATCGCGTACGGGATAGTCTCCACCGCCTTCATCAGCATGGGGGTGGGGATCGCCGTCGACCGCGAGGACGGCACCCTCAAACGGCTCCGGGGTACGCCCGTCACGGCCGGGGCGTACTTCATCGGCAAGATCCTGCTGGTCGGGGTCTCCACCGTCGCGGGGATCATCCTGCTGCTGGCGGTGGGGGTACTGCTCTTCGACCTGAAGCTGCCGACCGATCCCGGCCGCTGGCTGACCCTCGGCTGGCTGTTGACGCTCTCCGTCGTCAGCTGCACGCTGCTCGGCATCGCGGCCAGCGCGCTGGCCAGGTCGGCGAAGAGCGCGCCGGCCGTACTGAACCTGCCGGCGATCGCGTTGCAGTTCGTCTCGGGGATCTTCGTACACAACGACGCGTTGCCGGACGGGATGATTACCGTGGCATCCTTCTTCCCGGTCAAGTGGATGGGCCAGGGGTTCCGGTCGGTGTTCCTGCCGGACAGCATGATGGTGCAGGAGGCGGCGGGTTCGTGGGAACACGGGAGGACCGCCCTGGTGCTCGGTGTGTGGTGCGTGGTCGGGTTGGTGCTCTGCCTGCTGACGTTCCGGTGGGTCGAGCGCGACTCCCGCTAGGTCCGTCCGGGTGCGGCATCGAAACGCCCGCCGCTGGC